>JAFZXE010000011.1 GCA_017616895.1 Bacteroidales bacterium
CATCGCCGACTCTTGCGGCAACACCAAGGATGTATGGCATGTGCAGAGAATCAAGGATGACACGCCGCCGACAGCCACCCAAACTATCATCACTGCTGCCGACAAGCAGTGTATCAGCGACAGCATAACGGTGCTTGACAACTTTGCGGCTGTTAACGCCCTCGGCTACGGCATTGAGGACAACTGCACAAAGGTGAACTTCACTATTGAAGGTGTGACACGCACGGTCAAGCACAACGACATGTGCAATGACAGCATCATCATCAAATACACCATCGCCGACTCTTGCGGCAACACCAAGGATGTATGGCATGTGCAGAGAATCAAGGATGACACGCCGCCGACAGCCACCCAAACTATCATCACTGCTGCCGACAAGCAGTGTATCAGCGACAGCATAACGGTGCTTGACAACTTTGCGGCTGTTAACGCCCTCGGCTACGGCATTGAGGACAACTGCACAAAGGTGAACTTCACTATTGAAGGTGTGACACGCACGGTTAAGCACAACGACAGGTGCAACGACAGCATCATTATCAAATACACCATCGCCGACTCCTGCGGAAACACGAAAGAGGTGTGGCATGTGCAGAGGATTAAGGATGACACGCCGCCGACTTCAGCGCATGACACCGTCGTTGCCGATGCCAAGCAGTGTCTCGGCGACAGCATAACGGTGCTTGACAACTTTGCGGCTGTTAACGTCCTCGGCTACGGCATTGAGGACAACTGCACAAAGGTGAACTTCACTCTGGAAGGTGTAACACGCACGGTCAAGCACAACGACATGTGCAACGACAGCATCATAATCAAGTACACCATTGCCGACTCTTGCGGCAACACCAAGGATGTGTGGCATGTGCAGAAGATACAGGACACCGATGCTCCTGTAGCACACAACGCAGCCATGTCGCACGATACCCTCTGGGTGACGGGGACCGAGTGTCTGAAGGACAGTATCACAACTTTGAGTACAATAGCTGATGTGGTGACTTTGTTTGACATTGATGACAACTGCACCAAGGTCAACTTCCAACTCAAGAGCACAAGCAACGTACTCAAGACCGGAGAGAACTGCGCCGACACCGTAGTGATAAAGTATGTGGTCGCAGATTCTTGCAATAACGAAGCTACATTCTATCATGCACAACCGATACAGGATGTTACACCGCCAACAGCGGAGCACGACACCATCATTGCCAGTGCTGGTCAATGCATAGAAACCGACAGCATACTGGTTAGAAACGACTTCGCTACAGTCAATGCTCTTGGATTCGGTATAGAGGATAACTGCACCAAAGTGAACTTTACGTTGCAGGGTGTAGAGCGCACAGTTAGACACACCGACCCATGTACTGACAGCGTAATAATTAAATACACCGTAGCTGACTCTTGCGGCAACACGAAGAATGTGTGGCATATTCAGCAGATAAAAGACGAGCAGGCTCCGACGCTTAAAACTCCTGGCACTTGGCCTGACGATGTAACTGGACAGAATGTCTGCGTTGCATCTTCCGACCTTTCGGTGTTCCTTTCTGAATCGGCAGCGGCTGACCTCTTTGAAGATTGCAACACAGTCACCGTCACATACACTCAAGATACAACTGTAAATGTATGCGACTGGACAGTACGCAGGATGTATGTGATAGCAGATGCCTGCGACAACAAAACATACGACACGATTAAGGTGAGCGGAACCAACAAAGTGGAGCTGACCATGTCGCCTGACACCACTATATGTCTTGGCGGTACTGCCAACCTGCGTTCTACCGCTACGGTTTGCAGCGGTGACGCCACATATCAGTGGACTTCGGAATCGGCTAACAACGGTATGCCGGGAACCACAAATACCAACAACATCAGCGTTATGCCAACGAGCCCAGGTGTCATGACTTACACCGATACGGCGTATGATGCAAATGGATGTAAGACCGTCGAATCCATCACTGTAAACGTAATAGATACGGCGTCACTAAGTGCCACGAACACTATTCAAGCATCCATCTGCGTAGGTGGCAATATCGCTCCCATAGCTATCGAGTACTCCAACGCAACGCTTGACTACGAATACAACAGTGTGTCAGGCACACTGCCTCCAGGACTCGATATAACCACGCATGGCAACGGCAAAGACACTATCACAGGTTCCATCACTGGGGCGACGATTGGCGATATATACACCTTCAGTATTATAGCTGACAATGCAGATAACTGCGGAGACAAGGTAATAACATGTACCATTACCATCACCAACGGTACGAAAGTTTACGACACTGTGACTGGCTGCGGTAGTTATACCTGGACATCAGCTGCCAACCCATCGGAGGACGAGACTTTCGATGTGACAGGACCTCACGACAGAATATTTGGCCCATACACAAGCGTTAGTGGCTGCGACAGCTCGTTTTACCTGCATGTGGTTATCTATGACCTGCCGACACCAACGATGGACAACGACACAGTTTGTGTTGGCAGCGAGGCAACGCTTGCGGTGAACCAGACATACGCGCATTACGACTGGGGCAACGGAGTAGATCGCCGCGATTCGACCGTTACAACAACGGATGCAGGAGAAACAACCTACATAGTCACGGTTACGGACGAGCACAACTGCAGCGCTGATGCAATTGCGAAGATAGTGGTTAAAGACACTGTAAGCCTGAGAGTAATCAACGGGGAACAGACTCTCTGCCTCGGCAAGGAGATGGACACCGTGAAAATTATTCACTACCACTGCTCGGTGGATAGCCTGAATGTGCCTGCAGGATTGACACTAAACCTGACCTTCAACGACAGCACCGCCATTATTACCGGTACACCCACGGCCACATATAAAGACACGGTGTATGGCAACAGCCACGAGGAGAACGTGACCTGCGACCAGAAGAGCAGCATCATCACAATCACGGTGAACGAGCCCGGCGATGCCGGACTGCCCGCCACGGCGACGCTGTGCGCCAGTTCATCTGGTACGAACAATAGCGTGACTATTACATCGAGTCTCTCGACTGACGACTATGACTTCACCTGGACTGCTACAGGCGCAACGCCGAGCAGCGCTACGAACGTTAACAGCGTGACGCTGAGTTACGATGCAGATGGTGACTACGAGGTGACGGTAATAGCAGAAGACAAAATAACACACTGCCTGGCATACGACACCACGCGGGTGCATGTAAACGCCGTGACCATCCCGATTATAGCTGGACGTAGCACAATATGCGACGGTGAGACAGACACTCTGACCACAACTGTTGACTTCGCCGGCTACGAATGGATAGGACAGAGCAGTACCTACGACACGCTGTTTGTCACCGCAGCGGGCGACTACACGGTGGTAGGCACAGACGCCAACGGATGTAGTGACACCTCGGCGGTGTTCCATGTGGATGTGCTCGACCCGATAACCATAACCGAGAACTCGAAAGACACCACCTACTGTTTCGGTGCGACCGCCGACTCGCTGAGCTTCACCGCACACGGCGGCAACGGCACCTACAGCTACCAGTGGTATGTCTCGACCAACGGCGGCAGCTATGTTGAGCTAACGGGAGCCACCGACTCTGTATATACCCCCGCAACAACTGCGGCAGGCACCTACTCGTACAAGGTGGAAGTGACTGGAGAATGCGGACCTGTGGAGCAGGAGATAGCGGTGGTCGGCGTGCGCCAGCCGTTCATAGTATCTGAGGCAATAGCCGACGACGCGCTGTGTCTGGATGCCACCGCGGGCGAGATAGCCGCCACGGTGACGGGCGGAACAGGTGTGTATGACTTCCTATGGGAGGTCTCGACCGACAGCTCGGCATACGCGACAGCTGGCACCGACAGCATCTATATACCCGAGACTAATACGGCTGGCACCTACTACTACAGACTAACTGTGACCGACTCGCTGTGCGGTGACACGACACTGCATGTGCAGAAGCTGATAGTGAAGCCCAACGTAGGTCTTGAACTTGTAGGCGACCTGAACCAGACCAAGTGCATCGGCGGCAACATCGACTCTGTAAGGGTGGTCGCCACCAACGCCGCCTCGGTGGATGTGACTGCCGACCACGGCATCACTCCGACCTACAACACAAACACTGGCAACATCGGCTTCACCACGGCTGGCAACGAGAACGATGTCATCACAGTGACAGTGACGGCACATCATGACGAGAATTCGTGCGACGACTCGACACTGACCTTCCAGGTGACGCTGAGCGCGCAGACAGTGGCAAATCTCACTCGTGAGGGTTGTGAGAGTTTCCATTGGCTGACGGCTAACGAAGACAGACTGTTCACCGCGAACAAAGATACCGTTATAGGACCTTATATTTCAACAGAAGGCTGCGACAGTATCACGAACCTGCATGTGGTCATCTATGACCTGCCGACGCCGACAATGGACAACGACACGGTGTGTGTCGGTAGCGACGCCACACTTACGGTCAACGAGACCTTCGCCCACTATGACTGGGGCAACGGAGTTGACCGTCGGGATTCAACTGTTACCACAACGGCTGCAGGCGAAACGACCTACACCGTAACGGTTACGGACGAGCACAACTGCAGCGCTGATGTACAGGCGAAGATAGTGGTACATGACACGCTGGTGCCGATATTTGTTGCAGACCCGAACGACACGGTATGTGCAGGTAATGCGGTGACTGTGAGCGAGACATCTGGCAACAGAACCGACTACACCTACAGCATAGCCTATATGGCAGCAGACGGAACGAATGCTGTGGCAAGCGATAGCACGGTGACTGTGACATACACAACAGCCGGAACGTACTACTTCGACTTCACAATTACGAATGATACCACCAACTGCGTAAGCCACAAGAGAGACACGATTGTGGTGTTGCCGAAGGTGGGGCTTGAACTCACGGGCAACTTGGATCAGCAGGTCTGTGTGGGAAGTGACATCGACTCGGTGACGGTGACTGCTACCAACGCCGCCTCGGTGGATGTGAGCGCCAACCAGGGCATCACACCTACATATAACGAGACCACAGGTAATATAGGCTTCACGGCAGCGGGTAACGAGAACGATGTTATCACGGTGACGGTTGTGGCACACCACGACGAGAATTCGTGCGACGACTCGACGCTGACCTTCCAGGTGACGCTGAGTTCGACCAGAGTGGTCAATATCACAAGAGAGGCGTGCGGAAGCTTCCACTGGCAGACCGCCAACGAGGACCGTCTGTTCACTGAGAGCAAAGACACCGTAATAGGACCGTACCCAGCCGCCAACGGATGCGACAGTATCACGAACCTGAGTGTGGTTATAAACAGCAATCTGACGCCCACTATCAACGGCAGAACACACATCTGTCAGGGTGACACCGACACGCTGACTCTGACCGCGACATACGACGAATACGAGTGGTCAGACGGAAGCCACGGCGACACCCTGTTTGTAACGGCAGGCGGTCCGTACAGTGTGGAAGTCAGAGATGTGCACGGCTGCACAGGAACGGCAAATATCACAGTTACGATAGACACTCTGCCAGTGCCTGTGATAGCGGGAGAAACCACGATATGCGACGGTGAGACCGACACGCTGACCGTCACAGTGGATTACAACAGCTACCTGTGGACTGGCGGAAGCACCTACGACACACTGTTTGCCACGAGCGAAGGAGACTACACAGTGACAGTGACCGACGGAAACGGATGCGAAGGCACCTCGGCGGTGTTCCATGTGGATGTGCTCGACCCGATAACCATAACCGAGAACTCGAAAGACACCACTTACTGCTTCGGCGACACAGCCGACTCGCTGAGTTTCACAGCACACGGTGGCAACGGCACTTACAGCTACCAGTGGTATGTCTCGACCGACGGCGGCACGAGCTATGCCGAGATAAATGGAGCTACCGACACCGTATATACACCCGCCACAACTGCGGCCAACACCTACACATACAAGGTGGAGGTAACAGGCGAGTGCGGACCTGTAGAACAGGTTATTGCGGTGGTCGGTGTGCGCCAGCCGCTTGCGGTGACGGAGGCGATAGCCGACGACGCGCTGTGTCTGGATGCCACGGCAACTGAGATAGGTGCCACGGTGACAGGCGGCACGGGAGTGTATGACTTCGTGTGGGAGGTCTCGACTGACAGCGCGAACTACACCACGGCTTCGACCGACAGCGCCTACGTGCCTGAGACTACCACGGCTGGCACCTACTACTACAGACTGACTGTGACCGACTCGCTATGCGGCGACACGACGCTGCATGTGCAGAAGCTGGTGGTGAAGCCCAACGTAGGTCTTGAACTCGTGGGCGACCTGAACCAGACCAAGTGCATAGGCGGCAGCATAGACTCTGTGATGGTGGTTGCAACCAACGCCGCTTCGGTGGAGGTGACTGCCGACCACGGCATCACGCCGACCTATAACACCACTACTGGAAACATAGGATTTGCCACGGCTGGCAACGAGAACGACGTCATCACGGTGACAGTTGTGGCACACCACGACGAGAACTCGTGCGACGACTCGACGCTAACCTTCCAGGTGACGCTGAGCGCGTTGACCACGAAGAATCTGACCGTGTCGGGTTGCGGCAGCTACCACTGGGTTACAGCCAACGAAGACACGCTGTTCACGGCGACTACCGACACCATAATAGGACCTTACCCATCGGCCAACGGTTGTGACAGTATGACATACCTGCATGTGGATGTGAACGGAGGCGAGATGCCTGTGTTCAGCCTGCCAGAGGATGTCTGTGTGACTGCCTCGGAGACGAACGACAGCATCGAGATAAGCGTCCAGGCGCTGACGGGATACACATACGTTTGGGACATTGACGGCGGAGTGAGAGCTGCAAGCAGCCCGCTGGCTTCGGACGGCGTAAGCGACACGAACGTGGTGGTGGTGCGCTGGGCAGACGACGGCGACAAGACCGTAAGTGTGACGCTCACCAGCCTTGAGAACAGCTGCACAGGCACGGACAGTAAGACCATCCATGTACATGCCGTGCCGGCGATAAGCATTGCCGCTGTGACAGGCGACATCTGCCCATACGTTGGCAGCCAGACGCTGACAGCCACCGTGGATCCCGCAACCGCAGCCGACTACACCTACACCTGGGGAGGCGGATTGACGGTGACGACCGACAACGCGACCACCGATGCAACCACCAGCGAGGCGACTGCCACGATACCGACCAGCCCGTGCGACACCACATACAATGTAGGTGTGAGCGTGACGGACGGCAACGGATGTACAGCCACAGCCGACAGTGTGACGCTGACGGTACGCGACGTGACTGCGCCGACCTACGACAAGCCGAACGACACTACCATCTACAAGGATGCCACTTGCAACGCGGACATAACGCCTGAGGCGCTGGGCACGGTAAGCAATGTGGTTGAAGGCTGCTCACCCGATGTAGATACCAGCTACACAGATGTTGTCGTGACACCCGCCACCGCCTGCATGGGTACGACGGTGATAGAGCGCAGATGGAGAGTGGTTGACCTGTGTGGCAACGTATCGACAAGCGACTCGGTGCAGACCATCACGATACTCGACACCGTGGCTCCGATAATCGAAGGCACGATGGCAGAAGTGACCGTTGAAGGCTGCGACGAAAGCGCAGTACCCGCAGTGGCATCTACAGACACGACGATAGCCTACATGCTGTCGCAAGGTGTGACATCGGTGACAGACAACTGCTCAGACGAGGCACACCTGACGGTGAGCATCAGCGACGGTGCGATGACCGGCGACTGCGACCATGAGGTGATACGCACCTACACGGTGACCGACGACTGCGGCAACAGCAGCAGCACGACACAGACCTTCACCATCACACGTCCGGCGTTTGTGGTGCCTGCAATGGATACCACGACTGTGGTGTGCGAAAACGACGCCACCGCGCCGATGCCTGCAGCAGTGACGCTGTGCGGTAACGAATACACAGCGCAGCCTGTGAACACGGGCGACACCAACCGAGTGACGGAGACGGTGGCAGGCTATCTGTATATCACCTACAACTACGAATATACCGACTGCAAGGGCAGCTACGCATGGCACAAGACATACAAGCTCACACCCGGTGAGTTTACGCCAGTGGATTCAGTCTATGACGTGGTGGCCTGCCCGAGCGACATAGACTCAATACCTGTGCCGACGGTGATAGTGTGTGGCGACACGGTGCCGTTCACCTTCACCACGGCGAACAGCTCAGACACCGCACGCTGCGGCGACAGCATATACAACTACACCTACACTGTGAACGGCACAACCTACAACTGGGCGTACATAGTGCGCTTTGAGCCTGGCGACTTTACGATGCCAGACGACGACTCGGTGGTGGTACACTGCCCGTCGGCGATAGTGCTGCCGAACACGGTGGCAGGACGTATGCCAGAGGTGCACAACGCCTGCGGCGAGGACATTTCAGACCAGTATGCGCTGGCATCACAACCCGATGAGATACCGACCTGCGAAGGCAGAGCGGTCTATACCTACAGCTATACCGACTGCGCCGGACACAGCCACGAGTGGCACTTCACATACATCTTGGAGCGCGAAGACTTCACGATAGCCGCCGAGCCAGGCAGCGCGACGGTGGCGTGCGCAGCCGAGGCACTCGGAGCAGGTGAAGCCGGAAGTGTGGTGACACTGCCCACGGTGATGGCGATGTGCGACGGCGAGCCTCCGCTGATGCCGATTGACACCATAGAAGGCCAGATGCCTAGCTGCGACGGTGTGATGACCTACACCTATCGCTACAACGACTGCACGGGCAACCATCAGCACGACTGGGTGTTCACCTACACGGTGCGCGACAGTATAGCGCCGACCATAGCCCCGATAGCCGACCGTATGGCGGATGCAGGCGGCGGATGCGAATATGTGATACCCGACCTGAGCAGCGAGGTGAACGCCACGGACAACTGCGGCGAGACACATTTCATGGGTCAGACGCCGACGGCTGGCACACGCTACCAGCAGACCGAGAGCCAGCAGCAGGTGGAGGTGATAGTACAGGTTGACGACGACTGCGAGAACCACGGCTACGACACGGTGATAGTGACCATACCGGCTCGCAATCCAAATGTAACGGTGAACCCGACGAACCCGTCGATATGCTACGGCGACACAGTGACGCTGACCGCCAACGGCACAAGCTCGGCGACAGGCGAGGGCAGCTACCGCTGGAACCCCATCAACGGGCTTGACGCATCGACTGGAGCGACGGTACACGCCTTCCCGACGACACCGATGACCTACACGGTGACCTATACCGACGGCAACGGCTGCGAGGCCAGCGCAAGCGCAGTGGTGACGGTGAACCCGCAGAGTACGCTGGAGGCAGAGAACCTGAATCAGGAAGTCTGCGTGGGCGGCAGCATCACCAACATCGTGATAGGCTACACCAACTCGACAATAACGATAAGCGGACTGCCGAACGGCTTGACCTACCGTCCCGCCACGGCGACGATAAGCGGACGCCCGACGGAGAGCGGCACCTTCACCATCACGGCTACGAGCAACTACGGATGTCCTGAGAAGACACTGACGGGTACGATAACGGTGGACGACACGGTGACGACCACCAGCGACATTGTGGCGTGCGACAGCTATGTGTGGCCGGTGAACAACGGTACATACGCGACCAGCGGCAGATACCGCCAGCTTATCACTGCCAGCGACGGCTGTATCAGCGCTGAATACCTGAACCTGACTATCAACCACCGTTCATACGGCGTGGATGAAGTGTCGGCATGCGACGAATTCACCTGGACAAACGGCAACGGACAGACCTACACGAGTTCGACCAGCACTCCGACATACACCATACAGAACGGCAACGCTGTGGGATGCGACTCTATCACGACGCTGCACCTGACGATGCACTACAGCAACAACACGGAAACGAGCGAGAGCGCATGCGACAGCTACACATGGTTCGGGACAACCTACACGAATAGCACCGACGCCACGTTCACCACGCAGAACCGCTGGGGATGCGACAGTACGGTAGTTCTGCATCTGACGGTTAACCCGAGCTACCACTTCGAGCCGGACAACGACTCGATATGCGCAGGCGAGTCGGTATCCTACCACGGAAACCAGTATTCGAGCACAGGAAACTACACTGTGACGCTGCGTACACGCGCAGGCTGCGACAGTGTCTATACACTCCATTTGACAGTGCTACAGCCTCAAACAGTATCGATAGAGAAGGACGAGAACTGCTTGACTGGAAGCTACACGCTGACCGCGATAACGGAGAGCGAGTTTTATATGTGGAGCGAGACTCCCGACCGCGGACAGGTAGAACCGCAGGCCACGCAGAAGTCGATAGAGGTGGCACCGCCCGCCACGACGACCTACACTGTGACCGTGGGTTATGGCGACAACCTCATCTGCCCGCAGAGTGCCTCGATTACACTTGACGAGTTCATCACGCCGACGGCAATCATCACGACACGTCCGGCCCACCTGTCGTTTGATCATCCGGAATGGTTTGCCGATGACCAAAGCACGGGAGCCACCGGACGCGAGTGGTATGTTGACGGCGAGGTGTACTGGCAGCAGACTCAGCATATCAACGGTGCGATTGAGGCCAACCCATACGACGACAATGACAGTGTGACCCTGACGCTGATAGTATATAACGACCGATGCGCCGACACTGCCGAAGTGGTGATACCGCTGATAAGGAGCGAGATTTGGGTGCCCAACGTGTTCACTCCGAGCCTCGACATCAACAACCTGTTCGGAGCCGAAGGAGTGGGTATCATCGAATACGAGATATGGATATACAACCGCGAGGGTCTGAGAGTGTTCCACAGTGACGACATGACTGTGAAGTGGGACGGCAAACACGAAGGAACCGACACAGACTGCAAGCAGGATGCCTACACATGGCGTATAGACTACCGTTTTGCAAGCAAACCAGAAGAACTCCAGACGAAAGTTGGTCTGGTGCTGCTGCTGAGGTAGCGGTGCGAGATGGAACTGAGAAAGAGCTTCTCCCTGCGGGGAGGAGCTCTTTTGTTTTTGGGGGGAGGTGAAGATGTGAAGGTGTGAAGATGTTAAGGTGTTAAGGTGTTAAGATGTGAATCCGCAACAACATATCAAAGTCGTATCAAAGTCATATCAAAGTCATGTCAAAGTCATGTCAAAGTCATGTCAAAGTCATATCAAAGTCGCTGCAAAGTCACTGCAAAGTCGCTCGCGGCTGACGGCAGATTAATGACTATTTTTCAGAAAAAAAGTGACTGATTTACAATTTATAAACTTTTTTTCATATCTTTGCGAGGCTTTGCCTTTCAAGTTAGACCCCATCATCTTACTATAGGTCAAAGCGTTAACTAATGTTTAACCCGACAGGATGGGCTGTCATATTTATTAAAATCTTACACATGGATTACAAAAATGTGCAACCTTTAGAGGATTTTGACTGGGGTGCAATCGACAACAAAACCGAGAAGACGAACCAGGCAGACCTCGACAAACAATCAGCTGCCTACGAACAGACTTTCAACGCTTTCACAGAACAGGAAGTAATCGAGGGAACTATCGTATCGAAGAACGACCGCGAGGTGGTGGTGAACATCGGAGCCAAATCGGATGGTATCATCCCCGCTACCGAAATCCGTTACAACCCCGACCTGAAAGTTGGCGACAAAATCGAGGTTTTCGTGGAGAACCAGGAAGACTCGAACGGTCAGCTGCAGCTGAGCCACAAGAAAGCCCGCATACTGAAATCGTGGGATCGCGTGAACGAGGCTTTCGACAACCAAGAAATCATCACCGGACACGTGAAGAGCCGCACCAAAGGCGGTCTTATCGTCACTGTGTTCGACAACATCGAGGCATTCCTGCCTGGCTCGCAGATCGACGTGAAACCGATTCGCGACTACGATGTGTATGTTGATAAGAGCATGGAATTCAAGGTTGTGAAAATCAACCACGAGTATAAGAACGTCGTTGTGTCGCACAAGGCTCTTATCGAGGACGAACTCGAGGCTCAGAAGGCCAAGATTATCGCCACCCTCGAGAAGGGTCAGGTGCTGGAAGGCACGGTCAAGAACATCACCAACTACGGTGTGTTTGTTGACCTCGGCGGAGTTGACGGTCTGGTGCACATCACCGACCTCAGCTGGGGCCGTATCAACCATCCCGAAGAAATCGTCCACCTGGATGAGAAAATCAAGGTCGTTATCCTTGACTTCGACGAGGCAAAACGCCGCATAGCCCTTGGTCTGAAACAGCTCACTCCTCACCCGTGGGATTCGCTCGACCCGAACCTGAAGGAGGGCGACAAGGTGAAAGGAAAAGTGGTTGTCATAGCCGACTACGGTGCATTTGTGGAAATCGTTCCCGGTGTGGAGGGTCTGATACACGTCAGCGAGATGAGCTGGAGCCAGCACCTGCGCAGCGCACAGGACTTCCTGAAGGTTGGCGACGAGATAGAGGCCGTTATCCTCACCCTCGACCGCGAGGCTCGCAAGATGTCGCTCGGCATCAAGCAGCTCATGCCGGATCCGTGGCTCTCAATCGCAGAGAAATATCCTGTCGGAAGCAAGCACACCGCCACCGTTCGCAACTTCACCAACTTTGGTATCTTCGTCGAGCTTGAAGAGGGCGTTGACGGCTTGATCCACATCAGCGACCTGAGCTGGAGCAAGAAAATCAAACACCCCGCCGAGTTCACCAAGATTGATGAGAAGATCGACGTGGTCGTTCTCGAAGTCGATGCTGAAAACCGTCGTCTCAGCCTCGGTCACAAGCAGCTTGAAGACAATCCTTGGGATGTCTATGAGAGCTTCTTCACCATCGGTTCTGTCCACCAGGGCACCATCATCTCGATGAGCGACAAGGGCGCCATCGTGAGCCTGCCTTACGATGTCGAGGCTTTCGCCCCGATGCGTCACCTTGAGAAAGAGGACAAGAGCAAGGCCAAACAGGGCGAAACTCTGGACTTCAAGGTCATCGAGTTCTCGAAAGAAAACAAGAAAATCATCGTTTCGCACACCCGCATCCACCAGGACAACGTGGAAGCCGACAAGGTGGCTGCCGAGAACGAGGAGGCCAAGAAAGACCGCGCTGTGAAGAAAGCCACAAAGAAAATCAACGAGCAGGTGGAAAAGACCACCCTCGGCGATGTCTTCGGCAACCTGAAAGAGGAGCTTGAGAAGAAAGAAGAGAAAGGTCAGGAATAAACAGCAATGGCGTACCCCCGTGTACGCCTGACAACACAGGAAACGGGGCCTTGTTTAGGCCCCGTTTTTCTTTGATTGACACTATGGCAAAGACAGCGCTGGAACTGCTCAAAAAGCATTGGGGTTACGACTCGTTCAGGCATCCGCAGGAGGAGATTATCGATGCGGTGATGGAGGGGTGTGACACACTGGTGCTTATGCCAACGGGAGGCGGCAAATCGCTGTGCTACCAGATTCCAGCACTGATGAAAGAGGGCGTATGCCTTGTGGTGTCGCCGCTGATAGCCCTGATGAAAGACCAGGTTGAGAACCTGCGTCAACATAAGATAAAGGCGGGCTGCATAGTGTCGGGGATGACCGACGAGCAGCAGTCAAACGTGCTGACCAACTGTATGTATGGAGGGCTGAAACTGCTGTATGTAGCTCCAGAAAGGCTTCGGAAACGGGCTTTTGTGAATGCGCTTAAAATGATCAATGTGTCGATGATTGCTGTCGATGAGGCGCATTGTATCTCGCAATGGGGCTATGATTTCCGTCCGTCGTACCTTTCGATCGGTGAGATACGCCAACATTTCCCGTCGGTGCCTGTGATAGCCTTGACTGCCACAGCCACGCCTGTTGTGGCAGACGACATCTGCACGAGGCTGGGAATGCGCAACGTCAAGCGGTTTACGACCAGTTTCTATCGCGACAACCTTGCATACATGGTGTTTCATGAGCCCGACAAACGCAACCGTTTGCTGAGGATAATACGCAAGATAGGTGGCTGTGGCATAGTGTATGTTGCAACACGGCGTGCAACACGAGACATAGCCGACTTTCTCAATGCCAACGGCATAATAAGCAGCTACTATCACGCAGGCCTCACCAAGCGTGAACGCGATATGGCGCAATGCCGTTGGATGGAGGGAAAATCCCAGGTGATGGTAGCAACAAACGCCTTCGGCATGGGAATTGACAAACGCGATGTACGGTTTGTAGTGCATACGTATGTCCCGACAAGCATAGAGTCATATTTTCAGGAGGCCGGAAGAGGCGGTCGCGACGGACAGCGCTCGTACGCCGTACTGCTATACACCGAGGGCGACATAGAGACCCTCAGCCGCAATGTGGAGCTGGCTTATCCCGAAACCTCTACCGTAAGGGAGATCTACAACGCACTGTGCTGTCATTTAGCTGTGGCCATGGGCGGTGGCGAGAACGAAGAGTTTGTGCTGGACATAGATGCCATCTGTGCCAAATACTCGTTTCAGCCGGTAACAGCATGGGCCGCCTTGAGCATATTGGAGCGCGACGGCATGATATACCTGCCATCAAAAGGCGACGCACAATCGACGCTGATGGTGACGGTTACTCGGGATGAACTTTACAGATATGCCGCATCCAATCCGCAATATGCCCCTATAATAGACTCAATCTTGCGGGTGTGCGGAGGGGTGTTTGCAAAATACACTGAAGTTGACGAGGCTTTGATAGCCAAAATGACGGGGTTGGACACCGTTCAGGTGGAGTTTATGCTGGGAGTTATGGACAACTTTAAGCTGCTCGACTACAAGAAAGGCATACAGGAACAGACGGTGGTTTTCACATCACCCAGGTGCGATGCCAAGAGTCTGTTGGCGGGCGGTTTAGATTATGTGACCCAGAAAAAACATGCCATCCAACGCAAAGAAGCCATGGTGGAGTATATCCGCTCAACCGAGCCCTGCCGCAGCATACAGTTGTTACGCTATTTCGGCGAACAGAGCGACCGTCGGTGCGGGTGGTGCGACATCTGTATAACTCAAACAAAGGAACAAAAAGCCGAGGTGGAAGCGAAAGTGATGCAACTGCTGGCGCAAGGGCCTATGACCATACAGCAACTACTCAGTCATTTCGAAGACATCGACGAAAGACTTATCCGCTCGCAGGTGCGCACGATGATTGACGCACGGACGATAGGTATCGACCGCGAAATGCGTCTTTACATCTGATTTGTGACTATTATCTGTGGCTGTAATACTCAATGGTGCGCGTTGTGGTATAGCGCTTGCTGCCGTTGAGTATGTATTGCTGGGAATACCAGTTCCCGTAGCGGTCATATTTATACTTGCGCTTTTCGACAATCTTGGTTTGCGTGTCGGCCACCTCGTCGTAGAATACCTGCACTTTCTTCACAAGATTCGAGTAGTGGTCGTAGGTATATTGTTCATCCAGCAGCATGACCTCGTCAGGGGTGAACTTGCGAATGGAAACCACGTTTCTCAGCTTGTTGTACTCCGTCAGCGTGCGAACCACTATCACACCCTCTTCTGAATACTCATAGTCGATAACCATAATCAACTGGTGGGGAGCACTATATACATAGTGGGACGAGTGGTAGAGGCTGCCATTGGGATGGAACTGACGTTTCTCGATAAGGTCGTTGTCTTTGTCGAAATCTGAACGCACCAAACTGTCGGGTTCTATTTCGAGCGGATAATCCACAACCTGCTTATGTCCGAACCCTTTGCGTATGTATGTAGTAAGATTGCCTGTGGAGTCGAACTTGAAGGTCTCCTGATAATTCATATCATTGGCTCCCTCGTAAACGGTCACACTGGTCACACGCTTGACATTGTCGTACAGGTTATAGTTGCCCCAACGCGGCTGTATTTGTGCTACAGCCGAAAACGCGAAAACAATCAAGAGTGTGAGGATAACAAGTTTTTTCATAATATTCTTTATTGCGTGAATGCGTTGATTATTAACCATAGCGTTTTGTTGTCACTGCAGCTGCCTCCTTGCAACTATTTCTGCAGCTTTTTGTATCGTATCCTGTGCGGTGTGTCGTCGCCCAGACGTTTGCGGCGGTTCTCCTCATACTCGCTGTATGAGCCCTCGAAGAAATAGACCTGCGAGTCGCCTTCGAATGCGAGGATATGGGTACAGATGCGGTCAAGGAACCAACGGTCGTGCGAGATAATCACAGCGCAACCGGCAAAGTTCTCCAAACCCTCCTCCAACGCCCGCATCGTGTTCACGTCGATATCATTGGTAGGCTCGTCGAGCAGCAACACGTTGGCTTCGCTTTTGAGGGTCAGCGCCAGGTGCAGGCGGTTGCGTTCGCCACCCGACAGCACGCCGGCTTTCTTGCTCTGGTCGTTGCCCGAGAAGTTGAAACGGCTTATGTATGCACGGGAATTGATGAGGCGTCCGCCGACCTGAATCTGCTCGTTGCCCTCACTGACCACTTCCCACACGCTCTTTTCAGGGTCGATGGTGGTATGCTGCTGATCGACATATCCCAGCTTCACCGTCTCGCCGATGCTGAAGGTGCCGCTGTCGGGTTGTTCCAATCCCATGATGAGGCGGAAGAGTGTCGTCTTACCGCAGCCGTTGGGGCCTATAATGCCCACAATGCCTGCAGGCGGCAGACTGAATGTAAGGTTCTCGTATAGCAGTTTGTCGCCGAAGGCTTTGCTCACGCCGTTGGCCTCTATCACCTTGTTTCCGAGTCTCGGTCCGTTGGGTATGAATATCTCTAGCTTCTGTTCCTTCTCCTTCACGTCCTCGTTCATCATGCGGTCGTAGGCAGCCAGACGCGCCTTGCCCTTTGCATGACGTGCCTTGGGCGCCATGCGCACCCATTCCAACTCGCGCTCAAGGGTTTTGCGACGCTTGCTCTCCTGCTTTTCTTCCATCGCCAGGCGCTGTGTTTTCTGGTCAAGCCACGATGAGTAGTTCCCCTGCCAAGGGATGCCCTCGCCGCGGTCGAGTTCTAGAATCCAGCCAGCCACATTGTCAAGAAAATAACGGTCGTGGGTCACAGCTATGACGGTACCCTTATATTGTCTCAGATGCTGTTCAAGCCACTCAATCGACTCTGCGTCCAAGTGGTTGGTCGGCTCGTCGAGCAGCAGTATGTCCGGTTCCTGCAACAGCAGGCGGCACAACGCCACCCTACGCCGCTCGCCTCCGCTGAGGTTCTTCACAGGGGTATCTTCTTCGGGGCAACGCAACGCATCCATCGCTCGTTCCAATCGGCTATCCAAATTCCACGCATCGTAGTGGTCAAGCAGTTCCGTCAACTCGCCTTGCCGCTCACAAAGCTTCTCGATGTCGGCATCGGGGTCGGCGAATTTGTTGTTCACCTCCTCATATTCTTTCAGCGCATCCACAATGTTCTGCACCGCCTCCTGCACAACCTCCTTCACCGTCTTCGAGTCGTCAAGTTTAGGCTCCTGTTCGAGGTATCCCACGCTGTAGCCAGGTGCAAAAACCACCTCACCCTGATAATCCTTGTCAACGCCGGCGATAATCTTCAGCAGCGACGATTTTCCGCTGCCGTTCAATCCTATGATACCTATCTTTGCCCCGTAGTAAAACGAGAGATAGATGTCCTTCAATATCTGACGCGATGGGGGTATCAGCTTCCCCACCCCCACCATTGAGAATATGATTTTCTTGTCGTCGGCCATGTGTCTGTTTTTTGAATGGATTTGAGCTTGAATTGTGGTCGATTTCGGAGATACTAGTCGATGAAATGGATATCCTTAACGTTGAGTTGCATCTCGGTTTTGCCATTCCAGTAGTTTTCCTCGAGCTGATAAACCAAGTCGAAATGGTCTCCCCGACGAACCCTGTCATAATATTCTCCCAACTGGAATCCGATTGCTGAATAGCTCTGCGAACGCTCGTCAAACGGTATCGGGGCAAACTTCAAGTGCTTGACGTCCTTTGCGCCGACCACGCGCGGATGTCCTGTGTCGATAAGGTTTTTGGTCATGAATATCGGCACGTTGTTCTCTGGTCCAAACGGCGAGAACTGCTTCAATATGCGCAGAAATTTCGGCGTGATGTTCTCTGCAAAGCTTATTGCGGCGTCTATCTCTATCTCTGGCACCGCCGCCTCCGGCTGCACTCCCTTGCTCACCTCCTCCTCAAACCGCTCGCAGAAACGCTCGAAGTTCTCAGGCTTCACCGACACACCTGCCGCACATTTGTGCCCGCCGAAGTGTTCCAGCAAATCGGCGCATTTCTCCAGAGCCGCGTGTATGTCGAACTCGCCAGCCGACCGGGCAGAACCCACATACATGTCGTCCGTCGATTTGGTAAAGATAATCGTAGGCTTGTAATACAGCTCCACCAGGCGCGACGCCACGATTCCGACCACTCCCTTGTGCCAGTTTTCATCATAAAGCACAATCGACTTGCGGTTGCGCAGTTTCTCGTCCCCGTCTATGCGACGTTTCGCCGTGTCCGTGGCCGAAGTGTCCAACTCTTTGCGTTCCTGGTTGTAGTCGTCAATCTCCTTGGCCAAAAGCCTTGCCCGTTCAATATCTTCCTCCAGCAGCAGCCTCACCGAGTCAAACGCGCTGTGCAGGCGTCCTGCCGCATTGATTCTCGGTCCCACCAGGAACACCAGGTCGCTTATCGTAAGGTTTTTCGCAAAATAGCCTTGCTCCTTCTGCGACTGCGACGCCGTGCCCTCGGCCCTAGCAATGTTGCCATAGCTCAATATCGCCTCCAATCCGGCTCTCGGATGCGTATTGATCACCTTCAACCCGTAGAAAGCCAGCACGCGGTTCTCGCCTGTCATAGGCACTATGTCGCTCGCAATCGACACCACCACCAGGTCGAGATAGTGCAACAGCCTTAGTTTCAGTTCCTCCAGCCGTTTGCGCCCGTTGCCGTCCAGCCGTTCAGGATTGTCACTCAGCTTCACGCCGAAGTTCTTCTCCATGATAGCCTCGACAATCTTGAATCCAATGCCGCAACCCGACAGCTCCTTGTATGGATAGGGGCAGTCGCTCCGCTTGGGGTCCAGCACCGCCACCGCCTTCGGGATGGAATCCCCTGGCAGATGGTGGTCGCCGATAATAAAGTCAATGCCCGCCTCAGCGGCATAATCCACTTGTTCCACGGCCTTGATGCCGCAGTCCAGCGCTATGATCAACCGCACACCCGTCTCTTTGGCATAGTCAATGCCCTCGAAACTGATGCCGTACCCCTCCCGTTCGCGGTCGGGGATATAGAAGTCTATGTTGTCCGTCAAGGAGTGTAAAAAGCCGTAAACCACCGCCACCGCACTGGTGCCATCGACGTCATAGTCGCCATACACCATAATCCGCTCCTTCGCTCTCAGGGCTTTCTCAATGCGGGCCACCGCCTCTTCCATATCCTTCATCAGGAATGGGTCGTGCAGGTGTTCCAAACTCGGACGGAAAAACCGTCGCGCCTCTTCAAATGTCCGCACCCCGCGTTCAACCAGCAAAGTGGCTATAACACGGTCAACTCCCAATTCTCCTGCTAGTCGTTCAACATCTTCTATTTCATAGTCTTGTCTTAATTTCCAACGTTTTTCTTTCATCATTTACTGATTGTAAAAGTACAACTTTTATCGGAAACCGCCAAAAAAAATCATAAAAAAGTGTCTCGGCCCACAATCCCCAGCGACTTTGCAGCGACTTTGCAGCGACTTTGCAGTGACTTTGCAGTGGCTTTACACATGACTTTACACATGACTTTACCATGACTTTGATATGACTTTGACATGACTTTGATATGACTTTGATATGTTGTTGCGTATTCACATGCCCGACCGCAGGTCTTTGCCTTGAGCTCCGCTGAAACAAATCATCTCACGCGAAAAATCCTCAACACTCCGACCCCTGGGAAAATCTGTGAGTTACGCCAAACACAACTGCGCCTATTGACATTTACTTTTTATATTTATATGTGTGACTAACATAAAATAAAAAGGGCAGGCTCCGAATGGAAACCAGCCCTTGCCATGTTAACCAACCATGGAACTTGTTCAGTCTATGATAGTGAACTCTGTGCGGCGGTTGTGCGCGCGGCCCTCGTCCGTATCGTTCGTGTCTATCGGTCGGTCGAAGCCATAGCCCATCGCCTTCATGCGGTTCTTCTTGATGCCTTTCTTCATCAGATAGTTCATCACCACCTGGGCTCTCTGCATCGAGAGGCGCTTGTTATAGTCCGCCGACCCAACATTGTCGGTGTGGCCCGATAGTTCTACCTTCATTTCAGGATTAGATATCATCAAATCATAGACTTTATCCAACTCCATTATCGACTCGGGCTTCAGTGTAGCCTTGTCGAAATCGAAGAAGATATTGTTCAGCACAATGCTCTTACCCACGGCAATCTTGTCCAGCTTGATAACCTGCTCAACCACCTGGTAGGTCGCTGTATCAGGTATGTTGAAGTTTTCCGAATGAAAAAGGTACTCGGGTGCGTTGATATTCTCGCCATAGTTGCGTCCCGACGGCAGAGACAGAAGGAATCGCCCCTCTTCATCGCTCTCAAACGACAAAAGCTGCAAGTTCTCCACTATGTCGTAGAGGTCAATATGTGCACCCGCTATCGGCTCTTTGGTATCAGCATCAATAACAACACCTCGCAACAGCGTCAGACGTGCCTCCTCAAGCGGCATCTGCTCGTTCTTTATATCCACATCCACAAAACTCTCCACTCCGTCTATCAAGTCGTTCTCCGAGCGGTATGCAAACTCTTTCTCCGGCCCGAGGAAAGCAATCTTGTAGATGTCGTAGCCGCCTTGTCCCCCCGCCTGCTTCGACGAGTAATATCCCGTGCGCTTGTCCGCAGTAATAACAAAGTAGGCGTCATCGCCAGATGTGTTCACAGGATAGCCCAGGTTCACAGGCTCCGTCCAAGCACCGTTCACGTATGTGGTCACGAAGATATCGAATCCGCCGTAGCCTGCATGTCCATCCGAGCAGAAATATAGCGTCTTGCCGTCAGGATGCGCGAACACGCTCTTCTCGTCGTATGGTGTGTTAACCACAGGTCCGAGGTTTTCGGGCTTGCCCCATTTTCCTTTGGAGTCCATCACCGAACGGTAGATGTCGTGTTCACCGTAACCGTCTTTGCGGTCAGAGCAGAAGTATATCGTCTTGCCATCGTATGAATAGGTGGCACTAGTCTCGTGGGCATCGGTGTTTAGTGCTTTCAAAGCCTTTGGCTTCTCCCATTTAGCACCTTTCTTGGTCGTTTCATAGAGGTCTCCGTTGCCGTCGGCACGGTAGATTAGCATCTTTCGTCCATCAACCGTCACTCCCTGCACCGCATCGTGATCCTTCATGTTGTTGATTCCCTCCACCATCTCGGCCGGCACCCAGTTGTCGTCGCCGCTCTGTTTCGAGAAAAAGATATTCTCATAGTAGTTGCCGTCACTTGCGTACTGCGCTTTCTTATAAGCGCGGCGCGAAGTGAAGTATATCATTCGTCCGTCTGCCGTCACAACCGGGTTGTATTCGTCATACTGCGAGTTGACGTTACTACCGATGTTGTCGATAAAGCACCTCACCTGTTTGTTAATCGACGACTTTCCGAACAGGCAGTCCCTGATTTTCTTGTCTGCAGAACTCTTCCACTGCGATGTGGGCGACACCGCGCTGTAGAACGAAATCGCCTGGTCGAAATCGTAGTTCGCCTGGCGCTCCATACCCTTGAAATACACTATCTCAGGATCGACTTTCGGGTCCAGCTTGTAAGCCTTATTCAAGTAGCCGTAACTTTCCGACATCATCTTCAAATTGTATGTGCACTTGAATAGGTCATAGTTCAGTTTCGCATTGTTTGGGTTGAACTTCTGTGCCTTTATCAACTCCTCGTAGGCCTCCCTAAAAAGTCCTTCCGACAACAGTTTTTCGCCATCCTTCACCTGTTTTTTCGCCTCTTTTACCCCCTTCTTGTCGTTGGGGAAGGCCTCGTTGGTGAATTCCACATTCTGTGCGGCGGCTGCAAAACACATCAGCAGCGCTATAAGAGTAAGTAATGCCTTTTTCATTGTCCAGTCCTCCATTAGTTACAGTTATCTTTGAAATAACGGTCGGCGACCTTTATACCCAGCGACGAAGCTTTCTTCCAGTCGTCCAACGCACCCTGCTTGTCTCTCATCATCTCCTTCACGTTTCCTCGATACATGTAAGTGTTGCCGTTGTGCGGCTCGGAGAGTATGGCCGCATCGAAGTCTGCCACCGACTTGTTGTACTCTCTTATCTTGTAGTAAGCAATACCACGGTTGCTCAATGCCGACGTGTACCCCGGCTCCACATCCAGACACAACGTGAAGTCGTTTATCGCGTCCTCATACCTCTCCAAGTTCGCCCTAACCACACCGCGGCCATTGTATGCCTTGTAATATTTGCCATCGACTGCGATTGCCTGCGTGTAGTCGTTTATCGCCTCCTCGTTCTGCCCCATCTTGGCATAGATACTCGCCCTGTTGCAGTAATACATAGCCTTTGGTTCCACCTCAATTGCCTTAGTATAGTCAACCACCGCCTCAGGATACTTGTTAAGCATCCGCTGGCAGCTCCCGCGGTCGTTGAATACAGCTGAAGTCGCAACTCCGTTTTCGATGGCGCTCGTCATATCCGCCAGCGATGCGTCGTAGTCGCCCTGCTCAAAATGGACAATGCCCCTTGTATAGTACGCCTCGCCGTATGCCGAGTTAAGTTCTATGCATTTATTCAGCGCAGCCATCTCCTCTGGCACCTTCGACGTTTCCGAATACATCTTCGCAAACAGGAAATACACCGTGTCTATCGCCCTTGTGTCGCCTCTAGTCAAGTATGTCTGCAGCGTCTTCTCAGTCGCAGGATAATCGTGTTTCTCATAATATATACGCGACTTCAACAATAACGGCTCACTAAACGTTGGATCCACCTCCATCGACTTTGTCAGTAACTGCAACGCCACCTCATAGCTCTTCACAGAATACATCTCGAACGCCTCGTTGTAAAGGCGTTTCGCCACTTCTCGTGTTGTCGGAGGCAGCTCCACCTTCAGTGTGTCCTGCGCAAATGCGCTTCCCATGCCCATCAAGGCCAGGACTACGATAACGAAATACTTTTTCATGATATTACAACTTTTTGTTTCTTTCTGTCTTAGTTACACTACAACCCACCCCCAAACACATACAAACAACTGGAATTAAACCAATTGCCACAAAACACACAATATCCTCCAAATGTCAAAGATACAAAAAACGATTGAATTAAGAAAACATCTCGGTAAAAAAATCACCATCTTCCAACTTGAACTCAAGCCAACCATCATCCGCCCACACCCATCCCAAACCCCATCCGCCGTTGCTCCACCCCCCCACCCGCCGTTGATCCAAACCCCAACCACCGTTGACCCCAACCCTACCCTCCGTTGACCCAAGGTTGGCACAACGCCGTCTCATTGCCGTCCAAAAGTCGTCTCATCATAGGCTTAACGCAATACCTGAACAATACCTGAGCAAAACCTGAGCAAAACCTGTAAACATATCTTATTGTCCCACAAAATGTTACAAGCCATAATTTTGCCGTTTTTTGCACCGTCAAAAAAGGTTAATCTACATATTATCAAGCCTTTGACCTTCAAGAAAAATTAACCTTTATTTTTCAATTTTCTACCTTCAGAAACTGTTTTAATTTGATTGATGAATTTTGTTATGGACATGGACGAGCAGATTTTTCACCTTATCGAAGGCGCAATGGGTGTCCATTGTAACTGAGAGAAGGTGGAAAATATGCCGTTCAGGTGCTTTAAGAAAAACATTGAATTAAATTTAAACAGTTTCTCAATTCACCCCTTCAACTTTCAAAGAGCAAACCCAAACAACTTATTTCCCATCTTTTTCGTACCTTTGCAACACAATTCAAACTCATACCGATATGCAACAGTTGCTAGTTTACAATACTTTAACCCACCAGAAAGAACTTCTCAAACCCGTTCACGAAGGCCGTATTGGGATGTATGTCTGCGGACCCACCGTCTATGGTGACGGACACCTCGGTCACGCCCGTCCAGCCATCACCTTCGACGTGCTTTACCGCTATCTGATGCACATCGGCTACAAGGTGCGCTACGTACGCAACATCACCGACGTGGGACACCTCGAACACGATGCCGACGAAGGTGAGGACAAGATTGCAAAGAAAGCCCGACTCGAGCAGCTCGAACCAATGGAGGTGGCTCAATATTACACCAACCGCTACCATGCGGCAATGGACAAACTCAATGTCCTCCGTCCCAGCATCGAGCCACTCGCCAGCGGACACATCATCGAGCAAATCGAGCTCGTGAAGAAGATACTCGACAAAGGCTATGCCTACGAGAGCAACGGAAGTGTCTATTTCAACCTACGCAAATATCAGGAAGACTTCAAAGCCTACGGACGCCTCAGCGGCCGTGTGCTCGACGAGATGCTCTCCACCACCCGCGACCTCGACGGACAGAGCGAGAAACACGAGACGATGGATTTCGCCCTCTGGAAGAAAGCGTCGCCCGAACATATCATGCGCTGGCCATCACCCTGGAGCGACGGCTTCCCAGGTTGGCACACCGAGTGCACCGCTATGGGTACCAAATATCTCGGCGAGACCTTCGACATACACGGAGGCGGAATGGACCTCATGTTCCCCCACCACGAGAGCGAGATAGCGCAGCAGACGGCCGTCACCGGTCACGGACCCTGCCGTTACTGGATGCACAACAACATGATCACCATCAACGGCAAGAAGATGGGCAAATCGCTCGGCAACTTCATCACCCTCGACGAGTTTTTCAGCGGTTCCCACAAAGACAGCGAAGGCAAGGAGATGCTCGACCAGGCCTACTCTCCCATGACCATCCGCTTCTTCATCCTGCAGGCACACTACCGCAGCACCGTCGATTTCAGCAACGAAGCCCTCCAAGCCGCACAGAAAGGTTATGAGCGTCTCATGCAGGCCTACCACACGCTCGGCAAGCTGCAGCCCTCAAAGAGTTCTTCCATCGACGTCAAAGGCTACCGCGAGAAATGCTACGAGGCAATGAACGACGACCTCAACACCCCCATCGTCATCAGCCACCTCTTCGACGCCGCCAAATTGATAAACACCGTCAACGACCACAACGCCACCCTGACGCAAGCCGACATCGACGAGCTGAAGTCGGTCTTCGACACCTTCGTGTTCGACGTGATGGGTCTCAGAGACGAAGCCAGCGGCGACAACACCGCCCTCCTCGACGGCCTCATGCAGATGATTCTCGACATGCGCGCCACCGCCAAGGCCAACAAAGACTGGGCCACCAGCGACAAGATTCGCGACTCGCTCGGCTCACTCGGTGTGACCGTCAAAGACGGCAAAGACGGCGCCACCTGGAGTTTGTAATAATACAACACAATAACACACCAACACTGTCGTTACAATATAGATGGACGAAACCAAACAGTTATACATCATAGCCGGTTGCAACGGAGCCGGAAAGACCACCGCTTCCTACACGGTGCTGCCCGAGATTCTCGGTTGTCAGGAGTTCGTCAACGCCGACGAGATAGCGCGCGGTCTCTCTCCGTTCCACCCCGAAACCGTGATGGTTCAAGCAGGGCGACTGCTGGTCAAGCGCGTTGACGAGCTGCTCGCCCAAGGCGCCACCTTCGCCATCGAAACCACCCTCTCGCCACGCACCTACCGCACCCTCATCATCAAAGCACAGGAGATGGGTTATCGCTGCAGCCTCCTCTATTTCTGGCTCGAATCGCCCGAGATGGCCGAGATGCGTGTTGCAAAGCGTGTCGAAGCTGGCGGACACGACGTGCCAAAACACGTCATCCATCGCCGCTATCGCCTCGGGCTCGAACACCTTTTCGAACTTTATATGTCCTGCGTCGATTACTGGGTGCTGTTCGACAATTCGTCGCTCAACCGCGTCCTCGTCGCCGAAGGCGGACGCGATCTGCCCACCACCATCCACGCACCCGAAACCTATCAACAAATCGAAGACTATGTCGGAAGAAGAAGCTAAAGAACTACGCAGCAAGATCTGCTATGGGTTGGCCCTCTCCGACTGGCGCATGCTGAAGGAGAAGTCCTTTAGGGACGAGCAGGTCGTCACCCGTCATAACGGCAAAGTGGCCATCCTCTCCGCCAGTACCCTCTACCACGAGCTCTACGGCAACAGCAGAGAGTTCATCCCCATCGACGGCAACCAGTACTTCATGCCGAAATAAACAAGGAACAATGAACAAAAAAAGAACAGGGCAGCCCATTGGGTTGCCCTGAGTCTTTCTTGTGCTTACTTATCAGTTAATCTTCAGTCGGCCTTGTTGTCAAGATAGCCGTCCTGCTTGCATATTCTGCCGCCAGCGCTCAGATATGTGGTTGGCATGTCTGACTCTGACAGCGGTGGCATTGCTGACACATCGCTCATCAGTTCCGCAGGAGTCATCTCCTCTGCAATTTTCGGACCCATCGGGTTGTTGTGCAGGAGGTCGTGCATACGTTTGATGCGTTCCTCGGCGGTAGTCTTCATTTCAGGGCTGAGGGTCGGTTCCTCAATCCGCTTGGTTTCCGGCTCGACAACCTCGCAACGCATCGTGTTTGCCTCCTCTGCCGCGGGCTCCTCTATGCTTAGCGCAACAGCGGCGCTCACCTCGCTTTCCTGCTCTTCAACACGATTGGTGCGGAGAAACATGGTGTCAGCATTGCTAGTAACCTGCACAGCAGGTTGATCTTTGTGTATCAGCTGCATTCCGTCATCTACCTTGTCCTGACTGTGGTCGCCAAAGCTGAAGCTTATGGCTCCAGGAATATGCTCGCCCGCAGGTTTATTCTCTGCAGCCGATTTCTCTCCAAGAGTGAAGATACGACGCTGGGCATTGGCCTCATTCACTTCTACACTTACCTCTGGAACAGCAGGCTTAGCCTCACTTTTCAAACTTTGACCGTTGTTTTCGTCAAGCTTATGTATCTCTGGGGCATCATTTTTCTTGGCCTCGAACCCCGTAGCGATAAGGGTTATCTTGATTTCGTCCGTGAGCGTGTCATCCGCACCCTGACCCCAGATGACATTGGTGTCTCTGCTGCCAGTGAGACGGGTCATATAGTCTGTTATCTCGCTCAGTTCATCAACGGTTATAACATTGTTCTCCGAGTAAGAGATGTAAAGCAGAATGTCTTTCGCGCCTGAGATGTCGTTATCATTGAGCAGTTCCGATGTGGTAGCCATCTCAATGGCTTTGGTTGCACGATCCTCGCCTGCTCCAGTTCCAACACCCATCAGGGCTGTACCGCTGCCTGCCATAACGGCATTCACATCCTCGAAGTCGATATTGATATACGAATTAACCGTGATAATCTCCGAAATGCCTCTTGCGGCGGTGAGTAACACATCGTCGGCAAGCGCGTATGCCTGTGGCAGCGGTAGATTACCCTTCTTGAGAAGTTTGTCATTGTTAATGACAAGTACTGAATCCACTTTGCTATTGCGCAGTTCCTCAAGTCCGGCCATAGCCTGTTTCATGCGCTTCACTCCTTCGAAAAAGAAAGGCATGGTAACAATGGCAACTACAAGTATCTCCTTTGTATAGCCATCCTTGAGCTCAACTTCCTTGGCAAGCTTCGCAATCACGGGTGCTGCACCTGTTCCCGTACCACCACCCATACCGGCGGCGATAAAGAGCATCTTGGTATTGTCCTCGAAAATGGCACGCAACTCATCTTTCTTCTCTTCGGCTGCCGCACGGGCTACATCTGGATTGTTACCTGCTCCCATTCCGTTGCCGAGCATTATCTTGTTCGGCACAGGGCTGGTGTTAAGGGCTTTCTGGTCGGTATTGCACACAATGAAGTCAACGCCCGAGATACCCTGACGGTACATGTGGTTGACCGCATTGTTTCCGCCACCGCCAACGCCGATGACTTTGATGTAAGACGTCTGATTCTTAGGGCTATCGAACACCAGATCGTCCATGTTTTGCATATTATCGTTTGTATCCATAGTGCTTACTTTTACTTATTTAATTGAAAACGAGAGATATATTATACGATTGGTTTTATCTGTCAGGATTGTAAAATTACTTATTGCCAGTGAGTTATACATAGTCGTTACTTATTAGTTATCAACATCTTTATAAACAATTCTACGATTTTTCGCCGTTCTTAGAAGATTTCATCCTATAATCATTGGCAAATCAGCACCTTACTTAATATCATCATCCCCAACAATCTTCCATAGAAAATCTGTCATCTTTCCAAAGAATGTCGGCTTCTTCTTAGAATCATCTTTCGAATCATCAGGCTCTACGGGCTCAGGCTTCGGTGCTGGAGCTGGCTTAGGCTCCGTCTTCACTGGTTCTGGTTCCTGACTGACAGACGGCTTTTCCTCCGGCTCTTTCTTCGTTCCAGGCATATTGTTGAGTATGTCGATTATCGACTGGTCTTTAGTCGAAGGTTGGCTGGGTTGTGCGTCTTGCTTGATCGGTTCTGCTTCCTGTGACGTCGTTTTCTTTGCATGGATTGCTGCCATACGGGATTCCTCCTTCTCAATACCGTAGAGCACAAGACCAATACCCGTGGCATACTTGGGCAGTGCGAGGTCGGCATCCGATTCGGCCACCAGATGCTCGCTCGGCAATCCAGTACGAGTGTCCATACCAGTTATAAGCGACGCGAATTCCTTGATATATTTGAGGCTAGCGCCGCCACCTGTGAGCACCAAGCCTGCGCTGAGGTTCTTACCGCTGTAACCAGCCGTGTTAATCTCGTATGCCACCTGCTCCATGATTATCTGCACCCTCGCCTTGATAATATTGGCAAGCACTTTGAGACCAATCTCCTTGGGCGGCTGATTGCGAATGCCGGGTATCGAGACAGCATCGCCTTCGCGCTCATTGGCGGGCAAACACGAGCCATATTTCACCTTCAGACTTTCAGCCTGGTCGGGCAGAATGCTGCAACCTCGACGTATGTCGCTCGTGATAGCCTGTCCCGCGAGAGGAATGACCGAAGTGTGGCGGATGATACCGTCGTAGAAAATGGCAATGTCGGTAGTACCGCCACCTATATCCACCAACGCCACGCCAGCCTCTTTGTCACGTTCGTCAAGCACGGAATATGACGAAGCCACAGGCTCAAGGACCAGGTCCTTCACCTTGTAACCTGCCGCCAACACACTGTCGCGGATATTGCAGATGTTCTGTGTGTTTCCTGTCACGATGTGGAAATCGGCCTTCAACTGTTTTCCAGCCACACCAACAGGCGAAATCTCGTTGTTGAGAAGTGCTCCATCCACATAGTAGTTTTGTGGGAAGATGTGAATAATCTCGTCTCCCGGTCCAAGCATAACACGGTTCTGCTCGCGGGTCAAGCGTTCCACATCTTCCTTGGAGATGAGCTTGTGGTCTTCGGGAATCATGATGATGCCCTGGCTGGGAATTGACTTGATGTGTTGTCCAGCAACGCCCACATAGACCTCATCAACCTTTACATTGGCCTGTTGTGATGCAGCCTCTATGGCTTTCTTCACACTCTCTGCCGTAAGGCTGATGTTGCGTACCACGCCATGTTCAACACCAATCGACTTGGTGCATGCATAGCCGAGGATTTTGATTTTGCCGTCCTCTGCCCGTTTTCCGATAAGGCAGGCAATCTTGGTTGTGCCGATGTCTAAACCGACAATGAACTCGTTTTCCATAATTAATGTTGTTTATTTATTTGATTTGTTTTCTTTTCGTACACACCACCTGTCCTTCGAACTTCACACTCACACGACTATACGAGTCATATCCTGCATGAGGAAGTCCTTTGGAGTAAAATGTCTTGAGGTTTTTGAATTTGCCCTCCAAATTGTTCGGCGCACCAACGACCACTTCGTGATTGCCCAACCGAGGTTGCATAACCAAATCTCCATTTTCATCAACGAAAATCTGATCGAAGAGTTTATAGTATTGATTGACTGGGTCGTCAAGGAATTTTGCCAGCAACCATACGTTTACGATGTCATAGGTTGAGCGGAGTGTGTCTTTTGCGAGTTGTGCAATATCTAGCTGAGCCGGGTTGCTTTTAAGACGCTGACGGAAATGACCGCTCACAACGGGAACATCGCAATTGGCAGTACGCTTGGATGGAAAACAACGACCATGACGGTCAATATAGAAATCGCTGCCGTCATAAAACACCCTGGCTATCGGGCGACGCGCAACGATGTTGACGAGTATGCGACCTCCCACGCTTACGGCTGCATGCACAGTCTCCACGTATGGATTTTTCGCCAAAAACGTCTCTATCGCACGAGTGTTCACATCTTTCACACGACTTGACGTCAGACCTGGGAACTCTTCCAATAGAGAATTCTCTATCTCAGACGCGGAGACTAGCGCCGTGTACCCACGACTATTGATACTCACAGTAAGACCTCCGACAACAGAACTTGCCCTTATGACACTGGCCGTCACCAAAGCAGCGATGACTGCCACAATGGAAATTCCAAATAATATTATTTTGCCAGAGCGTTTCACTGATGCTATTGTTTTATTGCTTGCAGGGTTGTTTCTATTATTCTGTCGTTAAAAGTTTTTCTATCTGAGGAACCAGCCTGTCAATGTCGCCGGCTCCAAGTGTGACGAGGATATCGGGATATAGCGCTGGGATAAGTTCCATCAGCTGTTCCTTGGTCACAAGGTATTTGGAGAGGGTGTCCATCTTGCGAAGTATCATACCCGACGAGACACCAGGCATCGGCTTCTCTCGGGCTGGGTAAATCGGCAGCAACACAGCCTCGTCAAGTGTAGAAAGAACCTCGGCAAACTGGTCGGCAAAATCCGCAGTACGGCTATACAGATGAGGCTGAAACACCCCAACGATACGCTTGCCTGGATAAAGGAAACGGATGCTGTCGAGCGTGGCGGCAATCTCTTTCGGATGATGCGCATAGTCGTCTATATAGACCACATCCTTTGTCTCGACTCTAAAATCGAACCGACGGCATACACCCTCGTATGATTTTAAACCTGCCCGCAACTCAAATTCATCAAGGCCGCACTCTAAGGCAACCGCAGCAGCCACCACAGAATTCTCTACATTGTAAAGACTGGTGTGGTGAAGTTCTATATCGTATATCACACCTTTGGGGGTACGCAAATCATAATATATGTTACCGCGACTGGTTCTTACGTTCCATGCGTAGTAATCAGCCTCTATACCCGATGTGGTGTATGAAATAATCGGAACTGAGACACCTTCAGATAGATTATGACCGTGTCCCTCATGTTCGTGTCCTTCATGCTCATGTTCTTCGCCGTCCGAAAACGCGACTCCTTGTTTGAGGAATAGTTTCCCATCCGACTTTGTCTGGTTTGCAAACTGAAGGAACGCTTCACGGAGATGGTCATAATCGCCATAGATATCCAAATGGTCAGGGTCTATCGATGTTATCACCGAATAATATGGATGAAGCTGCAAAAACGACCTATCATATTCATCGGCCTCCACCACAACAAAATCGCTTTTATTGTCAACGACGATATTGCTCTGGAAATTCTTTGAAATGCCACCCAGAAATGCGCTACACCCCAGCTTACTCTTTGAAAGCAGGTGTGCTATCATAGTGCTGGTAGAGGTTTTGCCGTGTGTACCAGCAACGGCAATACACTTTTTGCCGTCGGTCAGCTGTCCGAGCATTTGAGACCGTTTCAGCATAAGCCTGCCCGAGCCTTCCGCCCATTTGAACACTGCCGTGTCGCGAGGCACCGCAGGTGTATAGACAAAGCACTCAACATTCTTTGGCATAAGCTCGGGATTATCCTCATAGAAAACCTCTATCCCCTCTTTCTCCAACGCAGCCGTGAGCGGGCTGGGCGTAAGGTCGTAACCCGACACCTGGTCACCACGCAGATGCAGATAGCGCGCTATTGCGCTCATGCCAATGCCTCCTATGCCAATGAAGAAGTAATTCATTATTTTATCAGTTTTTCTATCTCATCCACAATCAGATCTGCCGAATGTCTGACTCCAAGTTTCTTTATATTTGCACTCATCTTTTCTCTCAAATCCTCATCTTTGAGTATTTTGTCCAGCACCTCTATGCCTTTTTCGCCACACAGCTTGTCGGCCACGACCTCGGCTGCTCCCTTGTTTGCGAGCGACATAGCGTTTTTCGTCTGGTGGTCTTCCGCCACATTGGGTGACGGTATCAATATTACAGGTTTTCCCACAAGGCATAGTTCTGATATGGCTATTGCTCCAGCTCTGGAAACCACTGCATCTGCAGCAGCGTATGCGTAATCCATCTTGCTGACGAACTCATACACCTTGACCCACGGCGTCAACCCCTGACTCTCCACCGCACTCACTGCCTCCTTGTACATCCACCGTCCCGTCTGCCATATCAGTTGTATGTCATTCTGTTTGAAGTAGTCAAGGTTTTTAAGTATCATCTCGTTTATGCTTCTCGCACCCAGGCTTCCGCCGACGGACAGCACCACTCTTTTACTATTGTCCAAATCGAACTCCTTACGACCATCCTCTCGCGAGATTGACAACTCCTCAATCTCCTTGCGAACAGGGTTGCCCGTAAAGACTATACGCTCTTTCGGGAAAAACCGCTCCATATTGTCGTATGCCACACAAATTTTCGCAGCTTTTTTTGCAAGTGTCTTGTTGGTCAGTCCCGCATACGAATTCTGCTCCTGTATCAGTGTGGTATAGCCCATTGCCGAAGCTGTCTTCAGCGTCGGCTCACTGGCAAACCCTCCAACACCCACCACAATGTCGGGGTTGAATTTCTTGATTATCCCCCTGACCATCAGCCGACTTTTTATCACCTTATACGGCAACATGGCGTTCTTGACCAGGTTGGTCAACGTAATCTTACGCTGTAGCCCGGCTATGGGAAGACCTTTTATCTCATAACCTGCCGCTGGGACTTTCTCCATCTCCATTCGTCCTTGCGCTCCCACAAACAAAATCTCAGCATCCGGCCAGCGTCTCTTTATTGCGTTGGCTATTGCCACTGCGGGGAATATATGCCCACCGCTACCGCCTCCACTGATTATTGCTTTCATATTATGCGTTTTTTAGTTATTCTGATGTTATTTTTTCCTGCGAATTAGATTTCTGTGCGTTGCGCTCTTCCAGTGCCTTGCGCCGTTTCAAGTCCTGCGCCACCGACTGTACACCCCCTAAACCTATGCTCATCACTACGTATGCCGAGCCTCCATAGCTGATGAACGGAAGCGTCTGTCCTGTCACTGGTATAACACCCACCGACACACATATATGAACCAGCGCCTGAACGTATATGAGAGTTCCCATACCTACGCAAACGAGCTTGCCGAAGAGCTTGTCACACTTGCGGGCAACCACCAGGCAACGCAGGTAGAGGAAGGAATAGGCCAATAGTATGGCAATCCCCACAAGGCTGCCAGCCTCTTCCACAATCACTGCATAAATAAAGTCATTATGAGCCTGCGTCATCAATCGTCCATGAATGGTATTTCCAATGCCAGCGCCGAACAGTCCCCCACGAGCCACCGCCATATGCGACATATTCTCCTGGTTGTATATTGTCGGGTCAGGATGTAGCCATTTATCAACTCGGCTAGCCCATGTTTCTGAACGAAAGAGGGGTTTGTCCAGCAACATGTTCACCAACACAAACACAAGTGCAAGTCCAAGCAATACCAACAGGCATTTGCCCAGCGCACTCTTTTTAACCCCTGCCACATACATCATGATAATGCATACCACAAAAGTGATAATGGCACTCGACAAGTTCTCTGGGAATATCAACCCACAGGTTACCAAGACAGGTATGAGAGCGATAGGGGCGAAATACTTATCCTCCAGATTATCCTTGTATTTTGAGAGTATGGTGGCGAGGAAATACAGCAGGCATATCTTGGCCACCTCTGACGGCTGAATACTACCAATTATCGGTATTCTAAACCAACGGCCGCCAAACACAACCAAGACAACAAAAAGAGCGATGATGGAAAGCAGAAATGCGAAAAACGAAAATCGAGAAAAGTACTTGTAGCTAATGCGTCCGCCTGCCCACACAAAAGCATATCCCATGACGATAAACACCAAATGCCTTAGTGTCGCCAAAAGGGGACTGCGTCCAAGGTCATGCCGAGCCGTGAAACCGATTGAGGTATATACAGCAAGCACTGACACTATGGAGAGGAATATGAACACCACCCATATTGCGCGATCACCTTTGACTATGGCCGAGAACTTGCTCATCGTTTTTTCTGTGGATATGTTGTTATGAAGTCGGGCTTGCCTTACAGTCGTATCAACTTGAAGCTTAAATCACAACTCACACACTTCCCTGCGGAATGCAGCCCCGGAGTCTTTCACCGAAACTCCGCTCTGAGTTGACGGAGAGTATATCACAGTGGCCGTCTCAACATTTCCATACAGAGCGCGATTAACCGCATACTCCATTGACGGACAGTCTATAATCTGCGATACCACACCATCGAATGCTTGATGCAACGACTCGGCATGTTCTCCGACACAAAGTATCATCTTGACCTTTTGTGAGACGCAGGTCTTCAGTTTCCTGTAATCGATGCTGTCGCTGGAACCATTCGCAATCCATATTATAGGACCCTCGGTTGACTCCAAGGCATACCATGTGGCATTTACATTGCACGAAGCAGCGTCATCCACAAAACATTTGTCCTGAATTCTTGCCACAAACTCCATCTTATGGGGAATGTCATCCAGATGCTTGAAACAGTCACGCAAACCCTGGTTACGAATCTTGATGAGTTGTGCACGGTTTACTGCTGCCAAACCTGAATGGTTAGTACTTGTAATTTGACGTGTTATGGTTTCTATTCCCATTGTTATGATTATTTATTTGATTATCGATTATTTTGAACTATCTGAGTTTCAATGTCACAATACTCACTATTGCGAGCAGGACTGCTATAATTATGAAACGCTGTACAACTTTCTCCTCTGCCTGCCCTGTTTTCTGGAAGTGGTGATGCAGCGGTGTCATTCTATAAGGTCTCTTATCCACTGGCACTGCCTCGCTTGGCTTCAGATGATGACGTTTACGGTATATCTTGCAGAACGTGGTTTGATGTATAACCGAAAGATCCTCGAACAGATATATACCGCACAGAAGCGGAAGCAGCAGTTCCTTGTGTATAAGCAATGCAAAAACAGCGATTATACCTCCTATTGTAAGCGAGCCTGTATCTCCCATGAATATTTGTGCTGGATGGCTGTTAAACCACAAGAATCCCAACAGAGCTCCGACAAATGACGATATAAACATTGTCAACTCTCCAATATGAGGCAGATATGCTATGTTCAGGTAGTTTGCCATGACAATATTGCCCGAAAGCCAAGCCAGAATGGCAAGTGCGCCTCCCACCGTAGCCCCCACTCCACTGGCCAGTCCGTCTATACCGTCTGTAAGATTAGCGGCATTCGACACCGCCGTCACAACAAATATCGCCACCAGCACAAATACCAGCCACACCCACTTCTCGGCCCATTCTCCCATCCAGCTGACCAACCATACGTAGTCAAACTCGTTGTTCTTGACAAACGGTATGGTAGTCTTGGTTGTAGAAATCTCTGGGTGGAACACAATCAGAAGTCCGACCACCAAACCCAGAGCCACTTGACCTATGACTTTGTAGCGTCCAGCCAGACCTTTCTTGCTCACCTTCTTTTTCATATAGTCATCCAGAAAGCCTATCAACCCAAGCCACAGTGTCGTGCAAAGCATGATGATAATATATATGTTGTCGAGCTTTGTGAACAAAAGTGACGGCACTACTATCGCGGCAATAATTAGCAAACCGCCCATCGTTGGGGTATTTGCTTTCTGATTTGCACCCTCAAGTCCCAACTCCGTGCGTACAACATCCTTCATGTGCAACTTGTTTCCAATCCATCTAATGAACGGCTTTCCACACAACAGCATGATAAGCAGCGACGAGATGAAACAACACGCCGCACGGAAAGAAATATACTGGAACACACCTGCTCCGGGAAAGTTGTATGCGCGATCCAGCCAGTCAAATAGGTAGTATAACATTGTGTTTGTTTTATTGATTCAAATCAGTTGTTTTTTATTTCTCTTAATCGTTCAAGAATTTCCCCACTTCCTCCTTGTCGTCAAAGTGGCTACGCACCCCATTCACCTCTTGATACTTCTCATGGCCCTTTCCTGCCACCAGTATTATGTCGCCGTCCTTTGCCGTCATGCACGCAGTCTTAATAGCCTGCCGCCTGTCGCTGATTCGCAAAGCCTGTCGCTGTTCGTCAGACGTAAGCCCGGCATACATGTCGTCCAATATGGATTCAGGATTTTCTGTACGGGGATTGTCCGATGTCAGAATCACTATATCGCTTTTGCGCACAGCTATCTGTGCCATCTCTGGACGCTTGGTCTTGTCCCTGTCTCCACCGCAGCCTACCACTGTGATAAGCCGCTGCTGTTTTTCCCTTATCGCATTGATGGTGTCTATCACATTCTCAAGAGCATCGGGTGTGTGCGCATAATCCACAATTGCGGTCACACCTTTGCCGTTGATATACTCAAATCTACCCTCTGCCGCCGAAAGCGTGCTAAGCAGACGCAAAGCCTCCAACTTATCTATACCGCAAAGCACAGCCACACCGTATATCGCTGTCACATTATAGGCGTTGAAACGCCCCACCAGACGTACCCACACCTCACATCCGTTGAGTTCAAGGTGAAGTCCCTGGAAGGTGTTTTCTATTATCTTGCAGCCGAAATCGGCATTACCCCTGAGCGAATATGTAGAGACCGTCGCCTTGGTGTTCTGCACCATAACCATGCCGTTGCGGTCATCCTTGTTGACCAACGCGAAAGCCCCTGCCGGCAGCATGTCGAAGAAGCCTTTCTTGGCTTCGATGTAGGCTTTCATGGTTTTGTGGAAATCCAAATGGTCATGGGTTATATTACTGAACACTCCGCCATAAAATGTCAAGCCTCCAATACGATGCTGCACCACCGCATGTGAACTCACCTCCATAAAGCAGTAGTCGCAGCCTTGCTTGACCATCTCCGAAAGCAGTCGGTTCAACTCCAATGCATCGGGCGTCGTGTGTGTCGTTGGAATATCCTGCTCGTCAATCTTGTTCACTATCGTGGATATCAACCCCACATGGTGTCCTGCCAGTCGGAACATTCGGTGCAGAAGCGTGACCGTTGTTGTCTTTCCGTTGGTTCCGGTCACTCCAACCAGTTTTATCTGCCTGGAAGGATTGCCGTAGTAGTTTGAAGCCATGTCCCCAAGTGCCGCACTGCTGTCGGACACCACAATATATGACACCTCTGGATTCAAGCTGCCGGGCAACTCTTCACAAACCACAGCCACAGCACCCTGACTTACCGCCTGGTCAATATACTTGTGTCCATCGACATGCACTCCTCTTTGTGCCACAAAAAGTGATCCGCTACCTACAGCGCGTGAGTCAAATGTGACACTCTTTATTTCTCTCTCCGAGAAATTGTGTCTTTCACAATCAAGTCCTGCTATTATCCTGGTCAACTGCATTTTCAAAAATTATTTCTAAGTGTAAGCTGTACCTTGCTGCCCGATTTGAGCTTGGTGCCGTGCGCGACATCTTGCTTCACGACTCGCCCAAGTCCCTCGAATCTCGCTCTGAGACCTCGTTTCTCCAGTGCTGCAATGGCTTGGCGTACTGTCATATTTCGGCAATCTGGCACCACGCCATTTTCTCCATCGGCTATCGCTTTCGCCTCGGTGGTGTTCATCCGTTTTACTCCCGACCTGCTACCGACCTCTATCTTTCCGTTCTCTAGTTTGTTGTCAAGCGCCACCACACAATCCGAAATCTTCTTGAACACTGGAGCTGCTGCCGAACGTCCGTATGCTGGCACATTCTTAACCACAACCAGACAGGTATAGCGCGGATTCTCAGCTGGGAAGTAGCCCGCAAACGAGGCATTGAACACACCGGGCGAGTTAAGGTTGACCGATGTACCGGTCTTGCCAGCTATACCGTAGCTGTTGTCCTTTATGTTGTCGCCCGTTCCATGTTCCACCACGTTTACCAGCAGGTCGTTGATGGTCTTCAGGGACTTTTTATCGCATATCGACTCGCGCATCACCACGGGTTTTATCTCCTGTCTTTCGCCATTCTTTATTATAGCCTTGCAAAACAGGGGTTTCATCATTTTACCGCCATTGGCAAGTGCGTTGTAGAACGTTATCAGCTGCATAGCCGAAATGGATTGGGCATAGCCGAAGCACAACCCCAAAAAGTCGCGCTGAGATAGAGTAATGTCGTTCACTATCGGCTTGTATTCGCCAGTCTTCAGGTCAAGATGCAGCACATCGTATGGAAACACCTTTTCCATAAGTCTGCTCAAATCGCCTCTCCTGTTGTTATAGTTCTGCCATCCGAGCTCGCACATAGCCACATTGCTTGATATGGTGATAGCTTCCTTCAACGAGATGGTGTCCTTGCGAATCTTCCGTGTCGCTGGGTCTTTGTACAGGAAGTGGTCGTCTTTAATCTCTCCATCCTGTCTCCCTGTGAAGTTTTTCACACAGGCGCGTATCCTCATTGCGGTATCGATTGTTATCGACGAGTCGTTCATCATGGCAGTCAACAACACCGTCTTTATAGTCGAACCGGGATTATAGAGGTCCGAGCAGGCTATGTTTTTGTCTGGCAACTCGCGATACTCTCCATACACGCTGTCCCATGCAAGGTTGCTGCATGCCAGCACATATCCTGTTGCGGCCTCCATCAATATAGCGCAACCGCTGCTACGCGACGTTCCGCCACTTCTGTGCAACGCCTGACGCAGCGCAGTTTCAGCGATGTCCTGATACCTCGTATCAATGGTCGCCACAATGTCTGATCCGTCGATGCGTTCTTTTTTCTGCTTGTCTCGAGCCAGCGTATCGGAAGCCGACTGTCCCTCATAATCCACCGCTGTGACTGGAATCCACACTCCACGGGCGAGACGGCGGCACTCGTAAAGGCCGTCCTGTCCGGCCAGCACATTGTTATAGTACCCCTCCAATCCAGTCGAAAGCCTGTGGTCGTTATACCCGAACCCTATGCAGTTTTCTGCCAAATTGCCGTATATATGCTCCCTGTTCTGCCTTATCACACTGGTTCCGTCTCCCATCAGCTTCACCACAAAACGGCCCCAACCGTCAAAATGCACTATCTTGTCCCATGTGGTATATGGGATGTTGCGTTCTATCAAGAAACACCTCGACGGTTTCTCCTTTGCCCGCTCCGAGTCGAAACGGTCTCTATAGTACTGGGCGTCGCGTCCCGGTCTCTCCAACTCTGCCAACAATGCACACACCGTATCTATCACAGGTTTGTATAGCGAGTCTGGCAATATTTTCGCCATCACCGTATGTCCGAGTGAATCCTTCACTTCCCGTCCCTTTTTGTCGCGCACCACTCGGCTACCCATATCCACATACAGATTGCAGATAGGTATTGTCGTGGCCATTATCTTGCCGTCCGACGAATATATATTGCCTCTCCGTGCCTCATCTACAATCTCTTCAGCCTCATGCTTCTCCGCTATATCCAGCCACATCTTCCGCTGCACCAACTGTATTCTTATGAAGCCACCAATGACAAACAAGCCCGCCACCATAAGCAGTATATATACTATGGTCATGCGTTGCAGTTGTTTCTTGTCTCCGTCAGCGTGTGGCATACCTTATTCCCGTTTAATTTATTTCATCTCATACGGCGGGCCCGAAAGCAAGCCTATTCCCAATGTGTCCAATTCTTCCGCTATCTTCGATATCTTCGTTGATTCCTGATATATTTTCTGCATCTGAATCCTGTGTTCGCGCAGATATTTTATGCGCTCTTCCGTGTCGTTTTTCTCCTTCACCAAATCCTCCAGGCGGTAACGGTTGAATATCAGCGCCACAAAACACATCACAACCATAAATATCCATGGCACATACCGCCTCAACCCTCTGCGTGTGATTTTGTTGTTTTTCAGAATACCCCTCAATGTCAGCTTCTCCTTCGCGGCAGGTTCTTTTTGCGATGTGTTGTCTTCAACCTTTTCTGCCTGCGTCGCCTCCACACTTTCTGCCGTTTCCGCTTTTTTCTCTTCCTCTGCTTTATCTACATCCTTCCGACTCTGCGACCCCTCTATGTCCGACACGTCGAAATGCCAGCGCTTCACTTCGCCACCTTCTTGCTGGTTATTTATGTTCAACATGTCTTCCACTATTTATATATTTACTATTTATAATTCACACATTAACACATTCCCACATTTACACATTTACACATTCCCACATTAACACATTAACACATTAACGCATTAACACATTAACGCATTCCCACATTCACGCATTCCCACCCTCTCTCCTACTCTAAGCTTTGCGCTGCGCGACCTGTTGTTGTCCTGCAACTCCGTCTCCGACGGTGTGATAACCTTGCGGTTCACAGCCTTGAAAGGAGTTATCGGATTGCCGTAGAAATCCTTTTTTACCTCTCCCTCAAAATTGCCGCTCTTGATAAAATTCTTCACCAATCTGTCCTCCAACGAGTGGTAGCTTATCACCGCTAGGCGGCCTCCCTCTTTTAGCAACTCCACCGACTGCGACAGCAGCGCCTTCAGTGCCTCCAACTCTCCGTTCACCTCGATGCGTATCGCCTGGAAAAGCATCGCCAGGTATTTGTTCTCATAGCCCTTCGGCAGATGGCGGCGCACCGCCTCGCACAACTCGCCTGTCGTCTTTATCTCTCCTCCTTTGCGGGCCTCCACAATTTCATGGGCCATCTGTCTGGCGTTCGGCAGCTCTCCATACAGTTTCAACACTCTGTGCAAATCCTCCTCGTCGTATGTGTTCACAACATCCGCCGCCGTGGTTTCCTGCCTCACGTCCATACGCATGTCCAACTGCCCGTCCGACCGCGTCGAAAACCCACGCCACGGGGCGTCGATCTGATGACTCGAGATTCCCAAATCCGCCAGTATGCCATCAACCTCGCGCACTCCCTCCAATCGCAGATAGGCCTTTATATGACTGAAATTCCCATGTATCACCTTGACCCGTGCATCCTCCGGTGCGTTATTCAAAGCATCGGCATCTTGGTCGAAGGCAAATAGCCGTCCTGCTTCCGACAAATGCTGCACTATGGCACGCGAGTGTCCGCCGCCGCCGTATGTCGCATCGACATATACGCCATCGGGCTTGATATTCAAGCCTTCTATACACTCCGTAAGAAGTACTGGCTTATGATATATCTCCGTCATGTGCTTCAACCAAGGTTCCATTGCCCAGACGTGCATCCACCCTATCCGACATGTTTGCCGTCTGTGCGTTCATTTCTTGATACAGGTCACGATCCCAAATCTCAATGAACTTACCTGTTGATTGCAGCACAATCTCTTTGCTCTTCTGCAACACCGACTTCTGCTCCGTTGGTATAAGCAGCCTGTCGTTCGAATCCAGCTCAACAATGTTGCCGTCGGTAAGATTTCTCAGAATCTCTCGGTCACCCTTGTTGTACGGATTCAACATCTTCTGCAATCCTTCCACCTCTGCACTGAAACTCTCGTAAGTCCACAGCTCCAAACATTTGGCATAGATACTCTGCCTGATCACGAAACGGTTGTCATCAGTCTCCAATTGCTTCTTCAAAGCAACTGGGAACTTGAATCGACCGTTCGAATCAATCTTACAGTACTCTTTACCAATGATTAACAGCATCGTGACACTATTTTTTTCAGACTGCTAAAGTAGAAAGATTTTTCCAATAATTGTTGCAAAAAACCAAAAAAAGTTTTTTTGTTGTTATTTCATTCCATTTATCAACATTTTACGTTGCCTGAAAAATAATGTTTCATTTTCGTCTCGTTTCCTCCCAACTGCCAATCAATTCACACTTTCAACGTCATGACCGTTTCGACCTAACCCCTGGTTTTTCCACAAAAACCTCGAAATGCCAATGTTGAAAACTTTTTTTTGCCCGACAACAGTCAGCCGCCAACCGTTAACCAACAATAAATCACCCATCCCGTCGTTTTTAATCTATTAACAGATAAAAATAACCGATGGAACAACTGGAATATGCCGACGAGGGTCGCACCGAACTTTCAAGTCTTGGCGAGTTCGCCCTCATCGAGCGCATAAAAGAACATTTCGAGACTAAGAATAAAAGCACCGTAAAAGGCATCGGCGACGACTGCGCTGTCATCGGCACCGGACGCCAGAAGGTCCTCGTTTCAACCGACACCATGACCGAAGGCGTTCAGTTCGACATGACCTACACTCCTCTCAAACACCTCGGCTATAAAGCCGTGGCACGCAGCCTTAGCAATATCGCCGCTATGAACGGCGTCCCTCTGCAGATTCTCGTCAGCATCGCCGTCAGCAACCGCTATTCTGTCGAGGCTGTCGAAGAACTCTACGACGGCATCCGCCGTTGCTGCGAACGCTACGATGTCGATCTCGTCGGAGGCGACACCACCTCTAGCCGCAGCGGCTTGGTAATCACCGTGACCACCATAGGCACAGCCGACGAGGACAAGGTTGTCTATCGCAACGGCGCCAAACGCTACGACCTCATCTGCTGCTCTGGCGACCTCGGCAGCGCCTACTCTGGTCTGCTCGTACTCGAACGCGAAAAGGCCACCTACCAGGCCGACCCCTCCTCTCAGCCCGACCTCGACGGCTACGACTACGTGCTCGAGCGCTACCTCAAGCCCGAACCTCGACTCGACATCATCGCCGAACTCCGCAAACGCGGCATCGTGCCCACCAGCATGATTGACGTCAGCGACGGCCTCGCGAGCGAATTGCTCCACATCTGCAAAGAGTCCTCCTGCGGCTGCGAAGTCTATGAAGAGCACATCCCCATCGACTACCAGACCTCTCGCGTCTGCGAGGAGATAAGCAAAAATATGATACCGCTGAGCAACGCTCTCAACGGGGGCGAGGACTACGAACTGCTCTTCACCGTCTCCCAGAGTGACTATGAGAAAGTGAAGGAAATCGAAGGCATCGCCATCATCGGACACATCACCGACGCCGCCTCCGGCGCCAAGCTAGTCACCCCGCACAACATGACCATCGACCTCATAGCTCAGGGTTGGACAAGCCAGGACAACGATGATTAAGAACATCATATTCGACCTCTGCGGCCCCATCATCACACTCGATATCGAGCTTATGAACCGCCGTTTCCACGACTTCGGTGTCAAAGTCGATAAGCCTTACCAGCTTCTTCGCGAATTCGGTGTGACAAAAAAATATGAGGCGGGGGAGATTTCAACTTTCAATTTCACACAACAAGTGCGTGTAGTCCTCGGCTGCCCGCTTTATTACCCCCAAATCATTGAGGCCTGGAACACCGTAATCGTCGATTTTCCCAAAAAACATATCAAACTGCTGAAAAAGCTTAAGGGCAAATACAAAACCTTCATCCTGAGCAACAGCGACGAAACCAACGCCGCATATTTCAGAGAATACATGAGGCGACGCGCAAGATTCGATATTTTGAACGATTGTTTCGACGAAGTCTTTTTCAGCTGCGACCTCCACGACCGCAAGCCCAGCCCTGCCGTGTTTCAACATATTGTTGACAAACATCACCTTATCCCCTCCGAAACGCTGGTCATAGACGACTGCAAAGCCCATTGCGAAGCTGCCGCCTCCATCGGACTTCAAACCCATTGGCTCCAAGCGGGCGAGGACATCTGCGACCTGACCTACTGGGATTTTTCAAACATGCGAAAACCTTGGAAACCTGACATACTGGAATTTCTAAAAAAACACACGACACAATGCTAGACGACTCCTATAAACAACAAGGCCTACGTATTCAGATGTGCCGCAACCTGCGCGCCAAAGGCATCACCGACGAAGCGGTACTTGCCGCCATGGAGAAGGTGCCGCGCCATTGGTTCCTCGACCCAACCCTCGTCGAGATAGCCTACGACGACCAAGCCATCCCCATCCTCTGCGACCAAACCATCTCCCAGCCCTCCACCGTAGCCTCTCAAAGCCAGCTCCTCAACCTTAGTCCTGGCATGAAAGTCCTCGAGATAGGCACAGGCAGCGGCTACCAAACCGCCATCCTCTGCGAGCTCGGTGCCAAGGTCTTCTCCATCGAGCGTCAGAAAGGCCTCTTCGACAAGACCAAGCTCCTGCTCCGCGAACTCCACTACACCGCCAAGTGCTACCTCGGCGACGGCTACAAAGGGCTCACCGAAGTCGATTACGCCCCCTTCGACCGCATCATCATCACCTGTGGCGCACCCTACATACCGCAGCCACTGATGGACCAGCTCAAGCCCGACGGCATCATGGTCATCCCCGTCGGCGACGAGCAGCAGGAGATGCTCCGCATCACCAAACGCCCCGACGACGAACCCCTCGTCGAGCATTTCGGCAACTGCCGCTTCGTCCCCATGCTAGGCAACGTACAATACCGCTATCAGTGACTAGCGGTTAGCAGTCAGCCACTACCACACTAACGCAATAACACATTAACACACTAACGCATTAACGCCTCCCCCACTAACGCAATAACACATTAACACAATAACGCATTAACACATTAACGCATTAACGCAATTACACATAAACATCAACCCCTTTCCAAACCTTTTCAACCTTTCTAACCTTTTCAACCCTTCTAACCCCCATAACCCCATGCTCAAATACCTAATTCCCCTCTTCTGCATAACGCTCATTCTCACCTCTTGCGGTGGCGACGACTACGTACCCAAGCCCAAAGCCTACATCCGTATGGATATGCCGCAGAAAGACTACGTCCTCTACGACACCTCAGCGCTCCCCTTCACCTTCGAGCGTCCGTCCGAAGCCGTCGTCAACTGGAAGCAGGATGACGCACGCACCAAGTATTTCGACCTCATCTACCCTCAGTACAAAGGCATCATAAACCTCACCTACAAACACTTCCGCACCCTCGACGACCTCAACTCACTCATCGACACCGCCTCGCGCATGCTCGCCCTCCACCACAGCCAATCCACCGGCGAACAGGAGATGGACCTCTCCGACCCCGAAGGCCGCGTCTATGCCACCATCGTAAAAGTCGGCGGCAAGAACACAGGCTCCACCTACCAGTTTTGGCTCACCGACAGCACCGAGCACTTCCTCCGCGGCGCCCTCTTCCTCAACTACACCCCCAACAACGACTCCCTCGCCCCAGTCATCGAATACCTGCAGAAAGACATAGACCGCATAGTGGAGACTCTGAAATGGCGGCAAGAATAACCGACACACTTGGTTTCGGTCATCCACTACTCCATTTTCAAAATTCAACCTTCATAATTCATATCATTTCCACTCCTCCTGCCGTACATTATGACAAAACAAAAGTGGTGCTTGAAACCAGTGTTTCAAGCACCACTTCGCATTGAATCGTATGCCTTTATTTCGCGTCTCTTCCCGCGCGGATGGCTGCGATATTGGTGTTCACCACATCCTCGCCCTTGCGTCCGAAGATATTGCTGATAGCCTTCTCAAGCTCGGCAAAGTCAATCTCAAGATAGGGAGCGGCGGCACCCAGCAGCACCATATTGCCGCGGGCGTGAAGCTGCTTGGCTATCTCGTTGGCGTTGAAGCTCACGCATTTCTTCAGCTTCTTAAGCTCGGCGTTCACCTTCTCCATATCGGGGTAGTTGGTGATGTTGATGAACGGGTCGCTGTTGGTGATGACGCATCCGTCGGGTGCCAGGAAAGGCAGGTAGCGCAACGCCTCCATTGGCTCCGAGCTCAGGATGATGTCGGCCTTGCCTTCGGGTATCACGTCCGAATAGATGGGCTCGCTGCTGATGCGCAGATGCGAGAACACGCTGCCGCCACGCTGCGACATGCCGTGTATCTCACTCTGTTTTACGTTCATGCCGAGGTTCAACGCGGCATCGCTTATTATCTTGGCCACGGAGACGATACCGTCGCCGCCTACGCCACACAGTATGATGTCTTTCTTCATTTTTGTTCTGTTTTTAATTTGGGGTATCTTGTCTTAAACGTCGTGCTATGCCTTGCGTAAAGCACTTAAAACTTACAGCTTAAAACTTAAAACTTGAAACTTACTTGTTCGCTGCCACGCGTTTCTTGTTCTCCACGATGCAGACGCGCTGCGGGATGATGACGCTCACGCCCTCGTATGCAATCTCCTCTTCGAGAATCTTGACAAACTCTTCGTGGTTCTTCTTCAACGGCACTATGTGGCGTATGTGTTTCTCATCTACGCCGAGGCCTTTGCAGATATTGAACAGCTTCATGTTGGCGCTCGAAGGCTGTCCGCCCGTCATAGCCGTGATGTCGTTGTCCAAAATCATGATAACCACGTTGGCTTTCTCGTTCACGCAGTCAAGCAGTCCTGTCATGCCGCTGTGTCCGAAGGTGCCGTCGCCGATAACTCCGATGGACGGGAATATGCCCATCTCCGCAGCTCCCTTGGCCATTGTGACCGATGCTCCCATGCAGACGGTGGTGTTGATGGCGCCCATGTTGAATCCGAGTGTGTAGCATCCGATGTCGCCAAACACGCGTCCGTTCGGGTATTTCTTCATCACCTCGACCACTGCCTCGTAGCTGTCGATATGCGGGCAACCCTGACACAGTGCCGGCGGACGGTTCGTCACCACCTCGGGCACCGCAGGACCGTTCTCCACCTTCATTCCGAGTGCCTTCGCCACCTTCTCGGCGTTCAGCTCGCCGTCGCGACGTATCACCTCGTCAAGGCGTCCGTGTACAGGCTTGCCTTTGCCCAGGAATCCCTTGATATGCTCCTCTACGAACGGCTGTCCGTCCTCGAGAACGATTATCTCGCCACACTCGTCATAGAGCTTGTTGAGCATATTGTAAGGCAGCGGATACTGCGTGATTTTCACAATCGGATACGGGCACTTGCCGCCAGGGAAGTTCTCCATCAGGTAGTTGAATGCAATGCCTGTGGTGATGATACCCTTGCTCTTGTCGGTACCCCCAATATATTTATTGTAGCCGCTCTCCTCCGACGATTTGGTGAAGGCGGGCTGTTTGTCGATAAGGTCTCTGTAGAGGCGCTTGGCGTTCACAGGCAGCAACACGAAGCTCTTCGGATCCGACGGGCTGCTCAGCGCGTTCTGCGGCAGCGGCTCTCTGCGTTCCACACCCGCGCGGCTGTGTGCCAGACGAGTCGGGATGCGCATAAGGATGGGGGTGCCCATCTTCTCGCTCAGCTCGTAGCCGAAAAACACCATATCGTAGGCTTCCTGCTGGTTGCTCGGCTCCAGCATCGGAATCATCGCCCAATGACCGTAGTAGCGGCTGTCCTGCTCGTCCTGCGACGAGAACATCGACGGGTCGTCCGCAACGACTATCAGCACTCCCTTCGTGCCGATGATGGCCGCATTCATGAAGGGGTCGCCGCACACGTTAAGACCCACATGCTTCATACAGGTCATAGCGCGCTTGCCGGCATAGGCAACTCCGATTGAGGCCTCCAGCGCCGTCTTCTCGTTGGCGCACCAGTTGGCAACCACGCCTTTCGACTTGGCCTCTTTCGATTTCATCACATATTCGGTAATCTGGGTTGATGGCGTACCGGGATAGCTGTTGATGGCGCTGCCGCCGGCATCAATAAACGCTTGGGCTATCGCTTCGTCGCCCAGTAGTAGTAACTTTGACATGTCCTGTATTTTTTGTTATTAGTAATTGTTTCAAAATTTTTGCAAAGATAAACAAAATTCCCCGTCTTTCCAAATTCCACCCCCAACCCACACAAAATCACCCACTCACCCCACCCCAATCCACCCACAAAACCACCAATATTCTATCCCTCCCCTCTAGTTCCCCTAGTAATTCTAGTTTCCCTACCCCATCCCAAGCCCCCCTATCCATCCTATCCCCCCCCTCGCCTTCAGGAGAGGGGACAGAGGTGAGGTTCCCCCAAAAAACACACCCACCCACCCCAAAACCATCCCCAACCCTCCACCGAATCCCCTACAACTTTGGTATATCTTTGTCATAGACCTATCATAGAGTTGATACATCCACGCACCACACCCTCAACCACTTACAAACAGTCCCTTGCCCATTCCAAAATAAATTCCTATCTTTGCACCCACACATCCCCCACTAACACATTAACGCATTAACACATTAACGCAATAACACATTAACGCATTAACGCAATAACACACTAACGCAATAACACATTAACGCAATAACGCAATAACGCAATAACACATTAACGCAATAACGCATTCACAAACCCATGGGCATCACACGCAGCGCAATGAAACTCTATTTCACCGGACAGCTCGGTGGAATCATCCAGTACGAAGTCCGCGGACAGCTCCGTTCCCGCACACGTCCCGAACACGTCTCCAATCCGCGCACCCCCGCACAGCAGGACCACCGCACCCGATTCTCCCTCGCCTCCTCCTTCGTCCGCTCCCTCGGCCACGTCTATAAAACCGGCTACGCCCGCTACAACACCTCCCTCTCCCAGCGCGCCAACATCGTCAAGCAAGTTTACGACAACGCACTCACCCCCGATGCCACCATCGACCCCCTCCGCGTCCTCGTCGCCCGCGGCCCACTCGCCCGTCCACTCGACCTCCGCGCCTCCCTCTCCGACCACTCTCTCCACCTCTCCTGGCGACGCCCCGACTCCCGCAACCTCACACTCTCCGTCACCATCTACAACTACACCCAGGCACTCGCCGTCACCCACCTCGACCTCGCCACCTCCCGCACCTCCTCCGCCCGCATCCCCGTCCCCGACGGCTGGCTCTCCGACACCCTCTATCTCTACGCCTTCTGGCGCAACCCCTCCTCCCTCGCCACCTCCGACTCCCAAGTCCTCCCCATCCCCACCGCCCAAACCACCCACCCCAGCCTCATCCCAACACCCCCCAACCCCGACCCAACCGCCATTCCCGACCAAACAACCCCCAACGCCACAAACCCACCAACCACCACCTTCCCCACCCCCCTCCAAGCCTGGCAAAACCGCCTAGCCCTAACCACCCGCTGGCCCACTCACATCCCCTCCCCACCACAATAAACAATAACACACCTAAACCCATGCCACGCACATCACACCTCCTCGCCCTCTACGCCCTCCTGATTGTCCTCGCCTCAGCATGTTCGCCTAGAGAAACCAAACCCCGCACAGTCAAAGCCACACTCAACCTGTACGAGTTTGTCAACCCCACCCTTGAAAAACAACTCGACCAGGTCGCCGACAGCTGTTTCTTTGACGACCCCGATAATCTCGTCCTCACCATATTCCCCAATCGCACCCTCTATGCCGAGATGCCTGACATCGACCCCGAACAGGGAGCCCCCTGCAACGCCCTCCTCGAAACCTACCACTGCTACTATGGCTACGAGAGTGATAGCTCTTTCTTTTCCAGAATCACCTCATGCGTCAAAATTGGCAAACGGATATGCTACCTTGAAGACACCGTCCCCGACTTCCTCCGCAGCACCGGCCAACGCATCACCGAACAGCACACCTTCACCACCGAAGAGACCTGCTTATGTGCCGACGAGCGACGCTATATTCTCCTCGGCAGCGACGGACTCGTCCAGCGCGTCTATCCCGTCTCCAGCCTCGTCCCCGACGGTCTCATCGACACCATTTTGTTCATCGTACCCGACCGACCACCTCAATTCCCTGATGGTAACGATGCCCTGAGCCGATGGATTTCCCTTCACGCCCAATGGCCCGACAGCCTCCCTCAAATCATAGCCACTTTCACCGTCGAACTCGATGGCTCCGTCTCCGACATCCAAGCCCCTCCATCCGTAAAAGACCCCTCCGAGCGCGCCTTCATCGAGAGCCTCCGCCCGCTACTCCCCTCCTTGCCTCGCTGGTCACCAGGTAAAATCTATGGTAAAACCGTCCGCTCCAACATTCTTATCCGCCTGAAACGCCCCTAACCCCACCACAAAAAAACCACCACAAAAAACACCGAAAAAAACATTTTCGACACCCTTTACCACCTGTTTTGCATCAACTTATAAACAAAAAAAGTTGAAAAACTCCGCACCAATCCACCCATACAACACACACATAATCAATACTTAATCACACACCACACCCTTCCACTCCCCCTTTTATTTCAAAAAAATTTTGTGGATAAAAAAAATGTGTGTACTTTTGCAATCTCTTTTTGCGGAGAAAAGTCAGCAAAAATGCTCGGTTCGTCTAGCTGGCCCAGGACGTGAGATTTTCATTCTCAAAATCGCGGGTTCGAATCCCGCACCGAGTACAAACAAAAAGAATCGTAATAATTATGGCACATCACAAGTCAGCAAAAAAAAGAATTCGTTCCAACGAAACAAAAAGAGTAGAAAACAGATACTACGCTAAAACCATGCGTAACGCACTGCGCGATTTCAGAGCCCTTGAGGACAAGAACGTCGCTGTCGAGAAGCTCCCCCACATGCTCTCCGTCATCGACAAGCTCGCCAAGCGTTCCGTCATCCACAAGAACAAGGCCTCCAACCTCAAATCGAAACTCATGCGTCAGGTGAACGCCATGTAATTGGCGTTTCTTAATAGAAATGATTATTAAAGGTTTAGTGAGCCAGTCCTTCCAAGGGCTGGTTTTTGTTTGTTTATATACGCCTTATGCTAGCTAAAACCTATGGAAGCGCCATTATCGGCGTCAACGCCGTCTCCGTCACCGTCGAAGTCAACGTGAGCAGCGGCATGGGCTTCAACATGGTCGGCCTCCCCGACAACGCCGTAAAGGAAAGCTCTCAGCGTGTCATCTCCGCAATTGAATACTCCGGCTACAAAATCCCTGGCAAACGCATCATCATAAACCTCGCTCCCGCCGACATCAAAAAAGAGGGCACCGCATACGACCTCACCATCGCCGTCGGCATACTCGGCGCACTCGGCGAAGTCGATTCCGTCGCCTTCGACCGCTACGTCATCATGGGTGAGCTAAGCCTGGACGGCACCCTACGCCCCATCAAAGGCGCCCTACCCATCGCCATCGAAGCTCGGCAGCGTCACTGCAAAGGAATCATCCTGCCTGAAGCCAATGCACGCGAAGCCGCCATCGTCAACAACCTGGAGGTCTATGGAGCATCCAACCTCAAGCAAGTCGCCGACTTCTTAAACAACGAGGGCACCATCCCTCAAACCATCGTCGATACCCGCGCCGAATTCACTCAATCTCTCAACAACTACGAGTTCGACTTCGCCGACGTCAAAGGTCAGGCCAACGTCAAACGCGCTCTCGAGATAGCCGCCGCCGGATCCCACAACGCCATCCTCATCGGTCCTCCGGGCAGCGGCAAGACCATGCTCGCCAAGCGCATGCCCAGCATCCTGCCCCCGCTCACTCTCAGCGAGTCGCTCGAAACCACACAAATCTACTCCGTCGCAGGCAAGATGCGCAAAGAAGACTCCCTCATCTCCATCCGTCCTTTCCGCTCACCCCACCACACCGTTTCCGACGCCGGCCTCTGCGGCGGCGGCACCTATCCCCAACCAGGGGAAATATCCCTCGCCCATAACGGCGTCCTCTTTCTTGACGAACTACCTGAATTTAAGCGCACTGCGCTTGAAGTGCTGCGCCAACCCATGGAGGAGCGCCACGTCACCATCAGCCGCGCCAAGACCACCATCGAATACCCAGCCTCCTTCATGCTCATCGCAGCCATGAACCCCTGCCCCTGCGGCTACTACAACCACCCCACCATCGCTTGCACCTGCCCTCCCGGCGCTGTCCACCGCTACCTCAACAAAGTCAGCGGTCCTCTCATGGACCGCATCGACATCCACATCGAAGTCACTCCCGTTCCCGTCGCCGAACTCGGACGAGCACTTCCTTCTGAACCCAGCGCCGTCATCCGCGAGCGAGTAATAGCCGCCCGAGCCATACAGACGGAAAGGTTCAAGAACAACCCCGACGTCCACTGCAACGCACAGATGACCAGCAAGCTCACCCGCCAGTACTGCCAACTGTCCGACCAGTGCCGCAACATAATGGAAGCCGCCATGAACCGCCTAGGCCTCTCCGCCCGAGCCTACGACCGCATCCTAAGGGTAGCAAGAACCATAGCCGACCTCGAAGCCAGCGACCAAATAACCCCAACCCACCTCTCCGAAGCCATAACCTACCGCTCCCTCGACCGCGACTCCTGGGGCAAATGATTGAAGCTTGAATTCAAACATCGCGTCACCGCGTTCAATGTACACAGGGTAACTGCGATTCAGTCTTCAGCTGGTCAGATGCCACTCATCGGCTTTGAAACGTCCACGTTATTAAATCGCGGAATTTTGTGAATATTACACATCCGTCAAAAGGAACAACATATAGAACGGCAATGTGAGCAGTTGCCCTTTACGACCGACATTGTAGTCTCCAACTTTCAACGCATTCTGGATGTGGTAATGCTCCGGATTCTTCAGCACGGTTTGCATGGACTTGGCATTTCCTGAACGGGCTTTACATTCCAATGGACAGCACTCGCCCTTGTAACGGATGAGGAAGTCGAGTTCCAGCCCTCCGTCTTTCTGGAAGTAGTATAGTTTGCGGCCCATTTTGCACAGAATGTCAGCAGCCAAGTTCTCGAAGATGGCCCCCTTATAGCCCAACAAGTTCCCTTGCAGAATACTCCAGGCGGTACCATCCTCAAGCATGCTGACCAGCAATCCAATATCCGTCATATATACCTTGAAGACATCAGGAATGGCGTTGCCGTCAAGTGGCAGCTCGGTTATTGAGACGTTATGGCAGCGGTGGATGATGCCAGCGTCTTCGATCCACTGCAAACTGCCGGCATACTGGCTCGACCGAGCCCCCTTACGTATCACGGCATATTGGAACTTTTTGTTCTCCTTGGCCAACTGCGCGGGTATGGACTCAAAGCACTCACGTATGCGGGACTTATCTTCCTGACGGGCGTATTTCAGCATATCGGCCTTGTAAGTCTCTATAATTCCATGTTGCACATCCAACACGTCGTTCATATTGGTTGTTTCAAGAAATGCTGTAACGGCTTCGGGCATTCCTCCTACCACCACATAGCGTAGCAGCAACTCACGCATACGCTGATGGATGCCTTCATTAACGGGAGTCTCATTCAACAAGCAACTGCGCAGATAGTCGATATGTTGTTGCTCTATACCGTTGGCCCACAGCCATTCTTCGAAATCCATAGGATACATGGTGACGACTTGCTCAAATCCCACAGGGACGGAAGCATTCTCTTCCTCCTCTTGCTCCGTCTTGGTTCGATAGCCATTGACACCCAAAAGAGAGCCTGTACAGATAACATCATAGCGACCGTCAAGCTTGAAGAACTTTAACGAAGCGCGAGCATTGGGACATTCCTGTATCTCGTCGAGTACCAGACAGGTCTTGCCTGGAATAAAGCGGGCACCCCGAATACCGGCAGAGACGGTCATAGTCAAAGTATCCACATCAAGTGCTCCGGCGAAGAATGCCTTGTATTCTCTATGCTCATGGAAGTTAAGACAGATGACATTGGGGTAGTTCTTGTTGGCGAAATCCACCACCGAACTAGTCTTTCCACATTGCCGACAGCCTTTTATCACCAATGGCTTATGCCCTTTCTTTGCCTTCCACAGACTCAATGTCTGTTCTATTTTCCTTTTATACATATTGTTTTCACACTTTTAGAGGCGACTTTTTTGAGGTGTTGTACATTTTTAGGGGTGACTTTTTGCTACATCATTGCACTTTTATGGGCGACTTTTTGATGATGCAAAAATACAATATGTTTTTAATTTTGTATAAAATCATTTGCACCACCCACACAAACCAATCGTTATCAAGCATTTATATCACAATATTGTCATGGAGAGGTATTTGCTTAGCAATCCCAATACGACACATATTGGAATTTTTGTTTAGCAGCTCATTTTGTACTGAACCAATACAATTTCAAAAAAACACTAACACCTCTCCGAAGCCATAACCTACCGCTCCCTCGACAGAGAGCCTTGGGAAAATAACGGTCACCTCTATAGGACAACGATATTAGGGATCCTAAAAATGACAGCCGTAAACCTCCAATTGAAAAATAAATAGTATTTTTGCAATCGAAATTTAACGGTCGTAAAATTTACCATCATAAAATAGTGTCAAAATGAAGAAATTCTATGACAGGGAGTTGGAGATGCGGCAGCTACGTGAAATGCAGCGGCAGGCATATGAGGATTACAGTAGATTTGTTGTACTGACGGGCAGAAGGCGCATCGGCAAGACAAGTCTGGTATATCGGCTATTGGAGGAAACAAAAGCGGAAACGCCAGGATTGTATTTCTTTGTGGGACGCAAGGCGGAGGCCACGCTGGTGAGAACCTACTGTGAGGAAGTGCGAACAAAACTGGGTGTGTTTGTGCCCGAGGGCATAACGAGTTTTCGCAACCTGATGCAACTACTGTTCGATATTGGCAAACGGCGGCAATTCACCTTGTTCATCGACGAATTCCAGGAGTTCGACAATGTGAATGCAGGAGTGTTCAGCGACATGCAGGATCTTTGGGACAAATATAAGAAAGTGACCAAGGTGTGCTTGATTGTGTCGGGCAGTATCTTCCGTACGATGGAGAAAATTTTCAAAGATGAGGAACAACCGCTGTTCGGACGCGACGACTGCACAATCAAGCTGCAACCATTTACGACGACAACAATGCGGGAAATTCTCGGCGATTACAAGGCGGACTACACGAATGAGGATTTGCTGGCTCTATGGACCATCACGGGCGGTGTGGCCAGATATATCGAGCAGTTGATGAACAACCACTGTACGAATGTGAAGAAAATGCTGCACTATGTGTGTTCGAGTGGCGACAGCTATTTCATAGAAGAGGGCAAGTCGGTGTTGGTACAGGAATTTGGCAAGCAATATGGCACCTATTTCAGCATTCTCGACCAGATTGCACATGGAGACGTGACACAAAGTGAAATCGAGGCGGCACTTGGTGCGAAGAGTTTGGGCGGTCAGTTGAAAGTACTTGAGGAGAAATACGGCATTATCAAGAAGAAACGGCCCGTAGGTGCGAAGGACGGCAGTCAGACCGTACGTTACGAGATACAGGACAATTTCTTCCGTTTCTGGTTCAGATACATCCATCGGTATGCATCGCTAATAGAGATTCAGAACTTGCCGGCATTGGAGCAAATCATGACGGAGGACTATCCGACCTTCTCAGGCATAGCTCTGGAGCGATGGTTCAGGCAGAAAATGATGGAGAGTTGTCGCTACCGTACGATTGGGGGATGGTGGCAATCGGGTGGGGTCAACACAAAAGGCAACAGCGACGAGTTTGAGATTGACATCGTGGCTGAAACTCTTGACGGTGATATTGAGGCCTACGAGGTGAAACGCAACCCGAAGAAATACAACCCCGCACGATTACGGGAGAAGGTGGGGATGATGCAGCGACATTTGTATCGGGGACGCGAGGTGAACATGAAAGGACTAAGCATAGATGATATGTAACGGACTAATACGAGCAAAATCAAATTCAGCGGATAATATCCGTGACAATATTTTTCGGGAGAGGGGACAATTCAATTCCTACCCTTCCTATTGTCCAGACGCGTTATAATCCATTACCAGGCGGACTGCCCTGCCTTGACTGCGGTTGTAACCGTACGTAGTCACATTGTCATCGAAGAATGCCATTCCATATGCCATTTGATCACTGCTGTGAGTACTAGACCAATAGTATCCAGCCGAGCCGACGCTGCTTGGAGTTTTTTCGCTGCGGCAGCCTGCTGCAGGCAGGAATACGACTCCACATGATGCGAGCTGCTCCCATTGCTCGGCGTTATAGCTATTGCCTGAGTATTCTGCACCAGTGTTATTCACATTGTTTACAGTTATACCAGCCGGGATGGATATACTGTCAGGGAACAGCATAAGACCTGCGACATTATTTACTGTCGCTTTTGCGAAACGTGCATTGGGGGTGTCGTTTATTGTTGAGGCTGGTCTCCAATTCAGAATGGAATCCCATTCATTTTTGGTCAACGTTCTCCACATACCAACGGTGTTGCCACCGTTTTCTATGCTATTATGCACACCCCAGTCAGCATGGCCACAACTGTCAGTGAGGTCTTTGGTTGGAGACCCATACACATAGTAACAACTGTAATTCGAAGTGTCTGACCACGGCTGATATGCCTTTGCTCTGCTGTTAAAGCCCGATGTACCCCAGCCGAAGAGATCAATCCAGCCTGTATTAGATGAAGAAATGTTTCTATTGCCAGTACCAATAGTATCATACTGGTTATCCGCAAAACGCCAAGTGGCAGGCGCTGGTGATGCCTTGTACCGCAAATTACCCTTCGAGAAACGAACCTTCTTTGTTGGACTTACCGTAAACAACAAATTGGATGCACCGTCTGTATCAAATGCGTCAATAATTGTCAGATGCAAGGTATCCACGCTACTGCAGCCATTGGTATCGGTGTAGGAATACGTTTTTGTATAATTACCGGTTGTGGTGTAGGAGTATGTCGTTCCATGCCAAGTATAACTGCCAACTGCAGTATCAAATTCGTTGTTGTGAGTGCCATGATTGATTCTCAGATGAAGAGTCAGTATGCTATCGAAACCTGCCGCATTTGTTAGCCGATGTTGGTAATTACCCGTACTGGTATATACGGTGCCGTACCATGCAAAACTATCACACACCGTAACATTGGTGTCTCCGGTGGTGATGCCGAGCAAACCGAGTGTGATGGAGTCTAAGCGGTGCATTATCGAATCATATCTGCGCGTTATGGAATCTAAACGGCGTGTTATCGACTCATAGCTGGACGTAATGGAATCCAAACGGTGTGCAACGGCATTCATCGTGCGAAGGTTCACCGCATCCATTTCATCAGTTGGGTCACTGAGGTGTTTTATTTGACTTCCGATAGAGTCGCCCATTGCAGCCACAGCAGCCAAGTTCTGAGTTTCGTTAGTCAGATAACCTGCATCGTTTGTAAACTCACTTACGTTTGTTGGTACGGTCGGGATGGTGGGTTTGTTGGTCAGGTCGTTATAGTTCCCGCTGAATCCAGCTGGCAGCTTCACATAACTGCCACCTGTCAGGAATATCGTGTCGTGGCTTATGCTCAATATCTGGGTCTCGGTTATATAACCCGCATCGTTTGTGAATGCACTCACATTTGTCGGCACAGTCGGGATGGTGGGTTTGTTGGTGAGGTCGTTATAGTTCCCGCTGAATCCCGCCGGCAGCTTCACATAACTGCCACCCGTCAAGAAAATCGTGTCGTGGCTTATGCTCAATATCTGATTTTCGGTGAGATAACCTGCATCGTTTGTGAATGCACTCACATTTGTCGGCACGGTCGGGATGGTGGGCTTGTTTGTCAGGTCGTTATAGTCTTTGTCCCAAGTCGAAAATACTGGGTCGGTCTCACTATAAGATGTGAGATAACCTGCATCGTTTGTGAAGTCGCTTACATTAGTTGGTAAGGTCGGGATGGTGGGTTTGTTTGTCAGGTCGTTATAGTTTCCGCTGAATCCCGCCGGCAGTTTCACATAACTGCCACCTGTCAGGAAAACCGTGTCGTTACTTATGCTCAATATCTGATTTTCGGTGAGATAACCTGCATCGTTTGTAAATGCGCTCACGTTTGTCGGCACAGTCGGGATGGTGGGTTTGTTGGTAAGGTCGTTATAGTCTCTGTCCCAAGCTGTAAAAACGGGGTCTGTCTCGGTGTAAGTCAGCCCACCTGCTACGCTATCGGCTGTATGTGAATGTAGAGCATACGGCACACTGAAGAGCTGCTGCACGGTTTCGAGAGTGTAGTCGGAACCACCGGTCGGGTCAATCTCACTCTTGAGGAAATATGGTCCTGCCGCCCAGTTTATGCCGCTGAGGCTATTCTCTTCCGAGCCTATAAGCATGGTGAAAAGGCCGTTAGCGTTGGTGGTTACTGTTTGGCGGTCGCTATAGACAGCCGTGCCGTTCGCGTAGCCTTGCAGAATGGAAATCTGCACCCCTACGTTGCTGTTACACATCAACATTCCCTCGGCGTCGCGCACCACAGCCTGATAAGTCAGCGTCTGAGGCACCTGCGACCATGCCGACAATGCGGCAACCATCGCCATGACAAAAAGGAGAAAACTCTTTTTCATATTATTGTTTGAGTGATTAGTGACTAATTCTGTTTTATTTTGCCTTAACTATGCGGTATGACTTGCAGGCCTTAGCGCCCATGACACGCAACAGGTAGGCTCCGGCGGGAAGAGCTTGCAAATCCAAATTCTGTTCTTCGGTACGGATGCTATCCATTTTTACAAGCCGACCGTCGGTGTCATAGAGTTCGTAGCACATGCCAGCGATAGAACCTTCTACGCCTATAGTCACGTTGTCTGTAGTCGGGTTGGGATAGACCTTGACGTCGAAGTCAAAAGGCACAGCACCGTCAATCTTCAACTCCTCGACCGTGTAGGTCTGCTGCACCCCTTCGCGCACACTTGTCCGGTCGCGCTCGTCTGTATCAACTCTGTATGCGGTCTGGGTTGCCATCTGCCCCACGGAGTAGCTCACGCTGCAGGTATTCGAGCGCGCGTCGCCGCCTGTGGCAGACAGGGAGGTCTGACCTTTCAGGCCTACGCCTACAAGCAGCAGAGCTGCCAACAGAAGTGTTCGTTTCATCTCTTTGAGTTAAAATTACGTTGCAAAAGTACATTTTTTTTATGATTATTGAATCTTTTTACTTTCGCTCTATTTTGACATGGCCCTAGTTTATTATTCGACTGATATTTTCAAAAGTAGCGTCTCTCCAAGACGCATATTTTGCTCATTTCGCCCCCCCACACTGCTCTTCGTTTGTGTGGGGTTATTGGAATATAGTCTCTTCGAGACTTTTGAAAAGGCGTTTCCGCTACCCCACACTGCTCTTCGTTTGTGTGGGGTTATTGGATTACAGTCTCTTCGAGACTATTGAAAAATCAGTCATTTGTTGTATAAAAGCGTTTACTTTTCTTTTACCGTTCTTTTACTTTTCTATTACTTTTTACCTACTTTTCTTTTACATTTCTTTTACATTTCTTTTACTTTTCTCCTACCTCGCTTTTACTTTTTCCTACATCAGTCCTACTTTTCTTTTACTTTTTACCTACTTTTCTCCTAGATTTTACCTGCATTTCATCTATACAGACCCTTTACAGACCCTTTATAGACCCTTTACTGGTTTTACAATTCTCCTACTATGGACCTATTCTGGACCCACTCTGCTCCTAGTCTGCTTATTCGTCACCCATATCTGAAAAAATTAAGGATTGACACCTCAAGTGGGGGCGAAAAAAGATGAAACCACTCGTTTTATATTTCTTTTTTGTATTTTTGCATCCGTTATCGAGAAACCGAAAAAAAAGAAAGTCATGAAAAAAGCACTCCTAATTGTAGTCCTGACGGTGCTCGCAGTGGTTGCCGCCGCCCAAAACGTTGACAAATCCAAAGGCACGACTCATAAGCACGACGCAGCAAAGACACAATCCGAGCTGGAGGGCGACGAGTTGGGGTTTGTTGACTTGGGACTTCCCAGCGGCACAAAATGGCGTTCCTACAATGCACCCGGTATGTACACCTACGAAGAGGCCGTGAACAACTTCCGCACCCGTCTGCCGACAAAAGAGCAGTGGGAAGAGCTGAAGTCCGAGTGCCAATGGGTATGGAACGGAAACGGATACACAATCACAGGACCCAACAACGACACGATTTCGCTGCCTGTCGTTGGTTTCCGCAATTGCGACGGTACGGTGAGCGGTTCGAAATCAGCCGGCAACTATTGGTCATCGACACCCTATAATTCGTCATACGCCTGGGAAATGTATTTCGGTGCAGGTGGCACAAGCGTCTATCGAACCAAGATGTGTTATATCGAATCTGTGCGACTGGTCAAAAACAAATAAGACATCGGCTCCGATTTCAAAATCAAACATAGAGGATACAACGATGTATCCTCTTTTTTTTGTTGACCAACAGGATTGTATTCAAAGTTAATCTATATATTTTCAAATTGTTACATATTCGACAAACGATTTTTTTGTAATTGCGTCTGATTTTTGAAAAAAAATACGTACTTTTGAAGGTTGTTTTTTATGTTAGGTACAATATATGTTCTATATAAACCATACTATTGAAAATGGCTCTAGTTTATTATTCGACTGATATTTTCAAAAGTAGCGTCTCTCCAAGACGCATATATTGCTCATTTCGGTCCCCACACTGCACTTCGTTTGTGAGGGGTTATTGGAATATAGTCTCTTCGAGACTTTTGAAAAACCAGTCATTTGTTATACACGAGCGTTGAAAATTCATTTTATTAATTTATACGTTATTCTATGAGCGACAAACTAAAAAGCATTGCCAATTCCTATGCCGAGGAGTTTTGCAGCGACGCCATCTATCCGGCGCATCTGTTCAAAGCCGTCCTGCATAAGGATATGGGCTTAGTTCATTTCATAGAGTCCGAAATGGACAAGGACTATTATTACCTGCTCGACTGGGCTGACGTTCAGATTCAACTGGCACCCCGGGCTGTTCGTCCCAAACGCGATTTGGAATACAGCGACGAGAGTGTGGCTGTTATGGAGGAGGCCGAAAACTACAAACTGAAGTTCGGTCTGGACGAGTGTACCGAAGTGTGCGTGCTCGCCTCGCTGGTGACCCCCGGTGTGGGTTTCACCTTTGACCAGCTGAAAACCCTGCCGTTGACCCCCGCCGATATCAGTGCCAAGATGGGCACAGGGGCGACAGCCAACATCACGGCAACGGGGCAGCAAGCGACAGGCAGCAGGCCTCGCACATCGGGCAACCTTGCAAAGTACTGTACCGACAAAACCGCCATCGCCCGTGCAGGCAACCTTGACGCCGTAGTAGGTTTCGAAAAAGAGATTTCCATTATCTACGAGATACTTGGCCGCAAGACCAAAGCCAACCTGCTCATCACGGGTGAGTCAGGCGTAGGTAAGACCTCACTGGTCAACGGATTCGTGCACGAATTGGTGGGCAACAAGGTGCCCGGATTCTTGAGCGACGCCGTAGCATGGGAACTTGACACAGCCGCTCTGGGTGGCGACGCGCAGTATAAAGGCGAGGTCGAGGACCGCTTCAAAGGTGTATTGAGTGAGATTGAAGCCCAACAGAATGCGGTGCTCATCATCGAGCAGATAGACAAGTTGTTCGACAAACAAGGTTCGCTGTTTGGAGCATCCGCCATTCTCAAAAACGAGTTGGCCAAAGGCCGTCTGCAACTGCTCTGCACCTCGAGCATCGACGGCTATACGAAGAACATCGAGACTGACAAAGAGATGGTCTCATATCTCGAGAAAATCACCGTTGAAGAGCCTACTGCCGACCACACGATGGAGATTCTGAAGGGCATCATGCCCTCCTACGAGGAGTATCATAGCCTTACGCTTGACGAGACGGTGATGGATGAGTCCATCCGCCTGGCCAAGCGCTACCTTACCGAGAAATCGTTGCCCGCGTCGGCCATAGACCTTATCGACCGCACCATGGCACATGTAAAAGTGGAGAACGACCTTGGCGACGAGGCTCAGAAGCACACCGAACTGAAGAACGACGACCTTACAGCGGTGGTGGCCAAGCAGACCGGCATACCGCTGGGCAAGGTGCAAACCGGCGAACGCGAGCGCCTGATGGGAGGCGAAGAGGCATTGAAAAAACGTGTCGTAGGACAAGACCACGCCGTCAAGAAAGTACTCGACGCCGTGTATGAAGCCCGTTCCGGCCTCAGCAAGAAAGGCCAGCCTATGGGTTCGTTCTTCTTCCTCGGCCCCACGGGTACAGGTAAGACCGAACTGTCGAAAGCTTTGGCCGAATTCCTCTTCGGCGACGAGAGTGCCCTGCTGCGTTTCGACATGTCCGAGTTCAAAGAGGAACATTCTGTTGCATTGCTCTACGGAGCACCTCCAGGATATGTGGGATATGAAGAGGGTGGCCTGCTGGTGAACAAAATCCGCCAGACACCTTACAGCGTGGTGCTGTTCGACGAAATCGAGAAAGCCCACAAGTCGGTGTTTGACCTCTTCCTTCAGATATTGGACGAAGGCAAGCTGCACGACCGTCTCGGACGTGTTGGAGACTTCTCAAACGCCTTGATTCTCTTCACCTCCAACATTGGAGCGCAGACCATTGTGGAGAAGTTCAACAGCGGCGTGGTGCCAGAGAACAACGAGCTTATGGACATCATGCAGGGCTACTTCCGCCCCGAGTTCCTGGCCCGACTGACAGAGATAGTGCCGTTCTCGCCGATAACCGACAAGACCGTCACAGCCATCTTCGATATCCACATGAAGGGACTGCTGAAACTGCTTGCCGAGCAGAACATCACCCTTGAACTCACGCCCGAAGCTCGCGAGACCATCGCCCTACGCGGCTATAACCAGCAGTACGGCGCACGTCCTGTGTTGGGCATCATCCGTAAGGAACTTCGTCACCCCATCTCGAAGATGATGATAGCCGGCACCATCAAACCCGGCGACCACATCGTAGTTGGATTGGACAGCGAGGGCAACCCGGATATTAAAGTTAAACAGTAATAACTCCGAATACGACAATGAAAACAAAATTTATTCTATCTACTGCAATCATGTGCTGTGCAGCGGTACTGCTGCTCTTCAGCTGCAAAAAAGATGAAGTAACCTATCAGAAAGGCTACACTTACGAGGTTGAAATGGATATACTGGCAAGTGTTGGCTACACGTCAAGCGAGGCTCAGTCCATAATGGATGCGTTTAATCAGGCCATCGGTTACGACGGCACTATGTATCGGACATATTCCAGCCTGAAAGACGATGAGATGAAGTCGGCCTGCGATGCCGTGAGCCGCAGATACACCGACCTGAACAGTGTCTATCTGGTTTATACGCTTTACCGCATCACCGACGACCCCACCCCCGGTGCAGAAAGGAGTACCGAAGTCTTAGCCACCTACAAGTTTGGACGCGCCTTGACCACACCATACGTTAAATATTCATTCAGTTCAAACGAGGATGAAGCATACACTGCCTTGGAGGCCATGCGTGAATCGCTCGGCGACAACTATACCACTGCCCTGCGTAATCTCAGGGTTCTCGTGGGACGTCACATTTCCACTTCCACAGGCTCGTCCACATCCCCATCAGTATTCGAGACCACGTTGAGCGATGTTATTGGCCATCCATTTGAAGAGAATGATACCGACGAAGCCTATCTCAGGTCGGTCTGCGACTCCATAGCCGATGCACATTCGGGCGACATGATGGCGGTTGAGGCTGTTGTGACGCTTTCCAAGACAGGCCTGCTCAACGGTCAGAAAACCGACATCTGGACCAGGACGTTCCCCGGAAATCTGGATAAATAAGCGGCCTGCAAATTGAAAACACACATAAAATTATTATAAACAAAAAACATTACAGTTATGGCAATGAAAGAAAATTTCATCTCGATGGCTCCCGATGAGGAGAGCAGCGCGAAAGTCAGTCTAATCGACCAGAACAAAACCTTGATGATCGACCAGTACACCACCGATGTGGATGCCGGCAACCCCGAGTTTGTCGAGGACATCCAGAACATCAACGATGCCTTTGAGCACTTCAAACCCAAGGTTGATGTCACCTTCACCGATGCCGAAGGCGGTGCCGTGGAAGAGACACTGAAATTCGGAGAAATCCGCGACTTCGAAGCCAACGGTGGCAAAGGCCGTCTGGTAGAGAACAGCGAGTTTCTCTCTGGAGTGAAGATGAAAATCGAGACCAACCAGAAGGTCCGCAAGAGCATAGAGCAGAACCGCAAGCTGCGCGACATCCTGAAAGAGGAAGGCAGCCGCGAGGAGCTGAAGCAGATGCTCCAGTCGATGCTCGACGAACTCAACGAAAACGAATAAACCATCGTAAGTTCACCACAACCTACAATTGAAAACAAAAAACTAAAACTAATATGGCAGAAACAGAAAAGAAAAAAGCCCAGGCCGTAGAACAGGCTGGTGCCGAACTACAAGAAAAAGGTAAAGATGTCAGCCAACTATTGTCGCAGTACGGCGGATTCAACGCCATCCGCGGCTTCATGCCCGATGCCGACAACATGAACCCAGCCCGCAAGGCCGCCAAGGACGTGTTCCTGAAAGACAAGCGTTTCAAAGACAAACGCGCTGTCTTAGCTCGTGAAATCACACGTTGGCTGGAGCTCCTCGACCAGGAAGGCGTCGATGGCGCCACCGGCTATGCCGAAGCCTGCAAACAGGAAGAAGAAAAATACACCAAGGTGCTGAAACAGGGCATCACCGATGCTCTCTACGCCACCAAGGACTTGGAGCGTTCCTACCGCGAACTCGACTCTTTCTTCAAGACCTGCGGAACCGACAAGGTGAAGAACCTCCGCATCATCAATGTGAAGAAAGAAGACATCGCCGATGCCGATTCAGGCTTCGCCAACGAAGTCGAAGACATACTTCGCAACGGCTTCGACCGTCTGAGCCTCAAGGACGCCTACAGCCTCGTCTGCATCCCCGGCGCAGTGCTCAACGACAAAGTCGATTTGCTCCAGTGGGCAAAGATGGCATTCAAATACAAAGTGATGCTGATTACCGACCATGCCGACGAATACTCGTTCGACGACCTGCAGGCCAATACCGAAGGCTATCACGACAGCGACCAGGAGCTCATGAACGTGGTGATGTGCGCCAACTGGATAGTGGGACGCGAAGCCGAGAAGATGTCGGCCGACGAGGAAGACGCCAAGGCGTTCTATATCGCACCTTCGGCAGCCCTCTGCGGAAAGCTTTACAACGAGACCGCCAACATGGCGCAGGGAGCCGGCGGAAAGAAATACGGCACCCTCGACGGAGTGAAAGGCGTGAAGAGCGACCTGCTCAAGTCCGAAATCGCCTCGCTGATGGACAACCAGGTTATCCCGATGGTCTATAGCGAAGGCCGCGTGATGGCGTTCAACAACACCACCCTCTACAACGGCGACCTCGACGCAATGAAGGAGTACCCCATCGTTCGCGTGTTCGACTGGGTGAAGAAGGTGCTTATGAACTTCGTCCATGAGGTGGCACTTGAGAACTGGGATCCGTACAACAGCCCGAAGGAACTGAAAGCAAAAATACAGGAGTTCCTCAACCAATACAAAGGCTACGGCAACCTGTTCCAGAACTACGAAATCGGCGAACCGCGTCAGGACCCCGTCACGAAGCAGATTACCTGCGACATCACGCTGACCCCGTTCTACGCAGCCAAGAACTTCGTCATCAAGGTGGCCGCCGACAAGAAGGACAAAGAGGCTACGCTGGCGTAAGTGGCTAATGTTTGATTGTTTGAAGGTTTTAAAGGTTTAAAAGGTTTTAATGTTGAAAGGTGGGAAGGTGTGAAGATGTGAAGGTGTTGAGGTGTTAAGATGTGAAGGTGTTGAGGTGGGTGATACTCTAACAAATACACTAGCAAACAATTTCACAATCGAACAATTTCACAATACTTTAATCAGACATTCAAGCAATCAAACAATCTTTTTTCGATAATCAAACAATACAGTTAACTTTTTTATAAACAATTAAATCAAAAAAACATGGCAAAAACACCTGTTAAAATCGAAATTGACGGTTACAAGGAGAGAGAAGTCCTAATGGTAACCTATGAGTTTGACCAAGCTACCGACGTCGAAGGACAGATGGCAGGCATTCCGCGTGGCGGCAAAATCACCGTCAGAGTGAAAGCTCTCAACGACGGCACCCCCGACCTTCTGGCCTGGATGGTAGAGCGCAATCTGCCCAAGAACGGCACCATCACCTTCAACGAGACGAAGACCGGCAAGGAGATGAAGACCATCAAGTTCACCAACGGCTACTGCGTCAGCTTCGACGAGAAGTGGGAAGACAAGCAGGGTCACTACGAGGAGATAGTCATCACCTGCAAGAAAATCGAGTTCGGCAACGTCGTTTATGAGAACGATTGGGCATAACTTGAATGTGTTAATGTGTTAATGTGTTAATGTGTTAATGCGTGAATGCGTTAGTGCGTTAATGCGTGAATGTGTGAATGTGGGAATGCGTTAGTGTGTTATTGTGGGGGTGTTTACACATTTAAACATTCAACCAACTTCTTACTTAAACAAATAAATAATTAAACAAATCAAAACAATCAAAATATTATGGCAGAGAATGTAACACCGGTACAATTAGCCGTTAAGGATTTCGAGACCCGCGAGGTCATCATGATAGACTATAAATTCGACCAGGCCACCGACCGTGAGGGCCAGATTTCAGGTATTCCCCGTGGAGGCAAAGTGACCATCCGCGTGAAGGCCATGAACGATGGCAACAACCAGCTCCTGCAGTGGATGCTCGCCCCGAACGACCCGCGCGACTTCACCGCCACCTTCTTCAACACCGTTGATGGTTCGACCATGAAGGAACTCAAGGGCACTGGCTGCTACTGCGTCAACTACAAGGAGAAATGGGAAGACGGCGAAGAGCACTTCGAGGAAATCGAGGTGGTTTGCCAGAAACTCGAGAACGGCCCTGTGGCTTTCGAGAATCCTTGGAAATAAACACTCTAACAACCTATTCCACCAGTCTTTCGGAGGGCACGCCCTCCGAAGACTGGTTTTGATGATTTTTTATTACTAGAAACACTAGAATCACTAGACGCACTAGAATCACTAGATTTACTAGATTTACTAGACCTATCACTAATTACTAATTACCAATCACTAACCCATCCCCATGGCCTATACAGCACATTTACAGTTCGGCGACAACGACCTGAAAAAATACAATTCAAAGACATACCTGATATCTGAAATAAAAGTACACACTGTACGCCGCCACAACGGGTTTCGGCCCGATGCCGACAAGGTGTGTGAGAGCATTGTTTTCACAATGCGGGTGCCACCCAAAGACGACTTAAGCATCTACAGGTGGTATGTTGACGGCGAGTCGCTGAGCGGACGCTTTCTTATGGAGTTGTCGGACGAATATTCGCAGAAAGGAAATTGCCTGTGCAAGGAGCTGACCTTCAACAATGCGGAATGTTTTGACATAGCCGAGCGCTACAGTGCTGACATCGACCGTCCGCGCGAGATAACACTCTCGATCATGGCAGAGAGCGTGGCAATGGACGATGTGGAAATAACAAAACCTGCGTTTACCCCGACAGGCAACGCCATAAAGGGGTTGGTGGTGACCGAAAACCTTGCAAACAAAGAGGGTCAGACGGTCGATGAAAACTCGCCCACCTGCTACACCCTGCAAGACTACGGCTATAGCAGCCACCGCCAACGAGGCAACGGAGGCTTCCCATACGGCCCGACGCTTTCAACATGCCTCGACTTCACAGTGAGGTTGGAGAGTTCCAAGGGAGGCAAGGCATTCTATGAAAACATGGACATCAACGAACCCAACTTTTTCACGTTCCTTTTCGACACCATGATAAGCAAGAAAAACACATTGTCCAGTTTTTCCAACGCGTTGGTGGTGCGAGGCTATGTGGTGGATGTAGAAGAGTCGTACGACAAAGATCCCGACACAGACGCCACATCCGAAAACGAGACAGGCAAGCCGCGCATGATGCTGATGCGAGTGAAACTGCTGATGACCGACATCAACTTTGTGGGAGACAACAGCACAGCAGGCACGTCGTCAGCCTCCGTCCTTTTCAACTGGCATCTGACAAACGATTAAGCAACCTATAAACGCACCCCTGTATGGCGAATTATATACTTAAGCTGAAAAACGACGGCATAGACTATACGACAAATAATAACGAGTTGTTGGAATACGTTGAAATTGGCCAAAACAAAAAGACAATTTTACTTAACAAGGAAGGCACTGAGAGTATTGACCTCAGCCTCCACAAGATGTCGTTCCATCGCAAGGTTTATGAGCCGGGACTCATTGACGCCACAATTCAAATTAGCGTGGACACCAGCAAGAATATGCCGAAAATACAGAAATTGCTTGATCTGTTCATGCGGAAGATTGTGCAATTGGATGTAAAGACAACCAATCAAAATAATGAAAAAATCACCATCAATATTGCAAGCGAATACTATGTCCACGAGATACGGCCAAGGTATAAAACCAATAAAACCAATAAAACCTCGATGTATGTGGAACTAAAAATATACAGCATCGACAACCTTATGCGTATCAACAAGTTCAGCGAGGCATACTTAGGTCGTAAGCTGCGCGAATATATTGTAAAGGAAGGTATAAAGGACTACAGTTTCAAGGGAAAGACCTTCTATGGAAAAGAAAAAGACAATCCGTATAAAATAAAATTGAGTGATAATGACGTCTTGCAGAACCTGTCATACGGTGATGTAGAATTCATACAGCCCTATCTGGTGCAGTACAACGAGACGTTCTACGATTTTCTGGCACGTGTATGCAACCGTTGTGGTGAGTTTATGTATTTTGAGAATGGGGAGCTGCATGTAGGCCTGCATCTTGACAAGTCTGCTACGACAAAATACAAAAAACTGATTAATCTTAATGAGGACAAATGCAATAGTATTGACTATCAAAATATTTCAGAGGGAGTGATATCCGTTGAGAACTATTCACACGACAGTTTGAAGTACGAAGAATTTGATAACGCTGGGAATTTGAGAAATGCACCAGAGAATAATGATGAAAGTTACAATATAAAACAAATAAATGAGACTGGTGCCTATCCTGAAACAAAAACGGCAGAAGATGGCCGGCCTACAAAGATATACAACGATGAGGTCTCGAACAACGAGTTTTTTATGCCACTCTACCGTGACGAGTTTTCAGGAGGGTGGAGGGAGCAATATTTTAAGAATAATATCGGAGAATATATACCTTTGGGATTGGAAGCTCTTTCTTGTTATGATATAGTAGACGCTTCTATCCACCTTCTGGCTGGTGCGGGTAAAATTGAGCTTAAGGATCTAATAAAAGGCGACAAAGCAAAAGAAGACGGCAACGAGATAATAAAAACCTGGGCAGGAACGGAGAAAGACAAGAAAGGCAATGACATTCCTGTAAAAATGGGCGTACCGTTTGCCGACAACGAAAGGCATCGTTGGACCACTCTCTGCTATTATAGCGACATCAAGAACAACGAGGAGATCCAAGAGCAAAAAAAGGTAAACGTCGATATGGGAGATGCGTTTGAGAATTTACGATTGGGGGACGTGGTGACATTACCATACGACGAGGGCAATAGATATGTCGTTATTGAGGTAGGGATGGACAGTGAAACAATCGATAGTGAGTCTGGTAATGGAGAGTCAACGACAACCTACAGTAGCAACATGTGCTTCAGCGCTATGCCAATCATAGAAACGACCGATACTCCTCCAGCTTGGCAGAGTGCAAAAGTTAACAATGTTACAACATTGGAAGCGAAAAAAATGCTTAAATTCTTTCCACCGTTGCTGAAGACGGGCGCATTCCGGCAGTCCGAGCCGCAACATGCTATCGTGATTGACAGCGACGACCCCAAGAACCAAGGTCGCGTAAGGATACGTTTCACATGGCAACACTATGTGGATTTGAACCAAATAACAACAAGCGACATTACAGTATCCAGTATTAAAAGTACAATAAAAGTCCTGAAAACTGTATATGAAAAAGTATCTGCGATTCCTGGGAAGAAAGAAAATGCTACGGATACTGAAAAAAAAGATAGGAATGACAAAATAGGAAATATCAAAAAAGATACCAACTTAAGCAATGAAATCACTAACATTGAAACAGCCAAGGGTAAACTTGATGATCCTAAAACTAAGAGTTGGAAACGAGACCCGGAAATATTGAACGAATGTAAAAAGAACATTAAAAAGATAAAGGAAAAAATCGCTAAACTTTCGGATGATATCGACCAGAAAAAAATAAATGAAATAATGGCCGACCTAAAGAAGGAACAGAACCGGCTGGAAAAGGTGTTGTTGAAGAAGAATGATGCGGATAAGGAGAAAGAATGGATATTGCTCGAGGCGGGAACCCCTTGGATACGTATGGTAACTCCGATGGCCACCAAGGGCGGCGGCATGTATTTCAAACCCGAGAAGGGCGACGAGGTGATGGTGGATTTTGAGAACGGCAATGTAGAGCGTCCGTTTGTGGTGGGTGCGCTCTATTCCAAGAATGTGGTAGCGCCGATGACCCCTGCGAATGAGTTTGCACCAGGCGAACACCGCATCATCAAGTCGCCTAACGGGCATCACATAAAATTTGAAGATGCCACCAACCTTACCACAATGCTTTCGTTTCTACCCGCATTTAAGTTCTTGAAACAATGGAACATAATGCCACCAAAACTTGACATAGGCGATAGTGATAGCATGATAAACAATCTTGCACGGAACATTATGGGGGGGATAACCATTGGAGATGGTTTGGAGTTATGTAAAATTAACATATCAGGACATGACCGCAAGGTGACGGTGCAATCGACCATCGGCGATGTTGAAATCAGTGCCCTTTCCGGCATCACCGTAAGTGCACCAAATGGCAACATAAAGATAGAGGGCAAAAATATCGACATCGCTGCAGGCAATCGGCTTACATTAACATCAGGCACCAATATATATAATAAATATAAGAATCCTTTGAGCCAAGGTGGGATTTTTTCAAAAGATTTTTGGACAAACCCTTCGGGTGGCACCTCTGTAGAATCATTTACCAAGCATGTTGTGGATGAATGGGGTGGTGGCCTTATTGATATGAGTGCTATCCGCGGATTTTTCGAGATGATAGTCAAGCCGGTCAACGGCACTTTGCAGATAAAATCGTATAGCTTCCTCGCGTTGGAGGCCGGCGAGGGCAATGCCGAGATACCGGTCAACAACTACAGCATAAAGTATTTGGCGTATAACAACGCACCTATAGCAGAGAAACTACATGCAAGAGGGGCTCTGACCGATAATGTAAACGATGAAGATAAACACATGAATACGGCCAAAGCAGTCCAGGCATTGACGTTCTTATTTAATGAATTTAAATCACAGGATTATATAAATAATGATGCATTTGTAAGAGCGTACAACGATGCATGCAAAAAATTGGCGGAATTGCACATCAAAATAGGAGAAGACGACAAATCAATATTTAAGGGTGACTGGGATATTATTGATAATTTAACAAAAGACGAATTTATTGAAAAATGTTTTGATATAGACGATCCGGATACATTTTTATCCCACCATACGTTATCGTGGCATGGTGGAAGTCCTGAAGGAGAAAGTGAACGTCTTGTCAAAGATGCCTACTTGGCTATCCGTCAGATGATACGAATAGCTAAGCTTAAAGAAAAAGAGGTTGGTAATGATTATTTTATGTCCTTGCATCATGAATTTGGATCGGTAATAAAAAAATTAAACGAAATGACGAATCCTTTGAATACTATTCCAGATTCAACTGTTTTTGACAATGTAAAGACAGGCGAAGCAGAAGCAAAAAAATTTGATTATTATGTAAATGGCGAGTTCGCCGCCAATAGTATTAGTTTCGACTACTCCCGATCCTGGCGTTATAAAATTCTTAAATTATTGTCTTATCCTGGAGGGCCAACTCCGATAATAAACGAAGTTGAGTTCTTCAAAAAACATGGTATTACTGTTAATATGGGCGTAACTATCAAGGTTAGCGAATTGTATGATGATAGCAAATGGAGTGCCTATATCAATTCTTTGTCAATAAACGTGAAGGATCCTACCGGAGGACAAAAATTCTGGAATAAGGGGTTGAAAAAATACATCAACGATAAAGCTCTTACATTTCTTCCAGAAAAAGAGGTATGGGCAAAGGATTTCAAAGGTAAGATTCTGATGTCCGACGGAACACAGACCATATCGTTTAAGAAAGAGGGGGAAGATGGGGTCTCGCTTCAATCTGCCCCGAATATTATTGATACTAAAATAGAGACATACACCGCAAGTTTAAAAAAGCTTCTAATCGAATCATTCTGAAAAACGCGTATTTATGGCTACATTTATGGACGACTGGAAAGGGGTGCTGGAGGATTTCCAGGACAGTGTGTCGAAAGACCTTCACGAAATGCGCCAGTGCAAGGCCGAGGTGCAGGCCATCAAGGCGGAGCTGCAGAAGCAGATTAGCCACGGGCTTTACTACCGCGACCGCAACCGCCTTGTCGTCTCCGCGCCCGAGATAATCATAGGCAATGTGGATGAAAGCGGCACGCTGATGTCCGGAGTCTCGAAGGTGACCATTCGTGCTGGCGAGGTCGAACTGCAGGGTGTCGGGTCGAATGGAAGCGTCAAGACCAGTGCCGCCAGCATCCGCCAGACGGCGGTGGATACGGGCATCGACGGCCAGGAGGCGGTGGTATGGGCACAGTCGGAGGTGGTAAGCCAGGCTACGAGCATAGTGCTGGAGAGCAACGATGCAATAGACGTTTTCTCGCAACGGCCCTCGTCGGCTGGCCGCGGAGGGGGTCTCATACATGCCGACGGCTCACTGCGGCTCGAAGCCAGCATAGCAGCCGAGCAGCACAAGGCGATGATAGAATCGAAGATAAAAGAGCTGGAGCAGTCGAAGAAAGAGCTTGAAAAGATATCCTCCGACCAGAAGAAGAGTTTCGACAACCTGGCCAAGCAGCTGGAGCAAATCGCCGACGACCATGAGAAAATCACCGCCGACGAGACCGAGTTACGCGTAAGTACCCAAGACCTCGGAGAACTGCAGGACCAGTTTGATTTCTATTCCGGAGCTTTGGCGAAAGCCACCGAGAGCTGGATAGGGACCATATCCACGCTGGCCGAGGTGAGCCGTCAGATAACGGCGCTGAAAGCCGAAAAAGGTAATATAACCACAGGCGACGCATACAAGAAAGAGAGCACAGGTGCGAACGTGTCGATAGTGGGTGAGCACATCAGTATGGCTTCAGCCGACGGCGAAGGCAACCTGCGTGACAACGAGGGGGCTGGCGTGAGCATCGTGGCCAACGAGGTGAGCATAGAGTCGCGCGAGGATGATATGTCGCTCAAGAAAGAGGGCAGCGTGAGCATCTCGGCCAAGACGCTGAACCTTACGACCGTGAACCCCGCCGAACTGGAATACGACAAGGAGACGGGCGAAATCAAGAAAGGCAAATATCCTGTTGAGGGCGACGTGTTCATCCGCTCGAAGAACATCACCCTTGAGGCGGTGGATAACGAGATTGAGGACGGCAAGGAGAAAGAGACCGCCCTGACCAAGGAGGGCAAGATAGCGGTGAGAGCCGAAAGCATGGACTTCACCACCACCGACACAGAGGGCAAGGCGACAGGCAGCATAGGCATCAACAGCAAGGCGGTGAGCATACGTTCGATAGACGTGGATAAGGAGAAACGCACCGACGACAAGCTGGCAGCCGGAGGCACGATGCTGCTGCTGTCGGAGAAGATATATGTGGGCGCAAAGGACAAAGACCACAAGTCGAAGAAGCTGCAGGCGGTGAGCGAGGAGGTAGGCCTGTTTGCCGACAAGACGCTCGAGGCACAGCAGGGCGACGGCAAGGCCGTGGTGCAGCTTGACGGCGGCAACGCATCCATCGCGGGCAGCAAGACACAGCTGTACGGCGACACCACAGTCAACGCCAAGACTGAAATCAAGGGCGACCTCAAGGCTCCGAAAGCCACCATCGACAACGTGGAGGCGAAGAGTTCGTTCAAGTCGTCGAACATCAGCGACGGCATAGCGGTGCCGGCACCAGCGGCCTCGGCAAGCCTCAGCGCCAAACTGAAGACGGAGGACTTAGCGGTCAGCAGTTAGCGGTTAGTAGTTAGCAATCAGCAGTTAGTGGTTAGTGGGCAGATTTGTAATCAAAATTAATCTATCGTGACGAATTGAATAAGGGAACCTCAACTATTAAACGATAAACAAACACAGATATGGCGGAATATATACTTAAGCTGAAAAACGACGGAATAGACTATACGACAAATAATAATGAGTTGTTGGATTACGTTGAAATTGGCCAAAACAAAAAGACAATTTTACTAGACAAGGAAGGCTCTAAGAGTATTGACCTCAGCCTTCACAAGATGTCGTTCCATCGCAAGGTTTATGAGCCGGGGCTCATTGACGCCACAATACAGATAAGCGTGGATACCAGCTCAAATATGCCTACAATACAAGAGGTGCATGATATGTTCATGAGAAAGGTCGTGGAGTTGGATGAGGGAAACACCGAGATTGCGAGCAAATACTATGTCCACGAGGTAAGTCCCCGTTATGAAAATGCCAACGGCACCTCGATGTATGTGGATCTGAAAATATACAGCATCGACAACCTTATGCGTATCAACAAGTTCAGCGAGGCATACCTTGGTCGCGAGATGCGCAAATATATTGCAACAGAGGGAATAAAGGACTACGTTCTCAATGTCGACACCTTCGACGGGGAGAAAAAACCGTATTATATCAACTTGAGTGAGAACGACGTTTTGCAGAACCTGTCGTACAGTGATGTGGAATTCATACAGCCTTATCTGGTGCAGTACAACGAGACGTTCTACGATTTCCTGGCACGCGTGTGCAACCGTTGCGGTGAATTTATGTATTTTGAGAATGGGGAGCTGCATGTAGGCCTGCATACCGATAATAAGGATACGAAGCAAAAGAAACTACGTAACTTTAACAACGACGACGACAAGAAGAAATTCAAAAGTATAGCCTATAAAAATATTACCGAAGATGTACTTTCGGTGAAGGATTATGCACACGACAGTTTGAAGTACGAGATCCCTGGTAAAAAATATGGCAACTTGAACGAAGAGCCTGAAACTAAACTTATTGACCACTATAGTAGTTTCAACGTTGACCAGGTGGAAGAGACGGGAGCATATCCAGAAACAAATCCGACAACGGACGGCAAACCTACAAAAATATACAACTACGAGGTGCCAAACGACGAGTTTTTTATGCCGCTCTATCGAGATCGGTTCGCAGGGTCTGTAATTAGCAATGCATTAACAAAAAATATCGGAGCTATCGTTTCAGGGGTGCTTGATACTATTGCTGGTGACAATAGCTTTGACAAACGCCTTGCTGCTGCAGAGCATGCTATTGAAATTGAAGGTAAGGCTACAATTAAAGCGGTTGAAATTAACAAAGGCGGCAACGAAATAATAAATACTTGGGCAGGTTCGGATGCTGAAATGGGTGCGCCTTTCGCCGACAATGAAAGGCATCGCTGGATGACGCTTAGCTACTATAGCGACATAAAATGCAATGAGGAGAGCCAAGAGCGAAAGATGGTAAGCATAGATATGGGTGACGCATTTGAGGATTTACGATTAGGCGACGTGGTGACATTACCATACGACATAGACAATAAGTATGTTATTGTTGAGGTAGAAATGGACTGTGAAGCAATCGATAGTGAGTCTGACAATGGAGACTACAGTAGTAACATGAAATTCTATGCCGTACCGCTTAACATACCGCTTAAGAAAGGAGAAGGAACGTCCTCTGGCTGGAATGTAAGCTCTGACAATGAAAACATTGAATATACGGACAACGGAACGCTTAAGTGTTATCCTCCCCTACTAAAGACTAGCGCATTCCGGCAGTCAGAGCCGCAACATGCCATTGTAATTGACAGCAACGACCCCAAGAACCAGGGGAGAGTACGGGTGCGTTTTCCATGGCAACGCAAGGTGGATGTGGACCTAATTAAGTCAAGCGAGAATATAGTATCCAGTATTAAGGAAACAATTAAAGTCCTAAAAGACGTGTATGAAGACGTGTATGCGATTCCGACTACGAATGAAAATAGTTCACAATCCGAAAAAACGGAAAGAGAAACTAAAATTAATGAAATCAAAACAGAAGACAAGTTAGGAACGGAACTCAAAAAAATTGAAGAAAACATAAAAAAATATAATGATGGTAGTTGGGAGAAGGGGGAGTTATACAATGAATTAGTTCATATTAAAAAAATCAAAGAAAAGAAAATCGATAAACTAAAAGACAAAAGCGACCCCCAAAAAATAATCGAGATACTTGATAACATAAAAAAAGAGCAGCACAGGCAGGAAGACGTGATAAAAACGACTGTCGACAACGTGAAAGAGTGGACCTTGCTCGAAGCTGGCACACCTTGGATACGAATGGTCACACCGATGGCCACCAATGGTGGAGGCATGTATTTCAAACCCGAGAAGGGTGACGAAGTGCTGGTTGAATTCGAGAACGGCAACGTGGAACGTCCTTACGTTGTAGGCACTCTGTACTCGAAGAATGTGGTTGCGCCCGAAGGAAACCGTATCATCAAGTCGCCCAACGGACATTACATAAAGATTGACGACCCTGTAAACATCTCCAATTTACTTGGAACTGTGCTTCCAGCCTTCGCTTTTATGAAGCAATGGGGTCTTATGCCTCCTAAGCTCGATTTAAATAGCGACGATGCCGTTAGCAACCTGATTAAGTCGTTGATGGGAGGCATAACCTTGAGTGACGGGCTGAACATGTGCCAGATAGGCATTTCTGGGCATGAGCGCAAAATCACCATCAATTCAACCATCGGTGATGTGGAAATCAGTTCGTTAACTGGAATAACCATCAAATCGCATGGCGATATTAAAATCGAAGGGAAGAATATCGACATCACTGCTGGCAACCGACTCACACTAACCTCAGGAACCAATCTTTACAAAAATCCTAGAGCCACAGAAGATGGAAGCACAGCTGTGGAAAGGGCAGAGTCTATTGTCAAGCGTGCGGACCAACTGATCGGGGGGACTTTCGACTTGTCGTTAATCCGCTGTATTGCCGAAATCATCCTAAAACCCGTCAATGGAACCTTGCAGATAAAGTCGCACAGCTTCCTGAAACTTGAGGCCGGTGAGGGCAACGCCGAGATACCGGTCACGTCATACAAGACGAAATATCTGGCAGACACCACCATTAACAAGGGTCACAACATCAGTGGCTACCAAACATTGCAGTATATCCTGAACACTATCTATAGTTTGGAAAGCCGTCTCGACCAGATGATAAGACTACACGATGCGGCGAGCCAGAAATTGGCAGAACTATATATCCGTCATGATGGAAAGATTTTTGGCGAGGAAGATGGTAACCTGATAAAGAAACCTAAAGACGGGGATGAGTTTGTTAATATGTGTTGTGGTACCTGGGGAAAGGACCAGAAAATGAATAAGTTTACGCTATGGTGCGCTGTTAAGTGGCACAATTATGCCAGTTATCACGCCGACTACAAAGACGTGTTATACGCCGCATATTATGCAATCCGTGAATTTTATAAATTCTGCGTAGAAACCGTGAAGGGTTTCCAGCAGATAGAGTATTTGAAAGAGGCATTTGACAGAAAACTTTTTTCAATAGGAAACACTACTGCTGCTGTCGCTGCTGCTACTGCCACTGCTGCTGCTGCCGCTTATGAGGCTGCTGTTCGTGCAGCTGATGCTGCTGATGCTGCTGCTGCTGCTGATGCTGCTTATAGCGCAGCTGATGCCGACTATGAGTTTGCAGCTGATGCTGTTGCAGCTGATGCTGTTGCAGCTGTTAATGCTGCTAATGCTGCTGCAGCGGATGCTTTTGCTGCTTACTTGGCTATTGCAGATCACGATCTTCCTAATTCTAAAACAGTAAATGACGTATTCACAATATTAAACATGGTGGAATTTGATTCCCAATTGAAATTAACGGGTTTTTTACGGGAGGAGACTGGAAGACGCCTGGTCGCAAAAAGATGGGAACCTGCAAAAAATGAAATTAAAATTATTACAAAATCTTTGATGCGTGATATATGCCTTGAGGTTCTGAATATGGATGATACTTCTTCTATAAACAGCGATAGTACATTAGTAAAATCCGGAATAAAAGTTCATTTTACGGATGGGAGTAATCCTGCCTCATTTACTGTTGCTGATTTTGTCGATAAGTTTGAATTAGTAGGAAGGAGCGCTGGAGGTAATGTTATGGAAAGTAATACTTTGGGAGCCGCTTTAGGTGGAAAACTCATGAAATATTTTGATGAGAAATTACTGACCTATTCGCCGGAAAGTGATGTCTGGAGTTCAGATGCCAAGCCTCGAATACTGATGTCTGAAGGTTCGGACACCATGTTGTTCAAACATGACGATTACTCGGCCGATGCCACAACCAGAGGAGTCACGATAGAGGAGAGCCGTACTACTGCAAGACTGGACAAACCGCTTGACCTGGATGCAGCCACACGAAATTTGAGGGAACTTTTGAAAAAGTTATTATAATCATAAAGCAATCGGTTGATTCTATTTTTTCAATATTAGCCTGAACTAGACATATATGGATAAATTTACAAACGATTGGAAAAACGCTTTGGAGGAATTCCAAAAATGTGTCAATAAGGATTTGGAAGAGATTCGCGCCCAGAAGGCCGAGATGATGGCGCTCAAATCCGAGATGCAGCGAGGAGTGCCGCAGGGCTTGTTCTACCGCGACGGCAAACGTTTGATTATATCGGCTCCTGAGGTGATAATAGGCAATGTGGATGAAAACGGGGCATTGCTGTCTGAAGGCTCGGTGGTAACAGTGCGAGCCGGACAGGTTAACCTACAGGGCGTGGGCGCGGCCGGTGGCGTGCATACCCATGCGGCAAGCATACGTCAGATTGCCGTTGACCCCGGCATCGACGGCAAAGAATCGGTGGTGCAGGGTACGTCGGAGGTGGTGAGCCAAGCCACAAGCATTGTAATAGCGAGCGACGATGCATACGATGTATTCTCAAAGAATCCCCCTTCGGCAGGACACGGAGGTGTACTTATACATGCCGACGGTTCACTACGCCTGGAAGCCAGCGTGGCCGCCGAGCAGCACAAAACCGCAATTGAGGCGAGGATAAAAGACTTGGAAGACACTAAGTCGGCACTGGAAAAGTTGGCCGACGGGCAAAAGAAGATGTTCGACGCAATATCCATGCAGTTGGACATAATCATGGATAATCAGGAGAGATTAACCTCTGACGAGAATTCGATTAGGGCGAACTTCAAAGACCTTGGCGAGCTGCAAGAGCAGTTTGACACCAGCTCGCATGCCTTGGCGAAAGCGACTGAGAGCTTGATTGAAACCATATCCACCCTGGCCGAAGTATGCCGCCAGATTACGGCGCTAAAAGCTGCTAAAGACGCCATCACCACTGGCGATGCCTACAAGAAAGAGAGCACATTTGCTAATGTTTCGATAGTGGGTGAGCACATCAGTATGGTTTCAGCTGACGGCGAGGGCAACCTGCGCGACAACAAGGAATCTGGCGTGAGCATCGTGGCCAACGAGGTGAGCATAGAGTCGCGCGAGGATGACCAGTCGCTCAAGAAAGAGGGCAGCGTGAGCATCTCGGCCAAGACGCTGAACCTCACAACTGTGAACCCCACCGAACTGGAATACGATAAAGATACGGGCGAAATCAAGAAAGGTAAATATCCGGTGGAGGGCGATGTATTCATCCGCTCGAAAAACATCACCCTCGAGGCGGTGGATAACGAGATAGAAGACGGCGAGAAGAAAGAGACTGCACTGACCAAGGAGGGCAAGATAGCAGTGAGGGCTGAGAGTATGGACTTCACCACCACCGACACCGAGGGCAAGGCCACGGGCAGCATAGGCATCAACAGCAAGGCGGTGAACATCCGCTCGATAGACGTAGATAAGGATAAACGCACCGACGACAAGCTAGCCGCTGGCGGCACGATGCTGCTGCTGTCGGAAAAGATGTACGTAGGCGCGAAGGACAAAGACCACAAGTCGAAGAAGCTGCAGGCGGTGAGCGAGGAGATGGGCCTCTTTGCCGACAAGACGCTCGAAGCACAGCAGGGCGACGGCAAGGCCATTGTGCAGCTCGACGGCGGCAACGCCTCGATTGCGGGCAGCAAGACTCAGCTATACGGCGACACCACAGTCAACGCCAAGACCGAAATCAAGGGCGAACTCAAGGCTCCGAAAGCCACCATCGACAACGTGGAGGCCAAGAGCTCGTTCAAGTCGTCGAACATCAGCGACGGCATAGCGGTGCCGGCACCTGCGGCCTCGGCAAGCCTCAGCGCCAAGCTGAAGACGGAGGATGTGAAGGATGGTGGGCAGTAGCCAGTGGTCAGTTTTGACAATTTTGAATTTTGAATGTTGAATTTTGAAATTAATTGGTCAGTTTTGAGTTTTTAGTTTTTAGTTAACATTTATTTATATGGGAAAATTTGTTTGTGCGGGAGCAATGCTTCAATGTAGTTTCGGGATGGCACCGTCGTCGCTGATGGTGGTGGACCCCACTCGGCCAAAGGTGCAGAACAAGCCGATAGCGAATGTCATGGACAACAAACCGATGGCGAACATCATGCCGTTCGGCATGTGCCAGTCGATGGCGAACCCGACGGTGGCGTCGGCCACCGCAGCTGCCATGGGCGTGCTGACGCCGATGCCCTGCGTGCCGATGATAGCGGCACCGTGGATGCCGGGCGGCAAAGAGATGATAGCCAATATGCCAGCACTGATAGACAACTGCAAGTGTATGTGCAACTGGGGTGGACAGATTTCAATCAATATGCCGGGGAACGTATGCCTGGCGGAAGGGAAGTGACATTGAATGTGGGAATGCGTTATTGTGTTATTGCGTTAGTGTGGGAGTGTGGGAATGTGGGATTGCGTTATTGTGTAAATGTGTAAATGTGAATGGTGAATTTTGAATTGTGAAGTGACAAATGTGACGGAACTCTGTGGATAAAACTCATTAATACCTCAAAAATGAAATTCAGTCGAAATATGAAATGGAGGATGCTTGCTTGTGTAGGCATGTGCTTTGTTTTCTCGTTTTTCGACTGTGCGGCGCAGCAGATGCGGATTGAGAGTTTTTCACGGGTCAGAGCCTCTATTATCAAACAGACGAAGCCTGCTATAGATAAGCAGTTCGCATTGTTAGACCTCTCCACCGAACAGAAAGGATTCACCTTTATGGCCGACGGCAAGAACAAAGCCACCGCCGAGGAGGGCGACGGCATCATAACCGTGAAACTACCACACAAAACTCGCTATGTAACGGTTAAGCACCCTGACTTCGGGATATACACCTGGCGGGTGCCGGGCAAGGGGCTCAGGAAGAAACGTCACTACCGCGCAACCCTGTTTGCCAACACCGCCGACAAGGAGTATCGACTGGGGTGGCAGTGGGTGCAGATCAGCATATCGCCCGAAAATGCGGTGCTGCACATCGACTCAACGACATACCTTATACGCGACGGGGGGAAGACCTTGCGACTTCCGGTAGGCAAACACACCTATCAGGTGGAATCGCCTTTCTACGAGGCTGTGAACGACACGTTTGTGCTGACCGACACCACAAAGCTACGGCTCGAGGTCAGCCTGCAGCCCACATATTCGTACCTGACGGTTATGACACCGATGCGGAAAGCGGAGATACGGATCGATGGGCAGACGATAGGACGCGGGTCGGCCGTAAGCCGCCGACTGGCCGAAGGAAGCCACAGGCTTGCGGTGTATGTGCGCGGAACCTGCTACTACGACGAGCCGTTCACCATAGGGCGCTCGGAGAAAAAGACCATAACTCTGACAGAACCGGAACTGCAACCGAAACTTCCGACTAAAAAACATGGGAAGGCAGTGGTCAGCGGTCAGCGGGCAGCAGTCAGCAGGCAGGCAATTTCGGCCCCAGTGACGCTGAACGCCGCCGACGACAGCACAGAGATATGGCTGAACCGCGAGAAGGTGGGAGTCGGAAAATGGAGCGGACAGTTAAACGCGGGATTCTATATCGTCACCACGAGGAAAGACAGAGTTGATTCAGAGGTGATACAGTTCTGGATTACCGATGAGAGTCCTTTGGAACTGAATCTGGCGGTGCCTGAAACCAGCATGGGTATGCTGAACATATACAGCAACGTGGAGGGCGCGGAAATATATATAGACGGGAAATGTGTAGGCGAGACGCCTTGTGTGGTGAAAGGGTTGCCGACATCGAGAGACTGCAACATCACCATAGTGAAGCAGGGATACAAGAAAGTACGTAAGAAGGTACGTCCGCGCGGCAACGACTTGACGGACGTGTATGTCAAGTTGAAAAAATCAGTGGTTAGCGGTCAGTAGTTAGTATCAAATAGTAATAATTCAAAAATAACAAATAGATGAAAAGAAGTATTGCAGTTTTATTGGATGAGGCCAAGGGAAAGATGAGCGGATATGTGGCCCTTACCAATTACAGGTTTATGAACCTATGCGTCGATGCCGAGCCGGCGGCACTCCTCTGCGTCACCATCGAACTCGGCGGGACGGAATTCAAGATTGAGGAACTGGTAGATGTGGCAAGTCCGCGAGAGGACCAGTTCGCCCTACTGCCAAAAGAAAACGACCCGGAGCTGATATTCGCCATCTGCAAAGGGGTTGAAATGTCGCATCCCGAATTCAAGATGGAAGTGAAAGACCTAGACGACGAGGAGGGCGGCCCAGTGGAGGAACGCGAGAAATACATCCTGCTTACGATGCCGGAGGTGGATGACGCCCGCCACGACCTGATAATAAGCGGGGTGGATAGCCTCACGAAAGCCTGCGAGGGAAAGCTGGACTTCCTGCTGGACGACTATACCCAGAAAATGACTCTCAAACTTACCGGCGCAAAAGAGGAGGAGATAAAAGAGGCCACGGACGCGATAAAGGACCTGCACGACAAACACAAGGAGATGCTCGACGGATATGTCGAGAACAAGAAAAACCAGGTCGAGGAAGCCTACCAGCGCTGGCAGGAGAAACAGCAGGAGGGCGACGACCCGCAACAAGAGGAGGACAAGGCCGCCCACGACCCAGAGAAAGCCATGAAGATGAACCTGGACGACATGGAGGGAAATGTGTTTTAAGTATTAAGTTTTGAGCTTTAAGTTTTAAGTTTTTAGTTTTTTGTTTTAAAGTTTCTAGTTTTGGTGATTCCGCAACATAATAATTCACAACCTTGGGGCGACGACGTTTACTCTAAACTGTCGTGGTTCAGGCGCGAGCGAGTAGGGTCAGCCAAAGTGATGGTGGTGGGATGCGGCGCGTTGGGCAACGAGGTGCTGAAGAATCTGGTGCTTTTCGGCGTGGAGCACCTTGTGGTCGTGGATTTTGACCATGTGGAAGCTAGCAATCTGACACGTTCGATACTCTTCACACAAAAGGACGCGGAACAAGGCCGCACGAAGGTAGAGACGGTGGCGGAAAGGCTGCGGGGGATAAATCCCGCTGTCGAGATTCGGCCCATCTTCGGCGATATAGCATACGACGTGGGGCTCGGGCTGCTGAGACGTATGGATGTGGTGATTGGATGTGTAGATAGCCGCTGGGGGCGATTCTGCATCAACCGCCTGTGTATGCGGGCAGGCGTGCCTTGGGTTGACGGCGGCATTGACGGGTTGGACGGCACTGTGAGAGTCTTTGTGCCTGGAAGAAACTGCTACGCCTGCAACCTCGGAACGGAAGGTTTGAGAGAAATGTCGCAACGCATGTCGTGTACGGGCATTGTGCGCAGAAACGAAACGGCCGGAAGGGCTGCGACCACTCCCGTTATTGCCTCGATAATCGGGGCGGTGCAAGTGCAGGAGGCTATGAAACTGATACACAAAGAAGAATTGGAGCAAGGCCATCTAACGTCGCTCTGCGGCAAAGTGTTCCACTATGAAGGCGAGCACATGACCACCCAGACGGCCAACTTCGAGGCCTACGATGAAGACTGTCCGGAACATGAGCGCTGGGAGCCAATTCAGCAGTCGGCTGTCAGCAGTCAGCAGTCAGTGGAGGAAGCGTTGGAGATACTGGAGAATGAACTGGGTGGCGACAACGTGACCATACTGTTGCGGAACGACTGCTTTGTCGATTATGTGGAATACAGCACGACGGGAGAACAGCAGAGGGTGATGTGCCAGGGACGTATGGTGGCGGACAAGTTGGGAGGAAAGAATGAGTCAGAAAAAATATACCAGCATGAATACAATAGTGTAGATAAGAACTTCCCCTATATAAATTTGACCTTGCGACAGTTAGGTCTGCCCGACAACGACGTGATACATGTAAGAACCGAAAATGAAGACAAATACCTGGAACTAAAAAGAATGTGTTATTGTGTTATTGCGTTATTGTGTTATTGCGTTAATGCGTTAATGTAGGAATGCGTGAATAGTGATAATTTAAGTTTTCAATTCAACAAATACCTTGAAACAATACGAAATAAATGAAATCGGAGCGGAGATGCTGCTCAACCGGCTCTATCCAGAAATGGAAGACAAGTGGATAGCGCGGTGCGAGGGCACTTTCTACCGGAACTATATGGGCGACCATATCTCAGTGTATGATGAAAGCGACGAGGTGGTACTTTCGCGTGACGGCTTTATCAGTCTGCTGCCCGACGGACTTCTTTCTGGCGAAGAAGACCTGAGAGGCGGCAACTTCGCCGACAAATACAAGAAGCTGACCCAGCGGATGAAACTTTACAAGGAAGCATTTCTGCCAATAGACACCTTTGCATTCCGCCAAAGGCTTCATATTGAACGGATGACCTCCGCACTGCTGGAAAACAAGCTCGCCTACCTTCTGAAATCCATCTGGAACTACGACATCGAGGCCGAAACGAACCCTTACGTACGCGAAGTGGCCGTCATGCTGCCCTATATCAGCAAGATGAGAGCCGATTTGCGCAGTATTGCCAAATTGCTCGGCTCTCTCTTTAACTGTCGCGCCATGATGAAGACGGGACGCTATAGCCACGAGGACAGCACTAGATATTGGATACCCAGCGTGGAATACCAACTGCTCATTCCCGACCTCAGCGCCGAACAATACAAAAAACTCAAGGCCGACATCGAGCCTTTGCAGGCTTTCCTGTCCGAATGGCTCATCCCCGCCGAGATGAGATGCGAGATAACCATAAAACACCACCGCCAACCGCAAAAGGTCGGTGATGGGTTGATGCTGGATTATAATAGTGAATTGTGAATTGTGAATTGTGAATAGTGAAAGTGTGAATTGTGAATTGTGAAATAGTGAATTGTGAAATTGTGAAATTGTGAAATTGACAAGAATACAAACAAACACAAAATGGATATAAATTCGAGAATCAACTGGAGCTCCGGAATGGAACTCACCACCGAGACCTTTGCCGGGATGGACCAACACATCGATTTCCAGCAACGCGTCGCCATTCAGGCCGCTTTGGGGGGACAACGCGTAGGCATATTGCCCGAAGTGCCCTTCAATAACAGCGGGGTCTTTGTGAAGAACTGTTTCGAGATGGAACATTTCAGGTGCATGGCTCTTCTTGCGTCGGGCAGGATTGTGGATGTGGACGAACCTGTGACTGTGACTATTCCGAGGCTCTTTGGCGACTGCTACTATCTTACCGTCGGCTTCGGTGAAGGACAGGCTGAGTATGAACGGGAGGGTGTTCCTTACAAAAGGCCCAACTACCGATTCACTCTGAACACCATGGAGGAGATTGAGAACAACGACCTGCTGCCGGTGGTGCGTTTCAAGGCAAACGAGGGCGTTTTCTCGGTCGATACAGACTTCATCCCCCCCACGTTGCAACTTGTCTGCGACCAACGATTCAAGCCATACATAGACCGCTATGTTGAACAGATGACCAGCATTGCGACACACGAGCACCTGACCGACGAGTTCGGCAAACGAGCCATGCTACACTACCTTTTCATCCTGAAGAGCTACAGCATGAGTATGGCCACTACCAATTTCATCCTTTTCACTCAGGAGCTTGCACAGGCAATAAACTATTACATACACTCACTCAATCCACAAAGCGGGCTGACAGCCGAAATACCCGAGCCCAACCAGTATGACATTGAAAAGTGGTTGAAATGGCTCGAAGAGTACATGAACAGCGCTGTTTCGGTACTCGACAACGTGGAGCCCAAGGACGACACGATTGACTATGAACTGCTGAAAGCACAGATAAAGGCGGAGCTGTATGAGACGATAAAACCCGAACTGCACGACCAAATGCTACCAGAAATTAAGGAACAATTGAGTCAGGAACTGGAGCAGAAACTGGCCGAGACGCTGAAGGAAAAACTAGAATACACTCTGAAGCCTCAACTGTACAGCCAACTGCGTCAGGAACTGTCAGACGACCTCTTCCAGCAGTTGTTCGACACCCTTTACGAAGCTCTATACAAAGCCTTGTTTGTACCGGTGGAAAAAGAGGAAGAAAACGAATTCGTACCAATGATATGAAGATTAGTTCCAAGTTCTAAGTTTTTAGTTTCAAGTTTTTAGTATCAATTCTACCGATGATATCAATTCCTCTACAGATAACACCCAAAGGATTTCTTCGTGACGAAACAGTCGAGGATAGTATCGGCCACTCGATAGAGCTTCTGATGCAGACGCCGCTGTATGGATGCAAGGCCGACCCACATTATGGGTTTGTGTTCAAGAACCTGAGATTCGAGATATTCAACGAGAACGAAGGTACAGTCAACGACGGATTGGCGCCAAACACCGAACAAATACAGGCTATCAAAAACAGCGGCGGCAAAGATCTTTACAAGATAAAGGTTTCGGGCACGTCAAAGAACATCAACACTTTCGCCACCGAACTACAAAAAGCAATAATCAAGTATGAACCACGGCTCGGCAACATAAGCGTGAGCCTCTCGTACGTGAGAGAAGAGAAAATGATATATGTGAGCGTGAAAGGTTCTATAATAGAAAGCAACACTCCTTACAAATATGAAACGACGATAAAGATATGGAATTGAGTCCTTTCTTTTAGTTTCACTTTTCGTTTCAACATTCAACTTTCAATGCAATAAAATGAATATTTTTGAGACAAGGCAACGTGCACAAGAGCTGCTAAGCGATGCAATAAAGATTTGGCGGCAAAGTCCGCAAAACGAAGCCCTGGAAGGGATGGAAAACGATGCTGTCATGAATCTGCTGATGACAGCCCTTGCCTTCCAGATGAACGATGCCGACAACGAGATAGAACGCCTGAAGGAGGAAGTGGTGTCCGAGTATATGCGGATGCTGACTCCATACGAGATGGGGCACGCTGTGCCAGCTTCGGCTGTGGTGGAGGTCTCGTTAAACCGAAATATACCCGAATGGGATGTGGATACAGGCAGCATCTTCAAAATGTCGGGTACGCAATACGAGTTTATGCCAATTCTGCACACGCGTGTTATTGGCGGTTACGTCAAGTCGGTTACCCGGTTAGACGGCAGACGCTGGAACGTGACATTGGCGTTCAATTCGCCGGTTCGTAATCTTTCGGGCTTCTCATTCGCCGTGAAAAATATGTTATTCCATGACCTAAAGGTTTCCTACAAAGGGGTATATCTGCCTTTGGTCCGGCCATGGGACTATGCCCAACTGCCACTTTCCAAGTGTTTCTCGCTCGACACATCGCTCTATAACGACTCTCGGGTTTATGACGCATCTATGGTTGCTATGGACATTTTTGCCAAGCAAAACGTCAGGATGTACTGTGTGAAGAACCACGATGCATCGCGCTATATGCCCGACGAAATGGATGAAGTGAACCTTGTGTTTGAGTTTGCTGGTCTCGCAAAGAATTTCATATTCGACAAGAAACAGTTGTCTATCAACAGTGTTCTTTTGGCCGAAGCACAACTGAACCTCACCACGCTTTCGAGTGAATATCCAATGACCCGAGTTGCCGGAAGCGATATGGATGCCGGCTGTCAGTTTTTACACTTGGTGCGCCCATCGGAAGAGCAAATTTACACGAAGGAACGGGTGGAAGTGAGACGCGTTATGGGAGACCGCTTCAATCAGGGTAGCCTGTTACGCCTGCTTTCGAGCCTTATAAACAAATACAACACCGATTTCTACGCTTTTCAGAGCAACAAAGCCCTGTCTGACGACGGCACTATACACACATTGCAAGATATTCTATCGAGACTTATGAGCGTCTGTCAGAGTGACAAGCAGCAAAGTCTTGAAGGTGTGTATCTGTTGCTACACAGCGACACCATCGGTTCGGGCAGCAAACTCTCAACGGAGGTACGCTACCTTACCACACACGGCGCTGCCGTCAACAGCTTGCTTTCGACAAGCTCGTCGTTCGAGATTCCTGCTCCGTTTGACGGCACAAGTGTACGTCCAATAACCGACCCGATGCCAGGTCTTGATGAAATCGGCGACAAGGCGTGTGAAGAAAGCTTGATGCGCTACCACGTCATCACTAACGACCGCATTGTTACGCCGGCCGACATAAAGACTTTTTGCTACAACGAGTTAATGACACGATACAGCATCGACCGCACGATGGTGAAAAGTCTAGATGTAAGCCGACGTATTCAGCAGGACCCTCACGGGTGCGGTTACGAGATAGTTGCCGAAATAGTGCTCGCCGCCACTTCCACTGTGAAACGCAGTTTCGAAGAGAAAATACCATACGTTGAACAGTTGCTTCAGAAGATGATGGAGGTGAGAAGTTCGGGCGTTTATCCAATTATGGTCAATATCGTGGTCGAGGGAAGTAATCAATAGCAACAAATTAATGTTTGAAGATTGTACCAAAAGATAACAACATCACAATATAACACAATATGGAAGATTTCTTTCTGAACATCGTTTACAAGAACAAGACAGTGAAATTCCGCGTAGCCAATCCCGAGGCGCCGTTGGGGACGCTGCTAACAAACTTGCGTCACGCAATCGGCAACGATGGCAAACTCATTTTCGACTTTCCGTCGATAGACTCGACAGGAGCCCCTCTTGACTATTTCTTCGCAAAAGAGGACTCTGCAGTGCATGAGTTGCGTGTTATGCGCCCCCGCATCGGCAATGCCGAACAGACCTTGGCTGACTACAATGTCCAAAACGGAGATACGGTTTCATTAATTCCAGATCCGTTTCCGGGTTGATGCCACAGATGGTGGCCATAGATACACAGGAGGTCAGGATAGTTTAGTAAAAGATATTTTATAATAACTAATGCAAATCAAGGATTTCGATATAACCAAGTTCACCGGTCGCAACCGACGGCTGCTCTACGAGTGGCAGAAGTTGGAGTATGCCTGCCAAAACCGTGATTTCAAAATCGAAATTATTGACACGAACACCTTCGGTTTGCCAACAAGTTATCTTGTAGTTTATAATATTCACAGCATCTGCGGTGTCACCAACATCGACCAGCTTAACCAGGCCGGGGTTGTGAATGAACCGATTTTCGCCGACAGTTTCAGTATGCGAATCGACCTCCCCGAAAACTACCCGTGTGTGGATGGCAGTCCCCAGTTCCGTTTCCTAACTACTGATGCTAATGGCAATGCACTAGAGCATCCTTGGCATCCGAATATCCGTTGGGCTGGCAGTTTCGCAGGACGTGTATGTGTCAATATGGCAGACACCTATACTGATTTAGTCTGGGGGGTTGAGCGTGTTGCCGGCTACCTGAGGTATGAGTGCTATCATGCACTTCCTGAACCTCCATACCCAGAGGACCAGTCGGTTGCAGCTTGGGTAATCAGACAGGCCGAACCAAACGGATGGATACCCTTTTGAGTCTTTTGTTTCAAGTTTTTAGCCCATTGAAAATAATACATACTTTAATGTACGTCTGTCAAGAAAAATGAAACGCATGAAAATATTCAATTTAACCGTTGCAATTATGGTTTCGTTACTGAACGTCTCAATGATGCAAGCACAAACCACCAAAAACATCTCCGTATCAGATAATGAATCATACACGGACCATATTGCCTTGAGTAACGACACTAAGGATATGGACTTGATGGTTAAGTTTGTGTTTAACGAAGAAAAAAACACTCTAACCGTCAGTCTTATTTCGTACAGGACACTTTTTGTTTTCTGGGACAACGCAAGATACAAGAAAGCGATAAAACACCGTCGCATAAAACCAGATAATCTGCCATACGTGGTGAGCAGCAATCCTGGCGACCAGTTCAGAGTTACCCGAACATTCCGCAAGACCATTCCCAAACCCCGCCGAAAACAAATTCTCAAAAAGTGGATAGAAGTGAGCGGACTTCAACCTATCGATAAAGAATTGATGATGGTGAACGACTTTATCGAACAGACGTTTGACATACAGGGAAAACTCGGCGTAGTAACTGTTCGGTTGCGCGATGTTATGCTCCTCGACGAGGTTAAGAAAAAATCTTCGTCAAGCCGCTATGACATAACATACGGAAGAGACCTGAACATAACCTACAAGGTGTCCCTACAGCGTAACCCATGCTTCGGTCTTGACGAAGAGATTGCGTCTTCAGCCAACTCACTTGAAGCAATAAGTAAGAGTTATGCCACACTGCGTAAAACGGCAGATAAAGTATCAAACGATGAGAGCCACAAGGTTTTTATTGATATGAAGGCGACACTGATAGAACAGTTCCCCAAGAATACCACTGCAAGCCGATGCGCTGATATCCAACAGTCTCGTGACAAGTACAACCAAATAGTTGACTCCATACAGGCACTTGATACAAAAATTGACGCTGTGGCGGCATCCGGTGCGGCTGGGCCAATGGTCGATGGTGGAGGATTAAATGCCAGGGAAATACTATCCAATGCCCGTATATTGGACAATACTGTCTCGCGGTGGCTTGCCAGCCGTGATCCCGCCGAGCGTGCCGACTTGGTGGCTCAGGGTCGCAGTATCATAAAGGACATAAACACTCTGATAAGCGGCAGATATGGACAGACCAGCGAAGAAAAAAATGCAATTACGGTTTTCCGCAAGGCTGAAAAATATTTCAACAAAGTATGCAAATAAGATATAAAAAGCATGGGCTCTTGATGGTCAGGTTGAAACTGGTGGTGGTTTTTATCATCTCCCTGTTTTTTAATATTCAATCAGACACCGTTTCTGCTCAGGATGAATCTATGATAGATCCGTTCCGCGAGCAGCAGTTGTCAGGTCGTATGATTCAATTCATCGACGATTTCAATCGCCTATACACTTCCGATGGTATGCGTTTTGGCCGTGCCATGTCCGATTTTGAATCAGCGACCCATGTTCAGGTTGTCGGACAGAAGATACGAATGTTGAATAATAGTTTTCAGTCACTTGATTTCAGGTGGAATGCATTTGTACAGTCCGAGCAAGTCGAAATCGCCGAGAGTGAAGAACTTATGGATTTGATGACAAAGGTTCAGCAGCTTAAACAGGCTGTTGGCGACAGTATAGCGGCTCAGCAGAACAAGTGCGACGCAGTGGCTGACTTTATTGAAGCTGAGCGCTATCTTGCCTCTCAGGACACCATATACAAGGAGCTCTATAAGAAGGCGCGGAATCTTTCTTTAGTTAAACAGTTGGCCCCTCAGCTGGAAAAAGTAAAAAATGAGGAAAAATCGGCATTTGAGAAGATAGAAACAAGCTATGGCAAATCAAGAGAGGCTGCGCAGCTCATACCGCAACTGAATACTCGCGCTGACTGTTTAGAAGAGCGGTACTTGGCACTAAAGTCTATTTCCGGCAAAATCCAGGCAATGGAGTACAAGCCTTTAATAGAACGAGCCAAGGACTACCTGATGGGATTGGCATGTGTGTCGGTGATTCTCATATTTTTCAATATGATCGTAACAAAAATTAAAGCAGCAAAAAAAGCCCGCGAGATGCTGAAAAAACAGAAAGAGCTGCTCTCAAGAAACAACAATAACAGTGAATATCCCACGATATAATAATATGGTGAAGGATTCCTTAATCACAGGAAATTCAATTGACAACTAATTCTGACAATCAAACAATAACGCAATGTCAATACGAATCTTACTATCCAGAATCGCAATAGTATTCAGTTTGGTCTGTGTCACAGCGTGTGGCAAGTTCGACAAAACTTTGGACGACAACGTTGATCCCGATATTCTTTCTCATCTGTTTGAAAAAAAGGATGAGAAAATCAAAGTTGTGGACGTTGAATTTGCGACCGACTATAAAACATTCACAGTCTCCACTGATGTCGAGCATGATGTAGGCTATCACGAACTCAAGGATTCAACAAAAGTCCGTGTGGAGGTCAAGGAAACCATTGAAGGTGTTGGAATGGCCAGATTCACAACCCCTCGTTTAAAAGAAATAAAAAACATTGAGGCAGAAAGTGTTTCTCAACTGGGTATAAAAATGCTGGTTTTAATAGACCGTACACTTCCTCAATCAAATCTTGATGCACTACGGTCTCTTGTATTGGAGATGAAAACCACCTTTACTGGAGACAATTTGTATGTCGCCTTTATGGATAGCAATAGCGTATCCGAATCTATGTTGGCTTCCGATTATGTGCTTGACAATTATTTTGTCAAGTCTCGCTCTAATCATGTGTGCCTATACAGGTCGATACTCCAGAAGAGCCAAGAAATGTTGCAGAGAGATAATTGTTGGATGGATGCCACAAAACTGGTTTTGCTCACTTTCTCAAATGAAAAAGTCTATCAAGACGGCAGTGACGAACCTCTTGATCCGAACCATTTCCTGTTCCAAGAGCAACTGACAGACAGGGATTTTGAACTTGACGACACGTCGTTTGTCGCCTACTACGCCAGTATGAACACCTTGCAAAACGGAGATGACGATTATGCAAAAAACATTCTGCGCATTTTTTGTACAAACACAGGTGGTCAATATATCGACAATTTCAACTGGGTGTCATTTAAACGTGACATGTACCGAACCCTGAATATTATCACCCCAGACAATGAGTTTCTATTTGAGAACCCAGACAACAAAGTCTATCGAGGCGACAATAAACGGCTGATGGTCAGCTTCTATGATATTAAAGCCGACACCCTTATGGCATCGTTCACGGCTTCTATCAACAAAGGAGAGATGTTCGATCCGATAATAGTCAACGAACAACCATTTCACCATATCATCATTCAAGGCATCATACTTGGAATATTCCTTATAGCTTTAGTTTATCTTGCTATACAAATAATAGTTCCATTCGTCTCGTATTGCATTTTTCGCCGCAGGTATGTCGTAAAATACACTGGACGTGGCATGTGTTTTGACAGCAAGCCTGTTGGAGAGTGCTGTTATCTATGCAAAGCACCTTTTGAAAAAGGCGATGATATTGTTGTCAAGTGTGAGCACACTACACACAAAACTTGTTGGGATGAAAACTCGTACCACTGCCCTGAATACAGCGACCGCTGCAAACATGGCTCGCACTACTACAATGTTCACAAAATCCATGACCCACGGAATGCCCCTTATTACCTGAAATGGCTTTTGGTTGCCATCGCAGCATCGGTATTTTCTTGGCTGATTTTCCTTATGTATGTGCATTTTGACTACTATTCAAACCTTTACCCCTTCGCTCATTCTTCAGTCACCCAGCCCCCATTCCTCGGTCTTTCCATTGCTTTTTTCCTTACGTTAGGGCTCTCGGCCCTTGCATTGCGTCGCAGGACAAACATTCGTGCTGCGCTTTCTGTGACTCTTCGCGCTGTTATCGCTGCCGTAGGATGCTATCTTTCGTTCATGGTCATCAACTTGATTATCTTCATTTTCAACATCAATAATTATACTTTTCTAATCAATTGGATACCTTGGACTTTGTCGGGATTTATTATTGCTGCATGCACCACCTTCGCCACAAGCATACGTCACAGCCGTTGGATTCTTCTGGCAAGCGTATTGGTCGGATTTCTGTCCATGTATGCCTGGAACACTCTTTTCTGCTTCTTCGAACTTGACTTCAGGCTCTTCACTCTTCTAAGTTTTGTCATATACTGTATAGGTCTTGCCCTGGCCATCGCCGTTGCTGCCCCTCGTTCCGAACGCTATTTCTTAAAGGTTCAAGGGGCTGTCAAAACTATGGATATCGCCCTCTACAAATGGTTCCGCAACAATCCAGACCGTGTTGTGACGATAGGCAAATCTGTTGATTGCTCTCTGCAGCTTTCGTGGGACCTACAAGGCGAAGTCGCTCCTGTGCAGGCCGAGATACGTATGCGCAAACGTTCTCCATACCTCATCCCTATTGAGCCCGGTGTATATATGCGCGGCAAAAAACTCCGTGTAAACAAAAAATACCGTCTCTTCCACGGACGTACCTTCACTATCGGCCAAACAAATTTCACCTACGTTGAAAAAGACCGTTAACTTTGTTCGATGATTAGTAAATCAATGTATGACTGATATCGTTAAAGTATAATGTCAGATATGCAGACATACGGGTTACCCTATTGATAATCCACATCTTACAAACGGCACAAATTTATCCTCTTGGATGAACTACCTGAATTTAAGCGCACTGCGCTTGAAGTGCTGCGCCAACCCATGGAGGAACGCCACGTCACTATCAGCCGCGCCAAGACCACCATCGAATACCCAGCCTCCTTCATGCTCATCGCAGCCATGAACCCCTGCCCCTGCGGCTACTACAACCACCCCACCATCGCGTGCACCTGCCCTCCAGGCGCCGTCCACCGCTACCTCAACAAAGTCAGCGGCCCACTCATGGACCGCATCGACATCCACATCGAAGTAATACCCGTCCCCGTCGCCGAACTCGGCAAGGCTCTCCCCTCCGAACCCAGCGCCGTCATCCGCGAGCGAGTAATAGCCGCCCGAGCCATACAGACGGAGCGTTTCAAGAACACCCCAAACGTCCACTGCAATGCCCAGATGACCAGCAAGCTCACCCGCCAGTACTGCCAACTGTCCGACCAGTGCCGCACCATAATGGAAGCCGCCATGAACCGTCTAGGCCTCTCCGCAAGAGCCTACGACCGCATCCTAAGGGTAGCAAGAACCATAGCCGACCTCGAAGCCAACCCCCAAATAACCCCAACCCACCTCTCCGAAGCCATAACCTACCGCTCCCTCGACCGCGACTCCTGGGGCAAGTGACATTATCTAATAATATCCAAAGACAAGAAAGGAGATGCTTAATGCATCTCCTTTAGTTTCTCGTCCAGTTTTTCGACCACCTGTTTGTGGATTAGTTCGTATTTGTCGGCGTGGCGCATGTAGTAGGCCATACTCTCGTCGAACTGCTGTTGCGTGACTCCGTGCTTTGCGAAGATGCTGTCGTAGGTGGCCACAATCACGGGGTCGGTAATTATGCTGTCCATGCCGCGTTCCACAGCGTAGAAACCTTCGAGCTGATAGGCGTCGGTGAGCAGCGCCACCATCTGAGGTTCCTCAATCAAGCACTTCGGCTTGCGATCACAGGCGGCACACAACAACAGGAATATTGCGGAAATGGCTATAATACGATTCATTTGCGACAGGATTTGTTATACTTTACGGTTGGCAAAGTTACGACTTTTTGCAAGATTGGTAACGTTTGCGGCGTAAAAAAATCGTGCCACGCTTTGCAGCATGGCACGATTTCATTAACGAATCTGCTCGTCTTATTTGTACTCGGCGATGATGCCAGGTACCTGATCGGGGGTGAGACGGCCATAGACCTTGCCACCGATCATGGCGACAGGAGCAAGACCGCAGGCGCCGACGCAACGGAGGGTGTTCAGAGAGAACTTACCGTCGGGGGTGCATTTTCCAACCGGGATGTTGAGCTCGCGTGAGAAAGCGTCGAGCACTTTCTCAGCACCGCGCACGTAGCAAGCGGTACCGAGGCAGATGTCGATGGGGTGTTCGCCCTTGGGCTCCATGGTGAAGAAGCTGTAGAAAGAGACGATACCATAGACTTTGGCCACCGGCATTTTCAGCTCGTGAGCAATGACTTCCTGTACTTCAGCGGGGAGATAGCCGAACTTGCCCTGCACCTGGTGCAGCACGTTGATGACCTCACCCGACTTGTTACCAAAGTTCTTGCAGACTTCTTTGATAAAATTGACTTTATCTTCGGATATTTTGATGTTTGCCATTTTCTTTATTTTTTTGTGACCCGTGACCCGTGACCTGTGATACGAATGATTTCATCTCACTGGTCACTGGTCACTCATCACTGGTTACTTATTTTGTTGCCTCGATTTTATCGGATTTGTCGAAATAGTGGGTGTGCAGCTGCTCGTGGCTGAGGTGGCCGCAAGGTTCACCGTAGTATTCCTTGTAAATGGCGATGATGTCGGGGTTCTCGTGGCTCTTACGGATGGGCTTGCCAGCGTCCTCACGGTAGATGGCATCCATACGTTTCTTGATGATGTCGCTGTGGCCGTGGTGGTAGGGCTGACCAGCGCCGCCGATGCAACCACCGGGGCATGCCATAACTTCGACGAAGTGGTAGCCGTTGGGGTTGCCAGCGCGAACCTCTTCCATAAGTTTGCGAGCGTTGCCGAGACCGTAGCAGATGGCGACCTTCACGGGCAGACCGTCGAAGTCAACGGTAGCCTCGCGGATGGATTCACCGAAAATACCGCGGCACTCCTCGAAGTCGATTCTCGGCAGAGTCTTGCCAGTGTGGACTTCGTAAGCGGTACGAATGGCAGCTTCCATCACACCGCCGGTAGCGCCGAAGATGACGGCGGCACCAGTCGATGAGCCGAGCGGGCTGTCGAAGTCTTCCTCAGGCAGAGCGTTGAGGTCGATGTTGCACTGTTTGAGCATGTGAGCCAGCTCGCGGGTAGTCAGCGAGAAGTTCACATCGGGATCGCCGTTGACTTTGAACTCGTCGCGGGCCACCTCGCTCTTCTTAGCCAAGCACGGCATGATGGAGACGCAGACGATGTCTTCGCGTTTCACACCAATCTTGTTGGCGAAGTAGTTCTTGGTGACAGCGCCGAACATCTGCTGAGGCGATTTGGCTGTCGAAGGATATTCGAGCAGGTCGGGGAAGTTCTTCTCGTAGAAGGTGACCCAACCCGGGCAGCAGCTGGTGAACTGAGGCAGCTTGACGTTCTTGTCGCCGCCGAGGAAAGCCTTCACGCGGTTAAGCAGCTCGGTGCCTTCTTCCATGATGGTGAGGTCAGCACTCCAGTCGGTATCGAAGACATAGTCGAATCCGAGACGACGGAGAGCAGCGGCCATCTTGCCGGTGACGATGGTGCCGGGTTCCATGCCGAACTCTTCGCCGAGGGCGACGCGGACGGCGGGAGCGGTCTGGACAACCACTTTCTTGGTAGGATCGGCGATGGCTTTGAGCACGTCGCTGATGTTGTCAACGAGGGTGAGAGCACCCACGGGGCAGACCTGTACGCACTGGCCGCAGTTGACGCAGCTGGTGTCGCCAAGGGGCTGCTCGAAGGCGGGCGAAACCACCGACGGGAAACCACGGTTCACGCCGCTGAGGGCGCCAACGCTCTGGAATTTGTTACACATCTCTTCGCAACGACGGCAATAGACGCATTTGTCCATGTCGCGATAGACGCTGAGGGTGTGGTCTTTCTTGTAGGTTGACTGAGCGCCCTTGAAGGGGATTTCGCGGATACCCATGCGTGCAGCGAGAGACTGGAGTTCGCAGTCGCCGCTCTTCTCGCACTGGAGGCAGTCGTTCGGGTGGTCGCTGAGGATAAGCTCAACGACGGTTTTGCGGGCGTTTAAAGCGCGCGGTGAGGCGGTGAGAACCTCCATACCCTCTACGCAGTCGGTAGCGCAAGCGGGGGCGAGGTTGCGGCGCGGCTTGCCGTTGAAGTCCTTCACGACCTCAACCATGCAGACGCGGCATCCGCCGGGTTTGTTTTCAAATTTCATTCCGTCGAGCTCGAAGTAGCAGAGCGTAGGAATATCGATACCGGCCATACGGGCAGCTTTCAGAATAGTGGTGCCTTCGGGGACCTGAATCGCTTTATGATCTATGGTTACGTTTATCATTGTTTCTTATTGTTTTTATGTCGGACTAGTCAGACTAGTCAGACTGGTCGGACAATTTTATTTAATTGAGATGGCACCGAATTTGCAGTTGTTGATGCAGGCACCGCACTTGATGCACTTGTTGGCGTCGATGGCCATGGAAGCGAGCTTGTGGCCGGGGGCGGTGTAGTCGGTACGGCTGATAGCCTCGACCGGGCAGCCCTTGGCGCACTTGCCGCAGCCGATGCACTTCTCGGCGTCGATGACATACTGCATGAGTTTCTTGCAGACGCCAGCGCGGCATTTCTTGTCAACCACGTGCTCAACATATTCATCCCAGAAGTTGTCGAGAGTCGAGAGGACGGGGTTCGGCGAGGTCTGACCGAGGCCGCAGAGAGCGCTGTCCTTGATAACGGCAGCGAGGTTGCGCAGAGCCTGGAGGTCTTCCATGGTGCCGCGACCGTCGGTGATCTTCTCAAGCAGCTCGCAGAGACGCTTGTTACCAACACGGCAGGGGGTGCACTTACCGCAGCTCTCCTCGCAGGTGAACTCGAGGTAGAACTTAGCGATAGCGGGCATACAGCTGGTTTCGTCCATGACGACCATACCGCCGGAGCCCATCATCGAGCCAGCAGCCACGAGGCTGTCGTAGTCAATCTCGGTGTCGAGGTGCTTGGCTGTCAAGCATCCGCCCGAAGGACCACCGGTCTGAACGGCTTTGAACTGCTTGCCGTCCTTGATGCCGCCGCCGATTTCGTAGATGATCTCACGCAGGGTGATGCCCATGGGAACCTCGATAAGACCCACGTTGTTGATCTGGCCGGCGAGAGCGAACACCTTGGTTCCGGGAGATTTCTCGGTACCGATGGTGCGGAACCAGTCGGCACCCTTGGTGATGATGATAGGAATGTTGGCGAAAGTCTCGACGTTGTTCACGTTCGAAGGCATGCCCATGTAACCCTTGACAGCCGGGAACGGGGGTTTCAGGGTAGGCTCACCGCGCATACCTTCCATGGAGTGGATAAGAGCGGTTTCCTCGCCGCAGACGAATGCGCCGGCACCGTAGCGGAGCTCGATGTCGAAGTTGAAGCCGCTGCCGAGGATGTCCTCACCGAGGAGGCCGTATTCGCGAGCCTGACGGATAGCGATTTTCAGACGCTCGATTGCGAGCGGGTATTCAGCGCGGATATAGATAAGACCCTTGGTGGCACCGATGGCGTAGCCGCCGATAGCCATAGCCTCAACGATGCAGTTGGGGTCGCCTTCGAGGATGGAACGGTCCATGAATGCACCGGGGTCGCCCTCGTCAGCATTGCAGATGATATATTTCTGTTCGGCTTTGTTCTTAGCGCAGAGGCCCCACTTCACGCCGGTGGGGAATCCAGCGCCGCCACGACCGCGGAGGCCCGACTTGGTTATCACATCGACAACCTGTTCGGGAGTCATCTCGGTCAAGCACTTGGCCAAAGCCTCGTAGCCGCCGCGAGCGATGCACTCGTCGATGTTTTCAGGATCCACGAAGCCGCAGTTGCGGAGGGCGATACGAATTTGTTTGCGATAGAAGTCCATGTGTTTCGAGTCGCTCACATGCTCCTTGTTTTCGGGGTTGGTGTAGAGCAGCTCGGGCACCTTACGACCTTTGATGATGTGTTCCTCAACGATGCGGAGCACGTTTTCGGGTTTCACCTGGGTGTAGAAGGTGTTGTCGGGCATAATCTTCACGATGGGGCCCTTCTCGCAGAAGCCGAAGCAGCCAGTTTTGATTACCTGCACTTCTTCGGAGAGTTTTTTCTCAGCGAGAACTTTGCGGAATTCTTCAATAATCTCGAGGCTATTGGACGATTTGCATCCAGTGCCGCCGCAGATTAAAACATGCATTTTATATTTTGCCATAATTCTTTTTGTTAGTTTTAAGTTCTAAGTTTTAAGTTTTAAGTAGCTTGCGCAGGTTGTGTCGCAGAACACTTAACACTTACAACTTACAGCTTACAGCTTTAAACTTTACTTGTCAATTGTTTCGTAGTTGACGGGGATGATGCCCTCTACCAGTTCGCCGTTCTGGACATACTTGGTGAGGATCTCGTCGGCGCGGTTGTTGTCAACGTGGCCAAACACGATGGGGTCTTTGCCCGGAACCTTCACCTCGAGGGTGGGCTCGGCATGGCAATAGCCCATGCAACCGGTCTGAGTGAATACTGCGTTGATGTGAAGCTCTTCGGCTTTCTGCATCATGTGTTCCATCACCTGTTTTGCACCGGCGGCGATACCGCAGGTAGCCATAGCAACCTTGATCTGTACAAGTGCATCGGGGTTCTCAGCCTTCTCTCTCACATCGAGAGTTGACTGGAGCTTTTCCCTCATGGCTTTCAGGTCTGCCAATGATTTTACTTTTGTCATGTGTAGTCTCCTTTTATTTGTGGATTAATATAATAATTAGTTAATTGTAAATTAATTACGATTAAATCAAGTGTATTTCGACCATTGCAAACTTACTTATTTTCCGTCATTAATACAACATTCCATGAAAAAATATTTTCAAACCCATAATAATTAGTCCTTTTCGTGGTTTTTGACGGCCCCAAAACTGCCCGCTGCCCGTAACCGCCAACCGCTAAACTAGCATCACGCCATAATCGGTCTAGAATTAGCGCAAAGCTGGCCCGGTATTGGTTCACTGCAAAGCCACTGCAAAGTCACTGCAAAGCCACTGCAAAGCCACTGAACCAAAATAGGTGAAAAGTAAAACAAATATGACCACTCTCCCATTCGATTTTTTTCATAGAATTGTTCTCTCAACCATAGAGTTTTGAAAATGTTATGGCCTTCGCAAACGTGAATTTTTCTTAAAAACTTGTTTATGCCAAAAAAAACTCGTTTCTTTGCGTTGTAAATCAAATGGAAACGAGAGGCCAAAATATTGCGTGAAGCGATTGTGCCTTAAATAGATACAAACCTAAAACAACGCATTATGAAAAAGTTCATACGTATAATGACATCAGCTTTGGTCCTTGTCGGAATGGTTACGGTGTGCGGCACCACAACGTCATGCAAAACTTCGGAGGGTGAGGTAATGTACAAGACCCACCACGAGAACACCAAAACCATCAACAAGAACTACAGAGTGAAAGGTACAAACGAACGTAACAAACAAACCTATCGTTCGTACTGATGCCAGTTGTCCGGGGAACGGATAAGTGTGAAAAGATAAAAAGGGGTGGCCGACACTTGCGGTCACTCCTTTTGTTGTGTCTTATGTTTATGCCCCTGATTGCTTGGGGGCAAGGGGCGTTTACCTTGACAGTCAAATGCCCGAAGTCGTTGGGGCGGAGTGCGACACTCACGGTGTTTGACGGCGACACCACGTCGCACCGATATGCGCACCGCATCAAGGATGGGGTCTCTACTTTCAGCGCACCGCTGGCGGGGCCATGTGCCGCACAGCTCACGTTCTCGGGCAACCGCCATATACATCTGTATCTTGAGCCCACCGAGATGAGCCTTGAAGTCAACGCCGAGGAGCTGGAGCGCTCGCCGCTGTCGGGCTCGCGTTCGAACAGCCAATATCGCTACGCAATGGAAACCAGCGGTGACACGAAGTCGCTAACGGAATACATACGTGCCAACCGCACCTCACCCATAGCCGCCTTTGTGCTGTTCAGACAGATGCGCGGCATGGAACTGCGCGAGGTGGAGAAGCTATACTCAATCCTCGACAGTGTCGAGGCACGCTGCTACCACTACCATGCAATAGAGAAATACCTTCGCGAGTCGGTGGCGTTGGCGGAAGGAATGCCGCTGCCCGACTTTGAATTCACGGAAGAGAAGCAGCGCTGCCGCCTCTCGGACTGCCTGGAGAGCGGCAAGCCGAGTGTGATATTATTTGGTGCGTCGTGGTGCGACATCTGCCGACGCGACCTAGCCACCGCCGAGAAGATATGCCGAGACAGCGTCACCGTCGTGGCTGTAGATATAGATGCCGACCGACGGGGATGGGATGCACCCTATATCGCGAAGCTAGACATAAGCCATCTGCCCTACATCATAGTGCTAGACGGCGACGGGAAGATTGCTGGACGCGATGTGAGAATATGGGAGCTGGAGCGACGGCTCGCCTCCATAAAACGGCGATAGAAGACAGTATTACGAACAGTTTCTAATCAATGGCTTTCTGACGCAGCACGCCTTTGTAGAGGCCGTGAGTGCAGTAGCCAGCCTCGGTGTAGCCGCGACTGCCGTAGTAGCGGTTGAGGAAAGCGTTGTCAACGGCACAGTCGAGGCGGAAGAAGTCCTTGTGCATAGAGCGGGACAACTGCAGGCAGTGGTCGAGGAATATGTCACCCACCGGTTCGAGCCAACCTACGGCAGAGGCGAAGTTGTGGAGGTAGAGAGCCTTCTGCCCGTCGTCGGGCCAGCGGTCGTCTTCCTCTTTCAGAACGGCGGCGCACACCACCTTGCCGCTCTCGTCGTCAACGAGGACATAGAGCTGACCGATACGCTGATGCTCGACATAATAGTCCATCGGAAACCTAACGAGGTATTCGGTCACGTTCCACTGACGTATGCCTTTACGGTCCATCCATGCCATGCGGTCAACCACCAAGTTGTAGAGGACCGCAGCCTCGTCGGGGGTGCCTTTGCGGAAGGTATAGTTTCTCATAACAGTTTCAAAACCTGTTCGACCTTTGTTTCGAGCGGGAGCTGTCCATCGATCCAATGAATCCTCACGCCGTTGCGCTCCATGCGTCGGAACCAAGTCATCTGGCGCTTTGAGAAGCGCCGTATGTCGGTGAAGAGACCATCGAACATCTGCTCTTTGGTTATCTTGCCTTGCAGAAAGAGAGTAACATGGCGGTATTCGAGGCCATAGCGGAGCAGGCGCTCGGGAGGAACCCCTTGTTTAAGCAGAGTCGCCACCTCATCAACCATACCGCCGTCGATGCGCTGGCGGAGTCGCGTCTCAATGCGCTTGACCAGCACGTCGCGAGGAAACAGAACACCGACAATCACGTGGTTTATGTCTGGCATGCGGGTGAACGAGTCGGGATGCTGCAGCTTGTATTCCTGGATTTCGAGAGCGCGGACGAGGCGGTCACGGGTCTCGGTATCGGTGTGGTTGTGGAGTTTTATCATAGAGGCGAGCCGTGCGGTGAGCTCCTCGTCGCTCTTGTCGGCAATGCTGCGACGGAATTCCTCGTCAACGGGAGCGTCGGGCAGCTCGTACTGCCTTACCACACCGTCAACATACATGCCAGTGCCGCCGCAGAGTATGGGACGGTGACCGCGTTGAAGGATGCCGTCGTAGGCACGACGGAAGTCGGTGAGGAACTGGTAGAGGTTGTATTCGTAGCCCGCATCGTGGATGTCGATTAAATGATATGGAATGTCAACACCGTGGATGTGGTAATCGTCAAGATCCTTGCCGCTGCCTATGTCCATACCACGAAAAACCTGACGGGAGTCGGCGCTGATAATCTCGCCACCTATGCGGTAGGCCAGCTCGGCGGCGAGCTGAGTCTTGCCGCTGGCAGTGGTACCGGTGATTGTCAAGAGAGTGTTGTCCATCTTAAAAAACAAGGCGGGATAACGCCGACGCAATATCCCGCCTCATATCATTTAATTGACATATCAATCGTCGAAGTAGAGCTTGCCGCGCTGCTTGTCGAACTCATATTTGCCGAAACGGTTCAGGCCTTCCTTGTTGACGATGAACTTATAGTCCACGCCTTTCACTACGACCACCTCGACGTTGCTGACCTTCTTCTCACCAATCTTCATCTCCTTGAAGATGATGGTTGATTTGTCGAGGATATTACCCTCGGGGTCGAAGGCATTGTCGCGGTCGGGGAAGTCCTCTTTAGTGATGCGACGCTGGTAGAGATAGTTCATAGCCTCTTCCCAAGAGATGGCAATCGGCTCAATATAACGCTCGTCGATCAACATAGGAACCTGCATGCCGTTGATGATGCAAGGTATCTCGCCCTTGGTGGAGTTAATCATAGTAGCCTGGATAGTGCCCTCGTCGTGGATGATATTCGGCTCGGGGTTAGCCTCCTCAACAGGAGCGTTGACGAGGTCGATGACGTTGCCGTCGTCGGTATATTTCACCTGCGGAGTCTCGGACTGCATGTTGTCGATGAGACGTTTTGACACGAAGTCTGTACGGAGAACCATAAACTCAATGCGGCGGTTGAGCTGGTGAGCCGCCTCCTTGCGGTTTTCATCCTTTATGGAGTTGACATAGTCACATTCGAGGACGGTACCCTTCGAGAAGCTGTAGGGTTTCTTGTTGACTTTGATGGTGATGTCGCGGTCGAGGGTGCGAGGCACACGCTCGGCGTAGCCCTTTGCCACGAGACGCTCACGCTCGATGCCACGAGAGATGAGGTAGTCAACCACCGACTGTGCACGACGCTGAGAAAGGGTGTCGTTGGTAAGTCCTATGAATGGACGGCAGTCGGTATGAGCACGGATTTCAACAACTACGTTGGGGTTATTCACGAGAATGAGGTAGAGGTCCATGAGGGAATCCATGAACTCCTCTTTGAGGTCCCACTTTGCGAGGTCATAGCGAATTTCGGGCAGCACGACGGGCATCTTCGGAACAGGCTCGAGACGGAAGTCGTGGACGAGGTCTTTGCTGACGTTGTAACCTTTAGTGCTCTCGGAGCCCTCGGTGGTGAAGTAGTCAACCTTGGAGACATACATCTTATAGACCACGTTGCGCTTGACTTTGTCAACATCGAAGCGGTAGAAGCCTTTCTTGTCGGTGTAGGTCTCGTACTCTTTGCCGTTTGAGCCCACGAGTTTGACCTTAGCCTTCTCGACAAGCTGCATAGACTTCTCGTCGCGGACGATACCCTGAATGCTGTAGAGCAGCGGCTCAAGCTCGAAGTAGAAGAGGTCGTCGTTGATGGGAGGAATCTTCTTGCCTTTCTTCTCGGTTTCCTTGTTATGCGGGTCGTCGAACGGACGGTTTGACGAGAAGTAACCGCGCTCCTCGTATTTGATGCTCTCTCCAGGGTAGAAGATTATGGACATCTCGTCGTAGCAGGAGTTGATAGGCACTCCGAGGTTTTCAGGCTCGCTCCAGCGGCGTCCGTTCAGCTCGGTGCGGAAGAGGTCGTAACCACCGACACCTGGGAGACCAGTGGAAGAGAAATACATGACGGAATCGGAACGGAGGACAGGGAAACCCTCGCGGCCGCCGGTGTTGACGCGGGAGCCGAGGTTGACGGGGTTGCCGAACTCGTCGCTGGTGGATTTACGAGTGACCATCCAGAGGTCATAGTCACCCTGGCCGCCGGGCATATCGGACGAGAAATACATGGTCAGACCGTCGCTAGTGACAGCCGGGTAGAGATAGTTGAAGGCGGTGTCGCCAAGGTCAACGCGCACAGCTTCGGACCATTCGCCGTTCATGGCAGCCTCGTCGGTCTGTTTTTTCTTGCCTTTTTTCTTATCGAGGGTGTTGCTGTTGCGGGTAGCAGTATAGATGTAGCAGCCTTCGGTCTTGTTTTTGCGGACGTCGCAGCGCGAGAACCAGACAGTCTTGCCGTCGGGCGAGAAGACGGCCTCACCTTCGTTGACGGGGGAGTTGATGTGGCCTTCAGTCTCGATGAGTTCGGGAGTCGGAGACCAGTTTCCCTTGCGGTCGCAGAAAACGTAGTAAATCTCAGAGAAAGCCTGCCCAGTCCAAGCGTCGGAGTTAGACGAGTTTGCCGTCTCACCGCTGCCGAAGCGAGAGGAGGAGAAGGTTATGGAGTTAGTGTCGTCGCCGAGGAAACGAGGAGCCCAGTCGTTCCACTGAGAGTTCCAGTTGTCGAGTTTCTTGATGACGTGGCGGGTGCGGTCGTGGACGAGCTGTTCGACATAGTCAAGCGATTCATAGCGAGACTTGGCCAGTTTGTCATCGGGGATGATTTCGAGGTAGTTCTCATAGTTTTTCTTAGCGTCATCGAAATTGTCGTTGAAGCGGCAAACCTCGGCGAGGTGGAAGTAGATGATAGGCTCGGTCTTGTAGTATTTGGAGCTTACGAGCTGCTTGTAAACCACTTCGGCCTTGTTGAAGTCGTGGATAAGTCGGTAGCACTCACCCATCTGGAAATAGACGCGGTTGCGCTCGGCCTTGTTGTCTTTAATTTTCTTGTAGGCTTCTTCGTATTTCTCGAGGGCTGCGCGATACTGCTTCTGCTCGAAGAGAGCGTCGGCCTTGTCGGCGTAACTCGACTGAGCCATCACGCCAGCCATCCCGAAAATACTGGCAAAAAAGAAAAATAGTGCTGCTTTTTTTAACGTTTTCATGCGTCAACGATTACTTATTAGATGTTGTATTTATTTTATAGCCAAACAATTGCAGCCGTTTAACGGATGTAATCAGCCACAATAACCAGACCACTAAAATACATATTTTCCTGCAAATAGCAATGTTTTTGATGATTTTTTTCGGTGTTGAGCAACAAAAGACAGAAGTAAGAGCTGGAATATGGCGTGATTTTTTCTGGAAGCTAAAGGCTTAACAATATGCAGATTAGCTATTTTCAACGATACAAAAAATGGCAAAAATATGGCTTTTAACACTTTATAAAACAATGAAATAGAGTTACAGGTTTTGCTCAGGTTTTGCTCAGGTTTTGATTACCTTCTCGGTTGAGCCATGGTAAAGAGCCTACAACGCCGAGGCATTGACGCTGTAGATTCGAGGACGGGGGGAGGATGGAGGGAACCTGGGCGAACGGTGGCGGGAACGAGGGCGGGCTGTGGTTAGGGCGAGAGCGGACTTTGGCAAGAACCTGGGGGAACATTGGCGGGAACGGGGGCGGACTTTGGCAAGAACCGCGGACGGGGATGGGGATGGCGGGGTGGGATGAGATAGGCGGGGAGGGGTGAGAACGGGTGGGGTAAGATTGATAGGAGGCAATAAACGGAGGGGTGATACGTTTATATGTAAATAAACTTTGAGAATATGAAGAAGATACTGGTTATGGCGGCGGCGCTGCTGCTGGGAGTAAACATATATGCGCAGAAGAAACCTGTGGCTGTGAACTTCACGTTTGAGAACCTGCCGGCAGAACTTTTGATGTACCTGGACCAGGCAACGAGCCAGGACGACCGCAAAAAAGCCAACGCTAAACTGATACAGACATTCGAGCCAATCTATAAGGGTTGGGACGAGAAGACACAGATAGAATACCGCGACATCTGCGTGACGATGCAGAAGCTGAGGGTGAAACAGTTTCCCGACTTCGCACACTTCATAGAGGTCACGACGCTGATGAGCACGAAGGGTAAGGCGAACTTCGGAGCGTGGGTGAAGTGCCTGACATACCTGCAGGAGAGAAACAAGAAAGTGAAAGACTTCACGGACTTTGTGGATTTCACGGAACAGCTGGAGGCGGAGAGGACGCTGAACGGTGCGAAGACGTCGCTGTGGCAGGCGCAGGCAGGGGCGCAATACACGCTGAAGCTGGAGGGGAAGAACATCGTGGTGGAGTTTCCGAAGAAGATGGAGCTGTACTACAGTTCGGACAAGGACAACGGGACGATATACGGCACGACGGGCAAGTACTACTATTTTGACCACAAATGGTATGGTCACGGAGGCCGCCTAAACTGGGACAGAACGGGGCTGCCGACGACGGTGTGCTGGGCGGAGCTGAAGGACTACGAGGCGGTGACGAAATTCCCGAAGTTCAACGCAGACTCGGTACTTTTCACCAACACAAAATACTTCACCACGCCGATATACGGGCGTGTGGAAGAGGCGCTATCGGCACAGATGGAGCCTGAGAAATACACTTTCCCGAAGTTCCGTTCGTATCAGAAAGACTTCGAGATGAAGAACATCGTGGAGGGAGTAGATTACTCGGGCAGCTTTATGATGAACGGAGCAAAGTTCATCACGTCTGACACGAAGCACCCGGCGTCGCTGCTATTCCGTAGGAACGGGAAGGTGTTTGCGAAGGTGCAGTCGGTGAAGTTCACCATCACGAGCAAGCAGATAGCGTCGGAAAGGGCGTCGGTGAGGTTGTATCTGGGAGAGGACTCGATATACAACGACGGAGTGCTGGTGAGGTATAGCGTAGGAGAACGGACTGTGACCTTTGTGAACGACTCGAAGCGAAACTTCTACAGTCCCTACGGCGACAGCTACCACAACATGGACCTGTTCAGCGAGTCGATAGTATGGAAGATGGACAAGGACGAGTTGGAGTTCTCGATGATAAGCTCGGGAGGGCAGAACTTCTCGTCGTTTGAGTCGGCCAACTACTATTCGTATGCCCGCTACCGCCAGATACAGGGCATCGAGGAGATGAGCCCAGCCATGAGGGTCTATCGTTATATGAGAGACCACGGCATGACATACGAGTTCAAGATAGACGACTTCGCGAGGTCGATAAGCATGGATGTGAGCCAGGCGCGGCTGATGATGCACACGCTGGCGAGGTACGGCCTTGTGACCTACAACGAGGCGCTTGACAGGACTTACGTGCAGGACAAGCTGGTCGATTACGCCAGGGCATACAGCAAAGACAAGAAGCACGACTATGACGCGCTGATGATGGAGTCGGCCACGAAGGGCAGCAACGCGACGCTGGACTTGAACACGTTCGACTTGAAGGTACGGGGAGTGGAGAAATTCGTGGTGAGCGACAGCCAGGCGGTGGCCATCTCGCCCAGAGGCGATGTGACGGTACACAAGAACAGAGACATCACCTTCTCGGGGAAGGTAAACATAGGGCGGTTTGTGATGTATGTGAGCGACGCCACGTTCTTCTACGAGAAGTTCAGTCTGGACCTGCCGAAGATAGACTCGCTGTACTTCTTCGTGACCGATTTCAAAGACCCAGCGAAGGAGCATATAGTATATACGCCGCTGTACAAGCTGGTGGGAGAAATTCAGATAGACAAGCCCGACAACCACAACGGATTGACGAAGAACAAGGAGTTCCCGATATTCGACAGCAAGGAGAAGAGCTATGTCTATTACGACCGCCCGTTCATAGAGAAGGGGGTGTATGACCGCAACAAGTTCTACTACACGCTGCGTCCATTCACACTAAGGAGCCTGTCGGACTTTCCGACGGACAGCCTGGTGCTGAACGGGTCGCTGACGTCGGCAGGTATATTCCCAGAGATAGACGAGCCACTGAAGGTGCAGCCCGACTACTCGCTGGGCTTCGTGATAAAGACCGGCAAGACAGGCATGCCGGCATACGGCGGCAAGGGGACATACCACAACACTATAGACCTGAGCTACAAAGGACTGCGGGGACGCGGGCAGCTGGACTACCTGACGACGGTGACAAGGTCGAAGAACATAATGTTCCACCCCGACTCGATGATGGCGGTGACGGACACTTTCTATGTGACCGAAGCAGGCGGATTCCCGGACATAAGGAACGGCAAGACCAACGAGCGGTGGTACCCCTACGGCGACTCGATGAGGGTGGCGCAGATAAAGAACGGCACCCAGTTCAGGATGTATCACGACGACGCAACGCTGGCCGGACATGTGACGATAAAGCCCAGCGGTGCGACTGGAGGCGGAGTGGCAACCATCAAGGAAGGCACGCTGGCATCGAACCGGTTTGAGCTGAAACCGATGGACATGAACTCACAGGTGACGGAATTCACGTTGAGGTCGCTGAAGTACAACTCTATCGCATTCCATGCGCTGAACATGAAGTCGCATGTGGATTACAAGAAACGCACCGCCGAGTTTACGTCGAACTCGCCGATAGAACGGACAGAGCTGCCGGTGATGAACTACGCCGCATACGTCGATAGATTTACCTGGGGGATAGACCAGCAGCAGCTGGCGCTGTCGAACAGCAAGAGCACCACATCGCAAGGCATGGAGAGCAAGCCGCTGCGCGACAGAGTGGATGTAGATGTGATGCCAGGAGCGACGTTTGTAAGCACAGGCAGCAAGCAAGACAGCTTGAAGTTCTGCGGTTTGAGAGCAAACTATATGTACGACATCGCCGACATGAAGATAGAGGGAGTGTATAGAGTCGATGTGGCCGACGCATCCATTGCGCCAGGCGGCGACACGCTGCGAATAAGGAAAGGCGGTGCTATAGACCACCTGAAGAAGTCGCAGATACTGGCCTCGCGCGAAAACAAATACCATCTGGTGTATGACTCAGATGTGCAGATTGCCAGCGGAAAGCAGTACGCCGCCAAGGGTTACATAGACTATGTGGATGAGGACAAGAAGAAGCAGAAGATTTACCTGACCGAACTGGCACCGAACGCCAAGGGCATGACGGTGGGCAACGGATTCATAGGCGACGACGCCAACTTCACGCTGAGCAGCGCTTTCGGCTTTGCCGGCAAAGTGAGAGTTGAGGCCGACACGATGTTCTACCACTTCGACGGAGGAGTGCGGCTGCTGCACAACTGCAAGACCGACCACGAGGTGGGACTGCTGGCCTACGCCGACTACACCGACCCGGAGGATATAAGGGTGAGCGTGCCCGAAGTGCCGACCGACTGGAAAGGCGAGCGCATAACGGCATCGATACTGATGCATCCAACCACGATGATGCCGTATCCGGCATTCCTGACGAAAGAGAGGGCGGCAGACAACGAACTGATGCACGCCTGGGGACAGCTGAGTTACGACAACAAGGCGAAGACCTACATGATAGCCTCTTCGCGTAAGCAGGAAGAGCCTGAAGAGGTGGTCGATCGCTTCTTGAAACTGAACACCGAGAGCTGTCTTGTAACAGGCGAAGGGCCGGTGAACTTCAACATGAAGGAAGGGCTGACACATATCTTCGCCTACGGTGACGCAAGCGTAAACACATCCTCCACCAAGTTCACGCTAAACACGGTGTTCGGCTACAGCTTCCCGATTGACGAGAAGGTGGTGGCTTCGATGACGCAGCAGATTATCGATGACCTGCGCCTGTCGGCTGCCAACACCGACAACGACATCTTGCGGCGTGCGTTGGTGTTCTATGAGGGCGACGAGAAGGGCACGGAACTCTACTCTGACTATGTGACCTCAGGGCAGATGGGCAAGATGCCCAAGTCGATAGAGAGCACACTGCTGTTCGGACATATCGACTGGCAGTATTCGCCGGTGCTGGGATACTACTACGACGGAGTGACCTCGCTGCTGGCGGTAGGCAAGACCCAGCTGAACCTTGCAACAAGGGTGAAGATGCAGCTGCAGACGCGCGGCGGCGTGACGAAGCTGACGATATACCTGCAGATAGCCGCCGACCACTGGTACTACTTCAGCTACGACAGCGGCAGCAAGCGTATGACCATACAGACGAGCGTGGGCACTTGGGCCGACCAGATAAAGACGATACCTGCCGACAAGCGCACTGTTGATGGCAAAGCCGGTTCGTTCAGCTACAAGATAGGGGCCTCGCGCAACGAGGTGCCGAACTTCCTGCTGAAATTCGGTTCGGACGGCAATGCGAACGTCAGCGGAGGGTCGTTCAGCGACGAGGAGGAGGAAGAGGAAGATAGCAGTGAAGATGAAGAATAATGTGTTGATAAGAATAAAACAAACTAGTAGCCATTCATGGGCATAGTAGCACGGCAGAGCATCAAGGGGTCGCTTGCCAATTATCTTGGCGTGGCCATAGGGTTCTTCACGACGTTTTTTGTTGTGACGAAGTGCCTGACGCAGGAGGAGATAGGCTTGACGAGGGTGTTGGTGGATGCGGCGACGCTGTTTGCGGCTTTTGCACAACTGGGCACCAACTCGTCGATAATAAAATTCTTCCCCTATTTCGCCGACGGCAAGCGAAACCGAGGGATATTCGGGTGGAGCGTGCTGCTGCCGCTGGTTGGGTTTACGCTGGTGGCTGCGGTGCTGCTGCTGTTCAGGGGCGAGATAACCGAGGTGTATAGCGAGCGGGCGCCGCTGATAAGGGAGTATTTCTACCTGTTGCTGCCGCTGACGTTTTTCATGCTGTACCTCACGGTGTTTGAGACGAACGCCAACGTGCTGATGCGGATAACGGTGCCGCGGCTTGTGAGAGAGGTGGGCATAAGGGTGATAACGCTGGTATGTTATGTGCTGTACGGGTACAGGGTGATAGGGTTCGAGTTGTTTGTGGTGCTGTTTACGTGTGCATACGGGCTGGCGATGCTGCTGAACTTGTTTTACCTGCTAAAGCTCGGTCATGTGTCGTTCAGGATAGACTTGAAGTCGGTAGATAGGAGGGTGCTGAGCGACATGGTGAGGTATTCTCTATTTATGACGGTGATAGTGTTGGCGAGCAACACGCACCTTGTAGGGAGCTTGTTCATAGGTGCGAAGGAGGGATTGGCGCTGACGGGAGTATATACGATAGCGTTTTTCATCGCGAACGTGGTGGATGTGCCGTACCGGTCGCTTGGAGCGATAAGCAGGCCGGTGGTGGCGGCGGCGGTGAAAGAGGATGACTGGGAGGGAGTCAGCACGATAGCGAAGAAGGTGTCGCTGCACCAGTTTCTGGTAAGCACGGTGATACTGCTTCTGATATGGATAAACCTGGAGGCATTGTTTGAAGTGATACCGAACGGGGAGGAGTACAAAGGCGGAAAATGGGTGGTGCTGATACTGGGATTGGCGCGAGTGGTGAACAGCACGTGCAGCATAAGCATAGACGTGCTGAACTACTCGAAAAGATACAGGATGAGTTTGGTGTTTGTGCTGGTGCTCACGATCGGGATGGTGATGCTGAACTACTGGCTGGTGGGAGTGTGGAGCATCAACGGAGCAGCAGCTGCTGCGGTGTTTGCATACTTGGCGTATTACATTTGCCTGTTGAGCTACAACCAAATGAGGCTTGGGGTTTCGATATTTTCGGCGGGAGAGCTGAAGGTGGTGGTGGTGGTGGCATTAGGGCTTGCCCTCGGAATGGGCTGGAGCGCAGTGGTGACACCACTTCTGCCAGACGGCATAGTGTGGACATTGGCGGACGCTGCGATTAAGACGACGATTGTGGCGGTGGCGGTGGCGGTGACCGTTTACAAGATGAAAATCTCGGAGAACGTGAACGAGATAATGGACAAGGCGATAGTCAAGCTGAGAGGGCGGAAGCAATAAAAGAGAGGATTACACGTTGTAAATAGTAGTTGTAATAGTATGAAACAATATCTAGATTTACTTGAGCACGTATTGACCAACGGGACGGAGAAACACGACCGGACAGGGACAGGGACGAAAAGCGTATTTGGCTATCAGATGAGGTTTAACCTTGAGGAGGGGTTTCCGCTGCTGACGACCAAGAAGCTGCACCTGCGGTCGATAATATACGAGCTGCTGTGGTTTCTGCGCGGCGACACGAACGTGAAATACCTGCACGACAACAAGGTGACGATATGGGACGAGTGGGCGAGAGAGGACGGGTCGTTGGGTCCGATATACGGGAAGCAGTGGAGGTCGTGGGGATGCGGCGACGGGAAAGAGGTGGATCAGATAGCCAACGTGATAGAGCAGATAAAGAGAAACCCCGACTCGCGGAGGCTGCTTGTGTCGGCCTGGAACGTGGGCGAGGTGGAAGCGATGGCACTGCCGCCATGCCACATCATCTTTCAGTTCTATGTGGCGGATGGACGACTCAGCTGCCAGCTGTACCAGCGGTCGGCGGACATCTTTCTCGGGGTGCCGTTCAACATAGCGAGCTACTCGCTGCTGACGATGATGATAGCGCAGGTGTGCGGCTTGAAGCCCGGGGACTTCGTACACACGCTTGGCGACGCACACATATACCTGAACCACTTAGAGCAGTGCCGCCTACAACTTACGCGTGAGCCCAGGCCGTTGCCCACGATGAGAATCAACCCGGAGAGGAAAGAGATAAACGACTTTGTATTCGAGGACTTTACCTTGGAGAACTATAACCCGCATCCGCATATAAAGGGAGAGGTGAGCGTGTGAGAATGCGTTAATGTGTGATTGCGTTAGTGCGTTAGTGTGTTAATGTGTTATTGCGTTAGTGTGTTCTTAAACAAACAATCAAATATTCAATGATACAAGTGGAGAAATCCAACAATTATTGCATCATCATGGCCGGCGGAACGGGAAGCCGCTTTTGGCCTATAGCCTCGGCGGAACGTCCCAAGCAGTTTATCGACATCATGGGAACCGGGGAATCTATGCTGCAGATGACTTTCAAACGAGTGGAGCGTATCTGTCCGAGGGAGAACATCATAATCGTGACATCGCGCAACGGAGTCGAGGAAGTGAGGAAACAAATTACAGGACTTGAGGACTATCAAGTGTTGGGCGAGCCCATAAGACGCGGTACTGCACCCTGTATAGCATACGCAGCCACTGTGATAGCGGAACGCTGTCCGACGGCAAATATCGTAGTGACCCCTTCAGACCATGCGGTATTCGGGATTGAAAACTATGAGAGAAACATAAATCAGGCCATAGGTATAGCCCAAAAGAACGACTGGATAATAACCATAGGCGTACAGCCCACTAACCCTAATACAAAATACGGTTACATACAATACTCTGAAGAGCCATCGCTGACAGACGCACACGACCTGCACAAAGTCGTAACCTTCACAGAGAAGCCCCCAATAGAGATGGCACGCAAGTTTGTCATGAGCGGAGAATTCATGTGGAATGCGGGTATCTTCATCTGGCGACTTGACATACTGATGTCTGCCTACAGGAGTTTTCTTCCCAATGTGGCCAACCTTTTCTTCGGCGACAAAGAAGGCGGACGACCCAGGATAGGGAGTTCGGCATCGGCGGAGACAGTGGAGCAAGCCTACTCAATGTGTGAATCAATCTCGACGGACTTTGGAATACTGGAAAAGGCAGACAACGTACACGTGATGGCAGCATCGTTCGGATGGAGCGACGTAGAGACCTGGGACTCGCTGTACGACACCTGCGAAAAAAACCAGGACAGCAACGTGATACTTGGAGGCAATGTCTTTACGTATGACGTCAAGAACTCCATAATACACATGCCGGACACCGACCACACAGTGGTGGTGCAGGGACTGGACGGCTACATCGTGGCCGCAGACGAGCAGACACTGATGATATGCCGCAGGGACCAAGAAGAGCAGGCAGTGAAATTCCGTGCCGACGTGGCATTCAGCAAACTGCGCGGCACACCAGAATCAGACAACAACTAAACAAGAATAATATCAGATATGAAACGTTACGAAATCAAGTATCTCTTAAAAGAGGATGTAAGCGCCCTGATGGGCACTACTATATGTGTCAAAGGATGGGTGCGCACCAAACGCGGGAACAAGAACGTGGCATTTATCGCCATCAACGACGGATCGATAATACACAACATACAGGTGGTTGCCGACCCTGCGAAGTTTGAGGAAGAGCTGAAACGCATCACCACCGGCGCCTGCATAGGAGTGGATGGCAAGCTGGTGGAGAGTCAGGGCAGCGGTCAGGCCGTAGAGCTGCAGGCCGAGAAGATAGTGGTTTACGGCGAGGCCGACCCGAACACCTACCCCTTGCAGAAGAAAGGGCACTCGATGGAGTTCCTGCGCGAGATAGGTCACCTGCGCCTGCGCACCAACACCTTCGGAGCCGTGATGCGTCTGCGCCACAACATGGCTATGGCCATCCATACCTTCTTCCACGAGAGAGGATTCTTCTATTTCCACACGCCACTCATCACCGCCTCCGACTGCGAGGGAGCAGGCGAGATGTTCCATGTGAGCACCCTCGACCCCGACAACCCGCCACGCAAAGACGACGGCTCCATCGACTGGGAGCAGGACTTCTTCGGCAAGTTCACCGCCCTCACCGTCAGCGGCCAGCTGGAAGGCGAGCTGGGAGCCACGTCGTTAGGCAAGATATACACCTTCGGCCCCACGTTCCGTGCGGAGAACAGCAACACGCCGCGCCACCTCGCCGAGTTCTGGATGATTGAGCCCGAGATGGCGTTCTACGACCTCGACAGCCTCACAGAGCTCGAAGAGGAATTTATAAAATACCTTGTGAAATGGGCACTCGACCACTGCATGGACGACCTCGAGTTCCTCAACAAGATGATTGACAACGGACTCATCGAGCGCCTCCAGAGCGTCATAGACACCGACTTTGTGCGCCTGCCATACACCGAGGGCATCAAGATACTCGAAGAAGCCGTCGCCAAAGGCCACAAGTTTGAATTCCCCGTCAGCTGGGGAGTGGATTTGGCATCGGAGCATGAGCGCTACCTCGTTGAGCACCACTTCAAGAAACCGGTCATCATGGTCGATTACCCGAAGGAAATCAAAGCTTTCTATATGAAGCAGAACGAGGACGGCAAGACCGTGCAGGGCACCGACGTGCTGTTCCCGCAGATAGGCGAGATTATCGGCGGCTCCGTCCGCGAGGAAAGCTACGACAAACTGATGAACCGCATCAACGAACTCGGCATCCCCATGAAAGACATGTGGTGGTATCTCGACACCCGCCGCTACGGCACCTGCCCACACGCCGGTTTCGGTCTTGGATTCGAGCGCCTGATGCTTTTCGTTACCGGCATGGCGAACATACGCGATGTCATCCCGTTCCCAAGGACGCCCAAAACCGCCGAGTTTTAAGCCATCTCAAAGAGATGTCTCAAGACGAGCATTATATGCAGCGATGCCTCCAGCTCGCCTCCAACGGACTGGGTCGAGTGCGGCCCAACCCATTGGTGGGTTGTGTTGTTGTGAAAGACGGGGTTGTTGTCAGCGAAGGATTCCATCAGAAATATGGGGAGAACCATGCCGAGCGGAACGCGCTGCTGAGACTGGACGACGAGACCGCACGCGGAGCCACCCTGTATGTCAACCTCGAGCCCTGCAGCCACTACGGGCATACGCCACCCTGCGCCGACCTTGTGATAGAAAAGGGAATAGCGAAAGTCGTCTGCTGCAACGACGACCCGAACCCCCAGGTCGCCGGACGAGGATTCGAGAAGCTGCAGAACGCCGGGATAGAGGTGGTGAGGCATGTGATGGCGGAGGAAGGGCGACGGCTCAACCGACGGTTTTTCACGTTCATGGAGAAGCGACGTCCATATATAATATTGAAATGGGCCGAATCGGCAGACGGATATATGGCACCCGACTACAAACCCTACTGGATAAGCACGAAGGAGGAGCGACGCCTATCGCATAAATGGCGGACAGAGGAAGCTGCGATACTTGTGGGCTCGCAGACATACCTGGACGACAAGCCGCAGCTTACGGCACGGCTTTGGAGCGGTGAGAACCCCGTCCCGATAGTTCTTGACCGGCGGCGACGGCTAAACGAACTGCCCGAGGGCTGGATGCGCCTCCGAAGCGAAACGGTCGGCGAAGCGGTGGAGGAGATATACAGAGCCGGGCTGCAGTCGGTGATTGTCGAGGGCGGACGGAAGATACTCGACGCCTTCATAGAGGCAGGCCTATATGACGAAGTACGAGTATTCCACGGAAAGGAGAAATTCGGAACAGGGTTGAAGGCGCCAATGGTGCCAGTAGATAATGTACAAGTAACGACGAAGGAAATAGTTTTTTTTCGGGGAAAAGACTAAAGCCTAAAGGTAGCCCGACAAATGACTTAAGTAATTGATTTGTCGGAGGGAGAAGTATAATCAAATCCAAAAAAAACTAAAAAAACTTCTCCAATCAAAATAATTGTTTTATATTTGCGACTAAATCAAAAAAAGCACACAACCCCGTATTGTGCCCATATCTTGCACTCTATGAGAGGGTTGAAATTATTAAACAGGCAATTATTTATTCACCAAAAAACAAACACACATGAAAAAACTTGTAATGGTTATGTGTTTCGCGTTATGCGCCTCGCTCGCATTCGCGCAACCGAAGAGTGCTCCGCACCGCGTGAGCAACCCTCATCAGATCAAGGCTATGAAGTCTGGCAGCACAGAGGTACAGCATGCCAAGAAAGACTACAAAGCCTCGATTTTTGGCAGCAAAGCCGGCGGAGATGTTATCCACCACTGGCAATTTGCAGAAACCTCCAACGACTACACGACTGGCACAATATCAACATCCGGTCAGACGGTCATCAACGAGAGTGGTAGCCAACAGACCCTTCTGCAGCACACGAACACTGCTTCGTATGCACACTGGAACCGTATCCCCGACTACAGCGATGCCACAATAGCCTACTATGAGGGCCTCACTGTTGAGCAGGGCGGTTATCCCGCATACTTCTATGCTTTCGGCAACACCATGCCTTTCAGCCTTATGGAAGACGCCGAGACCGGTGACAACGGCTGGATGCTGATGTCGATGATTGACAACTACACCACCTGGGGCGGTGATGGTGCAACCGGAAACTTCGATGCATACATCGCTTTGAACCCGATTTCGACCGAGGGAATAGGTCTTCTTTATCTGAATTTCTTCCAGCTGTACAGAGCTTTCTACGATGAGTGCTACATTGACTACAGCTCCAATGGCACAACATGGTACACAATGGAAATCAATGTAAAGGGTGTTGACATCAACGTTAACGCCAACACTTTTGGTGAAAAGGTAAACCTTCTGCCGGCCAGCTGCGGCAATCAGGCCAACCTGTCGCTCCGTATCCGTTACGAATCGACCGGCGCTTCAGGCGGCTACTTCTGGTGGATTGACGACGCGAAGGCTGTCGAAGCAGACGAAAACGTATTGAACCACTTGACATCTAGCTACTATTATGGATACTACCATCAGGTACCCGAGGGATTTGAAGTGCCTGTTGCATGGTTTGCTTCTATCCAGAATGGAGGCTCACACAACCAGCCGCAAGTTACGATGTCTCTGAACCACCTCAATTCCGACCAGAGTGTATCCTCGCAGTTTGCATCTCTGACCTACGGTCCACTGAACTCAGGTTACAAAAAAGACACTATGATTAGCAGCCTTGGTATCAGTTTTACTGGTGTTGACAACTGGATTTTCTGTGTAGGCGACAGCCTCGCAGCCAATACTCCAGCCGCAAAACTCCCCTCCACCACCGTTGGTGACAACTACATTTATCCTGGCTACGAAGCCACGAACGTTAGCACCAAATATGGTGACACAATTCTCTATATGGTCAACTCACTTCAGGCCGCGCCCGACGGCAACGGCCAGGTGGCAGTGTGGGCACAGGACAACGGAATCCTGACTCCGTATGCCTATTGTGTTGACGGTCTTATTGAGAGTAATGGCACATGGTACCTTTCGACTGGTATCGGCGATGACAACCCGAGCTACACAAAGCCTGGTTATGACATGTGGAACCGCTTCGTGACCGGAGCCAACGTGCCTGACGGTTGGGCAATCCGCGGAGTGCAGCTTGTCGCTGCCACCCAGTACAGCGCAACCGACCCAAGCAGCAACATTTCACTTATGCCTGGTGCAAAAATCACCGCTTCTCTGTATATGGACAGTATTGACGGATTCTTCGATACAGGAATTGAAACTGGTGCCGCCACATACGAGACCACTGTTGCCGACTACAACTATTTCGAGGGCGACGATATGAGCCGTGTTACCCGTACCAGTGCAGGCGATAACTACAAAGAGTATATGATGCCCGGCGAATATGCCGTAATCAACATGATGTTCCCCGAGCAGCCCGACCTGCTTCCGAACACCTCCTATAAACTGGGTTATGAGCTGATTGAGGGTTACTTCGCAGTAGCCAGCCAATCAACCCGCTATGTTCACCACTACGAGGGCGACCCCGACACCACACTGTACTGGGTGTATTACAGCAGCGACACTCTGAAGGACGGCAGCCCCAACGTGCTCCGCAAATACGGTCGCTACTTTGGCGACGGCAACCAGCAGAACCACTGGTCATACGATCCTGACCATGGTACCGCAAGAGACGTCACCGGCCGCGTTCCTATGATTCGTATGCTTGTTGGTCCTAAGTTCCAGTATCCTACTTTCAACGTCAGCGTGACCTGCGAAGGCAACGGTGTTGACCTGGCCGATCTGCTTGGTTCTGGAGTATTCTACCTCAGCGGTGGCAACACGTCAGTCTGCGGTGAGACCGTGGAGATGACCCAGGGAAGTACCGGTAGCTACACTGTTAGCGAGGCCGAGCCTGGATATATGATTGACGAAGTTTGGGTTAACGACGTGATGGTTTACAAACATGGTGGTACTATGGACGACAACGTGTCCCGTCGTGTTACAACCGAGGGCTACGAGTTGGTCTATTACGATTTCTCGAGCTATACGACCGATGCTACCATTAAGTACATCTTCGCAGTTGACGATGGTCCTGTAACATATACCATCACAGCCAACTCTAACAACCCAGCTTGGGGTACTGTATCTGGAGGCGACGAGTATGAAGAAGGCGCTATTGCAACCCTGAGAGCTAACCCGAATGCTGGCTACTGCTTCGTACAGTGGCAGGATGGCAACACTGACAACCCGCGTTCGTTCACCGTCACTAGCAACGCCACCTACACCGCAACCTTCGAGCCTTGCACCGGCATCAACGAGGCCAGCTCGAATGTCAGCATGAGCCTGTACCCGAACCCGGCTAACAACAGCGTGAAGCTGAACATCGCCGGCGTGAGCGGCAATGTGACCTGCACCGTACTCGACATGAGCGGCCGCGTGGTTTACAGCAAGACCATCAACGCTGAAGAGGCTACCACCATCAACGTTTCGAACTTCGCTAAGGGCGCTTACTTCGTACGCGTGACCAACAACGAGTTCACCAAGGTTGAGAAACTGGTTGTCCGCTAAGCGAACATAAGTATAGATAAGCTATACTGACAGAAAGGCGGGGCGTCCGAACGGATGCCCCGCTTTTGTTGTGAGAGGTAGTGATATGTTTGTTATGGGAGGTAGTGATATCGTAATTCCCATATATAATAAGATTGTTGAAAAAGATATTAGTTATTATAAATTATTTTGAGTATCTTTGACACTTGCGAAGAAATGGATTTTTACGCCTTTTTAATATTGAAATAATTATTAATCAAATTTATACAACTATGAAGATATTAGTCTTAAACTGCGGAAGTTCTTCAATCAAGTATCAACTTATCGACATGGCCAACAACGCCAACGTGATGGCGAAGGGTTTGCTGGAAAGAATTGGACTTGAAATGGGCGAATTTACCCACAAGTACAACGGCGAAAAACACTATGAGCAGCTGCCGATACCTGACCACACGGCCGGCATCAAGCTTGTGCTCAATGCGCTGCTTGACCCGAAGATTGGTGTTATTAAGGACATCACTGAGATTGGCGCCGTCGGTAACCGCGTTGCTCACGGTGGCGAGCTGTTCAAAGACAGCTGCTTGGTCAGCGACGCCGTGATTGAGCAGATCAAGTCGCTCACCGACCTCGCTCCTCTCCACACTCCTGGCAACCTCGCCGGTATATACGCTATGAAGGAAGTGCTGCCCAATGTGCCGCAGGCCGTCGTGTTTGACACCGCCTTCCACAGCACTTTGCCGCCGAAGGCTTATCTCTATGGCCTTCCCTACGACTACTACAAGAAATATGGCATCCGCCGCTACGGATTCCACGGCACCAGCCACAAGTTCGTTGCCGAGAAGGCCGCCAAGATGGTGGGCAAAGACTGGCACGACCTGAAAATCATCAGCTGCCATCTGGGAAGCGGTGCGTCAATCGCTGCTATAGATCATGGCAAGTCGGTCGATACCTCGATGGGTATGACTCCGCTCGAGGGCTTGATTATGGGTTCGCGTCCCGGCGACGTCGATCCCGGCGCTCTGCAGTTCCTCTTCGAGAAAGAGATGGCTGAAGGCAAGACTTGGAAAGACATCGTGAAGATGCTGAACAAGCAGTGCGGCTTGGTGGGCATCAGCGGCGGCAAGCAGGACATGCGCGACATCCGTGCTGGCCGCGATGCTGGCGACGAGCGCTGCACCTATGCTTTCGACATGTTTGCCACACGAGTGAAGAAATACATCGGTGCCTATATGGCCGAGATGGGCGGCTGCGACATCCTCCTCTTCACCGGCGGAATCGGCGAGAACGCTTGGTTCATGCGTCACCCCATATTGGAGAACATGGAGTGCCTCGGCATCAAGGTCGATATGAAACTCAACGACGAGACAGCCGGCACCGACGGCGTCATCTCAACACCCGACTCGAAGGTTACCACCATCGTGGTCACCACCGACGAGGAGTTCGTGATAGCCAGCGACACCTACCGTTTGGTTAACGGCAAATAAATTTTTCTTGAACGGAGACGATGTGGACATTTCCACACGTCTCCGTTTTTTCAACTACCCTAAAATGAGATATACCAAACTCGTTGTCTTGATGGTGCTTGCGATGCTGTCGGTAACGGCGGCAAATGCGCAGAAGAAAGCCTATTCATCGTCGAACAAGAAGGCTGTGGGGCTGTATGAGAAGGGCATGCAGTGCATGTATCGTTCCGATTTGCCAAGTGCGGAGAACCACTTCAAGCAGGCGGCAAACGCCGATCCGAACTTTGCGGAACCGAACATCATGCTGGGCGAGATGTATGAGGACAAACATCTGGATTCAATAGCATGTATCTATTACAACGCAGCCGTAAAGGCTAATCCGACATTCTACACGATGGCTTGGTTTCGCATCGGAGAGTTGGAATTGCGCCAGCAGCACTACGATGCCGCAGTTGAGGCGTACAAACAATTTTTGGCACTCGACAAGAAAAACACGAACAAGCACGCCGAAGTCGAAAAGAAGATGAAGACTGTGGCGTTCAGACAGAAGGCATACGCCAACCCTGTGCCGTTCAATCCGCAGAATATGGGTGCGGCGGTGAACTCGACCAACGACGAGTACCTGCCAGCTCTGACAGCCGACGGGCAGACGCTGGTTTTCACACGGAGGTTCCCGAGAACCGGTAGGACCACCGCCAATTCGCCGATGGAGGAAGACTTCTATGTGAGCGTGAAGAAAAACGGAGTGTGGACGAAAGCTGTGCGTATGTCGGAGCCGGTGAACACATACGACAACGAGGGAGCGCAGTGCATTTCGCAGGACGGACGTATGATGATATTCACTGGCTGCAATCGTAAGGACGGAGCTGGACGTTGCGACCTGTATATTTGCCACCGCGAAGGCGACCAATGGTCGAAGCCCGAGAATCTGGGGATGCCGATAAACACGTCTGCATGGGAGGCTCAGCCAACATTCTCGGTTGACGGCAAGACTCTCTATTTTGTCAGCAACCGCAAAGGCGGACTCGGCGGGATGGATATCTGGACAAGCGAACTTGTTGACGGAGAATGGTCGGAGCCCAAAAACCTGGGAGCACCGGTGAACACGCCAGGCGACGAGAAGACCCCGTTCATACATTTTGACGACCACTCACTATATTTCGCCAGCGACGGCCATGTGGGAATGGGTGGTCTGGACCTCTTTATGAGCAAACTGCAAGACGACGGTAGCTGGAGCGAGCCAGTAAACGTGGGGTATCCAATAAACACCGAGGGCGACGAGTCGAACATGATAGTGAGCGCCGACGGCAGAACTGCCATATACTCGTCCGACCAGTTGGGAGGCTACGGAAAAGAAGATTTGTATATGTTCGAGTTGCCCGAGGCGGTGAGGCCGCAGGCGACGACCTACATCAAAGGCATAGTGTATGACAAGAAGACACAGAAGAGGCTCTCTGCCGACTTCACTATAGTTGACCTCACCACCAAGAGCGAGGTCGTAAGTGCCTCTTCCGACCCGGTTGATGGCAGCTTCCTGCTGACTATGCCGGGATTGCACCAATATGCGCTATCGGTAACGAAAGAGGGGTATCTGTTTTACTCGAAGAACTTTGAGATGACAGCGGCTTCGATAGATGATCCGTTTATGCTCGACATACCGCTCGAACCGATAGAGGTGGGGTCGAGTATCACGCTTCGCAACGTCTTCTTCGAGACGGCCAAATGGGATTTGAAAGAGGAATCGACGGTCGAGCTTGACAAACTTGTCATGCTGATGGGCGAGAACCCCAAGATGAGGGTGTTGCTCGAGGGCCATACCGACGACGTCGGTTCGGACGCCGCCAACCAGAAACTGTCGGAAAACCGTGCGAAAGCGGTGTATGACTATTTGGTAAAGAACGGCGTCGAGGCGGCGCGTCTGCAGTATAAAGGCTATGGTGAAAGCAAACCTATCGCCGACAACACCACCGAAGAAGGCCGCGCACAGAACAGGCGCACGGTATTCACGGTGGTGGAAAAATAGGTGCGTGCCCGCACAGGGCGATTAGCAGTCAGCAGTTAGTAAAGAATATGAAGAAAGTAGTTATATTGACCGGGGCGGGAATCAGTGCGGAGAGCGGCATCAAGACGTTTCGCGATAGCGACGGGTTGTGGGAGGAATACCGTGTGGAGGATGTGGCAACCTACGACGCCTACGTGCGAGACCCAAAGCTGGTGCTCGATTTCTATAACGCCCGCCGCAGAGAGGTGTTCAAGGCAAAACCCAACGAAGGTCACCGCCAGCTGGTGAGACTTGAAGAGAAATACGACGTGCGCATCATAACACAGAACATCGACAACCTGCATGAGCAGGCGGGTTCAACGAATGTGCTGCACCTGCACGGCGAGCTGACCAAAGCGCGAAGCGACCGGGACGACAACCTAATCATAGACATCGGCGACCGCGAGATACACTTGGGCGACAAAGCTCCCGACGGGGCACAGCTGAGACCGCACATTGTTTGGTTTGGCGAAGCGGTGCCGAACATCGAGCTGGCTGCGGCATTGTGCGAAGAAGCCGACTACTTCGTAGTCATAGGCACATCGATGAACGTCTATCCTGCGGCGGGTTTGATACACTATGTGCCACGCACCTCGCCCTGCTGGCTTGTTGACCCGAAGGCGGTGCCTATCAGCCGTCCTATCAAGATATACCAAGAGAAAGCCGGCACTGGGGTGAAGAAAGTGGTCGATGAACTACTGAGTATGGCATAATGAAATATAAACAATAGAATTACAAACCTCAAAAATACATAATCATGAAGAAATTATTATCAATCATCAGTTTAGTTGCGGTTGCATTGATTGCCAACGCACAGTTCTCATTGACCTATAATGGTTCCGAAGTCACGGAGGGGTCAACCATCCAGATGACCTCCACGACCTCGGGAAATATGCTTTTTGGCGACGCCGACCTCCAGTTGATGTTGAACAACACAGGCATCGGCACCGGTCACTGGACAGCCAAGATAAACACAGATGGGCACAATTTCTCGGTGGTTCAAATGTGTGGCGACCAATGTGGACAAAACATTTCTGAAGTGGCTGTCACCGTGGATCCCGAAGCAAGCAAGCTCATCGAAATACACATTGGTATTCCAGAAAACACAGCAGTTGGCGCTAGCGAAACCTTTGCTATGGAACTCTACAACAATGACAGAGGGGCAAACGACCTGACCTTCAATTTTGTGTTGACCTACAATCCCAACGCCGGCATAACCGAGGCCTTCGCATCCACCCTCAAAAACGCCTACCCCAACCCCGCTGTTTCGAACACTACCATTGAGTATGCCATTGAAGGCAGCGCCCAGTTTGTCGTCACCGACATAGCCGGTCGTCAGGTTATGGAGCAGACCATCGCCGGCAACGGTTCGTTCAACCTCAACGTCGAAAACTTCCACCGCGGCGTATATCTCTACGGCATCCGTCAGGGCAACAAGACCTCCGCGATGAAAAAACTCGTCGTCCGCTAACCTCCGAGCCGCCAACGCTCTGCGTCCACGACGCAGAGGGCTATTTGAAAAAAAGTTCAACTCCGATATGCTGCAAGTAGAACACGTAACCAAGACCTATGGCGATTTCTATGCGCTCCGCGACGTCTCCGCCGAGGTGACCACCGGGCACATCTTTGGCTTGCTGGGACCCAACGGCGCCGGCAAATCGACGCTCATACGCATCGTCAACCAAATCCTCCAAGCCGACGAGGGTACGATTGTCTTCGACGGCCACCCCATACGTCAGTCGGACGTCGAGAACATCGGCTATCTGCCCGAGGAACGGGGCCTTTATAAGAAGATGAAAGTGGGCGAGCAGGCGATGTATCTTGCCAGGTTGAAAGGCCTCTCGCAGAGCGAAGCCGAGAAACGCCTGCATTGGTGGTTCCGACACCTCGAAATCGACACCTGGTGGAACCGCAAGGTCGAGGAGCTTTCTAAAGGCATGCAGCAGAAGGTGCAGTTCGTCACCACCGTGCTGCACAACCCCAAACTGCTTATCTTCGACGAGCCTTTCAGCGGCTTCGACCCAGTCAACGCCACCCTGCTGAAAAAAGAGATACTGCGGTTGCGCGACGAGGGTGCGACGGTCATTTTCTCCACCCACAACATGTCGTCGGTCGAGGAGATATGCGACGACATAGCGCTCATCAACCACGCCGAGGTGGTGCTCAGCGGCAACGTGAAAGAGATACGCCAGTCGTATCGCAAAAACCTCTACCACATCGAGGCACGTCACTCCGACGACAATTCCATAGCCCTCCCGTCCGGTTTCGAGGTGAAAAACGCCAACGACGAGAAAGGTCTATATGTCGCCGACGTGAGCCTTCCTTCCTCAGCCTCCTCCAACGACCTGCTTTCGGCGCTGATGCCGCAGGGTCAGGTGACAGCGCTGCAGGAGATTCTTCCATCCATGAACGATATATTTATTGAAGCCGTAAGTCAATGAGAAAGATACTTTTGATAATAAGCCGCGAATATCTTTCGCGAGTCAAGAAAAAATCGTTCTGGATACTCACCATCGTGGTGCCATTGTTGTTGGCCGGCCTTTATGCCGTCCCTATCTATCTGGCGCTGCGCCCGCACGAGAAGACCACCGTGCTGGTCGTTGACGACACCAAGCTCTTCGACGGCGCCTTCAAGTCGTCCAAGGAGATTTCCTACCAGTATGCCGGCAGCGTCGATTACGCCCAGCGGCGCCTGGAAGAGGAAGACTCGGTGACCGCCGTCCTCTACATTCCCGCTCGTGAGACCACCATCCCCGGCGACGCCTTCCTCTACTACAAAGGCAAGGTACCCCCGGCCGACCTTCAGAGCGACGTCTCCGAGCAACTCCAGAGCCACATCCGCACCATCATCCTGCAAGACGTTCACGGCATAACCCAGGAGGAATTCGACCAAGTCAACGCCACCAAGATAAAGGTCCACACCAAAGACCTCGAAACCGGCAAGGACGGCTTCCTCGAGGTCAAGATGGCTATAGGCCTTGTGTTGGGCCTCATCATCTTCTTCGTGGTGCTTATGTTTGGTGGTCAGGTGATGACCGGCGTCTCCGAGGAGAAGACCTCGCGCATCGTCGAGGTGATTGTGTCGAGCGTCAAACCCTTCCAGCTCATGATGGGCAAGGTGATAGGCATCGGCCTTGTAGGATTGACCCAGTTCGCCTTGTGGATCATACTCTCTATGGTGGGTCTCGTGGGCATACAGGCCGCCAACCCCGAACTCTTCGAGGCCGCCAAAGCGCGTCAGAACATGACCGAGATTGCCACCAAAGGCACCGATGCCGTCGAGCAGATGCAGGCCTTGAACGACGCTCCCGTGGTGACCGAGCTCATACAGGGCTTGACCGCCATCAACTTCCCGCTGATAATAGCGATGTTCCTCATCTATTTCGTCCTCGGCTATTTCTTCTACGCCACCCTCTTCGCCGGCGTGGGCGCGCTCGTCGATAGCGACACCAACGCTCAGCAGTTCTCCCTGCCTGTCACCATACCGCTTATGTTGGTGATGATCATGATGCCGGCCATAATCAACGAACCCACCGGTTCGCTCTCCACCTGGCTCTCGTTCATCCCCTTCACCTCGCCCGTGGCCATGATGATTCGCATACCCTTCGGCGTCCCCGCCTGGCAGGCGGCCGTCTCCATCGCACTCCTGCTGCTCTTCGTGCCGCTCAACACCTGGATTGCCGGACGCATCTACAAACGCGGCATACTCCTCTACGGCAAGAAAATTACCTACCGCGACATCTTCTCCTGGTTCAAGAAGAAATAGACAGCAGTCAGCAATTTGTATTGTCAATTCACAATTCACAAATACAACAAAAACAAAAATAAACTTACACCAATGAAAAAACTCTTTATTACAGCACTTCTGGCACTCGTTTGTGCGATGCCGAGAATGTATGCCGACGAAGGCATGTGGCTGCTCTCGCTCGTCGGAAAAAGCTATGCCGACATGCAGAAAGCCGGTTTCAAACTCTCTCCCGAGGACATCTACAGCGTCAACAAGAGCTGTCTCAAAGACGCCATCGTGGGCCTCGGCAACGACGGTCGCCCCTTCTGGCACTTCTGCACCGGCGAGATTATCTCCGACCAGGGCCTCGTCTCCACCAACCACCACTGCGGCTACGGCAAACTCCAGGAGCACTCCACCGTTCAGCACGACTACCTCCGCGACGGCTTCTGGGCCTACACCAAAGAAGAAGAGCTCCCCAACCCGGGCCTTACCGCTTCGATTCTCGTCCGCATGGACGACGTCACCAAGCAAATTCTTGAAGCTCTCTCCGACGACATGAGCGAAGGCGACCGCGCACAGGCGGTGGCTCGCCTCTCCAAGGATATCGCCGACAAAGCCAAGAAGGAAAACCCCGGCTGCGAAGCTATGGTGAAACCCATGTTCAACGGCAACCAGTATTTCCTCTTCATCCACAAAATCTACAAGGACGTGCGCCTCGTCGGTGCTCCACCCTCGTCCATGGGTAAGTTCGGCGGCGACACCGACAACTGGTCCTGGCCGCGCCACACCTGCGACTTCTCCCTCTTCCGCATCTACACCGCCCCCGACGGCACCCCCGCCCCCTATAGCAAGAACAACGTGCCCCTCAAACCCAAGCACCACCTGCCCGTGAGTATAAAAAATCTCAACGACGGCGACTACGCTATGGTCATGGGCTTCCCCGGCACCACCAACCGCTTCCTCACCTCCTACGGCCTCGAAGAGACTATGGACATCACCAACAAGCTACGCTACGAGATTCGCACCGTCAAAATCAACATCCTCCGCGAAGAGATGGCCGCCAGCCAGAAAACACGCATCCAGTATGCCTCCAAATACGCCTCCTGCTCCAACTACTGGAAATACAGCAACGAGCAGAACAAAGCCCTCCGCCAGCTCAACACCATGAGGGTCAAACGCGAAACCGAGCAGCAGTACTCCAAGTGGGCTCAAGGCCAGCTCCCCAAATACCAGCAGGCCCTCCAGCTCATCAGCGAAGGCTACAAAGACCGCCGTCCCTACCGCGCCGCTATGATGTATCTTGACGAAGGCCTCCTCGAAGGTCCCGAAATCATCTGGCAAGCCGTCGGCACAGGCACCTCCCTCCAGGAAATCCTCGACCTCGAAGACCGCTACGCCCGCGACGAAGCCATCGACCAGCTCCGCAAGAAAGCCGCCGAGTTCTACAAAGACTACAACCAACCCACCGAGATGAAAGTCTTCGCCGCCATGACCAAATACGTCTTCCTTCAGATGGAGTCCCGCTACTGCCCCGACTTCCTCAAACAGGCCGACAAAAAATACAAGGGCGACTTCACCAAATACACCCAGGAACTCTTCGCCAAGAGCATCTTCGCCAACGAGGACGCCTTCAACAAGTTCCTCGACAAGCCCAGCCGCAAGGCCCTCGACAAAGACCCCATCTTCGTCGCCGCTATGGAGACCTACACCAAATACCGCGAAGTCTATTCCCGCATACCCAAAGAGTCGGCCGAAGGCCTTACCCGCGGCACACGCGACTTCGTTGACGGCATCCTCCAAATCAACGACGGCAAACACCTCCTCTCACCCGACGCCAACTCCACCATCCGCTTCACCTACGGCAACGTGATGGCCTACAGCCCCAAGGACGCTGTCTCCTACAGCCACTACACCACCCTCGACGGCGTCATCCAGAAAGAAGGCCCCAAAGGCGGTGAGTTCGAAGTGCCCGCTCGTCTCAAAGAGCTCTACTACGCACACGATTTCGGCCAGTACGCCAACAGCAAAGACCAGCTGCCCACCTGCTTCATAACCAACAACGACATCACCGGTGGCAACTCCGGCTCGCCCGTCATCGACGCCCACGGCAACCTCATCGGACTTGCCTTCGACGGCAACAGCGAAGCCATGAGTGGCGACATCGACTTCGAAGAGAACCTCCAGCGCTGCATCTGCCTCGACTCACGCTACATGCTCTGGGTCATCGACAAATACGCCGGCGCCAAGAACCTCATCGACGAAATCGACATCGTGAAATAATCCGACCTCCAATCGAAGGTCACCTCCCAAGCACCTCGTCCCAAAAGGACGAGGTGCTTTTTCGTTATCGTTAGCCGAAGACTGCTGCCAACCCCAACCGCTAGCCGAGTTCGGCTGCCAGCCCCAACCATTCCCATCACTCCCATAGTTCCCATCATTCCCACACGCAACCTTACATCTTAGAGCCCACAAGGTCGAACAGATGATCGCTAGCCGCGTAGCGAAAAAGAACTCTAAAAAGTAATTAACCCAACCCAATTTCTTACAGTCTTACAATCTTACAGTCAAAAAATGGATTACACTTACCTCTCTTTATATTATATAACTAATTAATAATTAATAATATATATAGAATAATAAGAGTAAGCACACCCTCAAAAAATCAACTGTAAGACTGTAAGACTGTAAGATTTTAAGAATTATTTTTCACCTAAAAAGCAAAAACACAATGAAATACGACATCACTAAACAGTCGGCACCGAAGATGCCGAACCTCGGAAAAGGCACCGAATGTATCAAAATTCTCCTTTCCCAGACCTCGAAAGACATGCACCAACCCCTAGTTCCGATGCTCTTCCCTGTACTTGGCGCTCACATCAGCGGCGCAGAATTTCAGTACCCGGACCTCAGTTGGAAGGAACCGTGTGGCCAAATGGCCAACCTCGTGGCCGAAAGTGGGGGAGACAAGGGCCAATTTAGATGCCTCACCTAACACTCACCTAACACCCACCTAACACCCACCTAACACCCGACCAACTCCCAACCAACTCCCAACCAACTCCCAACTAGCTCCCAATAAACTCCCAATAAACTCTACATCTCAAACCCGACAGTTTCTCTCATTTTAAATAGCTAACTATTAGTTTTTTACCGACAATCGACTGATAGTTGAAAAGTGGTTATAACTTTTTCTTTACTATCAAAGTATAAAATATACTTTTGCATACGTTGAGAAGAAGTTTTTTATCGATAATATATTCAATATCATCATTCTATGTTTGGAAGTATTGCCATCACCCTCTTGAAACTCGCCGGCGCCTTGACGATTTTCCTCTTCGCCTTGAAGCTGATGAGTGAGGGTCTTCAGAAGTTTGCGGGATCGAAACTGCGCCACATCCTCACCAAAATCACGGGCAAGCCCATCAGCGGCATCCTCGCCGGCACGGGCGTCACAGCCATCATCCAAAGCTCCACCGCCACCACGGTTATGACCGTGGGCTTCGCGGGTGCGGGCCTCCTGACTCTCGCGGGCGCCATCGCCGTCGTGATGGGTGCCAATATCGGCACCACCGTGACGGCGTGGATCATCACCATCTTCGGCCTCGGCGGCAGCGGCGGCGAGGACAAGGTGCCTCTGATGCCTATGATTATCGCGGCCATTAGCCTGTTCTTCATCTTCAGCAAGAAGAACAAGATGCAATACCTCGGACAAACCATCATCGGCCTCGCCCTGCTCATTCTCGGCCTCGGGCTGATGGGCGACTCGGTGCCGCCGCTCGACGAGGATGTGGCTCACAAGATCGCCTCGTGGGGACAATGGGGCTACTGGTCGATACTGCTTTTCATCGTCGTGGGCGCCATACTCTGCATCATCCTGCAGACCTCCTCGGCCATGACCGCCGTCATACTGCTTATGGCCAACCAGGGTTGGATAAACTTTGAAACCGCAATGGCTCTCGTCATCGGTCAGAACCTCGGCACCACGCTGACGGCTCAGGTCGTCGCCATGACCACCGGCACCACCGGCAAACGCACCGCACGAGCGCATCTGGTGTTCAACGTGGCGGGCGCGCTCATTTTCATCATCCCCTTCTATCCCATCTGCCACGCCGTGATGTTCGTAAGCGAAAAGCTCGACAGCGTCTTCCCGGCCATACCGCTCCTGCCGCTCGCCATCACCGTCTTCCACACCCTCTTCAACGTCATTACCACCGTCATCCTCGCCTTCTTCATACCGCAGCTGGTGAAGCTGGTCACCTGGATGGTGCCCGACAAGAAGAGCGAGGGCGAGGAGGAGTTCCGCCTCACCTATCTCGAACCTACGCTGCTCTCCACCGCCGAGCTTAACCTGCAGAGCGCCAAGGGCGAAATCGAAGAGTTCTCGAAACGCGTGCTGCGTATGTACACCTTCCTGCCGGGCTTGCGCACCGCCAAGAACGAGGAGGAATTCGACGCCGTGCTGGCTCGTATCTCCAAGTACGAAGGCATCACCGACCGCATGGAGATGGAGATATCGAAGTTCCTCACCCGCGTCGGTTCGGGCGATGTGAGCCACCACGCCTCCGAGCGCATAAGCTCGATGCTGCGCATCATAGACAACCTCGAGAGCATCGGCGACGCCGTATATCAGATTGGTGTGACGCGCAAGAACAAGCGTGAGGACGCCGTTCACTTCGACGAAGGGCTCAACGCCAACCTCGACCACATGACCGAGCTGGTGCAGAAAGCTCTCGACGTGATGGACGCCAACCTGCACGACTACGACCACGCCGACCTCGACGCCGCCTACGCCGCCGAAAAAGCGATAAACCTCTACCGCGACGAGCTCCGCGCCAAACACCTCGACGCACTCAAGCAAGGCACCTACGACTACTCCATAGGCAACGCCTACAGCGGCCTCTACGCCCTCTACGAGAAACTCGGTGACTACGTAATCAACGTCTCCGAAGCCATAGTGGGAACAAAACGCGAGGAGGTGTGAACCAACTTGCTCAGACCTCTCGTGGTCCTTTCCGACAGCAGACGCTGAGGATTCCGGCAAGGCAGTAATATCATCAAACGAAAACGAATAACATGAAACGATTCGGACTCCTGTTTTTGCTGATATGGATTGGTGTGGTGGAGGTGTTTGCCCAAAGCTACACGGTGCGGTTCAGAGGGATTGACAGAAACAACGAGACGTATCGGCTCGACAGCGTAGAGATAACAGACTTGACACAGGGGTGGAGCATGGTGATGGTAAGTCCTGATACGGTGCTGCAGCTTACTGTTGAAACGGGAAGCATCGCTGTTGTGGAGAGAGAACACGCAGTTGTTGGCATACCATACCCCAATCCCGGCGAAGAGGCTGTGAGATGCGACATCGCGGTCAGAGACAACACCAAGGCGAAGATAAGGCTGTACGGGAGCGATGGAATACTGAGAGCGGAGACGGATGCGACACTGAACAAAGGGACAAACACCATAGAAGCTAGAGCAGACAGGTGCGGGATGTATTGGCTGGCGGTGGAAGCAGACGGGCAAAAGAGCGTGGCAAAGTTTGCCATAACGAAAGGGAGCGGAGGATGCGGAATAAGCCTGTCGTACAGTGGAAAGGACACCAAGGGAGAGAATAGCGAGACATTCATGGCCGGCGACATGATGCAATTCAAAGGATATGCGACCTTCAAGGGCTCGCCGGTGAGCAGCGCGGAACGAGTGGAACAGGTGACCGGGGATTGCGAGATAACGCTGGCGCTGCCGATAATGTACGACGACACGACGGTGACAGTTACACTAACTGGACGATTCTCGGTGGGCAACGGACGGCAGATCTGTTTCTCCCAAGGGAACCTGCAGTATAGCACAGCGGGGAGCCACCAGACAGCCGATGGAACGACGGCAACCGGCACATGGCGTTTCGCAGCGACACAATATGAATATATCGGAGAGGAGAACGCGATGATTGGAGAGGGATATAACGGATATATAGACCTTTTCGGATGGGGAACAAGCGGATGGAACAGTGGCGCGACGGCTTACATGCCCTATAGCGTGAACGAAGATAACAGCGACTACACGCCAGGATGTGACTGGCAGATGGGGCTGACGGGAAGCACGGCAAACGCCGACTGGGGAGTGTATAATGCCATAAGCAACGGTGGAGATAGGCCGACGCAGTGGCGGACGCTGACGACCGAAGAATGGCAGTATCTGACCGACGAGGGCAACGAAAGCCGGACGGGCAAGAAAGCACAAGCCACGATTAGCGTTGGCGATGTGGATTATAACGGGATGCTACTGCTGCCCGACACCTTTGAGCTGCCCGACGGCTGCCAATATACGGCAGGCTTCGGCAACGGATATCTTACGAACCAATACGACTCGGAACAGTGGGCGGCTATGGAGGAGGCTGGCGCAGTATTTATCACGACTTCAGGACGGAGAAACGGCACAACGGTGACGCACGTCAACGCCAGAGGTATATACTGGAGCAGCAGCCCTATGGACGAGAGCAATGCGCACACGCTGTTCTTCGTTACAGGGACAATGCAAAGCAACGCTGCAGAGGCCAGAAGAATAGGCGCGGCAGTTAGGCTTGTAAGAGATGTAGAAGAATAGGAAACAGTCAGAGGATATTACCTAGCTGCTCCTTGATTTTCTCAAGCTCGTCTTTCATTTCGACCACCAGACGCTGTATGTCAACATGGTTGGCTTTGGAACCTGTGGTGTTGATTTCGCGTCCCATCTCCTGAGCTACAAAGGCAAGCTTTTTGCCACAGTCCTCCTCGTTGCGCATAGTGTCGCGGAAGAAGGCGATATGCTTGGCTAGACGGACTTTTTCCTCGGTGATGTCGAGTTTCTCAAGATAATAGATGAGTTCCTGCTCAAAACGAACCGGGTCAACCTCCTTCACGGCGAAGTCGGCAAAGTAACGCTTGATGCGGTCGCGGGCGGTTTCGATACGCTCGCCCTCATACTGCGGGATGAGGTTGAGGCGCTGCTCGATAGCATCGACATGTTTGACAAAATCCTGTTCAAGGACAGAACCCTCATGGGCACGGAAGGCGTCAACATCGTCAATGGCGGCGTTGATGCAGGCAGAGACGACGGCCCAGTCGGCATCGGATATTTCATCGACAGAGCCAGAAACCCAGAGGTCTGACTGACGGACAAGAGAGGTAATCAGTTCCCCATCGGAAACAGCCACACCCATCTCCTTTGTGGCGGCTGCAAGCTCGGAAAAACGAGCCTTCAGCAGGTCTCGGTTGAGTTGGGCATCCTCGGCGGTGGTGAGAATTTCGCTCAGGATGAAGTCTATCTTGCCACGATTGAAGCGCGAAAGCATGGAACGCACCTCAAGGTCGTGCGAACGGTAGCGCTGAGGCATTTTGACACCGAGGTCAAGCTGTTTGCTGTTGAGGGTTTTTATTTCGACTGTAACTGTCATGCCGCCGGCGACACACTGCCGTTTGGCAAAGCCTGTCATGGATTTCATACGAATTGAACTTGAGAGTTTATTATTGAAAACGATTATATCTATTGCTGCCTGTTAAGAATCTTATTGAAAGAGTCGGTGGCGTAGGTCTTGTATCGTCCACCGTCGTCGTAGATGAAATAAACCGAAGATATTTCGGGATGAGAATTTATGAATGATAGCGAGCTATCCAACCCCATAACCATGAAAGCAGTGGCTAGGGCGTCGGCACGCCATGCGGTGCTGTCAACAACAGTTACACTGAGGAGTGAATGGTTGACTGGATAGCCGGTCTTGGGATCGATAGTGTGCGAATAGCGTACACCGTCCTTTTCATAATACTTGCGGTAGTTTCCAGAGGTCACCAAAGCTGCGTTGCGGAGCTCGACGGCTTGCATGACTTCGGGCTCACTGAAGCGGTTGTCGGCAGGTTTTTCTATGCCCACTACCCATGGGTGGCCGCCTTTCTTGAAACCGCGGGCAATGACCTCGCCGCCGACATCGATAAGATAGTCGGTGATGCCGAGAGAGTCAAGGTAGTATGCAAGGAGGTCAACGGAATAGCCCTGGGCAATAGCATTGAAGTCAATCTCGGTGCGAGCATCGTCGCGCCAAAATATTTTAGAACCGTTGTCACCCATACGCATACCCACATCAGAGCGACAGATGAGGAGAAGGCTGTCGATGGTGGAAGAGTCGGGGGAAGTGCCATTCTTTGCACCGAAGCCCCACGCATTGACGAGAGTGCCAACACGACAGTCGAAAGCGCCACCGGTGAGATGATTGACATAAAGAGATTTCTCAAGGATATCGGCGGTAATAGGAAACAGAATGCTGTCGTCGCCGCAGTTGAGACGGTTGAGGTTGGACGAATCAACCCAAAGAGATACTGCTCGGTCAAAGTCGAGGAGGATGGAATCAATCTGACGCTGCAGGGACCGATGCTGAGGGTCGAAATACTGAACGCTATAAAAGGTTCCCTGAGCGCGCCCGTCGAACTTGAAGAAGTCGGACTTGTGTCCGCACGAAGAACAGAGAAGCAGGATGAGCGACAAGTAAATGAGCGTTTTTCTCAGCATAGGGATGCGGTATGAATTGAAAAAGCGTCCGGCACACTGATACGTTTACCGAACGCTTTTTGACAAAAACAAGCGATTGTTATTTCTTAACTGCAATCTTCTGGTTGACGACGGAGCCGTCGGTCATACGCAAAGAGAGCATGTAGATGCCGTTGTTGTAGCGGGAGAGGTCGAGTGAAAGCTGTTCGCCAACAGTTTGGAAAGACTCAATCTTCTGGCCAGCCATATTGTAAAGGACTACCGACTCTACAGCCTTGGGGCTGTTGATGTTGATGATAGCGGAAGTCGGGTTGGGGAAGATGCGCACATCGGCTTCGGCAACATCGTCGATGCCAGCGACGTATGGGCTGACCATGACGGTGACGTAAGCGGTGCGCGAGCAGTTCTGGTCGGCTGAGGTTGCGGTGAGAGCCACGTCGGTGTTCTCCTGAAGGTTGGAGAGTGTGATAGAGGGCTCGTTGGAGGTCTGTCCTTCGTAGCTCCAGGTGAGAGTAGCATCGTCGTGGTCGCAAATACCCGTGAGGGTAGTGCCTTCACCAGGCAGGAGGTCGAGTTTACCGCTTATGCGAACCGAAAGATCCTCGTAAACAGTAAGGTTGAGTATGAGATTGCTGTCGCATCCAGCGGCAGAGGTGCCAACCTTGAAGGTGTCGATTTTGCTTTCGTCGTAGGTATAGCTGCCCAAGACGAAAGTGCCACAGGAAGTGGTGTCAAGGGTAGTATAAACGGCGGAGTTGATTATCATGTGGATATTCAATCGGTTCTCGATGCACTGACCACCAGTTGTGATGAGGGTGAGACGGTTGGTGTCGATGGTCTCGTATGTGCGGATAATGTTGCTGCCGCTACCGAAAGAGACATAGCCGCAACCCTTGACGGTGGTGTCGGAAACGGTACCTTCGGTCGGTGTGGTGATATGAATGGTAACGTCGAAGATAGAGTCGCACTTGGTGGCGGCTGTATAGGTGACGGTATCCTTGAAGTTGGATTCGGTGGTGTAGGTGACGCCGTGCCATGTTATGCGTTTGCAGACGGTTGTGTCAATGTCGGCGCCAACGCCATACCTGTTGACGGTAAGGTTGAGGGTGTGGAGCTCAGCACAAGTGCCTGCCTGCGGGTCAGCATAGACAGTGTCGATGAAGACGGTGTCGGTGGTGAAGGTGTAGCCACGCCAAACGAGTTTCTTGCAGACGATGGTGTCGAGGGTTGTGCGACCCGTATCCTCGAGGGTGAGGGTCAGGGTGACAGTGCTGTCACAACCGAAACGGTCGGTAAAGGTGTGGTTGTAGGTACCGTCGGTGGTATAGGTCTCACCGCCCCACTCGTATTTGCATCCAGCGGTTACGCTAGCGGTGTAGCTGCCAGCGTGGTGAACCTCGAGGTCAAGGACATAGAGAGTGTCGTTACGCATCAGGAAGGTAACGGTGTCGCTGGTGTAGGTGACGCCATTGATCCATGTGAAGCTTTCGCAAGCGACTTCTGACTGAATCTCATAATTGGCTGCAGTTTTTGTCTGGGCGCTGGCAATCATGGGGAACATGAGAGCCACTACGGTCAAAACAAATAGTACTTTCTTCATATTGATTGAATGATTTTTGTTTACCAATGAAGTATTAATAACTAATTTCCAACATACTACGACATACGTACGCAGAGTGGGGTATTTTTTCAACAATGTGCAAAGATAGGATTTTTTTTATATAAAAAAGAAATTATGGAAAAAATGTTTGGTTTATGGATGAAAATGGGGTGAGTGGATAGAGGTTCGACAGCGTTTGCAGAGTATTTTTTGAAAGGAAGCATAATTTTTTTCTAATGGCGGGGTTATTTTTTAGTGACTTGTGACCTGTGACCTGTGGGCGGGTCGGATTGAAAAAACACAAAATGGCTTTGTTTGGACTTATCGGACACCCTGTGGAACATTCGTTTTCGAAAGAACTGTTTGACAGCAGGTTCGATGGACAGCATAAATATGAGTTGATTGATCTAGAAAAGGTTGACGAACTGCGGAAATTGGTGACGGAGCTAGGGCTTTCGGGGTTCAACGTTACAATACCACACAAAAAGGCCGTAGTGGGCGTGGTTGACAGGTTGACAGATGTGGCGGAGAAAATCGGAGCGGTGAACTGCGTGAGGGTTGAGACGGACGGAAGCCTGACTGGCCACAATACCGATGCAGAGGCATTTTGCCGCGAACTTGCAGCAGTCGGCGAAAGACATACCGCATTGATACTGGGGACCGGCGGAGCCGCACATGCCGTAGGATATGCCCTGAAACGGATGGGCGTAAGATACAAGATGGTGAGCCGATATCCGAGATGCGGGACAATATCGTATGAAGAAGCCTACGCGACGACGGATGAGGTGGACTTGATTGTGAACGCTACGCCGGTGGGTATGTGGCCAAATGTGGAAAACACCCCATGGGATAAGCCCGAAATCCTGACAGGGAAACATTTTGTTTACGACCTAGTATATAATCCATCTCCCACACGACTGATGCGTGAGGCATCCGCCTATGGAGCCCAAGTGAAAGACGGGTTGGGGATGTTGAGTAGGCAGGCAGAGCTGTCGTGGAGTTTTTGGGGGATTTAGCGGTCAGTGTCCGCTTGTTATTTCGCCTGAGGCAACCACAAGGTGAGCTTTTTCGTCGTAGATTGTAGCGTACTGTCCGGCGGCGATTCCCTGGATGCGGGAGTCGGATACGAGTCGCACATTGTCGCCATCGCGCCTCAGAATGGCATCGGCAATGTCTGGAGTATGACGAATCTTAAACTTGACGCGGCGAGAAGAAAAGTCGCCCCAAATGTCTTTGCTTAGGTAATGAAAGCCTGTCAGGTCGATGACATTGCCGTACTGAGTGGAAGGGTCGTAGCCCTGCGAGACATAAAGAATGTTGTTGGGTATATCCTTCTTTACGACAAACCAAGGTCCACCGCTCAGGAAAAGACCTTTGCGCTGCCCAATGGTGTGGAACCAATAGCCTTTGTGGGTTCCCAACTTGCGTCCAGTTTCAAGTTCGACAATGTCGCCCTCGTGCTCGCCAAGGTATCGGCGGAGGAAGTCGTTGTAGTTTATTTTCCCGAGGAAGCAGATGCCCTGAGAGTCCTTGCGTTCGGCACTGGGAAGGTGGGCGGAGCGTGCGATATCGCGCACCTCCGACTTCATCAACCCTCCTATCGGAAACATGAGTTTCGATATCTGATGATGGTCAAGCTGCGAGAGAAAATCGGTCTGGTCTTTCAGCGGGTCTTTGGCTGTGGCGAGAAACTGGACGCCGTCGATGATGTCGGTAGTGGCGTAATGTCCTGTGGCGATGCGGTCGTACTGGTAGCCGCAACGCTCCTCGAAAGCGCCGAACTTGATGAGCTTGTTGCACATAACGTCTGGGTTGGGAGTCAACCCTTTGCGGACGGTTTCGATAGTGTAGGAGACGACGCGGTCCCAATATTCGCGATGGAGGTCGATGACTTCGAAATGGCAGCCGTATTTCTGTGCGAGCCAGGTGACTATCTCAATATCCTCCTCGGCTGGGCAGTCGGTGTAGCCATCCTCTTCCTCTTTGCCGATGCGGATGTAGAAGATATCGGGTTGGAGGCCTTGCTCTTTGAGCAGGTGAACGACCACGGAGCTGTCAACTCCGCCGGAAACAAGTGCGGCGACCTTCATAAACCTAATTTCAAACTTGGAGTGTTTTTGGGAGTAACGTGAATGTGTGGAGAAATATTGCATAGAGGTTCGTCCCAGGTTTGTCTCAAGTTCGTCCCATGTGTGGGCTTTCGGGCTCCTGGTTGTTGTTTGGATTTGTCTTGGTTGGCTACTACATTTCTCTTACATGTGCCTTACTTTTTTCTTACGTTGGCCTTACTTTTGTCTTACTTGAATCTTAGTTTTGTAGTACTTGTTATGCACATTTGTAGGAGGTAGAGAGAGGGTAGAAAGCAGGTAGAAAGCACCTTGCGCCTACATTTCTCTCAGTGTGAATCTGGCAAAGGACACGGGAATGTGCCGAACGAGGGAGGAGATTGATTCTATAGTGTTGACTAATTGAATATTATACGCAATATCTGGCGGATTTTTGTAAAAATATATAGTAAATGTTTGCTAATTGGGAAAATATCAGTACTTTTGCAGCGAATTTCGAGAGGGGACTTGGGTCCCCTTAACTTTTGTATGTAAGCGATATGATAGACAAACTGAAAGTGATGGAAGTGGTGAAGGAAACCCTTGAGGGAGGCCCGCTGTTTCTAGTTGGAATGAAGATAACCCCTGACAACAGGATATTCATAGACATTGACGGTGACGAGGGAGTGACGATAGACGACTGCATCGAGTTGAGTCGTAAGGTTGAAAACAGCCTGAATAGGGACGATGAGGATTTCGAACTGAACGTGTCGTCGGCAGGTGCGGATTCGCCACTGAAGATGCCGAGACAATACAAGAGACATGTGGGAAGAGAGTTGTCGGTGACAACAAACGAAGGCGAAAAAAACGAGGGAGTTCTGACAGAGGCCGACGAGCAAGGAATCACTCTGAAGACAAGAGGCACAAAGAAGCAGGCCGGCGAAGAGCTGCACTACAAATACAGCGAGATTAAAACAGCCAAAGTGGTTATAAAATTCTGAATATAAACAATTACAAGATAAACAAGATGAAGACGCAAGATCTGATTGAATCGTTTTCCGAATTCAAAGAGTTTAAGAACATCGACAGAGAGCGACTGATGCGCATACTGGAAGAGGTTTTCAGAGCAGCTCTGGCGAAGCGTTTCGGAACGGACGACAACTTCAACATTATCGTAAACATCGACAAGGGTGAGCTTGAGATATTCCGCAACCGCCTTATCGTCGAGGACGACGAACTGAAAGACCCGAAGAGAGAGATTGCTTACAGCGAGGCAGTGAAGATAGAAAGCGACTTCGAGGTGGGCGAAGAGGTGTCAGAGCCGATATACATGAGCGAGTTCGGCAGAAGAGAGATTCTCACCATCCGCCAGAACCTGGTGTCGAAGGTGCAGGACTACGAGAAGTCGCTGGTGTTCCAGAAATACAAGGAAAGAGTGGGCGAGGTAATCGTGGGCGAAGTGTATCAGCCGTGGAACAAGGAAATCATCGTGCTGGACGAGGACAAGATAGAACTGGTGCTGCCTAAGAGCGAGCAGATTCCGTCCGACCACTACCATAAAGGTGACACCGTGAGGGCCGTTGTGCTAAAGGTGGAAATGAGAAACAACGCACCCGTGATTATTCTTTCTAGAACGTCGCCGATATTCCTTGAAAGACTTATGGAAGCCGAAGTGCCCGAGATTTACGACGGCCTTATCACTATAAAGAACATTGTGCGCGTACCCGGCGAGAGAGCCAAGATTGCAGTGGAGAGCTATGACGACAGAATCGACCCCGTGGGAAGCTGCGTGGGCGTAAAGGGCAGCCGAATACACGGCATTGTGCGTGAACTGCACAACGAGAGCATCGACGTGCTGAACTATACGCCTAGAATCGACATCATGATACAGCGTGCCCTGAGTCCTGCAAGAGTGTCGAACATCAAGATTGACGAGGAAAACAAAAAAGCAAAAGTGTTCATGGAGCCCGACCAGGTGTCGCTTGCAATAGGTAAAGGCGGCCACAACATCAAGTTGGCTGGCAAACTTGTGGGTTACGAGATTGAGGTCTATAGAGATTCCGACGAGGACTACGACGATGTGGATCTGCAAGAGTTCAACGACGAAATCGACCAGTGGATTATCGATGTGCTGGTCGGCATCGGATGCGACACCGCTAAGAGCGTGCTGAACATATCGAAAGAAGACCTGCTGAAGCGCACAGACCTGGAGGAGGAGACCATAGACCACGTGCTGGAAGTGCTGCGTGCCGAGTTTGAGGAATAATGCAAGCAACGGACAAAGGTCAATAACTAGAAACAACAAATCTATTCTCTTTTTTTGATGGCTGACGAACCGAAAAATATAAGACTTAGTAAGGCTGCGAAAGAATTCAACGTAAGCGTACAAACCCTTGTGGAATATCTCGAAACCAAGGGACAGAAAGTTGACTCGAACCCGAACGTGAAGTTGACGCCGGAACAGTATGACTTGGTGTCAGAAAAGTTCCACACCGAGCGCGAAGTTCGCGAACAAGCAGACAAGATAGAAATGCCTGTGAACGGCGAGACGGTGTCGATAGCAGCAGACGAGCCGAACAAGGCGCAAGAGAAAGATGCATCGGAAGAGGTGGTCATCATAAAGAACGCCTTCGCCGGTAAAGAGGAGCCTGCAGTAGAGAAACCTGCAAAACGCAGCAAAAAAGCCGAACCCGAAAAGGCTGAAGAGAAAACCGAGAAAAAAGCAGCCAAACCCAAAGCAACCAAAAAAGAGAAGAGCGAGGACAAGCCCGCCGAGGAACCTATTGAGAATACCACAAGCGAAACCACTGAGAACGCCGACGTCAAGAATGACAAGAAAGAAGAAACCACAATAGGCCTCAAGATACTGGACAAGATCGACCTGGATTCAATACCGTCGTCGTCGCCAGCCAAAAAGAGTAAAAAGAGCAAATCGACAAAAGAGTCGAAAGACACCAAAAGCGAGACTCCTGCCAAAGAAACCGCCAAGAGCCAGAAGAAAGCCGAAGAACCTAAACCAAAAGCAGAGCCAACCCCGGAACCGCAGCAACCCGCTCCAGTTCCCGAGAAAGAGGAAAAGAAGGTGGAATTCATTCCCACCGAGTACCAGAAACTGGAAGGCCCCAAAGTGCTGGACAAAATCGACCTTTCTCAGATTGAAAAATCGCGTCCCGAAGGCGAGAAAAAACGTCGCAAACGCATACGCAAAGACGGCGTGAAAGTCGATAGCAACGGAATAGCGGCATCTCTTGCAGCTGCTGAACCGAAGAAGGACAAACCGTCCGGCAAAGACAAGAAAAGCGAAAAACAGGGCAAGAAGAAAGGTTCTGACAAGAAGAAAGTAGAGATCGACGAGAACGAGATCGAGAAACAGATACGCGACACACTCGCCCGCTTGGGCAGCAAGGGCAAGTCGCAGACCTCCAAACACAACCGCGAGAAACGCCAGAAAGTGCACGCTCAGATGGAGGAGGAGATGCTCCACGAAATGGAGAGTCAGAAGGTGCTGCAGGTCACCGAATTCGTCACCGCCAACGAGCTGGCCACCATGATGAACGTGCCTGTGACCAAAATCATCGCCACCTGCATGTCGGTCGGTATCTTCGTCAACATCAACCAGCGTCTGGACGCTGAAACCATAAAACTCATCACTGACGAATTCGGCTTCGAGGTGAACTTCGCCGACGAGGATGTGGTAAACACCATCCATCAGATTGAAGAGGAAGACCGTCCCGAGGACCTCGTACCCCGCAACCCGATCATCACCGTCATGGGTCATGTTGACCACGGTAAGACTTCGCTGCTCGACTATATCCGCAAGACCAACGTCATCGCAGGCGAGGCAGGCGGCATCACTCAGCATATCGGTGCTTACGAGGTGCAGACGGCTGACGGCCGTAAAATCACTTTCCTCGACACTCCTGGTCACGAGGCTTTCACCGCTATGCGTGCCCGTGGTGCCAAGATGACCGACATCGCCATCATCGTCATTGCCGCCGACGACAAAATCATGCCGCAGACGGTCGAAGCAATCAACCACGCTCAGACGGCTGGTGTGCCTATCGTCTTCGCCATAAATAAAATAGATAAACCTGGTGCCGACCCCGACCGAATCAAGACCGAGCTGGCAAACATGAACCTCTTGGTCGAGGAATGGGGTGGTAAATACCAAAGCCAGGATATCAGCGCCAAGAAGGGTATCGGCGTCGAGGAACTGCTAGAGAAAGTTATCCTGCAGGCCGACATCATGGAACTGAAAGGCAACCCCAACAAACGCGCCAAAGGTGTGGTCATCGAGAGCTCTCTCGACAAAGGCCGTGGCTATGTAGCCAAACTGCTTGTGCAGGAAGGCACCATCCGCAAGAGCGATCCCATAGTCGCCGGCGCCATATATGGCCGTGTCCGCGCCATGTACAACGAGCGCAACCAGGAGGTTATGTCTGCAGGTCCTTCGCAACCCGTGCTCCTGCTTGGTCTTACAGGCGCTTGTCAGGCAGGTGATACCTTCAACGTCACCGAGAACGAAAAAGAGGCCAAAGACATCGCCAACCGCCGCACCCAGCTCAGCCGCGAACTCGGTCTCCGCACTCAGAAGCATCTCACTCTCGAGGAGATTGGTCGCCGTCGCGCACTCGGCAACTTCAAGGAACTCAATATCATCGTCAAGGGCGATGTGGACGGCTCTGTCGAAGCTCTCAGCGACTCGCTGCTCAAACTCTCTACCGAAGAAGTCCAGGTTAACGTCATCCACAAGGCTGTGGGACAAATTTCGGAAACAGATGTCAACCTGGCCGCCACAGCCGATGCTATCATCATCGGATTCCAGGTGCGTCCCTCTGTCGGTGCACGCAAGATGGCCGAAACCGAGAATATCGACATCCGCCTCTACAGCATCATCTACGACGCCATCAACGAGCTCAAGGATGCCATCGAGGGTATGCTCGCACCTGAGACACAGGAGAAGATTGTAGCGAACCTCGAAATTCGCGAAACCTTCAAGATTTCCAAAGTCGGCACCATCGCTGGATGTATGTGCCTCGACGGAAAGATACAGCGCAACCACAACGTGCGCGTCATCCGCGACGGTATTGTGGTTTATACTGGAAAACTCGCCTCACTCAAACGTTTCAAAGACGACGTCAAAGAGGTGGTCAGCGGACAGGACTGCGGCTTGAACATAGAAAACTTCAACGACATCAAAGTCGGCGATATAGTCGAAGCCTACGAGATAATAGAAATCAAACGCAAGTTATAACGCATTCCCCCTCGCCTCCTTAGTTCAACGGATAGAACGGAAGTTTCCTAAACTTTAAATGAGGGTTCGATTCCCCCAGGAGGTACAAACGAATAAAATAAATAAAACATAAACACAATGAAAATCTATCAGACTTCTGACCTTCGCAACATCGCCCTCGTGGGCGGTGCCAAATCGGGCAAGACCACTATGGCCGAGGCTATGGCCTTCTGTGGCGGCCTTATCAACCGTCGCGGAACCGTTGACGGAAAAAACACCATCAGCGACTATCGCGACATCGAGCTTGACCGCAAATACAGCGTCGAGACCACCCTCATGTACACCGAGTTCGGTGGCAAGAAGGTGAACATCCTCGATGTTCCTGGTTTCGCCGACTACCAGGGTGAGCTTGTGAGCGCCCTCAACGTGGTCGAGGCAGCCGTCGTGGTCGTCAACGCCCAGAGCGGTGTCGAGGTCGGCACCGAAGTGGCCAACCGCTACGCCAACAAGATTGGCACTCCCATGATTTTCGTGGTTAACCACCTCGATGCTGAGAAAGCCAACTTCGACGACAGCGTCAACCAGCTGAAAGACTTCTTCGGTGGCAAGTGCACCGTGCTTCAGTTCCCCACCAACGCAGGCCTCGGATTCAACCAAGTCGTTGACATCGTCAGCAACAAGATGTACACCTTCAAGGACGGCAAAGCCACCGAGGAGGACATCCCCGCCGCTTTCGCCGACAAAGCCGCCGAGATGCGCATGGCCCTCGTCGAGGAAGCCGCCGCTGCCGACGACGCCCTGATGGAAAAATACTTTGAGAACGGCGACCTCACAGCCGAGGAACTCACCAAAGCCCTCAAACTCGCCATCGACAAGCGCGACCTTTTCCCCATCCTCTGCAGCAGCGCCAAAGAGAATATGGGTGTCGCACGTCTCCTCGAGTTCATCTGCCAGAACGTACCAGCCCCCAACGAGGTTGCCAACGTCAAAAAGACCAAAGCAGGCAAAGAACTCAAATGCAACAACACCAACCCCACAGTCGCTTTCGCTTTCAAGAGCGCCAAGGACAAGAACCTCGGTGAAATCACCTACCTCCGCATCTACGACGGCGAACTCGCCGAAGCTCAGGATGTGGTCAACGCCTGCAACCAGAGCAAGGAGCGCGTCAGCCAGGTGCTCGTATGCAGCGGCAAGGATCGTCAGCGTGTTGAGAAAGCCTGCGCCGGCGACATCGTCTGCACCATCAAACTCAAAGACGTAAAAATCAACCATACTCTCACCACTTCCAAGAACACCGACGACGCAGTCGAGGAAATCCAGTTCCCGACACCTATCTACACCGTCGCTGTGAAGGCCGCCAACAGCAACGACGACGAGAAAGTCGGTGCTGCGCTGAAAGACCTCGTTACCTACGACCGCAGCCTCTCGCTCGAGAATAGCCGCGAGCTGCGCCAGGTCATCCTCGGCTGTCAGGGTGAGCTCCACCTCAACACCGTGAAGTGGTACTTCGAGAACCAGTACAAACTCGCCGTCAACTTCACCGCCCCCAACATCC
>JAFZXE010000012.1 GCA_017616895.1 Bacteroidales bacterium
GAATTTTGAATTTTGCCGCCTTCGGCGTCATTCTGCTTCGGTTCGGAAAAACAAGCTCGCTTGTTTTTATTCACTTGATTTTATTTATTCAATGGTGTTCATGATTGCATAGCAATTCTCTCACTCTTAATCGCAGAATTGAATTTCGAAAAATTAAGACCTTGTGGTCTTGTGGGTCTTATAAGACTCATGGGACTCATGGGACTTATAGGACTTATAGGACTTATGGAACTTACCGCTAATTGCTTATTTGCCCTGTGCGGGCACGCACTTACTCGTTGGCGTCGTCGTCGGTTTCGGGGACGAGTTCCTCGGGCTCGATGGCGGAGGAGAAGATATTGTCCTTGATTATGGTGCCGTTATAGGGGCCTTTTATCTTTTGTAGGAAAGCGTAAGCCTCCAAGCGGCTGCGGAAGTCCCCCACTTTGACCACGAAGTTCGGCTCGTCGAACACCACATAGACGCCCGTGCCAGGGTGATCTCCGCTGAATTTGTTCTTCAAGGCGAAGGCCTGTGTGCGCGAGTTGGCACCCGAGAGTTTGGCGATGCAGACGCGGTAGCCGGGAATCGTCTGCACCCGCTCGTTGAATTCAATATGTTTCTCCACCATCTGCTCCACCATCACGTCGCCCGTAATTTCGTGGACACCTTTGCGGACGGACGGTTTCTGAGCGGAAGCGCTTAAACAGGCGGTCAGAGCCAATAGTGATATGATAAGTTTGAGAGATTTCATTGTGGAAAAAATGATTGGAATGAATTTGCAAAAGTACGAATTATTTTTTATTTTTGCAGTTGCGATAATCTGAAGAAGTGTGGATTTTTGTGTGTGATTATCAGGAGGATAACTATTATGGGGTGATTCGGTGTTGTTCTTTGGCGCGTTTAATGCGCTGTGGTTTAGGTGTTTGAGAGGGTTTTGTGTGGAGCTTTTCCATTAGATTAGAAGGCTTTTCTCTGACATTCGTCTGACATATGTCTGACTTTTCTCTGACAGAAACTGCTGTGCAGATTGGGGTTAAATCGGTGTCATGTGCTGTGCAGAGGATAGACAGATGCTTAGGAGAAGGGTCGTTGAGGGTAGTTGAAGGACTGTTTTCGATTGATAAAGAGTTGTTTAGTGGATGGGCGTGAGAGGGGGTATAGGCTGTTGATAACTCGGCAAGTTATCAACAATTGGCGATTTTTCGGCAAAAAAAGTTTGGAGAAATGAAAAATGAGTAAATTTGTAGTTTATAATCAAATTTTCATGCCTATGAAGAAATGTTTTTGTTTTCTAATAATCATGACGTTAGTCGCATTCATGACTAACACAAATGCGCAGTCATATCAGCTGCAAAACAACAACTTTGAAAGTTGGTCAGGCGGAACCAATGATGTGCCGACAGGTTGGCACACGTTTAATGAAGCCAATTGTAGTCTTGCTTTAGGGTGTAGCACTGCCAAAAAAAACCACCACTATCATAGAAGTGGAGCACGTCCGGGAGGTTCAGGAAGTTCCTTCGTCGAGATTTATACTAAAAGTGTCAACGCTATAATTGTGAATACTTTGGCGAATGGCAATATGACTACTGGCCAGATACAAATTGGCTCTTCGACGGCAGACGATCCTGACAACAACAACAAGACCGTAGTGGGGTCCTACGACCAATCTTTTACGGCAACACCTGACTCTGTCTATTTTTGGTATTCGTTCTATGCTGCATCGGCAAGTTCTTATGCCAGTGTACGTGTGTTTATACATGGAAACTGTAACTTTATTGATCATCCACAGGGGGACATGTATGATGCCAGCAAGTATAGCCGCAGAGTTTTAAGCAGATTTACTCGTACCACATCTACTAGCGGAACCTATAACTGGGTTCAGAGAAAAGAGGCATTCGATCATGGAACAGCTGACCCACGCTACGTGTTGGTCTCACTGGCAAGCAACGAAACTGCTGCAGCAGGTGCTGCCAATGACGCATTGGCTATTGACGACATAGAGTTTATCTACAGCGCATGGGCAACTGGCATATCCTTCCAGGGTACTGCCATTCCTGATTTCAGCAAGGGCAACTTTGGCGATTATGTCACAACGGTTGACTATGTGAGCGATCTTGACAACCTCACGCCGAGTGATTTTGTTGTTACCACAGAGGTTGACGATGTGAGAGAAAAGACCGTTTCCTACGTTGAGGAGAGTGGCTTTACATACAATGGTCGTCCCGCACGCCGTGCAAAGATACATATTGTTGCAGAGGATTATACCACCACAAAAGACTACTATGTGATAATCTATGCCATCAACGACGATCCTAACTACTACAACATTTCGGCTGTGGCCGACCCGACCGTTGGCGGCACTGTGACGATGAATCCTGATGGCGGCACGTATATTGAGAACAGTACGGTTACTCTTACCGCTACCGCTAATACGGGCTACAGCTTCACCCAGTGGAGCGACGGCGTTACCAACAACCCCCGTACTGTGACAGTGACTGATACTGCTACATACACGGCGCAGTTTGCTCTGCAGCAGTACACCGTAACGGTGAATGCCAACCCAGCAGAGGGCGGTACCGTTACTGGCAGCGGCACATACAACTACAATGCTACAGCAACCATCACGGCTACTCCGAATACGGGCTATGAGTTTGTGGAGTGGAACGACCACAACACCAACGCATCGCGTATGGTGACAGTTACCGACAACATTACTTATATGGCAAACTTCCAGCTGCAGACGCTGACGCTTACGGTTGTGCCCGACGACGAGTCGCACGGTACTGTCACGGGTTCCGGCCCTTATACATACGGCACGAGTGCAACGGTTGAGGCATTCCCCGCTGAGGATTACCATTTCCTGCGTTGGAGCGACGGTGCTACCGAAAATCCGCACACCTTCACGATGACGCAATCGACCACGATGACCGCCTATTTCGAGATGGACGAGATTACCTACTACACCGTTACGGTAGTATCGGACAACAACGTTATGGGTACAGTCAGCGGCTCTGGTTCGGTTCGCGAAGGCCGCACGACACAGATTTCGGCTACCGCAAACACTGGATACCACTTCACCCAGTGGAACGATGGCAATACCGACAACCCGCGCACGGTAACTGTGACGGGAGATGTGACCTACACCGCCTTCTTTGCACCGAACACATATACCATCACGGCACTTTCTGCCGACAACACCATGGGTACTGTCACTGGTGGCGGTCAGTACGACTATGCCTCGACAGCCACGCTGACGGCTGTGCCGGAGACAGGTTTCCGTTTCACCGAGTGGGACGACCACAACATGCAGAACCCGCGTCAGGTTTCGGTGACGGGCGATGCCACCTATACCGCTTCGTTTGAGCAGATAACCTATACCGTTACCGCCACTCCGAACAATGTTGCATACGGTACGGTTACGGGTTCGGGCACTTACAACTACGGCGCGAGCGTAAGTCTGCAGGCAACGGCAGAGGATGGCTACCACTTTGTTCAGTGGAGTAACGGTGAGACCGCCAACCCATACGTGTTCACCATATATGACAATGTAACCCTCACGGCTCTATTCGAGGAGGATGGTGTTGTAATCAACTACTACACCGTGACCGTCTCGGCTGCCGACCCGACTATGGGCAGCGTGACCGGCGGCGGATTGTATGAGGAGAACACCACGGCCACGATAGAGGCGGTGGCGAACGAAGGCTATGAGTTTGTACAGTGGAACGACGGCAACGAGCAGAATCCGCGCAGCTTTGTGGTTACGACGGATATGACATTTACCGCCACCTTCCAACCTATGACATACAGCATTACCGCCATAGCCAACCCGACCGAAGGCGGTCAGGTTACAGGCGGCGGCTCGTACCAGTACGGACAAACCGCCACGTTGACAGCAGTTGCCAACCTGGGATATGAGTTCAACAACTGGAGTGACGGCATCATGACCGAGACACGTCAGGTGGTCGTTGCGGGCAATGCTACATACACAGCCAACTTCACTCAGCAGGAGTATCAGATTAACATCCTCGTGAGCAATGCCGCCTACGGTACCACCACGGGAACCAACACCTACCACTATGGCGACCAGGTAATCGCTACCGCTACCGCCAACCAGGGCTTCCGCTTCACCCAGTGGAGCAACGGCGTTACCGACAACCCATATACATTCACGGCTACAGGCGACTTGAACCTCTATGCCGAGTTTATCTCCGAACAGGTTCAGTTCTATAATGTTACAGTTGCTTCCGCTAACCCCGAAATGGGGGGTGTGAGCGGCGCTGGAAGCTATCCTGCAGGTTCGACGGTTTCGGTCGAGGCTCTGCCCAACTACGGCTACCGCTTCACCCAGTGGCAGGACGGCGAGACCGCCAACCCGCGTACGTTCGTGATTAACTCGGATATGGAGTTCACGGCTTCGTTCGCAACCGACAACTTCACCGTTACCGTGGCGGTCAACGATGCGGCTATGGGTGCTGTTTCAGGCGGTGGCACATACGCCTATATGAGCCAAGTTGATGTGATTGCAACCCCCAACGAGGGTTACCATTTCGTGACCTGGGAGGGAACCAACAACATCAACAACTCCAAGTCGGTTTCCGACACGCTGACCATTACCGTTGAGGGTAATGTCACGGTCACCGCCATCTTTGCCGAGGACGAGGTTGTCTATTACACCATCACCGTGGCTTCGAGCAACGAAAGCATGGGAACCGCAACTGGCGGCGGCATATACCCTGCTGGCGACACAATCGAGATACAGGCAAATCCCAATTTCAACTATGCATTCTCGCGTTGGCGTGAGGACGGCAATGTTGATAACCCGCGCACTATCGTTGTCGAGGGCAACCGTACCTATACGGCTATATTCCAATACACTGGCGCGGTTAACGGAGTTCCGAACGGCCATGTGGTGGCTTGGTGCCAGGGTGGTCGTCTCTTCGTCAAAGGTGTCGAGAACCACGATGTCACCATTACCGACATGATGGGTCGCGTGATATACCGTGCCGAGCAGTGTCTCTTCGACGACTTCAACATCGATGTCAAGGCTGACGGTGTCTATCTCGTCCATGTTGACGGAGTCGCCACAAAGAAAGTTTATATCAGACACTAAAACTGATCGCGTACCATTGTGTACGCTCCCATAATGCAAGAAAGCAGGTCTTAAAAGGCCTGCTTTTTTTATTCGTGTTATATTGCGTAATATTTTGATAAACATGTGGTTATTTGGCAAAGGCGATATTCGTTCGTTAAAAACTTTGTTTGTTTCGTTAATTTGTTGTATCTTTGCAAGTCATAGTTATTGTATAATATCTTGTAAAAAATAAACTTATGGCCCATCAAATTATGCTTGCAGTGATCGTGTTAGGCGCACTGGGTATTATTTTTGCGGTTGTGCTCTATTTTGTGGCACAGAAATTCAAAGTTATCGAAGACCCGTTGATTGACGAAATCGCCGAGGTCCTTCCAGGAGCAAACTGTGGAGGATGCGGAAAAGCCGGTTGCCGTGCGTTGGCAGAGGCTTTCGTCAAGCAGGGAAGCATGGAAGGACTGAAATGTCCGGCTGGCGGAGATGCCGTGATGCAGAAGGTGGCAACCCTTATGGGATGCACGGCAGAGGCATCCGAGCCGCAGGTCGCGGTGGTTCGTTGCAACGCTTGTTTCACGGGTGAACGCAGCAAGGTCCACTACGACGGATTGAAGGACTGCTCCTTCGCCAACAGCCTTTTCATGGGAGAAAACGGATGTCAGTTTGGTTGTCTCGGTTTGGGCAACTGTGCTGCCGCCTGCCAGTTTGACGCATTGGTGATGGATCCCGAGACGGGTGCTCCTAAGATTGACGAGGATAAGTGCACCGCTTGCGGCGCCTGTGTGAAGGCTTGTCCGCGCGGCATCATAGAACTCCGCAACAAAGGCCGTAAGAACCGCAGGGTCTTTGTCAACTGTGTCAACAAAGAGAAAGGCGCCGTTGCCCGTAAGACCTGTGACAACGCCTGCATCGGATGCGGCAAGTGCACCAAGGTTTGCCCCAAAGAGGCCATCAAGGTCGAGAACAACCTCGCATACGTTGACTACAACCTCTGTATTGCATGCGGCAAGTGCGTGAACGAGTGCCCGACGGGAGCTCTCGTCGCTGTCAATTTCACCCCAGTAAAACCTAAGCCCGTTGAGACTCCCGCTGTTGAGGCTCCCAAGGCTGATGCCCCAAAGGTGGAAATCAACATTCCTCAGCCAGAGCCTGTGGAAGTCAAGAAAAACAATGAGTGATTGAGTTAGCAATATTTCAATTTTCAATTTTCAACTTTCAATTCGAATGAAAACATTTGCGATGGGTGGTGTTCACCCGCATGACAATAAAATCTCGACCGAAGCCGCGATAGAACAATTCCCGGTGCCGGCACAGGTCGTCGTATTGATGAACCAGCATTTAGGCGCGCCTGCAACTCCGATAGTGGCGAAGGGCGACAAGGTGAAAGTCGGCCAGCTCATCGGTGAGGCGCAGGCGTTCATGTGTGCCAACGTACATTCGCCAGTTTCTGGTACTGTCAGCAAGATTGATATATGCAAAGACCCGTTCGGCTTGGCGAAGCCCGCTATCTACATCGACGTCGAAGGCGACGAGTGGATGGAGACAATCGACCGTACGCCAGATATCAAGCGCGAGTGCAACCTCGAGCCGAAACAGATAGTCGATAAGCTGAAGGAAATGGGTATTGTGGGACTTGGCGGCGCTACGTTCCCCGCTCACATAAAATACAGCGTGCCCGAGGGCAAGAAAGCCGAGTACCTTATCATCAACGCCGTCGAGTGCGAGCCCTACCTAACCTCCGACCACCGTGTGATGCTTGAGCATGCCGAAGAAATTTGCATCGGAATAAGCATTTTGAGAAAAGCTCTGGGCGTGCCCAACGCCTATATCGGCATCGAGAACAACAAACCCGAGCCTATCCGCGTGATGCGCGAGATGGCCGCCAAATTCGAAGGCATCATCGTGGAACCGTTGAAGCTGAAATATCCGCAGGGTGCAGAGAAACAGCTTATCAACGCTATCACGGGACGCCGTGTTCCGAGCGGCAAGCTACCTATCGATGTCGGCTGTGTGGTGAGCAACGTGGGTACCACCTTCGCCGTCTATGAGGCGATACAGAAGAACAAACCCCTTATCGAGAATATCCTCACCGTTACCGGCAAGAAACTGCCTTCGCAGCACAACTACCAGGTGCGTATCGGTGTTTCGTACAACGACATAATCAAACACTCTATCGGCGAGTTGCCAGAGACAACCGGTAAGGTCATCAGTGGTGGCCCGATGATGGGTAAGGCTATGTGCAACCTCGACGGTCCTACGGTAAAGGGTGCATCCAGCGTGCTGGTGATCGACGAGAGCGAAGCAGTGAGAGCCAAAGAATCTAACTGCATCCGTTGCGGCAAGTGCATGCACGCCTGCCCGATGGGATTGGAACCCTACCTTTTCTCGGCACTCATCAAGAACGGACGCTACGAAGAGGCCGGCGCACACAATATTCTCGACTGCATCGAGTGCGGCTGCTGCTTCTTCTCTTGCCCTGCCAACAAACCGTTGCTTGACGAGGTGAGACTTGGAAAGAACAAATATCGTGGCATACTCGCCGCCAAAAAGAAATAAACCGTCACGGATTGTATTGACAAAACACTAATCACTAATCACAATTCACAAAACAATATGAAACTGCTTAATATATCTGGCTCACCCCACGTACACAGCGACGAATCGACCAAGCGCATCATGTGGCGCGTCAATATGGCGTTGATACCGGCGCTCATCGTTGCAACGCTCTATTTCGGAGTGAACGCACTGCTCGTCAGCATCATCTCGGTTGCCGCCTGCGTGCTTTTCCAGTGGCTTATAGAGAAATTCATCATGAAGGTCCCGACGACCATCAGCGACGGCTCGGCTGTGGTGACAGGTCTTCTGCTGGCCTTCAATGTTCCGGCTACGGCTTCGATGCTGTGGATTGTCGTTATCGGAGCATTGGTTGCCATAGGTCTGGGCAAGATGGCGTTCGGCGGACTTGGCAAGAACCCCTTCAACCCCGCATTGGTCGGACGTGTGTTCCTGCTTATCTCCTTCCCCGTGCAGATGACCACCTGGCCCAAGGTTGGAGGCATATTCCCCACACGCCTTTTCACCGATGCCGATAGCGGTGCAACCCCGCTGGGTATCATCAAGGAGCATGGAACAGAGGCATTGCCTCAGGCATGGGAGATGTTTGTCGGCCACATGGGAGGCTCGTTCGGCGAGGTGTCGGCGTTGGCTATCCTGATAGGTGCGATATACCTGCTCTGCCGCAAAATCATCACCTGGCATATTCCAGTGGCGTTCATCGGCACGGCGTTCGTGTTCAGTGGTATCCTTTACCTCTGCAACGGCGAGCAGTTTATCGACCCGGTTACCACCATCCTCACTGGCGGTATCATGCTTGGCGCCTGCTTTATGGCAACCGATATGGTCACTTCTCCGATGTCGAAGGTTGGACAGCTGATTTTCGGTTTCGGATGTGGCTTGCTCACTATCATCATCCGTAACTGGGGTGCCTATCCCGAAGGCGTCAGCTTCGCCATCCTGCTGATGAACTCGGTGACGCCGCTCATCAACCGCTGGTGCAAACCCGCCAGATTCGCAAAATAAGAGCAATAGCCTTCAAAATTCAAAATTCAAAATTCAAACTGGGAATTAACATGGCAAAGAAAGCAAAATCGACATTACTTAATATGTTCCTCTCGCTAACCATCATAGCGGTGGTGGCTGCGGGAGTGCTTGCACTGATCAGCTTCGTGACCAAGGCTCCTATTGAGGCTTCGAAAAAGGCCAAGACCGAAAATGCAATCAAGGCAGTTCTGCCTGCTTTCGACAGGCTTGAAGACCAAGAGGTCAACGGCATGAAATGTCATCTTGCCTACAATGGTGACCAGCTTGCTTCCATAGCTATAGAGTCGGCCAGCGAGAACGGCTTCGGCGGACATCTTGGCGTTATGTATGGATTTGATGCGGCCACGGGCAATATCACGGGTTACAGTATTCTGGAAACCAATGAGACCCCAGGTCTCGGCGCTAAGGCTGACAAGTGGTTCCAGGAAGGCTCGAAAGGTTGTGTTGTGGGTAAGAATCCTGGTACCGACAAACTCACTGTCAAGAAAGACGGCGGCGATGTCGATGCCATCAGCGGCTCTACCATCACCTCACGCGCCTTCTGCGGTGCATTGGAGGCTGCTTACGAGACCTTCCAACAAATTGAGAAAGAATAGAAGAAACAATATCATTTGTCAATTCACTATTCACTAATCACTATTCACTGATAGATTATGAAAGCAACACAGATAATAAAAAACGGTCTTATCAAGGAAAACCCGACATGGGTGCTCATATTGGGAATGTGCCCCACGCTGGCTACCACCACTTCGGCCATCAACGGCATGAGTATGGGTTTGGCCACCACCTTTGTATTGATGATGTCTAACATCGTCATCTCGCTTCTGAAGAGCGTTATTCCCGACAAGGTGCGTATCCCGGCCTTTATAGTTGTTATAGCCACCTTCGTGACGGTTGTACAGCTGGTCATGCAGGCTTACGTGCCCGCGTTGTTTGAGACACTGGGTTTGTTCATCCCGCTGATTGTTGTGAACTGCATAGTGCTTGGCCGCGCCGAGGCGTTCGCTTCGAAGAACAACGTGTGGCATTCGTTCCTCGACGGCGTGTTCATGGGCCTTGGTTTCACCTGGGCGCTGACACTCGTGGGATTGGTTCGCGAGATGCTTGGCTCGGGCTCAGCTTTCGGTTTCAAGTTCATCAACGCCGATGCCGACGGCATGCTGCTGTTCATCCTGCCTCCAGGAGGATTCCTCTGCCTCGGTCTTCTGATGGCTTTGATCAACCATCTGAGAAAAACCAAATAAGATAAAAACACTTAAACAATATACACAATGAAAAAGATTCTCTCAGCCTTATTGTTGATTCCGGCAATTGCTTGCACGATAAATGCAAATGCGCAGAATTGCGACGAGATAGTTCTTCCACATGTGAACTATGACCGTGCAAAACTTGAGCAGATGCCGCAAAGCAAGATTCAATGGTATTGCAACTTTTCGCGCAACTCGTTCTTCGTTACCAACGAGGTGCCTGCAGGTGCGATAGTGCACGATATTAGAGACGTGGTTAATAAACGCACAGGTGCAAAGGTGGGTGATGGCTTTGTAGTCAACCTTGCAACGCTTAGTTACTACGCATACAATTTCGATGAGTTCCAGTACCAGAACTACGACAAGACTGTCTATTTCCATACGCCAGGCTCACCCTACAGGTACTTGGGACTTTATACAATCAACGAGACTCACCGCCGTGTGAATGCCTTGGTTAAAGAGAGGGAATAGTGCGTCGGAAGACTTTTTTTACAAAAAATAATACTTTGTTGACGGTTTTCGCTTTTTTGTGTAACTAACTAGATAGGAACCCCAGCAAAAATAAATCGAATATGAAACGTTTAGTATTGTTCGCTGCATTGTTTCTGTCGGTCTTTATAGTAAAGGCACAGGAGTCGCAGTTGCTTCCGACTCCTTTTACGGAAAGTTTGCATAATACGAGGGATACACTGCCTGCAGTTGGAATATTGTTGCAAAATGAGGAGGTTGCGGGACATTACGTAGAGGGAATCGACCGCTGGTACACTGTGTTTGGGGCATGTGTCAATCCGCAAAAGCTGGTGTTCAAGATTACGGCATTCGATATAGACGCGTCTGACACATTATATATATATGACGGAGTAGATACCAATGCCCCTCTGTTGGCAATGGGTAACAACGATTTCAGTAATTTGAATGGACGCACTTATTTTCTCTCTTCAGGTAACACAAATGGATGTCTCACGGTTCGATTCAAATCCAATACGGACGGTCATGTTGGAGGAGGCTTCCAAATTCACATGTATTGTGATAAGCCCTGTGAAAACGTGGTTCCAGTCATAGAGGAAAATTTCTACCGTACGCGTAATGGTGAGATTTACGATACGGGCAAGGCTATGAATGTTATTACATACGACAGTGTGACGGGCGAGCCCAACGGCAATTATATTAGTGTAAATGTCTGTATGGGAGACGGCCTTATATTGAAAGGTCATGGCGAATATACATATTATACGGGTTATTACACGCCGTCTGACGAAACGACAATGTTTACATGGGATGTTTCAACAGGCGATGAGGTTGCGGAACTTAACCACACCACCTTTGAGTATAATGGTTTTGTACAGAAGTCGTGTTACGAGGTGTCGCTTAAACTCGTTGACGAACAAGGGTGTGGCGGAGATATTGTTGACATTGTGAGAATCCGCGTTTCGACCAACCCCATTGAATCCATAGCAGAGGACTTGGCGGTGTTCTGTAACGATACAAACCTTCTGCTTACGACAAGTGTTAGTTCTGACAGTATTGTGTCAACCTTGACTTTAAACCCCACCCCCAGCGATGTTATAACAAAGACCAACGAGGTTAAGACCTTCATCCCAGACGGTCCTAACTGTCCAGTACAATGTTATTCGGCCCCAGTGGAATTTACCGAATTTCCTTCGGGAAGGTCTATTACAAGTGCTGGTGACATTTGCTCGATTTGTATCAACTATGAGCACTCTTTTATGGGGGACTATCAGCTGAGCATTGTTTGTCCAACAGGCGGTAAGTCGGTATTGAAATACAAAAACCTCCCAAGTCCAAATACGGAACATATTCCTGATGATGGTGCAGGTGGAGGCGGTACATATACTGGTTATCCGTTTGGGGGGCAGAATGATACTCCGTATGATGGTTATAATGGAGGGTCGAACTGTGATACAATCTACAATATGTATGGAGTAGGATTGGATTATTGCTTCAGCCGTAACGAGAACTACACCTTGGTGTCAGGTATGCCAGCCAACACTACCAATACAACTGGTGGGCATTATTTGGCAAGCAGTGGAAACACCATAGCGGTTACTTATGATTTCGGTTCAATTCCGCCGCCGTATGCGGGCGCTGGTACCGTTGTTGGCACATCCTCTTTCTCGACAAAGAAACCGAGTAACCATGATGAGAAGACCGACTACTATAAACCAGCTCAGGACTTCTCTCAGCTGATAGGTTGCCCGATGAATGGTATCTGGTCAATTGAGGTATGTGACTATTGGTCGATTGACAATGGTTGGGTGTTTTCGTGGTCGATGGATATGTGTGGTGTGAATAGCGCTGTTGACTGTCAATATACCGTAGGAATAGACTCAATCCGTTGGACTCCAGATTATTCAGTCGGTGGCATAGCGGTAAATACTATCAACGACGATTCTATATACGTCTCCACTCCCGACACCGCAGGTTCATTTCCCGTTTGGGCGCATGTGTATGATGAGTTCGGGTGTGTATGGGATACGTTGACTCACATCAAGACCACATGGACGCCAAAGCCTAATATTGGTAACGACATTTCGATTTGCGACCCGGAGTCGGTGGTGCTCAATGCTACGGATATTCATCACGACGAAGGCGATTTTGTCTATACTTGGGAGCCTTTTGGTGAGAACACTCCGATTATCAATACACAAACATGGCTGGGGCATGATACTAACTATATTGTGACCGTCGTCAACCAGCTCTACGGCCTCTCCTGCACGGGTTCCGACACCATGACTTTGCATGTGTTTCCCGTGCCGATACCTGGTTTCTCGACGAACATCATACCGGCTGCCGGCTGTTCTCCGTTTGAAGTTCAGTTCGTAGATACTGCAAAATATGGGTATGAGTATTTCTGGAGGTTTGGCGATGGCTTTACCTCGACGGCTCGCAATCCTAGTCATCTATACTCTGCCGGTCGCTACGATGTGACGCAGATTGTTACCACAGATTTCGGGTGTGTCGATAGTTTGACTAAGCCGCAATATGTATGGGTGTTCAATACGCCAGATGCCCAGTTTATGTGGGAGCCTGAATATCCCACCATCAACAATCCTAAGATACAGCTCATCAACCAGACATATCCTATGTCGAGCGACAATATCTATGAGTGGTTTATACAGTCGGATGCAACTGGTGAAAACTTCAATAAGGCCTACAGCCTCAATCCTACATATACGTGGCAGCCGCCGCTTACCGCAGGTGATTACCGAGTGCGTCTTCTTTCGCGTACCGAGAACTACGACCAGGATGGTAACCTTGTTGTCTGCCAGGATAGTGTCGAGACGACGATTATGCTCATTCAGGACTTCCTACAGTTCCCGACAGTTATCACCCCCAATGGTGACGGTATAAACGACAAGTTTGTCATACATGGATTGATTGACGGCTTGGCCTATCCCAACAATACTTTGCATATCTACAATCGCTGGGGTACGTTGGTCTATTCCAAAGACAATCTCCGTCTCGACGAGGAGTGTTGGGACCCTCAAGCCGAACGAGCTCCCGCAGGCACCTATTTCTACTACTTCAATGCACGTGGATATCTGGGCAATATTCAGCGCACAGGAGCTGTAGAAGTGATGGATCATTGATGTATATATCGGAGAATGAAGAAGGCCTTAAAGTGATATCTTTAAGGCCTTCATTTTTTTTATGAAACATATTCAGTCGCAGAGGACATATATGTCGTCTCTGGGGTTGATGAACAGTACCGGCAGCCGTTGTTTGTTCTTTATTGTCCGCGTTTCTTGGGCACCGATAATCCAGTCAAGAAAGTCGTGTTCCCTGATGTCGGTGGTGATGGAAACCATAAGGTCGTACCCCTTGTTGTGAGCTTGTTTGATGGCGCATTTGTCGGGGAAGTTGGCGACATTTGGCATTGTCTCTCTCTCGTAGCCGACTCCGAGTCCTGCAAAGAATTTGTCGAGAAACAGCATGTTGTTATCAAACTTGGTTCGCAGGCCGCTGTCCCTGTATTCTTCGTGCATCACATGCAGGCGGCTGCCGTTGAAGCGGGCGAAATAGCTGCTCCATATAAGTTTTTCTTTGCTCTCGCGGTTGTAATCTATTCGCAGGGCAACGTCGTGCATGCCTGATGGCGCTTGTGCGTCGTTTTGAACGGTGAGGTAGGCAGTGCGGCACTGTCCGAAGTCGAATATCACTCGTCTGGGGTTGGTCGGCTTTAGCAGCGAGGCTTTTCGGTCAACGCCGGCAATTATCACCACGGCGTTCAGTAAAGTGGGCAGCAGGCTTATTATTTCGCGTGTACGCCCTTTCAATGCGCAGAAGTTGATGTCCTCCCCCGGGTATTTGTTTTTTATGGCAGAGAGCCGTTCTTGGGCTTCGTCGGCAGTTGTCTTGGTGTATTTTTTGTCGCAGATGAACAGTAGTATTAGCCCTTTCTTGAGAAAACCTGCCATTGCACGAGCATAATCGACCACGCGACCGGAGTTCTCCAAGTCGGCAAGATATGCAATCACAAACTGATCTTTCTTCGTTTTAGGCATTGGAGAGTTTTTGTTACAGGTTTTTAGTTACAAGTTTTAAGTAGTAGGCAGTCGATAACGCATAATTTCATTTGTCAATTCACAATTCACAATTTTACACCTTCACATTACCTTATTATCGTCACATCCCCTTTGAACTCCCCTTTGAATCCCGCTTCGCAGGTTATGCGGCAGAGGTATGCATAGACACCGGGCAGACAGTAGTTGCCTTTGTATCTGCCGTCCCAACATTCGTTTATGTCGTGGCTCTCATACACCAGCTCTCCCCAGCGGGTGAAGATGGCGATATAGAACTCAACTATATATTCGCCTGTGACGCACAGTCGGTCGTTCTTGCCGTCTTCGTTAGGTGTGAAGACGTTGGGGATAAACACATTCGGGCGTCCGCAGTTCACGTCTATACAGTTGATGGTCACCGAATCCGTCCAAGTGCATCCGGCGCTGTCTATCACCGTCACGGTGAATGTGGTGGTGTCTTCGGGAGTCGCTTTCGGCGAGTCGATATGAGGGTTGTTGAGCCATTCCGCCGGTTCCCACACATAGTTGCTTCCTGGCACTGGGGTGACGTGCAGGTGTGTCGATTCGGTGCGGAATATCGTGGTGTCGTCCACCCATACGTGCATGTTCTCAAACGACTGGACACGTATGACCGTTGTCGAATCGTAGTAGGGACACCCGTGACTGTCGTTCATTGTGACCGTATATGTGCCTGGACACAGGTTCCGCAGCATCGTGTCGCCCGTCTCGCACCACACGTGTATCCATCCGTGACAGCTGTCGTTGCAAAGCTCGTTTTCCGCCACCTTGTGCAACTCCATAATCGGAGGGTCGTTTATTCGGAAGCGTGCGGTTGCCAGGCAGTGTGCGTCGTTGACAATCAGGGTGTAGTTCCCCGCCGTTAGGTTTTCGGCGGTGGGGCTTGAGGTTGTGGTGTTGTTCCAGATATATCTTATGGGTTGCACCGCGTTGGGGTCTAACACCACTGTGGCGCTGCCGTCGCTGCCGCCCGGGCAGTTGGGATCTACGGTCAGCACGGTGTCGATAAGGTCAACATATATAACCTTGAATGTGTCGAGTTCCACACATACGCCGCCGTCGATTTTAAGTATGTATGTGCCCGTCTCGGTAACGTAGGGGTTGGCCACGTTGGGGTCAGACACGTTGCCGGTTATCCACGTATATTGGCATCCCAAGCTCGGCCTCACGCCTATGTGTACTGGCACGTGGGTGCACGAGTATGTCGTGTCCATCGTGCGCGAGCCGTTCCGCAGTATCGACACTTCGTGGCGAGCCGTGTCGGTTCCGCGACATCCCCCTTCCATATATGCCACAAGCGTTATGATGTATGTGCCGGGATGGGCATAGTTGTGTACGGGGTTGGTCTCGGTGCTGTATGTGCCGTCGCCGAAATCCCAGCGGAACGAGGTGCCTCGTCCTGTATTCTGCAATTCAACGCGTTCTGGCCAGCACACTGCCGGCGGTGCTATGAATTCGGCCACCGGGTAGTCGGTGTGGATGTTCATGCGGAATATGGCGTTGTTGCAATTCGTGCTGTTGTTTGTCGAACTCCAGGCACCTGGGGTTGTCGGGAAGTTTTGCGTATGTCCGCAGCTGCCGCATACCGACTGGTATATTGTCGAGAGCTTGTCGAAACGGCTGGTGCCGCCATCCACATGGTCGGCCCCTCGGTCGGCGTCGCTGGCGTGATATTCGCCAAAGAACGTGGCGTAATCCATCACGTTGGCGTCCTCGTCCATGCTGATGATGTAGAAGTCCTGCCCGTCGGTTTGGCTCTGGTAGGCGTCCGAGGTTACCTCCATCCCGTATGTTCCTGCCGAATACCACTGAACTCCGTTGTACCCCACAAAGTCGCGTCCCCATCCTGCAGCATACACTCTGTCGCAGATGTCGCAGGCAAACGCGGTAGGGGAGAGGTTGGGCCGTCCCAGCGGGGTGCCGAACACGGTGCTCCAGATGCGCGACGAGAGGTCCGACGAGAACCGCGCAAGCAACATTCCGCTGCCCGGCACGTTGTATCCGGCGTTGTATATCATCGTGTATCCCGTCGCCTTCGTCTGGCCGAAGATAAACACCTCGTCTCTCTTGCCCACTCGCACAAAGAAACACTGGTCGTATTTGTTCGACCCGTAGTAGGTCGAGTGCATCAGTTGGTCGCCGCTGTACGATATTTTCGCTATAAAGCCGTCCGTCGAGCCTCCTCCGTATGTCGTTTGGAACGCGTTGTCGGTGGTGGGATAGTCGTTCGACGTTGTGCCGCCGCACACCACCACGTTATATGCCGAATCGACGTCGATTGAATACACCGCGTCGTCGCCCGAGCCGCCCAGATATGTGCTCCACAGCATGTTTTGCATATTGTAGTCGAGCTTGAACACCACTCCGTCCTGCCCGCCGAAGCGTACGCTTTGCAAAGCATTCTCGGTCACCGGAAAGTCGCTCGACATCGTCGTCGTGCCGACATACACGTTGTTCAGGTCGTCCGTAATCAGCTCTCCGCGCACCCCGTCGCCGTAATTGAAATACAGCGAGTCGTTGCCCTGCATCATTATCGTGTAGCTGTCGTTGTAGCGGTTTCTGAAGTTCAATCCGTCGTTGCCGCTGCCTCCCACGTAGGTCGAAGCCAGCAGTTCCGAACCGTCGCTGCTGAATCGGCTGACGAATATGTCGCTCCCCGAGGGGTACCACATGTGGTGGTTGTACGAGGCGTCCGGGTAGGTGTAGTAATAGTCGAGATACGACAGGTCCGATCCGCCTATGAACGATGACATATATGCGCTGTCGCTTACCGGAAAGTCCGCCGACCCCGTAGTGCCGAACACCACCAGTTCGTCAAAGCTGTTCACAAACATGCTGTGCGGCATATCGGCGTAGCTGCCTCCCAGATAGGTGGCGAAGATTCGCTCTCCGCCCGTGGTGTCAAACTTGAAAATCGCCACATCCACGTTCCCGTGATACATCGTGTCGAAGGCACCCACCGACGTCGGATATCCGATGCCGAACACTATGCCGCCCGTATAGGTGTTCTTGTACGAGTCGTATGTTGCCGTCGTCCCCCAGTTGTCCGCCGTCGAGCCGGTATAGGTCGAGAAATACAGCTGTGGGTCGATAACCAGCGGCTCGTTGCGGTCGTAGTCGCCTATTTCGAGACGCACAACCGATTTCCGCCCGTTGCGTTTTCCCCCTTCGGTCAGCACATATCGTGCCACAACCTTCACCGTGTCGCCACCGATCACTTGGTAAGCATACGGCGCCGCCTCCACTATCCTCCCCACGCAGGTCTTTATCACCAGGTCCCCGTCCTCCATCCTCAAAGCGTCCGGTCCTTCGTATTCCATCACTATCTGCCCCGTGTGTGCGTGTGGCGCTACTATGAAGTCGTATTTCAACGCGTTCTTGGCACCATATACCTGCATGTCTATGCCTTTCCACAAGTCGTGATACACCACGCTGGCGTACTCCGGCACATGACTCTTCCAGCGGCTGCGGTCTTTGCCCCTGAAGAAGTTGTTGTATGTCGGCAGCTTCCCTACGCCCTCAACCGTCGGCTGCGGGTTACATTCCTGGAAGTGTATCTTGTAGGCGTGTCCTTTGCGTCCGTATATGCTGTGATGAAACGGCTTGTCCGGCTCCTGCGGCACCACCTGTCTCAGCGCTATCGTCATCGTCCCTCGCTCCAGAAACAGCGCCGCCCTTCCCATCTGTGCCTCATACAGCACCGCCTCTGCCGTCTGCCCTCGGTTCTCCACAAACGACACATGGCCGCCCACTCCCAGCGTGTCGCCGTGGTGGTGTGCCGTCGCCGTCAAACAGGCAAAACAGGCGGTCAGAACCGTCAAAAAACGCTTAAACATGATTTTGCAAAAATACGAAAAAAAAGCATATCCCGATGCACAATTGTCGCTTATTGCAGTCTTTTGCGTTGCAGATTCCCTTTTATTTAGTAATTTTGCCGTCCGAAATTCACAATAGATGTACACTCTTTACGATTATCTCCACAACGGTTTTCTCTACCTCAACAACATGCTTCGGCCTCACCATAAGAAGCTGAACCAGTTGATGATTTACTCCACCTCGCTCTGCCAGTCGCGCTGCAAGCATTGCTCCATCTGGCAGAAGGAACCCGAGCACCTCTCGCTCGACGATATCAAGCGCATCGTGGGCAGCCGCTGTGTGACCAAACGCACCGTCGTGGGCCTCGAAGGTGGCGAATTTGTCCTCCACCCCGAAGCCGACGCCATCATGGATTGGTTCTCCAAAAACCACCGCAACTACACGCTGCTCTCCAACTGCCTCGCACCGAAACGCGTTATCGAGGTGGTGCGCAAATACCGTCCGCGACACCTCTTCGTCTCCCTCGACGGCGATCGCGAAACCTACCAGCGTATGCGTGGACGCGACGGCTACGACCACGTCATCGAGGTCGTCGAAGCCCTCAAGGACGAGCTCCCCGTGTCGCTTATGTTCTGCCTCTCGCCGTGGAACGAGTTCAAGGATATGGAGTTCGTCATCAATGTGGCCAAGAAGTACAACATCGACGTGCGTATCGGCATGTACAGCACCATGGATTTCTTCGACACCACCAGCGACCTTCTCTCTGCCGACCATTTCACCGAGCGCATCCCGCACAATATCCACGACACCCAGGAAAACTACGACTATGTGGCTCTCTACGAGCAGTGGCGCAAAGGCAATCTCAATCTCCGCTGCCAGAGCATCAAGAGCTCCCTCGTAATCCACAGCAACGGCAACGTGCCCATCTGCCAGAACCTCGACGTCGTGCTGGGCAATATCCACAACCAGTCGCTCGACGAGATATTCAACGGCACTCCCAGCTGCAAGCTCCAATGTCAGCACGAGAAGGAGTGCAACGGCTGCTGGGTCAACTTCCACCGCAAGTACGACGTCATCCTCGTCCGCAACCTCGAGCGCATCATGCCCAAGTGCATGGTGCAGTGGTTCTACGGCAAATACCAGTGGAGCGACCGCAAGTCCGAGACCTACCGCCAATACCTGAATCGAATTTCGGATAAGAAATGCTAAGCATTCACGAACACCTTGAAGTTTGATAAAATCAAGTGAGTAAATGAAAGACCAGCTTATTTCAAAGTTCAAACATCGCCGCACCGACGCCTTCCTCGGTCGGCAATATGCTCACAAGTACGCCTTCGTCGGCATCGGCCAGCACAGCCTCAGCAACCTCTATCCCGTGCTCCACTACCTCCAGGTGCCGCTCAAATGGATTGTCGTCACATCGCCCGAACGCGCCCGTGCAATCGAAGCCAAGTTCCAGGGCGTGAAAGCCACCGCCAACCTCGACGACGTCCTGTCCGACCCCGAGGTCGCCGCCGTGTTCGTGGCCGCCTCGCCCAAAGCTCATTTCGAGATTGGCAAACGAGTCATCAAGGCAGGCAAATGGCTTTTCGTCGAGAAACCCCCGTGCTCTAATATCGACGAGCTGCGACTCCTTTCCGCTGGCGGCCGTACCGCCGTGGGACTTCAGAAACGCTATGCACCCGCCACGATGCTGCTCAAACGGCGTCTCCGCAAAGACCGACCCACAAGCTACACCCTTCACTACCGCACCGGCGCCTATCCCGAAGGCGACGCACTTCTCGACCTCTTCATCCATCCCCTCGATTTGGTCACACACCTTTTCGGCAAGGGAAATCTGAAAGCCTTCAGCCGTTCAGCCGGAACCCTTCACCTGATGCTCGAACACGAAGGCGTGACGGGCATGCTGGAGCTCTCGACCGACTATTCCTGGTCCTCCGCCCACGAGCAAATCACCATAGTCGCCCGCGGCGGAGTTTATTCCATGAGCCAGATGGAGGAACTCACCTTCGAGCCGCGACAGAAGAGCGTCATGGGCGTGCCGTTGGAGAAGGTGCTGCCCCTGCGTCACGAAACCTTGCAGCTCCTTAGCCGCAACAATTTCGCCCCCACGCTCCCCAACAACCAAGTCTATTCGCAAGGTTTCTTCAACGAGATAGACGCCTTTGTCGAAACCGTCGAAGGCCGCAAGGCAACCATCCTAACCCACCCCGAAGCCCTCCTCCCAACCTACGAGCTGATAGAGTCGGTTATGAGTTGTTAGCGGTCAGCAGTTTGTTGCCATTTGGTTTTTGTCAGAATGTTTCCTCACGAGAAAGTGTGGAGATTATGGAAGTTCTATTCTTGCTGTGCTCTAAATTTTCGGTCAGTTTTGGCTCGAAAAAATGACGAGTTTATATGTGAATTGAGAGGGCATTTAGTGGTTTTGTTTTGTCATCTGTTACCCTTGTTTCTGTTGTGTTTGGAAACGCCAGGTTTGAAGCTATGCTAAACGGGAATCCTATGTAGCATTAGTGTATTTGTTCTGTCGAAGTCGAGAATTACAAATTCTCTTGTTAAACCATTGCGGATGTGTCATCCGCAACAATGGGTATTTCAAGACAATCAAATACGAACCCTGTGGGATGCCGACAAAGAACCATATCCGAAGTGCCGTTGTCTAAATGTTGACACTCACCTTCGGTCGGTGCAAATGTACAAATAAAATCCAATCGACGAAAAATGGATTTATGGGATCGCTGAGAACAGATCATCCATAGTTACCTCTCGTTGGACCACATGAGAATATTTGTTTTGCTTAATCCCATATGTCGTTATAAGCGTTGTATGTAGTGACTTGCGTGTGCCTGTGACTGTTCGGAATGTTTCCCTGCGTGAGTTCAGTCGTTCGGCATAGTCCTCCGTGATGGCATACGGCTCTACGGAGAACTTGGCCTCACATAGATTCACTGTTTCGTCCCGTCGGTCTATAACGAGGTCGATTTGTGTCCCCTTGTATTCATTGCCGTCTTTGTCGGTAAATGCCTTGCACTCCCACGAACAGACATTACTTAACACACCAAGGATGCCCAGTCGCTGTTTTATTTGGTCAACATGGTGCAGGCATACTTGCTCAAAGGCATAGCCCTGCCATACATGCCGTCGAGGGTTGTCCTGCATATTGCTCCAGAATCTTGAGTCCTGGCCGTTCGATTTTTCCACAAACTGGAGATGGTAAAGAGAAAAAAGGTCTATAAGTTGGAATATCTGACCGTGCTCTTTTTTCCCAAAGGCTGTATAGCGACGAATGAAATCGCACTTGCATAAATTTTCGAGGACCTCGGTCAGTAGCCCACCGTCTTCCATGCCCAGAGCTTTCTGAATATCCATGCGGGTCATTCCGTGCCTTTTCTCCGACAATAGTTCCACAACATTACGATATACCTTTGAATTTTTAAACAGCGAGCGGAATATAAAATCGTATTCTGCGCGGAGCGCTGCACCCTCTTCAAAGAAAAGATGGTCAATGTTTTCATTCAAAGACATATTGCCCTCTATCATATCAAGGTAGTAGGGAATGCCTCCGATGGTCATATACGCCTCTACAATCTGATACCTGTCCCAATCTATTTTTTTGTTTCGTAAGAAATGCTCGGTCTCATAAAGTGTGAAAGGACGCAAGTATATTTGACGATTCACCCTTCCATGCAACCCTCCCTTGTCTCCTATAAACTTAGACATCATCCACGTCGTGGCAGACCCGCACACAAACAATTTGAGTCCCTCTATCGTGGATGCCCAATTGTTCCAAAAAAAGCTGAAGGCGGAGAGGAAGCCAGACTTTGGAGTGTCCAACCACGGTAGTTCGTCAATGAACACTATAATACGGTCTTTTTTTAACGACGAGAGATAATCCCGCAGTTGAGAAAAAGCCTCGTACCAGTCTTTTGGTTTCAGCAATTTTCGACCAGAGTACCGTTCCAACTCCTTCTTGAACAGGGTGAGCTGCGTGCTACGCGGTGTCTCAAATGATCCTGTGAAACTAAAGTCAAACTTGCCGTCAAAAAACTGTTTTATCAAGTAGGTCTTACCTACACGTCGACGCCCATAAACTGCCACCAGTTCGGCCTTGGGTGTTTCGCAGTATTCAGTAAGAAGATCTTGTTCATGTCTGCGCCCTATGATTTTCGAATTATATTCCATTCTGTTTGTTTTTCGTGGTGTTTACGAATGCAAAGATACAAAAAAAAGTCGATATTGGTTCCGAATACATCATTTTACCCACAAAACGGAACAATTATCCCCAAGCATTTATAAATGTATTCCAACCTTTATATTCCATTTCTTAAGCTTTATGTTACTCCGCTGCCTTGACCCTTGACTCTCGACAAAAAAACGGTAAACATTAAACGGTAAACCAAATAAACTGTAAACGGTAAACAAACCCAATAGTTTAGCGGCTATCAGACAGCGGACACCTCTTACCTTTGTTTCTGTTTTGGTTGGAAGTGCTAGGTGGAGATCAAGCGCAACGGGAGGCTATGTAGCGTTCGTGTATTCGTTCTGTCGAGGTCGAGAATTACAAATTCTCATGTACAACAGTTGCGGATGATACATCCGCAACAACGAGGACAATATGGTATGAGGCCAATTGTCACCCTCAATTATAGATTATTGCCATTGTTTTTTAGTCGAGACTGAGGATTTGTCGTGGATAATATCTCACGACGACGGGTGTCATCTTAAAAGTTCTTCAGGAACATATGAATCAACGGAAGAATCGTAGATTATTTCACCTTTGTCATTGGTAATCATTTGCATCTGCATATGATTGCCATTCCATTTTGCCACTAATGAATAAGACGGTCTCTCTTCTTCATTGGTATAATCTTCATACAGAATATCATGCTCTGAGTAGGAAACGCATTCTACTATCTCGTATTCTCCAGACTCAGACATGACTTTATTGTATGGCATAGTTCCTGATATCAAAACATTAAAGCCTTTATAATGAGCCATTTTTCCATACTCAACCATTGAAGAGAGTACCCTCACCCCAAGCGAGTTGTCTTTTACAACATGAATCTCACAGCATTGTCCAATAGCATCAATAAACGTAATGGATATTTTGTCGTTATCGGACACCCCAAATCCATTGTGTTGTTCCAACATAATTAGCGTATCAACGATATGGAGAAATGGAGTGTCCTTAAATTGCATGACCGGAATTCTACAGAGGCTATCAGTCGTTTGTGAAAAGGCGCTCTCTCCCAAAACAAGCATGAGGAGGATAATGAAAAATCTTTTCATAGTATTAACAGTCATTTTCGTTTACCTTGCCATGTGGCATTTTTCCACTTTACTCCCATCCTATCATCTTGACAGCCACGGCTGTTGTATTCTGTATAGCCTGTTCGTGGTGTGTATGTGTGCAATTTGATGCCGGGATGATTCTTCTCGTGTACCGCAGCAGCCCCCAAATCTTTTCCAGGATGGCCTGAGTCGCCGGTAGGCATCGGATCTCCTAATGGGTGGTTGTGGGTGCCATCAAAAAGTGAATAACCGTTATTGGTCAAGTCCGAAAACAAATGTATACCATGTTCCCCATGGTTTGTTCCTATAACATTGGATTCGTCGTCACTTTTCGCAAGTGTGGCATGAGCCCATTCCAATGGATACCCTCCATCTGCCGCATAGTTTGCCGCGATGAACTGGAATAATTCTTCTGCATGTTGATTACCGCAAACGGAAAAAGAGGTTGCGTCACTATTAGCAAGTTTTAGTTCAGAGATTGAACCTACTTCATACTGATGACTGCTCGCTAAAATATTACCATCGTCGTCAACAAGATGTATTTGATCATAATTGGAATTATCAACTTTTTCGACAATGTTACCACATTTGTCGATCTTCCATTCATCCATTTCCATCCCGCTCGGATCCACCAGCCTCATTGGATTCCAGGCACAATAGTTGTACGGACTCAAACTTGGATACTTGTCAGCCATCGGATCCACACTCAGCCATAAACTCAGGTCAGAATTGTAGTACCTTGCACCAAAGTAGTGGTACCCCGTTTCCGAGTCTTTCTCTTTGCCCGAGGAGTCCGAGTAAAAAACAGGGGTGTTTTTCAGCCAATTTTGGCTCGAAAAAGAGGTGGGGCTATATGTGTGTTGGAAGAGCATTTACAGGGTTTGTTCTGTCATGTTTTTCATTTTAGTGGAGTGTTGGATTGCAAATCCGGCACAACGGGAATTATCTTTTACACTTTAACAGGATAATATTTTTTTTCTAAAATAGCCTGAATTAAGTCATCTGGTTTACTTATTTTGTTACTTACATTATAGATATTCAAATCACGTGTTTTTTTGTCAAAAAAAACAAAGTATGTAGAAGTACTTCTTCCCCCCTTTCTATAAACAAAGAAAATATAATTTTTTTTTCTTCCTCCAAATAATAGTTGTCTTCTCGGAAAAAAAGGATAGGTGATAACGTCTGTTGAATTGAACGATTTGCCGGGGTCAGCGAGCCAGAAGTGAACACTATATCTTTCCTTTATTATTTTTTTTACTATGTATGGGATTTCTTTTTTGCTATAAAAAAGAGTTGTGCTATCATTGGTTAATACATTATAGATTTCAGAGTATTTAGAGTAAAGCTCATCTATTTGCGCAAATACGAAGGGAATATATATCATAAAAAGAATTAAGGTTAGTGTCTTTTTCATTGTCTCTTTATTTTACTCAATATTTTCTATGCTGGTTGAGTTTTTTGATTTAAATGAGATTCCGTCGTGATTTGTTCTGACACCTTCTCCAAGAATCCTAGCAGCTGGAGTTTCTACATTTTCAATAACCCACTTCTCTCCCATAGTATCATATTGATTGTCCGTATTGAGCATATTGCGTTTTTCCTGTTTTGAAGAATAGAAATCAACAAAAGCGTGCCCCATTTCATGCAGTAAACCTAATGCGGGGCTTTGCTTACCCCGGTTTTTTCTCCTTCATCATTAATTATTTCCAATCCAGACTGAGGATGATATTCAATTGTTTTTGACAGTCCTTTGTAACAATCTTCGCCAATACGTCCTTTTTTTATCTTAACAGTTTTTTCTTGATCATTAGCAAGTTTCGTAATAATACCTTTTGAATCCCCTTTAATTACATAATTAAGTGCATTTACTGTTTCTTTCACAAATGGATTATTACCAGAATACTCCATATTGGGTACATAAACAATATGCTTCTTTCGTTCAAAAAGCCTAGCTATTCCAGTTTTATTTTTGTAGTATATCTTTATGTCTTGTCCATTCGGATCCACCAACTTCATAGGATTCCAGGCACAATAGTTGTATGGACTTAAATTCGGATACTTGTCACTCATTGGGTCAACACTCAACCACAAACTCAGGTCGGAGTTATAGTACCTCGCACCGAAGTAATGATAGCCCGTTTCTGAGTCTTTCTCCTTGCCGGAGAAAGTGTAGCGTTCTTGGTATGACGATGTCCGTTGGTCTAACTTTGTTTCGCCATAGGGTAAATACTGCATGTGTTGAACCGCTTGGCCAGATGAGTCGGTAATCCAGCTGGCGCTGCCGAGGTGGTCGGGGTGATATTTTATTTGGGGTGTTGGGGGCATGGGTGAGGTTTGATTGTGCAAAGGTACGAAAAAAAATTAGCAGTTAGCGGTTAGTGTGGCCTTTCGGCTAACGATGACGAAAAAAAACGTACTGCCGTGTGCTGGATTTTTTGCGTGCGCTGGTTGGCAAGATACCTTTAGGTGTCATTCTGCACACCCTAAGAAATCCCTGTTTCGCCCGAAAGTGTGTATGTCTTAGGGAAATCTCGAATGTGAATCACATTATACCGTATTCCGGACAAAATACCTTTACATTTTAGCGTATTTTAGTGGGTGCATTTTGGTATTTTATCGTAATTTTGATTGTTTTTGTATCTTTGCACTCAAAATAACTGAATAATATGATTGACGAAAAGGTTATTCTCCAGGTATTGGCAGAGCAACAAGAGGAAATCAAGGGTTACAAACCTCAGAAATGGGTGTCGCGTAAAGAGGAGTCACTATTTGAGTTCGATACCAAGATGGCTCAAGTGGTTATAGGTGTTCGACGTAGTGGAAAATCGACGTTGTGTCACAAGGTGTTGTTGGAACGGGGCGTCAGATACGGCTATGTCAACCTAGACGATGACCGTCTGGCCAAAATGGAAGTGGGAGACTTGAATACGGTGCTCTCTTGCGTGTATCAACTCTACGGGACAGACGTTCCTTATCTGGTTCTGGACGAGATTCAGGATGTGGACGGATGGTATCTCTTTGTGAACCGACTGCTCAGGACAGACCTGCGAATTTTTGTCACGGGCAGCAATGCCAAACTGTTGAGTGGAGAATTGGCCACCCATCTGACTGGACGCTACAACGAAATCCATCTATATCCTTTCTCGTTTTCGGAGTATTGCCAATACCACCATGTTGACACGCGGGGTATCACCACCAAGGCCGACGCCGAGCGGAAGCGAGCTTTTATGGAATTTGTTCACGATGGCGGTTTCCCGGAAATGCAGGGGCTCCGGAACAAGCGGGCATACGTCCAGAGCCTGATTGAGGCCATACTGCGCAAGGATATCCAGCGTCGTTTCAAAATTCGTAACATCGAGGCATTGCGTAAACTGGCCCATCACATGATTAACAATGCCTGCCAGGAGGTGAACTATGATGCGCTGTCAGAGTTGTTGGGCATTGCCGACAAGACAACGAAGAAATATGTTGACTATCTCTGTCAGGCTTTCTTGATACAGTTGCTGACAAAACACTCATTCAAGAGCAAGGAACGCATACGCAACCAGAAGGCATATATAGTCGATACGGGGTTGGAGGGAAACCGCGAGAATGCGTTGGCACCCGAGAATCTCGGGTGGCGTCTGGAGAATGTGGTATATATTGAGTTGTTGAGACGCTGTGCCCATGACTTTCTGGATGTGTACTATCATAAACCGGATTCAAGGGCCAAGGAGATAGACTTTGTGGTGTGCGATAAAAACAAGGCTGTGGAATTGATACAAGTAGCATACGAGATTGACACCCAACGGACTTACGACCGCGAGACATCATCGCTTGTGAAAGCATCGGACACTTTTTCTTGTAGTCATCTGACCCTCATCGCATTCTCGCCAACTCGCGATGTAGAGATTGAAGGGAAAACCATCCATATCGTTTCGGCATTGGAGTGGTTGTTGGGATAATCGGTGAGCTTCCCTGGATTAATATAAGGTTTTCCTGTTTATATGCATGGTGCAGCACGCAGGCGAGCTTCTGGAAATACAGACGGACGGTTCTGCGTCCAAGCCCTTGGCTTTCCATGTACGTGATGAAGTTTTGAAGATAGGCCGTGTCGATTTTCTCCATTTCTATGTCGCCGTAGGTCCTGAGATGCCTCAGCATCAGCAGGTATGATTTCTTTGTCTTTTCCTTGACGTGATGGGATGCTGCAAAATCGCTTGCGTATTGCACTAGGCTTACCGGCACTCGTTCTTCTGCCTGCTGCATTCCGAAGTCGGCCTCATAGTGGTACTGGGATTCGGTCGTGGTAGACTCGGATTCGATGGTGAGCGTAACGTTTCCGTCTGAGGCATAGTTTATTGCGCTGATGCGGAACGGGAAATTTGAATTGACTGTTAGTTTCATGATGGAGCGTTTTTGTGTGTTTTCAATGCAGCTCCAAAATTACTTTTTTTTCGCCGATTGGATTTTATTTGTACATTTGCACTGACCGAAGGAATATGCCATCGTATAGAAAACGTCTCTTCAAATATTGCTTGTTTTTAGAAAAATATACAACTTTTTTAGTAGTGCTAATCCCTCAACTCTTCCGATGACCACGACAATGTCAGTACATGGAATCTATTGTTCTTTCTCGGGCAAAGAGAAAGACTCGGAAACGGGTTACCACTACTTCGGTGCAAGGTACTATAACTCTGACTTGAGTTTGTGGTTGAGTGTTGACCCGATGGCAGGCAAGTATCCAAGTTTGTCCCCGTACAACTATTGTGCCTGGAACCCAATGAAAATAGTGGATCCAGATGGGATGGAAACCATTGACAATGACGATGGGTGGCTGGTAAACCACGAAAAAAAGACTGTTACACGGATTAGTGATGTAGGAGGAAACAGAAAACAATATGCTACAGACAGAGATGGGCACACGGTTTCCTATGAAATGGGGGTAGGGGATTTGAAAAAAATGTATCAATCTAAAGGATACACAATAAAAGAATCTTCATCATCTAAAATTGGCTCAGGTATTATTGGAGGTTCTTCATTTTCTTCTATTTTAAAACAGTTTTTAGTGAACCCTGCAATTGATAATTTTCAAGGACTACAACATAATTCAGATTGTCTTGGTCTCGGAATAGACTATTCCTCTGAAATAAGCAAGTTAAATAAAATAAGCAGGCTGGCAAGTGGCTCAGGGAAGTTATTGGGTACTTTAGGATTTGTTTTCTCTGCTTACCAATTGACCAATGACAACAATATTGAGGACGCAACATTTCATTCTATGGATATTATTATGGGAGGTGTGGGCACAATCCCACACCCTGTAACGTTCGGTTTGTCTGTAGGATGGGGATTGTTTGGTCGTCAGACAATTAAATCTCAAGCTGAATCTTTTAAAAGGCAAATAGATGCTGGTTTTAATCCTGGACACTGCTCATACATGCCTTTCAAATAAAAAAATGGCTTATGAAAATATATCTGTATTGTTTTTACATGTTTGTCCGGATGTGGAAGAATTCCTTGATTTGCGATACGAAATATTCAATATTAACCTATGATAAATCGTATTCCATACTGGCATCATCTATGGCATTAGTGTCACTTATTCAGATTTCAAACATAAACACAATACTGATTTTACCGGTTATTCTAATGCAGAAAAAAATTTCCGCGGATTTTCTTGTTGCGATTGTTTTTATTATCGGGATAATCAATATTTTTGTTTTAAATAAGGAACGGCTATACCGAAAGGCTGAATCACGGTGGAAGGATGAACCAGAAAAAAAAAGAATGCTTAATAGATGGATGGTTATTATTTTTTTCGTGGTAAGTGTAATTATGATGTTTATATCAGCTAAAATAGTCTATATTCCACATTCAATGACTTTTCATTATTGGGGGAATTAAATACATATCCTGTTGTTGCGGATGACACATCCGCAACGGTTGAACAAGAAAATTTGTAATTCTCGACCTCGGCAGAACGAACACACGAACGCTACATAAGATTCCTGTTGCGCCGTATTTCCAACCTGGCGCTTCCAACCAAAACGGTTGTTGTCTTGCGCTGAAAAACGGTCTGCCGACCGACCACCGAAGGGTCGCCGAAGGATCGCCGAAGGATCAAAAGCTTAATATTTGAAAATCAGTACTTTGTAAATTATTATAGAGTTTTTACATAAAATCTTGTTTTTCAAGAAGATAAATTATCATGATGGGTGACGGGCATCTGGTGAGTCCTCCCATATATGTAATGACCCGACGAAATGTTAAATTAGTCAGTGGCTGTGTTAAAATTTCTTGTTTTTTTAGTGAAATTGATTTCATGACTTTACTACGACTTTACCATGACTTTACTACGACTTTACCAAGACTTAACTAAACCGTAAATTATTTGTATTTTTGCATTCTCAAACGAACGCATTTATACTATGAGAAAAGTAAAAGTTGGTATTGCGCAGATGAGCTGCGTGGAGGACAAGTCGGCCAACATCGCCCGCTATACCGAGAAGGTGCGGGAACTGGCTAAGGAGGGCGCTCAAATCATCTGCCTGCAGGAACTTTTTGCGTCGCTCTATTTCTGCGATGAGGAAAAATACCAGAACTTCCAGCTGGCTGAACCTATCCCCGACGGCCCTACGACGCAGCACTTCATGGCGCTGGCGAACGAGCTGGGTGTGGTGATAATAGCCTCGATGTTCGAGAAACGCGCCGAAGGCCTCTACCACAACACCACCGCTGTCATCGACGCCGACGGAACATACTTGGGCAAATACCGCAAGATGCACATACCCGACGACCCGGGATATTACGAGAAATTCTACTTCACGCCGGGCGACCTCGGCTACAAGGTGTTCGACACCAAGTTCGGCCGTCTGGGCGTTCTGATTTGCTGGGATCAGTGGTATCCCGAAGCGGCTCGCATAACCGCACTTATGGGCGCCGAGATGCTTTTCTTCCCCACCGCCATCGGCTGGGACGAACGGCAGAACGAACACGACAACCGCGAGCAGTATGAGGCGTGGCAGACGATTCAGCGGGCGCACTCGGTGGCTAACGGGGTGCCGGTCATATCGGTGAACCGCACGGGCAAGGAGGGTGGCATGCAGTTCTGGGGCGGTAGCTTCATCACCAACGCCTTCGGACGTGTGCTCTACCAGGCGCCGCATCTGGAGGAGGCTCTGCATGTCGAAGAGCTCGACCTCGACGAGAGCGACCACTACCGCCGCCACTGGCCCTACCTGCGCGACCGCCGCATAGACAGCTACAACCCGATAACAAAGAGATATATAGATTAAGTGCGTGCCCGCACAGGGCGTTTAAGCACTCAGGTGCGTGCTCGAACATGGCAAATAAGTAGTCAGCAGTCAGCTTGGCTAATTTTGAATTTCGAAAGTAGAATTTTGAAGGCATAAACATATCCACGTATCCACATATCAACCTATCAACGTATCAACATCAACTCCCGTGAATTCTTTCCACATGCCCGCGGAATGGGCGAAACACAGAGGCACTTGGCTGAGCTATCCTCACAACGAGAACTCGTGGCCAGGCAAGATTGAGACAATCTTTCCGTCGTATAACCTCTTTATCAAGACCCTCGCCGAGGACGAGGAGGTGCATATCTCGGTGCTCGACCAGAAGATGGCCGACGATGTGACGGCGGTGCTGAGGGGCATCGGCGCCGACATGAAGAATGTGTTCTTGCACCACTTCAAGACCAACGACGCCTGGTGCCGTGACCACGGGCCGGCATTCCTGGTCGATGAACAGGGGAAGTGTGCCGCGATGGTGAACTGGTGCTACAACGCATGGGGCGGGAAATATCCGGCGGAGCTGGACAACGAGATACCGCGCCTCATACACACGGTTTATCCGCAGCTGCAGCTGATTGACGCCGACATAGTGATGGAGGGCGGAAGCATAGATGTGAACGGGGTAGGGGACCTGCTTACTACCACGTCGTGTCTGCTCAACGAGAACCGCAACCCGCAGCTGAACCAAAGCCAGATTGAAGAGTATCTGTGCAAATACTACGGTGTGCAGAATGTGATATGGCTGGGCGACGGCATCGTGGGCGACGACACCGACGGCCACGTCGATGACCTGTCGCGCTTTGTCGATGAGGACACCATAATCACAGCCGTCGAAGAGGACAAGTGGGACGAGAACTACAAGCCGCTGCAGGAGAACCTGAAGTTGCTCAACAGTTGCCGTCTGGCCAACGGTAAGCAGCCGACGGTGGTGGAACTGCCGATGCCCGACGTGGTGACCTACGAAGACCAGCGTCTGCCGGCTTCATACGCCAATTTCTACATCGCCAACGGCAAGGTGATTTTCCCGACCTACAAATGCGTCACCGACACCCGTGCGGCATATATACTCGAGGAGTGTTTCCCTGACCGCGAGATAATAGGAATCGACTCGACCGACATCATCTGGGGCCTCGGCAGCTTCCACTGTCTCAGCCAGCAGATGCCTGAGTGAGGTTCAAGATTTAAGTTTTAAGCTGTAAGTTTTAAGCTGTAAGTTTTAAGTGGTAAGCAAATATTCATTTGCTTATTCACTATTCACTATTCACACCTCACACTTCACCATTCACCATTCACACTTCACAATTTCAATCCGTATCCCACGCCGAGGATGTGGTCTTGGCGGTTGGTGCCGTTGTTGAGGCCGAACATGTAGAAGAGGTCGAGCGACGAGCCTTTGCCGAGGTTGATGTTGGTGCCCACGAAGTTGTGCATCATCGTCCAATGGTGGTTAGTGTAGAGCTCGAACGCCATATAGGGCGAGAAGCGGGTGTCGCCGATATGGTATTTTGCCGTTAGCTTGGGACGCAGCACCCACGACCATTTGTCGGTTTCGGGGGCGTAGGCGACGATGAAGCGTTCACGCAGGCTTACGGTCAAGCCCGAACGCGAGAGGCTTTCGGTGGCGTCGAAAAGGATGCGGTGCTGATATATTGTCGGTTTCTTAAAATAGTCGTAATAGAGGGCGAAACGTAGCCATTTGGTGGCGCGGAAACCTACGTAGGGACGCACGAACCAGAGGTTGGTTTGGTGCGAGAGCTCTTTGGAACGGTATTCGAACCGCACACCCGCCGACCAACGGGATGCCTGCTTTTGGTCGGAGGAGTCGTTGACACGCTGTTTGAAAGTGTAGGACATATCCACCGACCCCCAGATGCCGAAGTCGTTTTCACGTTCCTCTTGAGCTATGGAGACAAGGGGGCAGAGCAGGGCTGCGACGAGCAGGGAGAAGGAGAGAAGGTGTTTCATGGCGACGAGAGATTTAGAAGAGTAAGCCAGCTTTGCCGATAAAGATAAGAATTGCGTATGCCACTATCATGCCTATGATGCCGACGAAGATTCCCATCTTGGCCATATCGCCGGTTTTGATGAACCCTTTGGCGTAGGCGAGGGCGTTGGGAGGTGTGGAGATAGGAAGAGACATAGCGAGCGATGCCGAGAGCGCCAATCCGATAAGCAGGGTGGGTATGCCTCCGAAGGCATCGAGTTGGTCTTTCATGCCTGTGCCCACAGCCGCCAGTATGGGGATGAGCAGAGCGGCGGTGGCGCTGTTGCTCATGAATGTTGACATGAGGATGCAGAGAAGACCGCTGCCGATCAGCACGACGAGGACGGGCCATGTGTGGAACGGGATGGCTTCGACGAGGTGGGTCGCAAGTCCGGTTTTGTCAAGTCCGACGCCGAGTGCGAATCCGCCAGCGACAAGCCAGAGGACATCCCAGTCAATCTTGGCGAGGTCTTTACGGTCGAAGATGCCGCTTACGGTGAACACGGCGAGTGGTACGAGTGCTACGACGAACGAGTTGAGCCCCGTCCATTTGCCTGTGAGCCAGAGGAGGATGGTGACGATAAAGGTGATATATACAACCCACGCTTTGGGACTTTTGTCAAATTCGCCTTCGATGTTTACCTCGAGGGTGAGCCCTTTGCGGAAAGGAAATACTTTGAAAAGGAATATCCACGAGATGGCGAGGATAATGAGCACGATGGGCACCATGACAATCATCCAGCTGCCGAAATCGACTGGTGTCCCCAACGTTTCGGAGAGATATTTCACGGCTACCGCGTTGGGTGGTGTTCCGATGGGGGTCCCCATTCCGCCAACGTTGGCGGCCAGGGGTATGGAGAGCGCCATTCCGATGCGGCCTCGTCCGTCAACGGGCATCTTGGCCAACACGGGCGACATGATGGCCAGCATCATGGCGGCGGTGGCGGTGTTGCTCATGAACATCGACAGGAGGGCGGTGATGAGGATGAATCCGAGCATCACCATAGGGGGCTTGTTGCCGAAGGGTTTCATCATCACTTTGGCGAGTGCGGCGTCGAACTTGTACTTCGACGCGGTGATGGCCAGCACGAATCCGCCCATGAAGAGCATGACTGTAGGGTCGGCAAAAGCGGCCATGATGGCTTTGTAGCTAATGGCGTTGTCGGGGAGTTCGCCTGCGGGACGAAGGAAGGTGAGCATGCTGTCGCTGGTGGCGAAAAGCATGATAACCATGATGAGCACCGAGGTGATCCAGATGGGAGCCGCCTCGCTTATCCACATGGCGGCGGCGAAGATGAAGATGGCGATGACACGTTGTTCCACCACCGTGAGGCCTGGAATTCCGAACCATTCAGCGGGTATGCACCACGCTAGCAGCGTCAGGACGACGCTTACGATCCAACCGACAACTTTTTTCGTATCCATTGTAGTGAAGTGATTAGTGATTAGTGAATTGACAATAGTGATTAGTGACCGGTGATTAGTAAAATGTATTGTTGCCTTGCGGCGTTGTTTGAGATATAGGCAAAAAGAAAAGACCTTAAAGCCTCGCGAAAGGCTTTAAGGTCTTGGTTATCGACAGTTAGTCGCCGAGAGTGGCAACCATGACGGCCTTGATGGTGTGCATGCGGTTTTCGGCCTCGTCGAAGACGATGCTGTTCTCGCTCTCGAACACCTCCTCGGTCACCTCGATGCCGTCGAGACCGAATTTCTCGTGGACGTCGCGACCAACCTGAGTCTCGAGGTTGTGGTAAGCGGGCAGGCAGTGCATGAATTTGCAGTTTTTGTTGCCTGTGTTCTTCATCATTTTGGCGTTCACCTGGTAGGGTTTCAGCATGGCGATGCGCTCTTTCCAAACCTTCTCGGGTTCACCCATCGACACCCAGACGTCGGTGTAGATGAAGTCGCAGCCTTTCACGCCCTTCACGGGGTCGTCGGTGACGGTCACCTTGGCGCCGGTTTCTTTGGCTATCTCCTGGCATTTCTTGATGAGGTCTTTAGCGGGCTGGAGTTTCTTGGGGGCGATGATGCGCACGTCCATACCCATCTTGGCACCGCCGACCATGAGGCTGTTGCCCATGTTGAAGCGGGCGTCGCCAACGTATGCGAAGGTCACCTCGTTGAGGGGTTTGCCTGCATGTTCCTGCATGGTGAGGAAGTCGGCGAGGATCTGAGTGGGGTGAGCTTCGTTGGTGAGGCCGTTCCACACGGGTACGCCAGCGTAAGCGGCGAGTTCTTCAACGGTGTCCTGTTTGAAACCGCGATATTCGATACCGTCGTACATGCGGCCAAGCACGCGGGCGGTGTCCTTCATGCTCTCTTTCACACCGATCTGGCTGCCGGTAGGACCGAGATAGGTCACGTGTGCGCCCTGATCTTTGGCGGCCACCTCAAAAGCGCAGCGTGTGCGGGTGGAGGTCTTTTCGAATATGAGGGCAATGTTCTTGCCGGTCATCGTGGGCTGCTCGCAGCCAGCATATTTGGCGCGTTTCAGATCGCGAGCCAGGTCGAGCAGATAGTTCAACTCCTTCGGGCTGAAGTCTAAAATCTTCAGGAAGTTACGGTTTCTAAGATTGTAAGCCATTGTAATTTAATTTTGAAATTTGAATTATGAATTTTGAATTAATTGTCGGGGAAAATTAATTTTGAATTATGAAATTTGAACTGATTCCTTTTTCTTTCGGATTACCGTCACAAGAATTTTGATTATTTCTTCTGTCTGGTAGTTGAGTTTGTTGAACATTTCTTTATCGATGTATTCTGATTCATTCAGTAGTTCAAGCCAATATTGGGTTTCTTCAGCTTCTTTAAGGGCTATCGACCATTTACTGATTAAATCGGCATCACTTTGTGGACGTTTACCTTCTCTTATGTTTGCTCCGATGCTTGTACCGCTGCGAAGTATTTGGTTAGATAATGCGTATTCTTTCTTTTCTGTCAGGAACCTGTTCAGCTGAATAATATCCAACGCCAACCTTTTACTTTTCGAATACAGCGGATTGTCCATTCCTCTTCAAAATTCGAATTTCATAATTCAAAATTGGAATTGTGCGTTTAGCGCACAATCCTCGTTCCGCAGTTGGGGTTGTCGAGTTGGCCGGCTTCGGTGATGATGCACTCTTTGCCGCCGTTTTCGACGAACATGATGGCGGCGCGGACCTTCGGTGCCATCGAGCCTTCGGCGAACTGTCCTTCTTCGAGGTATTTCTTGGCTTCGGCGATGGTGATGGTGTCGAGCGCTTTCTCGTTCTCCTTGCGGAAGTTGATATATACCTTCGGCACGTCGGTGAGGATGTAGAACTCATCGGCGCCAATCTGCACGGCGCAGAGTGCGGATGCGAGGTCTTTGTCGATGACCGCCTCGACGCCTTTCACATAGTCGCTCTCCTCGACAACGGGTATTCCGCCGCCGCCCACGGTGACGACGATGTTGCCGGCGGTGGCCAGCTGCTTCACTATCTTGATGTTGTTGATGCGTGTGGGTTTGGGCGAAGCCACCACCTTGCGCCAGCCGCGACCCTTGGGGTCTTCCTTATAGACGGCGCCGGTCGTTTTGGCCAGTTCTTCGGCCTGCTCTTTGGTGTAGTAGGGTCCGACGGGCTTGGTGGGGTTTTGGAACATCGGGTCGAGCTTGTTGACGGCCACTTGGGTGACGAGCGTCACCACGTCGCGCTGTATGTCGTGGCGCGCCATTACGTTGCGCAAGCCCATCTCAATCATATAGGCGATAGAGCCCTGGGTTTCGGCCACGCAGAAGTCCATCGGCATTGCCTCGATACCGGCACGTTTGCCTTCTTCGTGCTGCAGCATCACGTTACCCACCTGAGGGCCGTTGCCGTGACCGATGACGATGTTATAGTTGCGTTTGAGTAGGTTGTATAAGCTTTCGCAAGTTTGCTCCACGTTGGAGAGCTGTTCTTGATAGGTGCCTTTCTGTCCGCTGCGCAGAAGAGCGTTGCCGCCAAAGGCTACTACCGCAAGTTTTCTCATTTCTTTTATTGTGTAATTGTTAGTTAATCAGTTGATTGTCGCCTTGATGGATGGCGACGCAGGACTGCAAATGTAGGAAAAATAAATTTGATTTCATAATTCGACCTTTCAAAATTCAAAATTCGCCCTAATTCCCATTGCCATCGTTTTCGTTGTCGATGTTCTTTTTCTTTTTGAAGAAGATTTCGATACTCTTCAATCCCCAGTTGATAAGCAGGATTACTGCGACGGCGATGAGCGCCTCTTTCCACATGCCGTAGCCGCATAGACACCCTATACCGGCGGAACACCAGATGGTGGCTGCAGAACTGAGGCCATGTATGGTCAGGCCGTTTTTCATAATCACGCCAGCTCCGAGGAATCCAATGCCGGTGACCACTTGCGACAGCACCCTTAGATTATCGTTGTTTACCGGTCCGCCGTTGGCTATTGCCGTCATGATGATAGATTCTGAAATCAGGATGAAAATACAGGCGCCGACGGACACCAGCGAGTTGGTGGTCAATCCTGCTTGATGCTGCTTAAGCTCTCGTTGGGCTCCGATGATGATGCCCGCGATGAGTGCGCAGGCAAGCCTGAAGATGAATGTGGAGATGGGCATGAGAAATGTGTTTTATGAAATAATCTGTTCGTTCAAGGTGCAAAGATACAATATTTTGTACAATTTTTAGTTTGGCGTTTCGTTATACTGTTATCAACCAATAAAATCAATCGCTATGAAAAATCTTTTTTTACCTTTTCTTGCTGTGGCTTTGTTTTTCTGCGCTTGCAACAAGTCAAACCAGTTCAAGGTGACGCTCAACCTCAACAACGCCGATAATCAACCCGTCTATCTTTGTAAGTCTGTTGACGGCGAATCTGTCTGTATCGACTCGGCTACTATCGTTAACGGTCAGGCGGTGCTGAAAGCCGATAAGGATGACCCGCAGATGGAATACGTACTCAAGTTTGACCTTTCCGACGGGTGTGGCGTATATCCATTCCTGCCCGAAAATCACGACATGACCTTCACGGGTGACTTTGGCAACATGCCATGCTGGAAGGTAGAGGGCAGTCCTGCTATGGACATCATAATGGCTTATCACGAGGAGAGTATGAGGCTATACGACGAAAAGATACTGTCCCTCTATATGGAGATTGCCAACGCCGAGGGCGACACAGCGAAGATTGCTGAAGTCGAATCGCGCCTACAACCTCTTATGAAAGAATTCTACGGCTATCAGGCCAACTTCATACGTGAACATTCAGACAGCTACGTCTCTCACTATATGCTCGATATGTTCAAATGGGATTTGGACATTGATACGGTGAAGGCGCTGGCTGCAGGTTTTACCAGCGAGTCGGTTTATAGTAAAAAGGTACAGAAATATATCGAACACCCCGAATCGGAGGTTAGGGAGTGTGTAATGGTATCTGATTAATGAATGTGACCTGTGACCTGAGACCTGAAACTTGAAACCAAAGGGTAGGGGTTCAAACAAAAAACAAACACACACCAGCGACACTCACGATAGCCCCGATGACCTCTCTCACCGTCACGCGTTGGTGGAAGAACCAGGCGGCTGGAGCTATGATGAGCACGGGAGTTAGGGCGAAAAGAGTTTGGGCGATTCCTGTACTTGTATATAGTGTGGCAAGCAACGACGCACTGACTCCGACAAACGGACCGAACACGGTGGCGCCGAGCAGACACCACATCGCCTTGCGGTCGGTTGCCGCATGGCTCAGTTTCGTCCGCCAGTCGCGGTTGAATATCACCAGCAGTGCGAAGAATCCCACCAATCCAATCGAGGCGCGTATCATCGTTGCCGCAAACGGTATGGAGAATTGTAGTGGGATGTGCAGCAAGGCATCCGGTGGAGCCGTAGCGGTGCTGAGACCTGCCGCATCCAGCGCTTCACGGTAATGTTGGAGGCCCATCTTGCTCAGCACCAATCCAAATCCTTGGCAGATTCCAGCCATGCTGGCAAAGAATACGCCTTTGGCTGAAATGGAAAGTTGAAAACCGAAAATTGAAAGTCCCTCTCCTTTACCGGCGGTGCTATGCGTTTCGTTCTCTTTTTTGCCCGAAAGAATCGACATCGAGATGCCTCCCAATGTCACGACCATACCTATGATGGCAAGCCAGCCCATCTCTTCGCCCAGCAGCAGGCGCCCTGTGATGGCCGCCGTCGGAGCCGATAGCGTCATAAACAACTGCCCGAACCGAGAACCGATGTATATGTAACCCTGCATAAGGCAGTAGTCGCCAATCACATACCCCACAACGCCCGACAGCGCAAGCCACAGCCATGTGTCACCGTCGGCATAGCGAGGCCAAGGTACGCCCAGCAGCAGCCATAGCGTCACGGCCAGCAAAGCGAGCGACATTGTCATACGCAGCGTGTTGAGCGGCAGCGAACCCATACGTTTCGACGCCACCTCGGCAAAAAGCGCCGTAGCGGTCCACGACAATGCGACCCCCAATGCTATAAACTCGCCTATAAACATAACCAAAATACAATGGCTACTCGGTGGCTCCACTTAACACCACCACAATCTCACCTTTGACTTCTTTTTGGTTGAAATGGGTGATGGCTTCTGCAAGGGTTCCTCGGAACACCTCTTCGTGCAGTTTGCTCAGTTCCCGGCATACGGCAACTTGTCGCTCTCTTCCGCAGGCTTCGCTCAACTCTTCAAGCAGCTTGACCAGTCGGTATGGGCTTTCGTACAGGATGCTGGTGCGCTCCTCTGTTGCAATTCGTCCGATGGCTGTATGGCGACCTTTTTTGTGTGGCAGGAAGCCTTCGAACACGAAACGGTCGCACGGCAACCCCGACGATGCTACAGCTGGTATCATAGCGGTGGCACCTGGCAGACATTCTACCTCGACGCCGTTCTTCAGGGCCTCACGTGTAAGCAGAAATCCCGGGTCGCTTATGCCTGGTGTGCCGGCATCGGTGACTACGGCCATTGTCGTCCCAGCCATGAGACGCTCCACCAACGCTTCCACACGTCCGTGTTCGTTGAACATGTGGTAGCTTTCCAAAGGTGTTTCAATGCCGTAATGTTGCAGCAGTTTTCGGCTTGTGCGGGTGTCCTCCGCTAGGATGACATCCACAGATTTAAGAACCTCGACGGCACGATAGGTCATGTCGCCGAGGTTTCCTATAGGAGTGGGGACGAGATATAATTTTGAACTATGAATTTCGAATTTCGAACTATCCATCTCAACATTCAAATTACGAATTTTGAATCATCCATTTCAATGTTCAAAATTCAACATTCAAAATTGTAATTACTCTTCCTCGAAGTCGTCGGGTATCTCCATATCGTGGAAGACGTTGGTTACATCGTCGTCCTCTTCGAGCATGTTGATAACCTTCAGTACTTTACGCATCGATTCTTCGTCGATCTGGCGGGTGGTGTTGGGGATGCGCTGCAGTTCGGCGCTCTCGCACTCGATATTCATGTCTTCGAGCATCTTCACCATGTTTCCGAAGTCTTCGTATGCGGTGTAGAGGGTGATGTAATCGTCATCGACCTCCATCTCTTCGAGACCTCCGTCGATAAGTGTCATCTCGAGTTCATCGACATCCATGTCGGGTTTGCGAGGTATGACAAACACGCCCTTGCGGGTGAAGAGGAAACTCAGAGAACCGTTGGTCTCAAGTGTGCCGCCGAATTTGTTCATGATGGCGCGCACGTTGGCTACGGTGCGCATGTTGTTATCGGACAGACATTCGATGAAAAGTGCTATACCGTGGTTGGCGTGACACTCGAAGGTTATCTCCTGAAGTACGGCAGCATCCTTGTCGCTGGCTTTGTTGATGGCGCGCATCAGGGTGTCCTTCGGCATGTTGCATCCACGTGCGTTCTGCACTAAAAGACGCAGACGGGGGTTGCTGTCGGGATCGGGACCGCTCTCGCGGACGGCTACTGCCACCTCTTTCAGAATTTTGGAATACTGTTTGGAACGCTTTGCATCAGCTGCGCCCTTTGCTCTCTTGATCTTTGACCATTTGTTGTGTCCTGACATAATAGTATTTATTTATTGTTGATGATATTTCCGTTAATATGTTAATCCGTTGATATGTTTTCTGTTGATAGGTTGATACGTTAACCTTGAATCTTGAACCTTGAACTTTGAACCTCTTGAAACCCTTTAAACCCTTTAAACCTTTAAACCTTAAACTTTATGTACGTTATCGGCTTTCCCTCTTTTAAAAACATCTTCTCGTAGAAGGTCTGGGTGAGTTTCGCTTCTCCGTTGTAAGAGGCGTCGGCATAGAGGTCGTTGGTGTGATATTCTACCTCGTAACCCGCCGGAGCGATGACCTCATCCATAGTGTATGCGTGGAGCTCTTGCGAGTCGGTCTTGAGATGTATCGGCGAACCCTCTTTGAGAAACTGCTTGTAGTAACCCAGGAATCGCTCGCTCGTGAGGCGCTTTAGCGGTTTCTTCGGCTGCGGGTCGGGGAAGGTAATCCATATCTCCGACACTTCGTCTTTGTCGAAGAATCTGTTGATGAGCTCGATGCGGGTACGCACGAAAGCCACGTTTGTCATATTCTCCTCGGTGGCGGTCTTCGCACCGCGCCACAAGCGTGCACCCTTGATGTCGAATCCGATGTAGTTGTGGTCGGGATGGAGTTTGGCGAGAGCGATGCAGTAGTCGCCTTTTCCGCAACCTAGCTCCAGCGTTATCGGGTTGTCGTTGCCGAACCACTCGTTCCAACGACCGCGGTATTCGAAACCCTCCCGTTCCAGCTGTTCAAATGACATCTGGAAAAGGTTTTTGAAGGTAAGGTTTTCCGCGAATCGCTCTAACTTGTGGTGCGCCATCAATGACAAATTATTGACTGCTAACTACCGACTACTAAAAACTCTTTATCGACAGGTCTCCGTCGTACCACTCTTTGGCTTTGCGATATTTTTCTTCCGCCTGTGTGCGTGTCGCCGCACTGCCCATACTCACATAGTAGCCGTGGTTTATTTCGATGATATAAGCGGCGCATCCGTAACCCTTCAGTCGGTCAACCATCTTCTGTGCGGTGGTGGCGTTAGTGTAGAATCCGGCTATCAGGTCAAATCCTTGGCGCGATTTCTTTTCGGTCTTTATCACTGGCGGTGCCGGCGGTGCTGGGGGCATTGCAACCTTAGCGTTGTCGGCTTTCAAGCCAATCTCATCAACCATGGTGTTCAGCATGTTGTCGAGGAACGAGCGATCCATAATCTCACTTTGTACCATCACCTGTTTTTGACGGCCTTTGTGGGCTTTCTTGTATTCTGTCAGATATTCGCTCACATAGTCGCCGCTGGCGAAAAAGCGCTCTTCTGAATAGCCACTGTTGTCATACAGCTCTATCAGGCGGCTGACCGTGTATTGGCGAATTCTCTCCATCATCGGCACCTTCGCTGTTGAGTAATGTTTCTCGTTTAAATATTGGGTTATATATCCGCTCACGTAGTCGTTTATCGCATCTGCACGACATTCAATGTCGCTTGGTGAGAAGTCTGTGAGTTGCTCGTTGAACGAGAACAGGCATGCATCGCCGTATGCCTCAGCCGCCATACCTGTGCTGGGCGTGACTGTTGCCTGTGAGGTAGAAGACGATGTCTGCTCGCCACTGTTGGTCACCATGTTGTCAATATCCAGCTCGGCTGTCTCTTTCTGTTCCTGTTTCATAACGTTTGTGAAGAACCAATCGTGAGCCGGTTTGGCAAAATCAGGTTTGCCGAAATAAACGGCAGCCGCACATGCCAGTAGCAGGAGCAACAACACAATCAGTATCCACAACCAGGCTTTGCCTTTTTTCTTGTCTTTTTTACCTTCTTTTTCTTCTTTGGCGCCGAAAGATACTTCGGGTACCGCCAGAGGATCGGCTACTGCTGCCTGTTTCTTTGATTCTTTGGCTGCTTTACGCTCTTCTTTCTTCTGTCTTTTCATAGCTTCTTTTGCTTCTTTATCGGCTTTTTTCTTAGCCTTTTTATCAGCTTTTTCTTTCATCTCTTTTTCTTTCAAAGCTTCTTTGTCTGCTTTTGCCTTTGCCTTGGCTGCATCCTTTTCTGCCAGTTCTTTTGCTTTATTGGCTTCTTTGTCGGCAATTTCTTTTGCTCGCAACGCCTCTCTCTCGGCTTTTTCCTGCTTCTCTTTTTCTATCTGGGCTTCTTTTTCAGCACGGTATCTGGCTTCGCGTTCCTCTCTCTCCAGGCGTTCTTTCTCTTTTTGGGCCTCTTTTTCGGCTTTGGCTTTGGCCTCGCGTTCCTCTTTTTCCAGGCGTTCCTTTTCTTTCAGTGCTTCTTTGTCGGCCTTGGCTTTAGCCTCACGTTCCTCTTTCTCTAGACGTTCTTTTTCTTTCTGGGCCTCTTTTTCGGCCTTTTCTCTTGCTTCGGCGGCTTCCTTTTCGGCCTTTTCTTTGGCTTTCAGTTCCTCTTTCTCTCGTTTTTCTTCAGCCTTCTTGGCTTCCAACTCTTCTTTTTCTTGTCTTTCGCGAGCTTTCTGAGCTTCTTTCTCGGCCCTTGCTTTTGCCTCCTGCTCTTCCTTCTCGGCTTTTTCGCGTGCCTTCTGCTCCTCTTTTTCGCGGCGCTCCTCGGCTTTGCGGGCTTCCATCTCTTCTTTTTCCAGACGTGCTTTCTCTTTCAGCGCTTCTTTCTCGGCTTTTGCTTGCTTTTCAATATCTTCGGGCAGCACGTCACCTTCGGCTCGCTTTGCATCGTCTTGTTCACGTATGGCCGATTCGCGTGCCTCACGCTCTTTGTCACGCTCTTCCTGTTTGATTCGTTTCATCTCTTCTTTCACCAGACGTTCTCTCTCTCTTACCTCTTGTGGTGTCAGTTCTACTGTTTCATTGCCTTTCAGAATGTCTGTGCCACCCACGATGTTGGCAACTCCCGATAGCCTTTCGGTTTCAGCTTCGGCCTGTTTTTTGCGGGCTGCCGCCTCGGCGCGTTTTACGGGGTCGAATATCGCAAATGGGTCTTCGTTTGTCTCGTTCTTGTATGTCTTGATGCCGGCCAGAGGCACCGTATCCTCGCTCGATAGTACCTTTGTGGCGAAACTCTTGCTGCCTTCCTGAATCTGTATGTCGCCAAGTTCGCCTATCGTAACCTTGCCTTCTTTGGCAAGTTTCTCGCTCAGCACTTCGGAATAGTTCTTCACCATCTGTTTGGCAACGTCGGCAGAGATGCACTCGGTGGCTGCGATGTAGTTGATGAATTCCTCGTTTCCTGCTGTGCGGGCGTCGAAATTTACTACAGTTTGTGTCGGGTAGAATGTGGCGCTCGCCTCGTCGAAGTGGGCGTTCTCGATAATCGATTTCCATGTCCCGACTCCGGGAATCTCAACGGTTTTGCCTTGCTGCAAACATTCTACAATGTAGTCTGTAATGTTCATATTTTGAGTTTTTTTGTATTCGTTGTTATGCTTTCAGTCGCAGTCTTGCGGCTTCCAGGTCTTCAAGGGTGTCTATTCCAATGTTTTCACACTCTGTTTCGATCACTTTTATCACGTATCCGTGTTCCAACCATCTCAGTTGCTCCAGTTTCTCGCTCTCTTCGAGTGGTGTAGTCTCCAGCTCCACAAGGTTTTTCAGCACGTTGGACAGATAGGCATATATCCCGATGTGTTTCAGGTAATAGTGTTTGTCAACCCATTGCTCAATACTGCAATCGCGCACGTATGGTATTGGGGTTCGGCTGAAATACAATGCGATGTTGTATTCGTCGGTTATCACTTTCACGTTGTTGGGCGAAGTCAGTTCCTCTGTCGAGGTTATCCTCTTAGCGAGTGTTGCGATTTCTGTTTTGTTATCGTTGAATGCGGCCAGCAGAGTTGTTATCTGCTCTTTGTTCACGAATGGTTCATCGCCCTGTACATTCAACACTATGTCGAACATTTTGCCTTCGGATTTCATCTTCTCCACGACCTCGCCACAGCGTTCCGTTCCGCTCTTATGGTCGGTGCGGGTCATCACACAGTTGCCACCGAACTGCTTTACTGCAGCAGCAATCCTTTCGTCATCAGTGGCCACACAAACCTCGTCCACAAGTTCTATCTCGCTCACGCCCCGATACACCCACTCCACCACAGGCTTACCGCCCAGGTCGGCCAAAGGCTTGCCGGGAAAACGCGTCGAAGCGTATCGTGCAGGTATGATGGCTATTGTTTTCAAAGGTTCAAAGTTAACATATCAACATCTCACGAAAACAAACTGTTAAACTCTGCGTCGATATTGTTTATTACCTTTCCTAAATCCTCGGGGTTGTCGGCGAAGTTAACCTCCTCCACGTCCAGAATCATCAGTTTGCTGCGGTTGTACTCCGCAATCCAATCCTCATAGCGCTGGTTCAGGCTTGTCAGATAGTCGAGGCGAATGCCGCTTTCGTAGTCGCGTCCGCGTTTCTGAATTTGCTTAATCAGTGTGGGCACGTCGCCACGCAGGTATATCAGCAAATCGGGAGGTTGCACAAACGAGTTCAGCAGTTCGAACAACTGTATGTAATTGTCGAAGTCTCGGGTGTTGAGCAGTCCCATCGCGTGCAGGTTTGGCGCGAAGATGTATGCGTCCTCATACAGCGTGCGGTCCTGGATGATGTTCGGGTTTTCCTTGCGGATATCGACCAGCTGCTTGAATCTCGTGTGGAGGAAATAGACATGCATGTTGAACGCCCAGCGGCGCATGTCCTCGTAAAAACTGTTCATGTACGGGTTGTTCCCGCTTTCATATACTGGCCTGTAGCCGTAGTGTTTGGCCAAAAGTTTTGTCAACGTAGTCTTTCCCGACCCGATGTTTCCTGCAATTGCGATGTGCATATATTTACATTATTTATTTACACTATCATAACTTGTTGTCGCACAAATAACTGGTGTTTGCGCACACAACTAAACCTAGTGCAAATATAATATTTTTTTCACAATTGGCAATATTTTCATCTCTTGGGTTTCTCAAAGACTCATTCTTGGGGCTCTTTATGTTTTGTTCGTTTTTCATTCCAGTGTGCCTATCTATGGATTATGTTTTTGTTTGAGACTGAAGAGGTTCTAACCCCTATTAATTCGTTTCTTATCTTTTTCGTACTTTTGCATTTCTTGCAATTTGATTATATCTGATGGAACTCACTATACTTATTTGTTTTGCGGTTTACACGGTGTTGCTTTTCGGCGTTATGTGGCTCACCTCGCGACGCAGCTCTGGCAACGACGCCTTCTTCCGCGGAGGACGCAAGTCTCCCTGGTTTGTCGTCGCTTACGGCATGATAGGGGCTTCGCTCTCGGGTGTGACCTTCATGTCCGTTCCTGGCGGCGTCTATGGCGGAGCCTTTACCTACATGCCCCTTGTGTTTGGCTATGTGGTGGGTTATGCGGTCATAGCGTTCCTGCTGCTCCCGCTCTATTACAAGCTCAACCTCACTTCCATCTACACATACCTTGAGCAGCGTTTCGGTTTGGCTTCCGAGCGCACGGGTGCGCTGTTCTTCATCATCTCTCGTCTGCTGGGTTCCGCTTTGCGTATGTATCTGGTTGTGTTCGTACTTTACGAGTTCGTCTTCAAGGAGTGGGGAATGCCTTTCTGGCTTCCGGCGGTCATTTTCATTGCCATCATACTTCTCTACACCTTCCGCAGCGGCATCAAGACCGTCGTGTGGACAGACATGCTTCAGACAACTTTCTTGTTGCTTGCGGCGGCGGTGACGGTGGTGGCGATACTCAACAAGTTGGACATGAGTGTCGGACAGTTGCTGTCAAAAGCGTCCGAGGCGGGCTACACAAAGATGTTCGAAACTGACGTGAGCCACCCCAAGTTCTATTGGAAACAGATTGTCAGCGGTGCTTTCATCACCATCACGATGACAGGACTTGATCAAGACATGATGCAGAAGAACCTCACCTGCAAGTCTCTCCGCGATGCGCAGAAGAATGTTCTCACTTCGAGTGGCTTGTTTGTCATCGTCAACCTCCTGTTTCTGGCGTTGGGAGCTGCGCTGCTCTTCTACTCGCAGGAGACTGGCTTTGCGCTGCCTGTGGGCGACAACGGCAAAGTGGTGGCCGACAAGATATTCCCGTCGATAGCATTTTCGCTTTCGCCCTTCACCGCTGTGGTGTTCGTGCTGGGTATGGTGGCTGCCGGCTATTCCAGCGCCGACGGCACCCTCACGGCTCTCACCACCACCTTCTGCTACGATTTTCTCGGCTTTGGCCGTCGCCGTGAAGCTTCCGAAAAACGGATGCTTACCATCCGTCGCATTGTCCATGTCTCTTTTGCCTTGCTCTACCTCCTGGTCATCATCGCCTTCCGCCCCTTCCACACGCAGTCGCTCATTGACACTTTGTTCGACATCGCCTCATTCACCTACGGCCCGCTGCTCGGCATGTACGCCTTCGGCCTTTTCACCAAACGCCGTGTGCGAGACTGGTGTGTGCCAGTCGTCGCGGTGGTCTCCCCTGTACTGTGTTACATACTCAAACTCAACTCCCAGCAGTGGTTTGGCGGCTATCAGTTCGGCTTCGAACTACTGCTGATTAACGGCTTGATAACCTTCATCGGCTTAGTTTTAGCCGGAATAGGGGAAAAAGTTAGTGATTAGTAGTCATTAGTTAGTAGTTGGCAATCAGTCACTAACACATTAACACACTAACGCAATCACAATATCAGCAGCCAGTACACAGCAAATACATTTGTCAATTCACAATTCACTAATCACAATTCACCATACAGAATGAAACGTATTCTAATATTTCTCCCCGTGATTTTGCTTCTCGCCTCATGCGCAAGCTATACGGTATATCCCGTCAAGTCACGCCCCACCATACATCCCAAGGGCGGTATGCTCTACGCATTGCCCAAAACCAAGGTGTGCGTCAGCGTGACCTTCAACAAACGCAACTACGAGGCTGCGCCATACGCTGAGTTCGCCGCCGAGATGCTGGGACTTGACAAAACCGATGTCACCTCGCCATATTCCATAGAGAGCGTCTCCATCGACGGCGTCAACGAAGCAGACCCTAACCTCTACTATTTCATCTATCCGCGTCGTCTCTCTGTCAATATAGACAGCCGTCATCTGCTTCGCTCTGTGGGCGTGAACCACGACGACTACGAGGAATTCGAGTCATATACCGAGCGTCGCGGACGCGCCACCTCTGACGAAGAACCCGATGTGGCGGAATACAATATGTACGACCGAGCCGACACCTTCTACGTGCGTGGCGACAAAGTCGGCAAGCCGTCTCTGGTAACCACCAAGAAAGACAGCCGCAGCCTCCGTCAGCGAGCCACAGCTGCCGCCCAGCGGTTGGAGGATATTCAAACCAAGCGCCAGCAGTTGCTCTATGGCGACTACGAGGGCGACTACAGCCCCGAAACGCTCAAATATCTCGCCGACAGGCTTGCCGAGCAGGAGAATACTATCTTGGAGCAGTTCGTCGGTCGCACCACCAGCGAGACGGTGCGTTTCTATGTCGATCCCAAGACCGACCGTGCCTCGCTCGACAGCCAGACGGTCGTCCTGTTCGCTTTCTCGCCCAAACTCGGCCTTCGCACAGGCGACGCAATCCAGAAAGGTATGGACACCGTTTATTGCAACCTCCACAGCGAGAACACGCTGCGCAACGCCACCCGTTTCGTCAAGCAGAGCACCAAAGGCAGTCGCAAGAACGACAATGCCGGCTCTCGCCGCACCTTCAAGTACCGCCAAGCCGAAACCGTCCATGTGTCCGTCTATTGGAAAGACTACCTCTTCGAGACCGATGTGCGCATAGCACAGTTCGGTCCCATAGTTGACCTGCCGAAGCACAAGTTTGAAGCCATCTTCGACCGCCACACCGGCGACCTGATATACTATAAGAATTAGTGCGTGCCCGCACAGGGCAATTAATGTGTTCGGCCATTAGCAGTTAGCATTGTCACTTCACAATTTCACAACTTCACAACTTCACAACTTCACAACTTCACAACTTCACAATTTCACAACTTCACAACTTCACAATCCCACACTAACACATTAACGCACTAACGCATTAACACATTAACGCAATCAAAAATTGTCCTTCTCCATCACCATATTAGGCTCTGGCGCCGCGACTCCCACAAGGAGCCGTCACTGCAGTTCGCAGGTAATAAACATCGGCGGCTTCAAGATGCTGCTCGACTGCGGCGAGGCCACCCAGAACCAGATGCACCTCTACAACAAGCACATCCGCTCGCTCGACACCATCTTCATCTCCCATCTTCACGGCGACCATTGGTTCGGTCTCCCAGGACTTCTATCATCCATGCACCTCAGCGGGCGCACCGAGCCGCTCGACATCTATGCCCCCGAAGGCCTTAAGCCTGTGCTCGACTCGGTCTTTGCTATATCAGGCTCTGGGTTTCAGTACGAGTTGCGCATCCATTCGATTAAAGCCGACAAGCCCGAGACGATATTCGGGAACGACAAATGCAAGGTGACGGCCTTCCCGCTGCAGCACTCGGTGCCCACCTACGGCTTTCTCTTCGAAGAGGCCGAACCCGAGCTCAACCTCAAGAAAAATGCCCGCGACAAATACGGCCTCTCCGACCTCGACTGCCGCAATGTCAAGAAGGGGGCCGACTTCACCATGCCCGACGGCACCGTCGTTCCCAATGCCGAGATGACACTCCCGCGTCGCAAAACCCACCGCTATGCCTACTGCTGCGACACAGGTCTGTTCGACGGTCTCGCCGATATTGTCCGCGGAGTGGATATGTTGTGCCTTGAAAGCACCTTCGACCACTCGTTCCGTGAGCTTGCTGCCGAGAAAGGCCACCTCACCGCCCATCAGGCCGCGCAGGTTGCCCTCCAAGCCGAAGTGGGACAGCTTCTCCTGACCCATTTCTCCGCCCGCTACAAAGGCGACAAGATAGATATAATCATCCGCGAAGCCAAGTCCGTATTCGAAAACACCATATTCGCCGAAGACGGCCAAACTTACGAGATGGGGAAATAGCGGTCAGCGGGTTTATGATTGTTGGATTGTGTAATTGCGCTATTGTTTGAGTAATCTACACATTCACACATTAACGATTGTATTGTAAACATCTGCGTCTCGATTTGATTTTCGAAACAATATACATAATCCCAAATTTTATATTGAATTTGGGGATTGTAATCCTAAAATTTGATATAATTTTGAGGATTATAATACAAATTCTGTGATTAAGGAGAAACGTTTCAAATTTAAGCCAGACTTCACACAGGACTTACCCTTTAACAATCTTTCCCGCCCATAGGCGAGGCAGAAATTGTTTTACGGGCCAGACCTCTACATCGTTGATCTTTCTTGGTTGTTCTTCCATCGACAATAGTATCAGTTTTGCATCGGGATGCTCCTCGCCAAAGGCTTTAAGTCCTTTGGTGTCGGCTGAAACGATATGCTCTGACGATTTCGCTTCTATTGCAACCTCCACATGAGCCGTCGCCGTATCGCTTATGAGTGCATCCACCTCGTATTTATTGTCGAGCGTACGCCAGTAGGTTAGCGTTTTGTTCTCGCCGTGTTTATAGGAGATATACGCCCGTAGCTCCTGAATGATGAGATGCTCAAGTGCGTGACCATAGTGGTCGGTACCAGGCTTTAGCGGATTGCGGTGAAGCAGGTGATTTGGTATCGCAACGTCGAAGTAGTAAAATTTCGGTGATTGTATCAGTCTTCGCTTTATGTTTTTGGAATAGGCTGGCAGATAAAAACCCAGCATAGTCTCTTCAAGTATGGTGAAGTATTCTTTCACCGTCTTGGCTGATATTCCGCAATCTTGGGCTATATTGCTGTAGTTTACAATTTCAGTGTTGCACATGGCAGCGACTTGTAAAAATCGGGAGAAGGCATCCAGCTGACGCACGACGGCCTCCTCTATGATCTCCTGCTGCAGATAGTCACCGATATAGGCTTGAAGTCGTTTAGAAGGGTCGTCCGACAGGTAGTGGCGTGGCAGCATGCCGTTGTTCAAGGCTCGGTTAATGTCGAAGTTTGGAATCTCCGCGCTCACAAGTGGAAACAGTGTGCATCGCAAAGCCCGTCCACCCAATAGGTTGGCTCCGCTTCGGCGTAGTTTGCGGGCACTTGAGCCACTCAGAATGAACCTCAGCCCTCGGTTTTCGATGAGCCAGTGTACCTCGTCGAGCAAAGACGGGACTTTTTGCACCTCGTCGATAATCACTATCTCGCCTTCGTCCATCATCTCACACTTTTCGCGCAACAAAGCAGGACGAAGCTGGAACGCCATCCGCACGTCTGATTTCAGAAGGTCGTATAGTTTGACTTTTGGGAAGAGAGCTTTTAGGAGAGTACTTTTCCCTGTCTGACGGCTACCCCACAGGAATAGACTGTCATTTTTTATTTCATTCAGGTCTAATAATCGTTCAAGCATGGTTTATGTATTTGCGACTGCAAAAATAAGCAATTTAAGTTGAATCACGCAAGAAAACAGTGCATAAAATCAAAAGTGCTACTTCCGATATTCAGCAAAAATCCGAAGTGCTACTTCTGTTTTTATTCAATTACATGGATGAAAATCAGCCGATAGTTGCCCCCGCTTCCCTAAGTCATTCCTCGACATCCACGACGTAAAAGAAACCGCGGTCATAACGCCCGACAACTACCTTCAGTGGCTGGTATAGAAATACCAGTCAAAACACGACTTTGATATGACTTTGATATGACTTTGATGTGACTTTGACACATTAAACAAAAACAGAAAAGCCCCGGCCAAATCGGCAGGGGCTTTCCTGTTGCTATGTTGGAATGGGTGTTGCTATCTAACAACAACCTTGCGAGTCGCCTGCTCGCCCACCTTCACCATATACACACCCATGGTGTTAACGCGTATAGGTGCCTCAATGCGGCCTTTGTGTATAATGCGCCCCATAACATCATACACTAGTGCATCCTCCCCATGAGCTCCCTCAATCACAATCTCCATACCACGGGCAAACACCCTCACCTCCTCGGCTGCGATGTCGTCGATGCCTTGTGTACCGTCGGAACGGAAGAAGGCCGTATAAGTGGCGTCAGCGGTTACGGTTATCGTACGGATGTCCTGTGTGTTTCCATCTTGCCATTGTACAAACTGATAGCCAGGTTTTGCTGTTGCCATAATGGTTGTTGTAGTACCTTCTTCAAACATTCCGCCTCCAAAAACAGTACCCATATTTTCATCGATAGAAACTACTGTGATGACATACTGCTGCGGTTCGCCACCTTGACCTGCTTCGAAGTATGCTGTGTAGGTTGCATCACCTGTAACGGTAATGGTGCGAGAAGCTAGAATGCTTCCGTCGCTCCAGTTGGTGAAGTGGTATCCGCTGAGCGGTGTTGCCGTTATTGTTGCTTGCATACCTGGTTGATAGGTGCCGCCGCCTGTGGCTGTACCTATAGCGTTGTTGGCACTTACTACTGTCAGCGTGTAGGTAGTCGGGGTCGATGCGCTGGCTATGTTCGAGCGCGATGCAACCGTTATGCTCTTTGCCGAAGGTACCACCTCAATCTGGTAGTAGGTATTAGCCGAGCCGTTGGCGTCGCTGTATGTGGTGTTTGAGGCGGCGAGGGTTGTAAGCAAACTCATGCTGCTGGCAGAGGTTCCGCTATATACCCTGTATCCGTCGTAGTTGAACCCCACGTATGGTGTCCACGACAGGTTCCACGTATTACCCTGCCCCTGACTTATCTGCAGGTGCATAGTGGTGTGTGGAGTGCTCAAATCCGACTCCGTTCCGTTACTATATACCTCAGAAATCTTGTAGCTGTAGGTCTGCGAAGCGGTATTAGAGTTGTCATCCACCCAGCTGTAATCTGCTGCACCGTTGTAGTTCACATATCCTACCTGCGAATATCCTCCAAGACCATCACGATATATCTTGTAGCGCACCACCGCAACCCCTTCGCGAGGTTCCCAGCGCACCACGTTGTGGTTGTTCCCGTCCACACCCACACAGGCGATGGAAGGAGAGTTGTCCGAAGGCTGCGAGCCGTCAACTGCAAAGTAAGCCGTGTATGTAGCGTTGCCCGTCACCGTGATAGTCCGTGGGTTCACAGTGTTTCCGTCCTGCCAATGGTCGAAACGGTAGCCGCTGTTGGCATTTGCGGTAAGCGTCGCCGTGGTGCCAGAAGCATAGCTGCCACCACCACTGACCGTGCCCATAGAAGCGTCAGCAGAAACCGCAGTGATTGTGTAGTAAGTCCCAGGTTGGCTGCCAGCAGGAGAGAAATATGCTGTAAGAGTCATATCCTCGGTCACTGTAAGAGTACGAGGGTTGGCAGTATTACCATCACTCCAGTGATCGAACTGATATCCGCTGTTGGGGTATGCGGTAATCACGGCCTGAGGATTAGTGCATGTTGGTACGGTGGAAACCAGTGCGGTACCCATCTGGATGTCTGCCGAGGAAACCGACAATGTTGCATTAGACTCTTCAACAAAATTTGAAAAATATGTCCAATTGTATGAATATGTCGCAAGCTTTCCGCATGGTACATATACTGGAATAGCAGTGGGAACATTTCTAAAAGCATCTTCACCTAATGTTGGAGGAGCAGTTTTTTTACAATGTATCTCAGAAAGAGCACGACAGCCATAAAAAGCATGGTCTCCAATTGTAGAAACGGAACTTCCAATTGTTAGCGTTGCCAATGGACATCCATAAAAAGCCCCACTACCTATGTGCGTCACTGTATTTGGAATAATAACCGAACTTATTCCAGAGTTGCAAAATGCATTGTATGGAATCCGAGTTACATTATCGCCTATATTCAATGTTTCCAAGTTAACACATCCGACAAACGCCCGGTCTGCCTCTGCACAGTTTGTTGCATTAAAGTTAACCGTTGTTAAGTTGGAACAACTATCAAAAGAACCTTGCACCATGTGTGTGACATTTGCTGGAATGGTAATTGATGTCAAACCGGTACAGTTCTTGAAAGCATATCCTCCGATAGTGTCAATAGTGTTGGGTAAAGAAACTGATGTGATACATGTTGCTCCACAAAAAATGCAGTGATTAACTTTATTAATGCCTTGTGGAAATACCAGATTGGTTATAATTTCATTATTGATATAAAGATTATGAGCATAATACAATGGATTTGAATTGTAATTATAAAAGTCAATAGTGCACCACTCAACCAAATTACCTGTGTAATTAACGGCGGACAAGGAATGGCAGCCGTAGAAGGCGTCTCCTCCGATATGCCTTACGGAGTTCGGTATGGTTATAGATGTTAGATTAGTGCAACCAGCAAAAGTATAACCAGGATAGTCTCCAATTTTTACGACAGAGTTCGGTATATTGAGATCTCCCGACAACCCCGAACATCCGCGAAAGGCAACGTCGCCAATTGATGTGACAGAATTGCCAATAGTCAGAGATGTCAAACACGTTGCACCGCAAAATGCAAATGGATATATTTCTGATATATCATCAGGGATGATCAAATCGGTGACAAGAGTATTGTCAATATAGAGATTATGGGCATACCACAACGGATTTGGAGCTCCAGAATTTTGCTCATTTCCGATAGTTCCCCATATTATTCTGCACCAATCAGAAACGCTGCCTGTATAATGGACTGCCGAAAGCCCAGTGCAGCCATAAAAGGCATCCCCACCAACGTGAGTAACTGTGTTGGGTAGAAAAATAGAGGTTAGCTCTGAACAGCCATAAAAGGCGCGCCCGCCAATACTTGTGACAGGATATGTGGTGTCATTATAAGTAACACTACTTGGAATTGTCAAAGCACCTCTTATAGTCGATGTGTAATACTGATTATTATTGCTGGAATTACCCCACTGTTGATATGTTACAACAGCATAGTCGTCAACAATGTTGTAATAAAGAGTTTGCCCGCTAGGGGCCACTGCTGAAAAATCGTAAGCGAATGCTGTTTGCAATAGAAACAACATTGAGACCAGAATAGATACTTTGTTTTTCATTACTTTATAATATTTGTTTATGCTTTTGATTGATTTTCAAGGACGCTTACCATTAACTCTTTTATCTGTTTCGTTTAAATATTCCAGATATTCATATTCTTTGATACTTGACCTATCAACGTTCGTGTTATGTAGTTTTTTTCTTAGTTGTCCTACAATAGTTTCTGACAAACAACGTGGAAGAAAAGGAGATACTTTTATCTCAGTAAACAGACTTGATACATCAACTTTAAGGTTTAGACCCTGTGGTTTATTATACAATATAGCCATACGTACTTCTTGCTCGGATGCATAATGTATTGTTTTGTGGAATATATAGTCCGCTTGCGTGTTTTGGATACAATTGTCCCCATATAACATATCACCTATCACAATATCGTACTTTGCATCCTTAATGCTATCAGTTAATTTACCAATCGTTGTACCCATACGGCAACAATATATTCCTCCACCGTATGCTTTCCACATAAGGAACTGCTCAACACCTTTTTTACCGTCACAATTGTCCAAAGTCCAGCATGACGCACATACTAATGCCGATTTTCTGATCCGTTCTTTCCATTGCCATACCCAATGTGAGTCGATTTCAGTGTAATTTCTAGAAGGAGCGACGGATCTTGGCAACCCATGAACTTCTATCAAATCTGAAAAACTTCTGATATTCGGAATATGTAAAGTCTCTTTATCTAATATTTTGAACAGTGTGTTCAGCGACGTATATCGATAAATGTGTGTTTTTTTGTCAACTTGTTTGTTGCCATTGTTGATTAAATAGATGCCATGATTTCCGATTTTTCTTATACAACTAGCGTCGGAAATGTCTAATTCGGCAATTGAAACACTCTTAATCGTATTGTTTTTTTTCTTGGGCATAGGGTTGAACTGAATGTATTATTTACTTATTGGTTGTTCCTAATCCATCAAAGGGAAATATATAAATAAGAAAGGCATGAGGTTATGTGCTCATGTCCGTCTAGTTGTAGGTTTCTGCAGTTACCTTCTCAGGAACGGGTCTTATGGAACATATCTCACGCCTGCCGGTATGCAATATGCATACACGCAACAAGCGAAAAGCATAAATGCTCCGTCCTCCTGAGTCAATTTTTGCAGAATTTACAACTAAGGACAATTATTGCAATGCTTTTCTCGCATACTTACTTTACTCGCGTAAGCACTTGCAAAGGTACGAAAAAGTTTTTATACGATTGTAGAAGTGTTAAAAATGCTTCTTATAACGCAAATAGGGGCGTGCAATCTTACACGCCCCTACTCGTATCACTATATGTTTTAGGAGTGTTACACGAACGCATTCATTATTTCTTCGACGTTTTCTTCTGTTATGCAATCTGTACAATAACGTTGGTATGCATCGCCAAACTTGTGTTCAACTTTCGAGAAATCAATATCCTTTAGCTTCTTGATTATTTCATCGTCAAAACGTTTCTTAATAACCTTATTGGCAACATAGATTGAATACGGCGGAATAACACCTACGACGACTGAACGTGCTCCGATAACACTTCCCTTACCAATTCGGGCGCCAGGCAGGATAATGCAATCATAACCTATCCACACATCGTCTTCAACAATGATGTCAAGGTTCTCATCACGTTTGAGACTCCTATAGCCGGAATATATTTTTGACTGGAAAGGCCAAGTGCTGATACGATGGAATTGTGCTCGCCTCCAAGAAAAAACTTAACCTCCCGGGCAATCGAACAATAATTGCCAATCGTCAACCGACCTCGACCGTTGTCGTAGAGTACTTCTATGGGTCCATACGTATGCTTTCCGACGGTGACGCTGGACTGATGGAAGAGATTCTTTGCCTTGGTTGTATTATGCTTGTTGTTGATACGCCATCGCAACTTGAAAAACAACCGTTTGAGTAAAGCTTGTTTCATATTCCGAAAATTTAATTATTGTCATCAACCGTCACGTCGTTAATGCTTAATAAGTCAGCCCGAACATCCATAGCGGGATGCGGTTTCCGTGGCCAACCTCGGTGTCATCGACGGCAAGAAAACTATCGGGTTCGTCGGCTATTTGGTCGAATGTTTTTCCTTTTCCGCCTACTTCGAATAAGTACTTGTCGTCGATGAGAAAATCTCCCCGCTTGGGGTATCTGGCTTGTCTTTGTACGAGGATCTGGCTGTAGAAAAAGGTTTCACGCTCGTTGCCCTTGTCAACATGCGAACAAAGAACATGCATCAAATTGGTGTTGCCTAGGAATATCTTGTTGGGTTTCAGAAGGGATTTGTAATTCTTGGCTTTGGCAGTGAGCAAGCCCAGAATTTGGGCCTTGTCGAGGGCGTAGAGCATGCGCAACCCAAGCTCGTTGTTGGTGTCGAGCTGTTTCCATAGCTCCGACATATTGGGTTCAAAGGGCACCCGCTCGCTTATGATCATCAGCAGCCGTTTGACCTTCTGAAGCGTCTCAAACGTCACCTTCTCAACGGCTGGCAGATCGGAGTCAATCACCACCGATACCGTTTCCCGGAGGCGGGTGGGGAAGTCTTCTAATGACTCACGGTAGAAGGGATAATATCCGTGGCGTAGATACGTCTCGAAATGTGGGATGACTTTAATTGCGTTGGTGATTTGCATGGCGTGTCGGACATGATTCTGAAGCAGATCTTCGAGCGGGATGGCGTCGAGATTGATGACGCCCTCAAGTTCGAGATATTCGCGGAAAGACATGCCGTAGAGCGTATAGACAGTTTGTCGGCGCGAGAGGTCAACCTTGGCGTTGTCCATAACAAGTAGCGAACTGCTGGTATAGACAATACTCATGTCGGGGTAGTTGTCATATATGTTTTTCAGGTTGATTGACCATTGCTCGTAACGATGTACCTCGTCAAGATAAAGTCGCATGATGCCGTGCCGATAGGCCCAATCGACAAGATCCATTAGGGGGTGTGTGGCGAACCACAGGTCGTCGAGCGAGGCGTAGAGCGTCTGGTCGATGTCGGCGTAATTTTCAAAAATATTCTGCAACAACATGGTTGTCTTTCCTACGCCACGAGGACCTTTGATTCCTATAAGGCGTGCATTCCAGTTGATTTGTGAATAGAGATAACGCTTAAAATGCAGGTCAATTTTGGATATTTTACGGTGATAGTTGTCGAAAAGGGGCTGTAGTTCAGATGTTTCCATGACGATATTTCTTTTATAACTTATCGATGCAAAATTACAATTTATATTTAAAACTGCAAAGTCTCGATATGTTTTTGTAGTTGCAACTGTAAAATAGATAACCTTCTTTACTAAAGTGCAAATTACAAGGACAAATGTCGCAATGCTTTTCTCACTTACTTACATCTCTCGTAGGCGACTGCAAAGATGTGAAATTTTTAGTTTTAAGTTCTAAGTTTTATGCAGTCTGCATTTAAAATTGAACTATTTCTTCAATAATCTGAACCATTTCTCTCCCCAATCTGCCCCCGCGCGGGTACGCACTCGAGCGAAGAAAGAAACCATTTTCGCAATCTTTCGCCCATTCCGCAATTTTTCACAATTTCCCAAAAGCATTTCGTGCCTTTAGATCCTCTCGCTGTTAAAATTCCCTTTCGCAATCATCTACTATAAATAAACTAATACTGAAACTCAATATATTAAAACTGTCAACTCTAAGATAACGCTAAGACACCTATAACACAACTCTAATGAGAAAAGCACCAGGTTATCCTATTACTTTAACAACCCTTGCTCCGCAAAAACAACACTCCATCAGACCCCATGGAACTTATTAGGATTATTGGACTTATTGGACCTATTGGACTCATAAGACCTATTGGGATAACATAATAACGCAATAGCGCAATCAATAACTTATAAAAACAACAAGCGGGGCGTTCTCTTTAGAGCGCCCCGCTTGTGTTACGGTTTGTTGTGAGATTACTTATTTGGCAATCTTGGCTTCGTAGGCTGCGCTGTCGAGCAGGCCGTCGATGTCGCCCATGTTGGCGGGTTTGATTTTGATAATCCAGCCCTCGCCATAGGGGTCGTTGTTGATTGAAGAAGCGTCGTCAACAACAGCGTTGTTGAGCTCCACCACTTCGCCGTTGACGGGCATAAGCAGGTCGGCAACGGTCTTTACTGCCTCAACGCTACCGAAAGCCTCGCCTGCGTTGACGTTCTCGCCCTCGGTGGTCACATCGACGAACACGATGTCGCCAAGTTCGTGCTGAGCGTAGTCGGTGATGCCGACAAATGCAAATTCGCCTTCAATTCTTACCCATTCGTCATCCTGGGTGTACTTCAGATTCTGAGGAATATTCATCTTGTGTTTGTTAAAGGGTTAATATTTCAGTTAAAAATGATGTGCAAAGGTACAACATTTTTCGCAAGTGGAGTGGCAAATTGCAAAAAAAATAAGAAATGAGGCGCAGCAACCCTGCTGCACTCGGATGTGTAGGCCACTTTTTTGATTTTTTAGATGCAAGATGACTCCAATGTGAAAAAAAGTTTTATCTTTGCATTGTCCGAACGGATAGAACGGTGTGTCCGTTTTCGTTGGACGATTTTAGTTATCAGCTTTTTATCTTTTATTTAGACATTGGCAGATTTACTTCCCGCTAAGGAAAACTTATTTTTATGTACAGCATCAACGATTTGGCTGCGAAGGCTCACATAGAGCTTATCGGCATAGCGAAAGGTATGGGCATAGCCCGTGCGCAGCATTACAATGCGCAGGAACTTATTTACAAAATTCTAGACAAACAGGCGGCAGCGCCAAGTGACCCGGAACCGGCAGGGGACGAACCTGTGAAGAAACCGCGTGGACGGAGAGCTCGAATTCAGCCTACATTGTTGGCGGAGTCGTCAAACCCTACGCGCGGTAAGCGTGGGCGTAAGAAGAAGGTGGTCGAACCTGAAGGGGACGCTGCAGCAAAGGCTGTATCGCCCGTGAAAGTGGAGCCCGAGCAGGTGGCGTCGGAGGTGGCGCACCTGGACATTGCTGGAATGGTGGTGCCGCAGATACCTGATATTGAAGGAATGTTGAGGGTGCCAGAAAACCCACAGGTGGCAACACAGATGAAGGCTGTGGAGGACAATGATCAGCAGTCAGTTGCTGTACGCACGGACGATAACGGCAGTCAGCAGTCAGAGGGTTCGGAAAATGTAGAACAAAAAGATGTGGTGGAGAAAGTAGAGTTTAAGGAAGTGGAGAAACAGCCGGTCCCGCAGGCGCAAACCGACCAGCCGTCCAAACCGACCCCAGTTGACCAGCCGGACAGGGGTGAAACGGCAGACTTTGCGATGGTTGACCGCAGACAGTCGAAGAAGGACCGTAAGAAAGGCCAGCAACGGGATGTGCCTGGGGCTCCGAGGATTCTCCGCCGTCCTGAATACGAGTTTGAGACGGAAGGTGCGGCTGAAATGGAGGGTGTGCTGGATATGTTGCCTGACGGAAGCGGGTATCTTCGTTCTTCGGATTACAACTATCTCTCGTCGCCGGACGACGTTTTTGTGAGCGTGCAGCAGGTGCGTTCATACGGGTTGAAGGTGGGTGATACGATACTTTGTCGTGTGCGTCCGCCGCGCGAGGGCGAGAAATGTTTCTATATGGTGAAGTTGCTTGAAGTGAACGGATTGACGACCGACCGTGTTCGCGACCGTATTCCCTTTGAGTCACTCACCCCGCTTTTCCCAAATGAGAAGCTAAACCTCACTGGACATCCGCAGGAGACCCTATCTACTCGTATTATCGACATGTTCACTCCCATCGGAAAGGGGCAGCGCGGATTGATTGTGTCGCAACCCAAGACTGGTAAAACAACGCTGTTGAAAGAGGTGGCCAACGCCATAGCTTACAATCATCCTGAGGTCTATCTCATAGTTCTGCTCATCGACGAGCGTCCAGAGGAGGTGACTGATATGCAGCGCAGCGTCAATGCTGAGGTGATAGCATCCACTTTCGACGAGCCTGCCGACCGTCATGTGAAGATTGCCAACCTGGTGCTGGAGAAGGCGAAGCGTATGACGGAGTGTGGGCACGACGTGATGATTGTTCTCGACTCTATCACACGACTGGCTCGTGCATACAACACGGTTCAGCCTGCTTCGGGTAAGGTGCTCTCGGGTGGTGTCGAGGCCAACGCCCTGCAGAAACCCAAACGGTTCTTCGGCGCGGCGCGTAACATAGAAAATGGTGGCTCGCTCACCATAATAGCAACAGCCCTCACTGACACGGGGTCGAAGATGGACGATGTGATTTTCGAGGAGTTCAAGGGTACTGGCAATATGGAGCTGCAGCTTGACCGTAAGCTTGCGAACAAGCGTATCTACCCGGCAATCGACCTGGTGGCGTCGAGCACTCGCCGCGACGACCTTCTCGTTCAGCCCATGTTGCTCAACCGTATGCTCATATTGCGCAACCAACTCACTGACCTCAACCCGGTTGAGGCGATGGAATATTTGCAGAAAAACATGAGCCGCAGCCGCAACAACGAAGAGTTCCTGATGACGATGGATAAGTAGGTGCGTGCCCGCACAGGGCGTTTAAGCCGTTCGCGGTCAGTGGTCAGAAATATCTCTCTGGTCTCAGGTTACAACTTACAATTCACTTAACCTATCAACGTATCAACCCAATCAACAAATCATCACATGAAACGAGGATTCGGTAGTGACAACCATTCGGGTGTGAGCCGTGAAATACTCGAGGCCATAGCAGCGGCCAACACCGAACATGCACTCGCATACGGCGACGACGAGTGGTGTGGACGGGCTTCAAAACTGTTCAAGGACACTTTCGGCAATCAGTCAGAGGTATATTTCGTGTTCAACGGCACTGGTGCCAACGTGCTGAGCATAGACCTTATGTGTCGTTCTCATCATGCTGTGGTATGTGCAGAGACGGCACATATATTTGTTGACGAGTGTGGCGCACCGCAACGGATTGTTGGTAGCAAGCTGCTCCCTGTCGCCACTCCCGATGGCAAGCTCACCCCGGAACTGGCTAAAACGCAGATGCACGGTTTTGGTTTTGAGCATCACGCACAACCCAAGGCGATAAGCATATCGCAGCCTACCGAGCTGGGAACGCTCTATACCATAGACGAGATAAAGGCCCTGGCGAAGCTTGCCCACTCGCACGACATGTACCTGCATGTTGACGGGGCGCGGCTGGCAAACGCGGCTGTTGCGTTAGGGTGTTCGTTCAAAGAGATGACCACCGACGCGGGTGTCGATATACTTTCGTTTGGCGGCACCAAGAACGGAATGTTGATGGGAGAGAGCTGCGTGGTGTTGAATCCCAAGCTGAACGTCGATGCAAAATATCGCCGCAAGCAGATGGCTCAGCTTTGCAGCAAGATGCGTTTTATGGCCGCACAGTTTGAAGCGTATATCACAAAAGAGGTGTGGCGCCGCAATGCCGAGCATTCTAACCGTATGGCACAGCTGCTTCATACAGAGTTGATGCAGATAGATGAGTTCAAGCAGGCGAAAGAATATGCGATTTTATATCCCGTGCAGGTAAACAGCGTGTTCGCACGGCTGCCACGCGAGGTTTGGACAGCGTTGCAGCAACGTTATTTCTTCTACGACTGGGACGAGGCAAAGAATGAAGTGCGCTGGATGTGCTCGTTCGACACCACCGAGCAGGATATAAAAGATTTCGTTGGAGCTCTGAAAACGGTGATGGGCAATCACTAGCCACCGACTACTGACTACCGACTAATGTAGATATGTTTAATGTTGATAAGTTGATATTTACTTAAAACTTACAACTTAAAACTTTCAACTTACAGCTTACAACTCATTGATTATCCTGTGCGGGTACGCACCTAACGACTCTTGCGAAGCACTATGCGGAACACGGTTCCCTGGCCTACCACGGAGTATTTGAGGAATATCTTTCCGCGGTGGTACTCGTTGATTATGCGTCGGGCAAGTGAAAGGCCGAGACCCCAGCCACGCTGTTTGGTGGTGTAGCCCGATTCGAAGATGTGTTTCTGCACCGAGGTGGGAATCCCCTTTCCTGTGTCGCTGATGTCAAGATAGATGTGTTTGCTGTCGTCGGATACGATGACCGAGAATATTCCGCTGCCTTCCATTGCGTCGATGGCGTTCTTGCAGAGGTTCTCGATGACCCATTCGAAAAGGTAACGGTTCATAGGCACAATCAACTCGTTGTCGGGATAGCCCGTCTGAAACTCCACTGTTTTGGGGCTGCGGGTTTTGAGGTAGGAAATGGCGTTTTCGACCACCTCGCATAGGTTCTCGTCTTTCAATTCGGGCACCGAGCCTATTTTGGAGAAGCGGTGGGTGATGGTCTCGAGTCGCGCAAGATCTTTGCGGATTTCTGCCGAGTATTTTTCATCGAAGGTCTTACCTTCGAGATAGTCGGTCCACGCTATCAGGGATGATATGGGAGTGCCGAGCTGGTGGGCTGTTTCCTTTGCCATGCCGACCCAGATGCGGTTTTGCTCCATGCTCCTAGCGGTGCGGAACAGGTTGTAGGAGATGAGCACCAGCACCATGAGAATGAATACATACAGCACAGGCACCCAGTTGAGCGCTTTCAGCAGGGGAGTGCTTTCGTAAAAGACGTATGCCCGCTGAGAGTCGGGCAGGGTTATCTGGATGGGAGTGTTTTCGTGCTGCATGCGCTCGAGGGTGGCGGCCAGTTTCTCTGGAGTGTTTATGCTGTTTTCGTCGAGGTTGCCGTAGCTGAGCAGGCAGTGCATTGAGCCGTCGGTAATGACGACGGGGACAAACACCGAGTTGTTGGTGATTTCGGACAGGAAGGATTGGAGGAACCCGTTGAGCACGTGCCGCAACTCGCGGTATGTGTGCGACTCTTTGTAGTAGAGGGTCATGGGCATGCCCCATATAGTGTAGTGGAACGGCGGATTTTGTGAGAATTCCTCGAGCAGGCGTCCTTGAAGCCGTTGCCCGCTCATCTCTTGCGGTACGGTGATTACTCCGTCGGCATCGGTGATAATGAGGTCTGTCTGGCAGCTGTCAACGATGTAGTTCACATAAGCCAGGCTGAAACGCATGTCGGTGGCTTGGTCAGAGTTGAACGACTGCAGTATGTCGGTGTACATACGCATCTTGCGATACTCGTCGATGCCCACTTGCTTGAAGAATTCGTCCGAGTAGCTCATCAACTGCGCTTTCTGGCTTATGGCTTGCGCCCACAAGCTTACCTTCTGTTTCTCGGAGTGGCGAATCTGAGTGGCGATGTTGTTGATTTCCCAGAGGGCAAAAATAGACAACGCCACCGTCACGGCCAAAACTATCCACTTTACACGAGGACTATGGTATATTTTCTGTCGGCTTTTTAGGTTGATTCGCTTCATTTGTTTTTATTTAGAGGTGCTCGCAGCCTTCGGCACAAGTTGATATGTTTTCTGACTGCTAACTACAGACCGCAATAATCGCCCTGTCCGGGCACGGACCCCCGTGCGGGCACGCACCCAACTTATTCAAACCTTATCGTCTTGGCCGGTTCAACTCTTGAAATATATGCTGCTGGCAGCAGCAAGGCCACAGTGCAGGCTACGATGGTACCTGCGGCTATGGCTATGAATATCCAGGGGCTTAGATCGACTGGCATATAACCCACCGAGTAGCTTTCGCTATCGAGCTTCACTATGCGGAAGAAATGCTGCAACAGACAGAGTCCCACGGCAAGCGCAGTTCCTGTTAAGATGCCGACACCCGTGATGCGGACCGACTTGATGAGAAATATCCTCCTCACCGCTGCGTTGCTGGCTCCCAGTGTCTTCAGTACTCCTATCATCGAGGTTTTCTCGAAAATCATGATAAGCAGCGCCGACACCACCGACACTATGCATACCATCGCCATAACGCAGATGATGAGCACGATGTTGGAGTTCAGTAGTTCCAGCCAAGAGAAAAGTGTCTGGTTTTCCTCAACTACGGTGGTGACGGTCTTGTCGTAGTTCACCGTTTCGCCGACCGCCTGAGCTATTGCGTCAAGGCGTCCGAAGTCATCAACAAGTATTTCGTAACCGCCGACTTCCGACTCGCTCCATCCGTTCAGTTTCTGCAGGTGGCGCAGGTCTCCAATCACGTAGTGCTCGTCAAATTCGGTGAGGTCGGTGCTGTATATGCCCACCACGGTGAAGGCTCTGGCGCGGTAGCCTTCGCCTTGCCAGAAATAGGTGCGCATCTTCGACGCTGTGTCCAATCCCAGTTTGCGTGCAATCGTCTGCGAGATGATAACCTCGTTCTTCGCCACGCTGTCGCTCATATCGAACAGCCGTCCCCTAACCAGGTTCTCTTCAAAGAAACTCAGGTCGTAGTCGCGGCTAGTGCCTTTCATCACGATACCGTGTATCTGGTTGTCGGTCTTCACCATGCCGCCTTTGGTGGCGTAGTACTGCACCTGCTTCACACCTGGCAGACTCTCCAGGTCTGCTATCTCGTTGAGGTCGGTCACAATCGGCGTCTCCTCATACAGGTTTCCTACATCGTAGCTTTTCACCACTATGTGCGAGCCGAACCCCACCACCTTGTCGCTGATGGCTTTTTGGAAGCCCTGCAGTATGCTGACCGACATGGTCATCACCAGCACACCCAACGCTATGCTGTAGGTGGCAATTCTCACCAGCGGGGCAGAAAAACTGCCCCTCCGGTGTGATAGAAACCGCCGTGCTATAAACCGCTCAAACAAGCTTTCTGCCTACTCAAAAACTGAACGCGATGGCGATAAAGTCCTCTGCTTTCAGGCATGCGCCGCCAATAAGGCCGCCATCGACATCGGTTTTCGAGAATATCTCTTTGGCGTTAGACGGTTTGCAGCTTCCGCCGTAGAGTATTGAGATTTCTTCGGCCACCTCTTTGCCGTATTTTTCGGCTATCAGGTTGCGTATGAAGGCGTGTATCTCCTGTGCTTGTTCGGGTGTGGCAGTCTTGCCCGTTCCTATTGCCCAAACGGGTTCGTAGGCAATCACCAGCTCTTTGAACTGCTCTGCCGTCAGGTGGAACAGACCTTCTTCAATCTGCTGCTTCACCACCTCGAACTGCTTGTCTGCTTCGCGTTCTTCCAACCGTTCGCCACAGCACACTATAGGACGTATCTCGTTCTTCAGCAGTTGATCCACTTTCTTCGCCACCATGGCGTTGCTTTCGTTGTGGTACTGGCGTCGCTCAGAGTGCCCAACTATGCAGTATTCCAGCTCGATGGATTTCAGCATCGCAGCCGAAACCTCGCCAGTGTAGGCACCTTTATCTTCGGTCGATACATCCTGTGCTCCAACCAGGAAGTAAGAGTCTTTAGAATAATCAGTTGCCATCTCCAGATAAGGGAACGGGGGGCAGATGATTACCTGTGTGTTACGGTCAAGTTCTTTCTCTTCGAGGGCATCGACAATGTTGCTTATCAGTTCGTCAGCCTCCTCGAAGGTATTGTTCATTTTCCAGTTGCCTGCTACAATGTGTTTTCTCATGATTTTATTTTCGTTTTATGTTGATATGTTTAGAATGTTTGAATGGTTTGAATGTTTGAAAGGTAACGGACCACTTAAAACTTGCAGCTTAAAACTTAACATTTGCCCTGTGCGGGCACGCACTCAATCAACAAATCCCGTCGGCGATGCGTTCTTCTGCCAGAACGACGGTTCGCGGTCTTTCTGTTCGGGATGCAGCCGCTCATACTGTTCGATGAACGGCATCAGCGAGCTTGCTGGTATCGACTTGTTCATGATAATCTGCCTGTCGGCGTTAAGAATAATCATCGTCGGAGCCCCGTGTACGTTGTAAGCCTCCTGATAGTCGATGTTCACGTTAGGTCCGCCCACGTTCAGGAACGGCAACTGGTGCTTTTTTACGTAGTTTTTCCACTTGTTCACATCAGCCTCGTAGCCTACCGCAAACACTTCGAAATTGCGTTTTCCTTCGCTCTCCAGCTTGTTATACACCTCAATCAGTGCCGCCGTCTGCTCCTGGCAATGATGACAGTCAGGGTCCCAGAACCACAGTATCACGTATTTCTTGGCCTGTCGGTGCGACGAAATCCTGTGCGACTCCAGCTGTGTCGTGTCGCTCATGATGAGTTCCTGTCCGTATGCGCCTATCAGCGATTTCTCCAGAAACCGTGCCTGCTTCTTCTTGTTTTCAATGTCGCCCGCCGTCGCCCAGCTGCAGCGTCCTTTCAGATAGTAGTTCTCCACCAGATAGCACCAAACGTGGTCCCACCCGATGTTCTTGGTCGAACGGTAGTAGCGCGGAGCGATAAAGTCCATAAAGTAGCGCATCATCGCTGTGTCGCCGTCCATCCTCGACAGCACCATGTCGGCATAGCGGCATATCGTGTCTGCGTCTGCGTGATACAGCACTCCGAAAAAGTAGTAGTTCATCTTGTTGAACAAGTCTGGAGTGTATCTCAGCGAGTGGTCCTTCAGGTTGACTCCATCCCAGTAGTGAGTGCGGTAATAGACTGGTTTGTTCTCCACCTCGTCTGGCACATCCGGTCCGCTGAACTCTTTCACCAACTGGAAGAACAGCTGTTTCTTGTTTTTCTCCAGCGTGTTTTTTTCGTAAGCAGTCATCCGTTCGCTCAACGCTGCCTGCTCCTTCTTCGCCGCTACCGAGTCAGCTCCTTTCGTCCGCTCGTTTATTGCTTTCGCCTCTGCACGTGCCTCGCTAATCGTGGCCATGTAGGCGTACATCTCTTTGCACGCATCGCTCCCCGTAACCTTCATGTTCTTGGGTCTGAATGCGCTGTCGGCCGTTATGGTGAATTTCTGGCTTCCGTCGATTACAAAATCAGTCAGCCCCACCCATTTCGTCTCTTTTTTCTTCTTGTTAACATCCTTGCGCACAAATGCATACACGCCCCGTTCCCAACTGCGTTTCCCTTTGAATACGAACGAGCCGTCACTCCGTCTTGTTGTGCTGTCCTTCAGTATGAACTCGTCGCGATAGTGCTGTCCAATATATAAGACGCTGTCTTGCCGCTTCTCTGTTTTCAGCGTTATTTCGTAGTTCTGCGCCATTGCGTTGCACCCCGCCCACAGCGAGCAACATAAAGTGGCGAGTCCTAGCACGATTTTTTTAGGCATAGTATTTTTATTATACATCAATGTAATAACGTTGCGCCGATGCTTTTATTGCATAACCCATCAGCGGTTAAACCTTACAACTAATAGCTTGAAAAAGAGTTGGACAGGCAAAATGGCGACTGCCGTCAGGCGCTTAATTGCCACTACCGTAAAACGGTCTCACAGTAGTAGCAACAGCATCAGCAATCCGGCAACCAGTGCGCTGCCTGCTATTGATGTGGCAACTTTGCCAAAACTCTCCCAGTAACTTTTCTTCGGGGCTTTCTTAAGGTCGTTCAGTGGGTAGATATATGTGTCGGCCGCTGCGTTTACATGGTCAAGCGTGTAGTTGAACATCGCTACATCTTTCCCGTCGTGGCTTTCCATCTCGAAGATGGTATATCTCCCCAACGTGTCGAACTCGACAAGATATGCCAGATGGTTGCATATCGGCATCTGGCTGCAGTACGTTATATATGCTGCGGGTGCGTCGTTCGACACCATCACGATGATGTCGAGCGTCTCAGTCAATATATATTCAAAGACTTTGTCAAACGTGTGTGGGTGTGTCTCGTTCCACCTGTAGTTGTCGTACAGTTTGAACAGCACTTTCTGTTTGTCGCCCGTTATCTCGGTTATCTGTCCGTATATCTCATCGTCAACGCGAACCATTTGATATACGCTATCCGACAACTGTTCCAGGACCACATCTGGCAACAATGGGTCCAAGATTCTGAACAACAGTTGGGCTTCGTCGGTGCTGTCCAGCTCTATGGCGATGGCCGAGGTGTCTATCCCGACGGTGTCGATTCCCATTGATACCGAGTCGGGCGCAATGCCGCTATCCATCTCGACAGCTATGGCCGACATGTCAATCGTTACGGTGTCCTGAGACGGATTTGTGACAATCGGTTCCTGTCCGTATGCCACGTTTATATCCGTCAGGATGCCAAGTAGTAGTATGTATATAAACCGTTTCACCACTTCTATTGACCATTTATCGCAAACACGGTGTTCCGTTTGTGCAGTTCTGGCATCTTTTTCCTCCACTGGGCTGCGGTTAGTGTCCGTATGGATTGTGTTGGAAGCATTATGTCGCATCCAACGCAGATAAGCGTCTCGTCGCGGCAAACGCTCACAAGGCTCTGCATCAACTGGTTGTTGCGATAAGGTGCCTCGATGAATATCTGCGTCTGCCGCTCTTTGAGCGACCTTGCCTCCAGCATCTTTATTGCCTTTTCCCTCTTTGTGCGGTCAACTGGCAGGTATCCCGCAAATGCGAAGTTCTGTCCGTTCAGCCCCGATGCCATCAGTGTCATCATCAACGACGACGGCCCCACGAGCGGTATCACCTCTATGCCTTTCCGTTGTGCCATTTGTGTCACCAATGCTCCGGGGTCTGCAATGCAGGGCAGTCCTGCTTCGCTCAGCAATCCCACGTTTTCTCCCTTCTCCAAAGGGTCCAGATATCCTCCTATCGTCCGAGGATCTGTGTGTTCGTTAAGCTCCAGGAACACGGTGTCGTCGATAGGGTAGGGGTATCCGGCACTTTTCAGGAAACGTCTGGCTGTGCGCACCTCTTCCACGATGAAAGTGTGGCAACTGTCCATCAGCTCATGGTTGCCGGCTGGCAGCGACATGTCTATGCTGCCTCCGATGGTGACGGGAATTAATATGAGTTTGCCGTTGGACATAAAAAAGAAAGAACAGCCACCATACGCAATAGTGGCTGTTCTCTGGTTGCGGTATTAATATTTGTAGAATCCTTCGCCGCTCTTGCGTCCCAACAGACCGGCACGCACCATTTTGCGCAGCAGCGGGTGAGGACGGTATTTAGGATCGCCGAACTCTTTGTAGAGAACTTCCATGATGGCCAGGTTGACATCGTTGCCGATAAGGTCGGCCAAGGCCAACGGACCCATAGGATGGTTGGCTCCGAGCATCATACATTTGTCGATATCTTCGGCACTGGCAATGCCGTCGGCGAGGATACCCACAGCTTCGTTGATCATCGGGATGAGAATGCGGTTCACCACGAATCCGGGAGCTTCTTTCACTTCGACGGGCTGTTTTCCGATTGAGGTGGCGAGATCGACGATAGTCTTGGTTACCTCGGCGCTGGTCAGCTGTCCTTTGATGACCTCAACCAATGCCATACGGTCGGCGGGGTTGAAGAAGTGCATTCCGATAAACTGAGCGGGACGGCTGGTGCAAGCTGCTATCTCGGTGATGCTCAAAGACGAGCTGTTGGTGGCGAAGATAGTTTCGGGTTTGCAGATTTTGTCAAGTTCGCCAAACACATCTTTCTTCAGCTGCATCTCTTCAACGGCTGCCTCAATCACGAGGTCGGCGTCTGCGAAGGTGGCATAGTCGGTGGTGGTGGTGATGTTGGCCAAAAGTGCGTCAACAGCCTCCTGGGTCATCTTTCCTTTCTCGACCAACTTGGCATACGATTTTGAAATAGAACCCATAGCTTTGTCCAAGCTTGCCTGGGTGCGGCTCTTCATTACGATGGGCATTTTCGCGGCAAAGGCTTTAACGATGCCTTTTGCCATTGTACCTGTTCCAATTACACAGATTTTCATGTCTTTGATTGTTTTAGGTTGTTATATATTTGTTATTGGTTCAATAAATTATTTGCCTTGAAATTTGACTTCTTCCTTGTTAAGGAAAGCGTGCATGCCGTTCTTTTGGTCTTCGGTGGCGAAGCATTTGCCGAACATGCGGTTCTCGTATGCGATGGCTTCGTCGGCTGGCAGGTCGTATTCGGCTTCGATACACTCTTTGGCGTATTTCAACGCTATCGGAGCGTTGGCGCTGATGGTCTTTGCCAGTTTCATGGCTTGTGCCATTAGCTCGTCCTGCTCATATACGGCGTTCACAAGACCTATGCGCAGTGCTTCATCGGATTTAATGGGTTTGCCGCTGTAGATTAGCTGCTTTGCCATACCCATTCCAACCAGTTTGGCCAAACGGTAGGTGCCGGAAAATCCCGGTATGATACCCAACCCAACTTCGGGCTGTCCGAATCTTGCGTTCGAAGAACAAATTCGGATGTCGCAAGCCATCGCAATCTCGCAGCCTCCCCCCAGAGCATAGCCGTTCACTGCAGCAATCACGGGTATGGGGAGCTTTTCTATCTTGCGGAATACGTCGGCTCCGCGTTTGCCGAACTCGAAGCCCTCTTGCTCGTTGAGGATTGACATCTCGGAGATGTCGGCGCCCGCTACAAACGACTTATCGCCGTCACCGGTGATGATGAGCACACGAATCGAGCTGTCGAAGTTGTCGATGAAGTGTCCCAGTTCGTTCAGCAGCGCGCTGTTGAGCGCGTTGAGCGACTTCGGCGCGGAGAGGGTTAAGACGCATATTCCGTCATTACATTCTGTTTTAAGGTATGTGTATTGCATAGTCTTTTTAGAGTTTCTTGAAACGAATTGCAAAGATAATTATTTTTAGTAAAACAAACGCATTTCGTAATAACTTTATTTGCGAATAAGCAAAAAAGACGAGCCGCAGAATATCGGCTCGTCTTTTTTCAATTAAGTTAGGACTTGTGTCCTACAGAAGGTTCATCGTTATTTGCGTTCGCCTTTGCGGGCGTTGTAGAAGATACGGAAGGCACCGGCCTGACGCAGCTCCTGCTTGATGTCGCTCACCAGACCCATCTTGACGGCCATGTCGGCTTTGATGGCGGTGGTGATGTACTGACGGTCGGCAGGTGAGCGGTCGGCGCGCTCGAGCTCAACCCACTGAGAGATGTCCGACACGTCGGCTATCATGTCGTTGAGCTGGATACGCGGCTCTTTACCGTATTTCGACTGGTACTGGTCCATCGGTACTCCGATGTTGATGTAACTCACAAGGCTTTTCTTCTCCAACTTGCTGGTTTCTGTACCTTGAGGCACCTGTATTTTCACATACAGCGAGCTCTCACGCATAGTTGTGATAACCATGAAGAAGAACAACAGCATGAAGATGATGTCTGACATTGAGCCCATGTTGAGAGCCGGAGTCTCTTTTGCTTTCTTACCTGTAAATCTTGCCATGGTTAGTTCCCTCCTACGTTTTTAGGCTCGGCCTCGGATATTGCGATAGGAATGGCTTTGTCGATAGCATCACGCTGTTGATTGTTGATGTCGGCATATCCTTTTCCGAATTTATCCTTTGAGAGGTCGTTGCGCATCTCGTTAATAGCTGCTGTGAGTTCGTTCTGCACCTGGATATACATGTCGTACGAGGTACCGCGGTCGTTCTGCAGGGAGATAATACCCTTCGACACGGGATAGGTTCCACCAAAACCTTCGATATATACATCCTCTTTTTCGGGCAGATTGTCTTTGTCTTGCGGATTGCCCAAAAACTCCTTGGCTCTATCCTTCAGGTCGCGTACATCTCCGATTTCACCGTTGAACAACAGTCTGTCTTTGCTGTTGATTTTCACGATGAAGATGTTACGCTCACGCACCTCAGGCGGTTTGTCCTGGTTGGGCGGCAGTGGCGGAGGCAGTCGTCTTGCTATACCTTGGTCCGTGTTGATGCTTGAGGTCAACAGGAAGAAGGTCAACAGCAGGAACGAGATGTCGGCCATCGAGCTGGTGTTCAATCCTGGTGTTTTTCTTTTACCCATATTGAGAAAAGTTTTAAGGGTTAAAAAGGTTTTAGGGGTTTCAAAGGTTTCGGGTGTTAATTCCTTTTCAACCTTTCAAGCGAAGCGAACTTTTTCAACCTTTTCAACATTAAAATTGTCTTATTTCTTAAAAAATTTGGCGACTTCGACATAGATGATGGCGAGCACCGACAATGCAAACAGCACGTATGTGGTGATGCATGCGGTTCCAACCAGTTTCGAAGTACCCTCTGTTGCTCCGTTCTTTTCAAGGAAAACGGGGCTGACGTCGTTACCTTTCGAAATCAGGAATGCTACGAGCACGAGTGCTGCCAATATTCCGATTCCGATGAGGAACTTCCAGCCTTTACCCTTGATGATGCGCATGACAAGGAATCCCAGAATGGCACATCCGCTGACGGCGATGAAAGCGATGAGCATCCAGAATGCTGTGTCGAAGAACGCTGCGCTGCCTTTCATTGCGAACAGTATGGCGAAGATTGAGCCGATGATCGCTAAGCAGAGGCAGACTATCGTTATAAGTTTATCTGTTTTCTCTTTCATAATAGTTCAAGGATTTTTTGTTCTACAATTAGTTTCTACTCCTCGACACTATTATTTCTGATGTTTCACGAGGATGTCCATGAATGCTATGGAACCATCTTCCATCTGGGCAACAAGGCTCTCGATTTTGGTGATGAGGTAGTTGTAGAAAATCTGAAGGATGATAGCAACGATAAGACCGAACACGGTGGTCAACAGAGCGACCTTCATACCGCCAGCCACAACCGTCGGGCTGATATCACCGGCTGCTTCGATAGCGTCGAATGCGGCGACCATACCGATAACCGTACCGAGGAATCCGAATGAAGGAGCCAGAGCGATGAACAGGGCAATCCAGGTCATGTTGCTCTCCAGGCGTGCCATCTGGACACCACCGTAAGAGGTAACAGCTTTCTCTACATTGTCAAGACCTGAGTTGATACGGTCGAGACCCTGATAGAAGATGCTGGCCACGGGGCCGCGGGTGTTGCGGCAGAGTTCCTTTGCACCGTCATAGTTGCCGTTCTTAACATTGTCCTCGATGCCGTCGAGAAGTTTCTTGACATTGGTGGTGGACATGTTCAGATAGAGTATGCGCTCGATAACGAGGGCCATACCGAGAATGAGGCAGAGGAGCACGGGGGTCATCCAGCCTGCACCGCCTTCGATGTATTTTTCTTTCAGAACCTGGTGGAAGGACTTGGTGGTCTCTTCGGCTGCCACTTCTTCGGTAGCTTCTTCTGCGACTGCCTCGTCAACGGCGGGTGCTGCAGTTTCGTCAACTTGTTCGGTTGCGTTGGGGTCAGGTGCAGCGGCTGCATCCTGCGCTTTCAGTCCATTGAAATTGGAGAATGTCAACAATCCTACGATTGACATCAAAGCGATTACTTTTTTCATAACTGTTTAGTGTGTTAATTATTAATTAGTTGTTAATTTTGCTTTTTTTAGCGTTATGAGTGCAAATATACTTTATTTTTTGATAAAAGTGTAATTTTTTCTCTTTTTTGTTTTCCAGCCTACTCCGAAGATGCTATTTTTTTCTCCCCGACAGCGTTTCCAGCAGCTCTCTCAATGGCTTTTTTCTGTCGTCAGGTACATCCACTCCATCCAGCTCTTCGTATGCCTGCGTTAGTAGCTGTACTGTCTTTTCTTCCGCTGCTTTTCTCACGCCGAGTGTGTCATACAGCTTTAATATCTCTCCGACTGTGCGTGCGTCGTGCTCTGGGGTGTCATAACGTTGCTGCAAATATTCTCTCTCTCCCTCGGGACACAACTCCAGCGCTTTCAGTATCATGTAGGTCTTTTTATGGTCGCGTATGTCCTGCCCGACGGGTTTCCCCAGCGTTCCTTCGTCTGAGTAGGCATCCAGTATGTCGTCCTGTATCTGGAACGCAAGCCCCATATTTATGCCGCAGTCGTATATCTTTTGCAGCGACACTCGGTCGGCGCCTGCATACATCGCGCCGATCTTCATGGCTCCGGCCAGCAGCACGGCGGTCTTTTTTCTTATCATCATCATGTATTCGTCCAGCGTGACGTCGTTCCGCCTTTCGAAGTTCATGTCGTACTGCTGCCCTTCGCACACCTCTATCGCCGTCTCGTTGAAACAGTCCAGTATCTCGCGCAGCCCGTCGTGCGGCTCTCTCAGAAAGTATCTCCAGGCGAGTGCATACATCGTGTCGCCCGACAGTATTGCCGTGTTCTCGTCCCACTTCGTCCACACCGTCGGCTTTCCTCGTCTCAGGGGCGACTTGTCCATCACGTCGTCGTGAAGCAGGGTGAAGTTGTGGAATGTCTCGATGCCGAGTGCCGCTCCTCTGGTTTTGGTCGTGTCGCCGCCCATCATCTGGTTTGTAGCCATCAGCAATGCCGGTCTCAACCTCTTTCCGCCTAGACGCAGCGTATAGTCTATTGGCTCGTACAGCTCTGTGGGCTCATACAGGAATTGTTCCTCGTCAAACAGCTTCCGCACATCTTCCATTATCTCTTTCAGATTCTGCATATCGTGTAATTTGGGAATAAACAATCAAAACGGATAGTCGAAACCGAAGTTCGTTACAATACTGCTGAATTTCCAATGTTCGGGTCTCCAGCGGTATTCTTTGTTGTAGCCTGGGTCGTAAATGGGCAGGCCGAAGTCCAGTCGCAGCGTAAGTATCGAGATGTTGGCTCTGATGCCTATGCCGGCACCGATGGCCATGCTTCTGAACATGTTATTGAATCGGAACTCTCCATCGGGAAACTCCTCGCTCTTGTGTATGAGCCACACGTTTCCGATGTCGGCAAATATTGCTCCCTCAAGCACCCACGCTATCGGGAACCGCTGTTCCAGGTTTATCACCATCGTCATGTCGCCCATCTTCTCGAGCATACCGCCGTCGTTGCCGTTATAGCATCCGGGGCCGAGTCGTCTCAGCTGCCACGCTCTCATCGTGGTCGGACCGCCGCCGAAGAAGGCCTTCTCGTATGGCATCAGACTCGAGTTGGCGTAGGGGAGGCCCACGCCGAGCATAAACCGGCTTACAAATGTCGATTTCTTGCCCCAGTAGAAGTAGTTCTTGTATTCAATCGATGCGCGGGCATACTGCGAATAGGGCACTCCCCATACCTTCCTGATTCCGTTCTCGTCAACGGGTCCGTTCACCGCAAGGCTCAGCCCGTGTATCAGGTTGCCTGCCGTCTCGGCGGTCAGGTGTACGTAGTGGAAGTTCTGGCGGCTTCCGATGTTTTGTGTGCTATAGACGTAGTCGTACCTCGCGTCCATGATAAAGTGGTCGCTGTATTGGTATTTCAGCCTCAGGTCTGAAAGGGCGTTCAGTCGCGATACCAGCGCGGGGTCGAGGTTGAAGAACTTCACAAAGGTCAGCTCTATCGGTATCAACTGGTTTCTCGCCCTGCGGCTGTGTGTCCAGGTGTATGCCAGCGACGTGTTGGCCGGGAATCTCTCGTAGTAGGGTCTGTATTGGTAGCTGCCGCCAATAGTGAACACCGTGTGAGGCCTCATACGCTGCCACACTATGTTTCCCGTGAACGGCAGCAGGAAGTTGGGTATGTCGAGCGATATGTTGAGTCCTCCCTCGAATGCCGAGAATGCGTCCCTGAATTTCAGCGCTTTGTTCGTGAACACCAACTTCGGAAGCTCCAGCAGCAGCGACCCCTCAACCTTCAGTATCTCGGCTCCGCCAAAAAGGTTCTTGTTCTGGTAGGCTAGCGTCGTTTCCAATCCGAAGTTGCCGCTTGTGAAGAAGTTACGGTTCTCCTTCGTGCCCAGCGACGACGCGTTGTTCACCTCGAGCGAGACGCTGAACCGCCTTTGGTCTGACCGCATGAGCCTCACCGTTGCGTCGAGCAGCTTCACCTCGTCGGTGCTGTTTGGCGACTCGTTGTATTTTATGTCTATGTATTTGAAGTTCCTCAGGCTCAGGAGCGAGTTGTAGCTGTTTGTCGAGTTCTGCGGGCGGTAGCGCTGGTTGTGGAACAGCGTCAGCGCTCGGCTTATCGTGCTGGGCCTTATCTCCATCTTCTTTGCGGAGTGCAGGAAGGTGTAGTTTGTCGTGAAGTGCTTCGTCTTGTAGGTGTATATCGTCGTGTCCGTCGCCTCCTCGTTTGCCGACACCTCGGGGTAGATGTATATGTTGTCCATCCGGTGCACCTTCAGGCTCTTCTTCTCGCCGTCAGCGCCTTTCGGCATGTGGAGTATGGTGGTCACCGTAAGCCCGTGGTTGCCGTAGTCGGTCGTATCGACCACAAACGTCACCAGCTCTTTCGATGCCGTGTAGTATCCTTCGTTCAGCAGGTTCTCATACAGTCTTGTACGCTCTTTCGTCAGGTTCTCTCGGTCATACAGGTCTCCCTCTTTCACATACGAGTATTCCTTCCATTTCTCCATCAGCTCGGTCAGCGCCGTGTCTTCGCTGTATGTGAACGTCTTCTCTATGTGGAATCGCGGCGTCGCCTTGATTTTGTACTCTATCGTGATGTTCCGCTTTTTTATCTTCACCGTGTCGAAGGTGACGTCCGACTTGAAGCATCCTTTCGAGTCCATCAGTCCTTCCAGCTGTGAAACCGTCATCCGTGCGTCGTTCTCGCTATAAACCACCGGCGCCTGTCCTTTTTTCCTCAGCCAGCGGTTTATGCCTTTGCTCTTCTTCGGGCTCGACAGCGTATATACCCACAGCTTGAACCTTATCGGGTCTATCCCCAGCACCTTCGAGTTGGGCTTCTGCCTTGCGTATTTCTTCTTCGCACCCGTCGCCTCCTTCACCTCTTTGGTCACCTTGCTGCTGTCAGCCATCTCCACACGGTACTTGTTCTTGTACAGCACCAGCTCGTCGTCCTTCAGAAACCGCTCCACCTTGCACGAACTCATGCACATCACCACCGCTGTCAGCAGCAGAACCGTAATATATCTCTTTGCGCTCAGACTTCCAGTAGTTTGTTAACGGTATCCATGATTCTTTCCGTGCTGCCTATGTTCTCTGCCACATAGCGTCTGCACACCTCCGACGCCTTTTGTCTCTCCTTCTCGTCGCCCAGCAGCCTTTCCATCGCCTCCTTCAACTCCTCGTACCTGCTGTAACCCACTCCGCCGCCTAGCCTTATGATGTCCAGCGCCTCCTGAAACTTCCTGTGGTTAGGCCCGAACACCACCGGCACGTCGTAGGTTATCGCCTCCAGTATGTTGTGTATCCCTCGTCCGAATCCGCCTCCAATGTACGCCACCTCTGCATAGCGGTATATCCGCGACAGCAGCCCTATGTTGTCTATTATCAGCACGTTCTTCCCCGTGATGTCAGTTTCTTCGTCCATCTGCGAGTATCTCACACACACCTCTTTGCCCATCAGCCGCTCTATCCTCTCTATGTGGCTCTCCGATATCACATGCGGCGCCAGCACCAGCCGCAGTTCCCTTCCGCTCTCGTCCATATACCGTTTCAGCATCTCCTCGTCTGGCTCCCAGCTGCTTCCGGCCACAACGCGTCTTCCCGAGCCTCCTTCCACAAACCGCTCCACCTTTCTGTCCCCGTCGCTTCGCTGCGCAATCTCCCTCACTCGGTCAAACCGTGTGTCGCCGGCTCTTGAGCACCACTCCACTCCGCTCTCTTTCAGCAGCTTCAGCGACTCCTCGTTCTGCACGAATATATGGCTGAAACACCTCAGCTGGCGTCTGAACCAACCTCCGTAGGGCTTGAAGAAATACTGGCTCTCTCTGAATATCGCCGAGAAGAGGAACGTCGGCACTCCGCGTTTCTGCAACTCTCTCAGCATGTTGAACCAAAAGTCGTACTTCACGAAAAACGCCACCGTCGGCCTAATCTTCTCCACCAGCCGCCGTGCGTTCCTCGGCGTGTCCATCGGCAGGTAGGTCACCCTCTCCGCCTCGTCGTAGTCCTTCCTCACCTCGTAGCCCGACGGCGAGAAGAACGTTACCCACACCTTGTATTCCCCGTGCTCCTCCCTGAACCGCCTTATCACAGGCCTCGCCTGTTCAAACTCGCCCAGCGACGACACATGAAACCACGCCACCTTCCCATCCCTCACCGTCTCCGTCTCCCAAGCCTTGCGCCACCCGCTCGTCATCAGGCGTGCCTTCTCGTTGAAAGCCGACGCCACACCTATCCCCGCACCGTAAAGCGCGATGCCGATATTGTAGAAAGTGTGTGCCGGATGTCTCAAGTCAATCGTTCCAAAACTAAGAAACTGATTTAATTTGATTGATGAATTTTATTATGGACATGGACGAGCAGATTTTTTACCTTATCGAAGGCATGAAGAAATGCCAGTGGCATTTCGATAGCGAAGCGGAGAACCCCAGGGTGTCCATTGTAACTGAGAGAAGGTATGAAGAAATGCCAGTGGCATTTCGATAGCGAAGCGGAGAACAAGCCGTTCAGGTGCTTTAATAAAAACATTGAATTAAATTAAAACAGTTTCTAACTATATAACGCCAATCACCCCTACAAATTGTGTCACCCATCCAGCGTTTTTAAAATAATGAATTAGCACCTTCCCATCCCTTCACAACTTCACAACTTCACAACTTCACAACTTAACAACTTAACAACTTCACCCCTTCACCCCTTCACAACTTCACATCTTCACCCCTTAACACCTTAACACCTTAACACCTTCCCCCCGTTAACCATAGAGCCACCTAGGCGTTACTTAGGAGAAACCTAGGAGGGGTATAGGAGGGGTAACGAAGGGGTATAGGAGGGGTAACGGCCTATATACGGAGTTGATACGGCTTTGATACGGCGTTGATACGGATGGGAAGATACTTTATTGCTGAACATCAATATGTTGCAGCGGCAAGTTTTGCAAAGTCGAATACACGTATCTGTGCAATATACTGACAGACACTTTCTTGCGTATGCTTATATCAATCGGCTTCACACTACAAATATACGAATATTTTTACAATCCAACGAACACTTTCCTATAAATATTTTCTAAGATAGTTCATCGGTCGGAGTGAAGAAAACGAGAAGAAAATCTATTGTGCCGTATTCGGCAATCACGAGCGGTCGAAAGCTCTCAGAGGCGGTTTCGTGCCGGAGGCACGTTATTCTATTAACCCCACACCAAGCGAAGCGCGGTGTGGGGAAAACGAGCAGAAAAGCGACAGCGTGTCGGCGACACGCAACAATCGGACATACCCGTACAGCCAGCCCCTGCCCCCCAGCCCCTAATCGCCCGTGCGGCCAGCACCCGAGTTCGGTTGGCAGCCCTCTAGCCCCTCTAGTAATTCTAGTAAATCTAGTCCCTCTAGTAATTCTAGCCCCCTCTAACAAAATACCCCGATTCCCCCGACGGCAATCGCCGTACGGAAAAATCGGGTCAAGGTATGATTAACAATTAATCCGGTCAATCCTTAACCAAACGCACCGACCGACCGCCGCTGCGACCGCCTATGTTCATGTCCAGTTCAGATTCGTAGAAGTTCATGCAGTAAGCGTAGTTCTCATTGTTGTGCGTACTCGTCCAATAGTCGCCGACTGTACCTGCGCGGCTCACCCCCGTACCGTTGCGGTAGCCCGCAGCAGGGAGGAATATCGCGCCGGCCGTCTCCAGTGCCGTCCACTGTTCTGTAGTATATGTATTGTCTGTAAAATCGGCATCCGCCGTGTTTATACTCACTAATTCATTTACTCCCGTAGGCATAGTAAAGCTGTCGGGAAGAATTATCACGCCGGCAATGTCGCCTACAGTCGCAACAGCATACCTCGCATTCGCCGTTCCACCCACAGTCGATGCACTCCTCGTATTCAACAGATACTCCCACTCGTCACTTGTCAACGTGCGCCACATCCCAGCCTGGTTGCCGCCATTGCTGATGGCGTTATACACACCCCAGTCAGCGTTGGCATACGCTCCAGTCAGGCTGTTCGTATAACTGCCGCCAGGATAATAATCGCTGCTCGTTTCACTCGTCGCCCACGGCTGATACGCATTCGCCCCGCTGTTCCATCCGCTCGTGCCCCAGCCAAACAGGTCTATCCACCCGTTGTAACTCGAAGAGATATTGCTGTTGTCCTCGCCGACATAATCATATTGGTTCTCCGCAAACCGCCAAGTGTCCTGCGCCGCGTTGTACTGAAGGTTCCCCTTCGAGAAATGCACTGCCGTTCCCTCTCCAACCGAGAACCCCTTCAACGAAGCCCCATTCGTATCGAACGCCTCCACCGTCGCCTCAGTTGTATGTGTGCCACTCCTCACCGCGCGCACCGACAGTCCGTTGAAACGGTCTGTTTTACCCCCATTCCAATACGCAGTGTCATTAAAGTTAGTCATCTCGATTAACCCTATTTGACACATTATAGGAGTAAGAAATGATGACCAGTAAGCACCTCCCTCACCGGCACCCGAGAGCCCTTGATGCCAGTCATTCGTTACATATCCTCCGGCTGCAGGGAAGAAAAGCGTTTTGCCATTTGTGTTGCTGGTGAATTGGAATCCATTTACCCCATTCAGCGTAGTCCATTCCATGGTGCTGTATTCCATCATTTCCATCCATTCATCATACGTTGGGGTTCGAGCGTTTCTGCCCAACGCTGCGGTGGAGGCATCGTCGCCAGGCTCAAGAACGGTCAAAGTGTCGCTGTAGCCGTTGAGTCCAAGCGACTCGCTATTGCAATATTTGGTTAGCGAGTCACTCGCTCTTCCGTATTTATAGTTACTCCAGCTGTAATCAGGTTTCGGCTTTGTCTCACCCCAGGCGAAATAATCGCCATATTCCTCCGGTCGCGTGGCCCCCACGTTGCAGGAGTACCACAGCGTCCCGCTCGGCAGCCCCAGGTTCACCCACGTACCTCTTGTCTTGTTCCTCCCCGGCGCCACCCTCCTCACCAGTCGTACCGAAGCCATCGCTCTATTGTTTACGTCCATAAGCATAAAATCGTCGAAACTATACAACAGAACATTAATGTTAGGCGATGCGGCGGTACTTGTCCAATAGAAGCCACCTTGGTTGCTCGCACCGTATTCAGTACCATTGGTACTTCCGGCGGCCGGCAGAAATACCGCTCCGGCGGTCTCCATCTTCTCCCACTCGGCAAAGGTGTATGAATTAAAGGAAAATTGGCTTCCACCCCCAGCTGTATAACGGCACCCTGTCGGAAGCACCCACTCGTCGGGCAACAGCAGCATTCCATTATATACACCGCCTATGCACGCCACGCTCCACTTGCCTTGTCTTTTCATGTTGTCACCCAACAGATACTCCCATTCGTCCTTCGTCAGCGTCCGCCACATGCCCGCATATTTCCCTCCGTTCTCAATCTTGTTGTATATCCCCCAGTCGGCGTTGGCGTAAGCACCCGTGAGACTGCTTGTGGTAGAACCGTCCAAAAAATCACCCGTATTTGATGTGCTCCACGGCTGATAGGCCGTCGCTCCGCTGTTCCATCCACTCGTCCCCCATCCGAAAATGTCAATCCAGCCGTCATAGTCTTGCGCTATATTGGTATTGTCGCCGCAGGCGAAGTTATACTGCCTCAACGCAAAACGCCACTTGTCTAGCGAGGGGTTATATTGCAGGTTGCCGCGCGAGAACTGGACGGCCACGTTGTCCGACACCGAGAAGGTCTTTATCGACGCCCCGTTGTTGTCGAATCCTCCAGGTTGGTAGAAATCCGTCACCTGCGCCGACACCGTCGGCATAACAAATATCGCAACAAATGCAAGTAATAGAATACGTTTCATATACAAGTCGATTTGAATTTGCAAAGATACAAAAAAAAATCCCAAGCAAGACATTCTTGCCCGGGTAAGTGTCTTTTTCACCTTCACATCTTAACATCTTAACACCTTAACATCTTAACACCTTAACATCTTAACACCTCAACATCTTAACACCTCAACATCTTCACACCTCAACATCTTAACACCTTCACATCTTAACACCTCAACATCTTAACACCTTAACATCTTAACACCTCAACATCTTAACACCTCAACACCTTAATAATAGTAGTAGTCGTATGACGTCTTACCCTTCAGCGGGAACATCCAGCAGAACTTCAGCGTATAGGTCAGGTCGAAGTATCGGTTGCTGTCCTTACCCCTCAGCCCCGCCAGTTGGTCTATTGTGTATTCCCTCGTTGACTTCATCCAGCTCTGCGACAGTTCGAAGGTGAAGTAGAAGTTCACCAGATTCAGGTTGTTGCTCATAAACCAGTATCCAATCCCTTCGGTCAGCACGCCGCCCATCCGTTGGTGGTCGTACAGTTTGGCGTAGGCGTCGTCAATCTGAGGCGCCTGCACCTCGTTCAGGTTGAATATCGTCTGCTGCTGTATCCAGCCGCCGCTCAGTTTCACCAGTATGCCCGAGTTCGGGTTCTTCTTCGACACCCTGAATATCTTGCCGGCTCCGGCCCTCACGCTGAACCCTCGGTTGTAGCACGTCACTACCGCATCAGTTCCGTTGGTTCCTATGATGATGCTGTCGCGCGTAAACAGGTCGGCCATCCTCAGGTTGCGGCTTCTCAGGTTGTCGCTTCCGAAGAAAAAGTCCCCATCCAGAAACACCAGCCAGTTAGACTTGTACTTGTATATCCCGTTCAATCCGAAATTCAGGAACGGAAACTTATACAAGTCGTACATCGTTGTGTATTGCGCCTTCGTGCCGTCGGGTGCCTTGCCGAACGACCCGCCCGGCGACGGGAACACCGTCCCGAAGTTGAATCCCACGATATGACACTCCATCGTGTCCTGTGTGAGTTTCTCTTGAGCATTGCCGTTAAAAGAAATCGCCATCATAACAATGATGGCTAATCCTAAAGAGTTACCAATATGTCTATTAACCTTCACAATTCACGAATTTAAAATATCACTCCTCACAAATCACAGCTCACAAATCACAGTTCACAGTTCACAGTTCACTTAAACATCGCCCGCCAGATAAGGTCGGGAATGTCAATGTTTTGGTGAATTCCAGTGAAGTTCTGTGCGTAGGGACCGTATGCGAATACTGGCACCATGACGCCGGTGTGTCCGCCGGTTGAAAAGTTGTATTCGTTCTTGCCGCGATCCAGGTCGCCGTCGGGTAGCGAAAGTCCGCCTGTCTCGTGGTCGGCGGTAACGACTACAAGGGTGTTGCCGTCTTTCTCGGCCCAGTCAAGAACAATCTTCAGCATCTTTTCAAAGTCTTCCATCTCTGCGCGGAGATGTTTGAAATCGTTGTTGTGACAAGCCCAGTCAATCTGCGAACCCTCAATCATAAGCATGAATCCGTCCTTCGATTTTTTCAGTAAATCCAGAGCTTTCTTCACGCTGCGGCTCAGCATATCGTCGCGAGCGTCGGCGGCTGCGGGGTCTCCGTCGGTCAGCAGTGCACACAATGGGCCTTTTTTAGTCATCTCCATAGCCTCCATTGTGAATGCTAAGGTGTAGCCTCTATTGGCTAGAGTGTCGAGTGGTGACTTGCCGTCCTCTCGGTTGTCTGGTAGGAAATGGTCGCGGTCGCCGCCAATCATCACATCAAACGGGGCTTTGGCCAGCTGCATGCTTATCGTGTCGAAACTCTTGCGGTCTCTCACATGGGCGTAGGTGCTTGCGGGTGTGGCGTCAAGAACGCTGCTCGTCACAACGAATCCGACCTTTTTGTTTTTCTTGGTGGCTCGCTCGAGCATTGAGCAGTATGCCTTGCCGTCGCTCGACATGCCTACATGGTGGTTATCTACCTTGTGCATCGTCATAAGTGCTGTTCCGCCGGCTCCCGAGTCGGTGGTGTACTTGTTGGCTGAATAAGTACGCGAGAATCCCGTGTAGGGGAATCTCAGAAACTGCGACTTGCCTTTCTGCACTACAATCGAGCTATAGACATGGCTCACCCCCATACCGTCACCCACAATATATATTACGTTCTTAGGACGTTTGTTCTTGTTTTTGCAGGCGTTGGCTTCGGGCATCACCATCGCCATCAGTACTATCACCATCACCGCCCTCAGGGCATACTTCACATAGCGGTTTCCGTGTTTCATCTTTTTTTTAGTATTTTTGCAGCGTTTATTGGAAAGTGCAAAGTTACGTATTTTATTTGATAATTAACATTATATACGAAAAAAAACAATTTCTGTTTCATTTCCCCCAATTTCAAATAAATCCGAATATATCTTAGTGGTGTTGATAAATGGTTAAATATCAAGTGGTTGTGTGGGTGTGTAAAAAACAAGAAACTAAAAACTAATAACTTAAAACTGAAAGTTTAAAACTTAAAAATAATATGGCTAAGGATTTTGTAAAACGCTCTGAAAACTATTCTGAATGGTACAACGAATTAGTCGTTCGTGCCGACCTCGCTGAAAATTCAGCCGTTCGTGGTTGCATGGTTATCAAACCATACGGTTATGCTATCTGGGAAAAGATGCAGCGCGCCCTCGACGATATGTTCAAGGCTACGGGTCACTCCAACGCCTATTTCCCGCTCTTCATCCCCAAGTCGTTCCTCAGCCGTGAGGCCGACCATGTTGAAGGCTTTGCCAAAGAGTGCGCTGTTGTCACTCACTACCGTCTCAAGACCAATCCCGACGGTTCGGGTGTGGTCGTTGACCCTGAGGCCGAGCTCGAAGAACCGCTCATCGTGCGCCCCACTTCCGAGACAATCATCTGGAGCACTTATAAGAACTGGGTCAAGTCATATCGTGACCTGCCTATCCTCTGCAACCAGTGGGCCAACGTCGTCCGTTGGGAGATGCGTACCCGCATGTTCCTCCGCACCGCCGAGTTCCTCTGGCAGGAAGGTCATACCGCTCACGCCACCAAAGAGGAGGCTGAGGCTGAAGCTCAGCGTATGTTGGATGTTTATGCCGACTTCGCAGAAAACTGGATGGCCGTTCCTGTGGTAAAGGGTACCAAGTCACCCAACGAGCGTTTCGCAGGAGCTCTCGACACCTATTGCATCGAAGCTCTTATGCAGGACGGAAAGGCTCTGCAGGCCGGCACCTCGCACTTCCTCGGCCAGAACTTCGCCAAGGCTTTCGACGTTCAATTTCTCAATAACGAGAACAAACTGGAATATGTCTGGGCAACTTCATGGGGTGTCTCCACTCGACTTATGGGTGCTCTCATCATGACTCACTCCGACGACAACGGTCTTGTGCTGCCTCCCAAGTTGGCTCCAATCCAGGTGGCTATCGTACCTATCAGCAAGAGCGACGAGCAGATGGCTATGGTCGATGCCAAAGTCGCTCCAATTGTCGAGGCTCTCAAGTCTAAAGGCATCAGCGTGAAATATGATAACCGTCCTGAATATAAGCCAGGTTGGAAGTTCACCGAATACGAGTTCAAGGGCGTGCCCGTCCGCCTCGCCATTGGTCAGCGTGACCTTGAGAACGGCACCTGTGAAGTCTGCCGTCGCGACACCCTAGAGAAAGTCACCATGCCTATCGACGGCATCGTGGAGCACATAGAACAGCTGTTGACTGACATTCAGGCTAACCTATTCAAGAAAGCCGCCGACTTCCGTACAGCTCAAACCCGCAAGGTCGATTCTTGGGATGACTTCAAACGCGAAATCGAGAAGGGTGGCTACCTGCTCTGCCATTGGGATGGCACCACCGAGACGGAGGAGGCGGTCAAGGCCGAAACCAAGGCTACCATACGCTGCATCCCGTTTGATGCTCCTGCCGAGGAAGGCAAATGCGTCTATAGCGGCAAGCCCAGCCATCGCCGTGTGATTTTCGCAAGGGCATATTAATACGACACTTATTCATCAAAACCACTCTTCTAAACAGGGTAGGGGAGTGGTTTTCTTTATTCAAACCAATTTATGAAACACCTACTTTTTCTCTTATCGTTTTTGTCGCTAGCCCTCTCTGCCAGTTCACAGAGTTTTCTGTCGCGCCTTTTAACCCCCAAGTCTTCACTCCACGCCGATACCATCGGCGACCTTCCTCCTCAAGTCGAGGGTACTTCGTCTCTCTTCTTCTTAGAAGGGCAGTATTGGACTTGTAACGACCACGGACAGCTCACTCTCTACGCTCTCGACACCACCACCGCCGCCATTGTTGACTCTATCACGTTGGCACCATATATATATGATATGGAGGAAGTCTCTCAGGATGACGACTACCTCTATTTTGGCGACATGGGCGACAACAATGGTGTTCGCGGCGATTTGCACATACTCCGTCTTTCCAAGTCCGCTATTCCCAGCGGCCCATTCCTTTTCGACACCATATTCTTCAGCTATCCCGAGCGTAATGAGGAAAATGCAAGGGATTTCGACTGCGAGGCATTCGTTGTCACCGACTCGACAATTATTCTCTTTACAAAGCAATGGAACAGCCATAAAACTGTATGCTACGCCATTCCTAATAGTCCTGGTATATGGCTTGCCGATAGTCTTTTCTCCCTTCCTGTCGAAGGTATGGTTACGGGTGCGTCCTATAAGCCTCGGCATCAACGACTCGTACTCTGTGGCTACAACTCTTTCTGCTCGCCATTTGTGTTTCTTGCCTATGGGTTCGAATGCAATTCGTTCAACCTAGGACAGTATCAACGCATACCGCTCTCCAACGGCATCGGATGCCAGACAGAAGCTATAGCAACCCTCGATGGCCTGCACTATTTTCTTACATGTGAGAAATTTGACCGTATGGGAGTCGTCAATCCATCTCAGTTACTCTCCCTAGACCTCACATCACAGTTCAATATGTCCGTTACCGACATCTCGCTCGATGCCGACCGAGTCGTTGTCTATCCAAATCCTACATCCACGCGTCTCCATCTCCCGTCTGCCCAAATCAAGCGTTTCGCTTTGGTTGATATGCAGGGTCGCAAACTGTTGGAGGGCACTGATGATGAATGGATAAATCTCTACGATGTTCCATCCGCCACATACCTGTTGCATCTGACACTAAAATCAGACGCCACAAAAACAATAACAATAATCAAGCGCTAGCTTTATCACCCCAATAAAGCCCATCCCGATAATCCATATCGGAATCACTCTCTCTAAAAGTCTTTATAAAAAAAACGCTGAGTGTAGAATCATTCTACACTAAAACGGTCAATTATTTTCTTTCTCGGCAAGGATGGCGGCAAGTTGCTCCTCGGGTGTTACTGCACCCATGTCGAGGAGTTGTATTGTGCGTTTGAGGTCTTCGGTGAGCGGGTGGTTGGGGTAGGTGTCGATGAAGTATTGGTAGGCAGCTTTGGCATCGTCAGGTCTTTCGGCAAATTCGTAGGATTTTGCAAGTGTTAGCAAACAGTCCTCCATCCCTTCGTAGCCGCTGTATTCATCTACGACTTTTTGTGCGTTCCAGATGGCCTCGTCGAACGAGCCGACCAGGCATGCTACGTTTGCCGCCTTGTGCAGGCACACGGGGGCTAGGGAGTCATCTGGATATGTGTTAGCAAAGCTTGTGTAAAGCAGTATAATCGAATCGGCGGTGGCTGGGTCGCGGGCATAATCCAAGCCCATGGGGTCGTGGCGACTCTCGAAGTTGTCAATCATGGCGGCAGCTTTGTCGCGCGGGCTTTGTGAGTTCTTACAGCCGACGAAAATCAGCAATACGGCTGAGGCAAGTGCCAAAATGTGTCTTGTTTTCATTGTGTTTGAAAAAAATACCGTTATTGGATTTGCAATGATTATTAGGTTGAAAGAAATTAATTTCTTTTCATGCGGTACAGTGTTCGTACTTTCCCGGCCGCCACATCGTTCAGTTTGCGTTTTAGCATTGTGCGGCGCAACGAACTCAGGCGGTCGGTGAACACTTTGCCTTCAAGATGGTCGATCTCGTGTTGCGCAATACGGGCGAACATGCCGTGTATCTCTTCTGTGTGTTCTTTGAAGTCGGCGTCGAAGTAGTGTATCACAACGCCCTCCGGACGCAATACATCCTCGTGTATGTCGGGTATACTGAGACAACCTTCGTTGAAGAAAGTCTTCTCTCCCACGCTCTCCAGTATTTCCGGATTGATGAGGGTGTGCTCTATGGCTGTGTCTGCGTAGGTCTTGGTCTCTTCGTCGTATGGATAGTATCCAATTACCACCAGTCGAATGGAAAGACCTATCTGGGGTGCGGCCAATCCCACTCCGTCGGCTGCATACATGGTTTCATACATGTCTTCTATCAACTGCTTCAAATTAGGATAGTCGGCCGTTATCGGTTCTGCTTTCTTTCGTAAAACGGGGCTGCCATAGCCTACTATTGGGTAAATCATTGTTTTTATATTGATATGGGTGATATGTGAAGATGTGAAGTGACTGATGAAATCTATAACCTTTAACCCTTAACCATTAAATCCATATAGTTCTGCAGTATCAGGGTGGCGCTGATGGTGTCGATCAGGGCTTTGTTCTGTCGTTGTTTCTTCTTCAATCCGCCGTCTATCATCGCCTGGAAAGCAATCTTCGAGGTGAACCGTTCGTCCATGCGGCAGATCTCTTTTTCGGGGAATTTCTTTGCGAGCTCACCAAGAAACGGTTCGATATACTGTGCTGACTCCGAGGGCGTGTTGTCCATCTGTTTTGGCTCGCCCACCACAAATAAATCTACTTGCTCGCGGGCGCAGTAGTCGGCGAGATACTGCATCAGCTTTGGCGTCTCTACTGTGGTGAGCCCGGTGGCTATTATACGTTCGGGGTCGGTGACGGCCAACCCTGTGCGTTTTTTCCCGTAGTCAATAGCCATTATGCGTCCCATGACGGATTATTCTTTGTAAAAAAAGCGGAACTTTTGTTGTTCCGCTTTGTCTGTGGTCCCTCTTGGGCTCGAACCAAGGACCCACTGATTATGAGTCAGTTGCTCTAACCGACTGAGCTAAGGGACCGCTTCGTATCTTGCCGAAAGCGGGTGCAAAGATACAATCTTTTTTTTATTCTGCCGAATTTTTTTTCTCCTCCTCGTTTTTCTTGTTCGCGTTGCGCATCAGGACCACCAAGGCGACGGTCTCGAAGACCAGATGGGCGGCATAGCATATACAGAACGCCACAGCAAACCACTTGGCCTGCTGCACATGGGTGAACATCCACAGCGACAGTACTGCCAAGTGGACGAAAAGCACTCCTACCGTCACACCAAGAAAATTCTTCACAAACGTGCGAGGCGACTTGCGCATGCTTTCCACTATCGTCCAATGCTCAACACCGGTCACGACGGCAAAATAAAGCGGGATGAAGGGCATCACGACCTGATAATTTTCCCAGCCGGAATACATCAGCGCTAGCGCCGTCAATACCAGCAGCAGCGTTACGATAAGCAGTTTTACTAAGTATTTTCTCATAACGTCGGTCTATTCGCAGAAACGGATGGTCTCTTTGGTGGTGAATTTCTCGCAGTAGTGGCAGCGGAGTTTCAGGTTCTCTTTGTCCACCACGTCGAACTTCGTGGCGATTTTCTCGTGGTTGGTGATGCACATCGGGTTCATGCACTTGATGAAGTTCTCGATATGGTCGGGTATTTCGGCTGCAACCTTCTCCACCACCTCGTAGTTCTTGATGTTGATGATGCTGGCCATCGGCGCCACGAGCGATATCTTGCTCAGTTCCTCTTTGGTGAAGTATTTGTTCTTGATTTTGATGATACCTTTGCGGATGAACTTCTGGCTGCTCAGGTAGTTGCCGATAAGCACCTCGTCTTCGTATTTCTCAAGTCCGAGTATGTGAGCCACTTGATATACTACTTCGGTCGGGATGTGGTCGATCACCGTGCCGTTTTCTATTCTGGGAACAACAAGTTCTTTCTTTGTATCCATGATGATTATTGTTTTAGACTTTTAACCTTTATAACCCGTAACCTTTTTTATCTCACACCGAGTATTGCGGCCATGAGCGCCTGGCGCACATAGACTCCGTTCTGTGCCTGACGGAAATAGTAGGCATACGGGGTCTTGTCAACATCGACGGTGATTTCGTTCACTCTCGGCAGCGGGTGAAGCACTCGCATGTTTTCTTTGCAGCCTTTCAGCATCGAAGCGGTGAGGATGCAGCTGTCTTTCACGCGCTCATACTCCAGCGGATCGGGGAATCTCTCTCTCTGCACGCGGGTCATGTAGATGATGTCCGCCACAGGGATAACGTCTTTGATGTCGGTATATTGGTAGTATTTCAATCCGGCGTTCTTCACGCTCATCTTCACCGAGCTGGGCAGCTTCAGTTCCTGCGGCGATACCAGGTGGAAGGTGGCGTTGAAGTTGCACATTGCCTGTACCAGCGAGTGTACGGTGCGGCCGTATTTCAGGTCACCCACGCATGCGATATTCAGGTTGTCCAGACGGCCTTGCGTCTTGCGGATAGAGTAGAGGTCGAGCATGCACTGCGTCGGGTGCTGGTTGGCACCGTCGCCAGCGTTGATGACGGGCACGGTTGACACCTCGCTCGCATATCTTGAGCTTCCTTCTTTCGGGTTGCGCATAACAATCAAGTCCGCATAGCTGCTCACCATCACGATAGTGTCGTGGAGCGATTCGCCTTTCTGTACGCTCGTCCCGCCGGGGTCGCTGAAGCCTATGATGCGGGCTCCCAGCTGGTTGGCAGCGCTCTCAAAACTCAAGCGAGTACGGGTCGAAGGCTCGAAGAAAAGTGTGGCCACCACTTTGTCGCTCAAGATTTTCTGTTTCGGATTCTTTTCAAATTCCTCGGCGATGTCCAGCACTTCGATATACTCATCTTTCGAGAAATCGGTGATGGAAATCAGGTTGCGTCCTTTTAATGTGCTCATATATCTATGTATTAGTTGTTTGTCGAAGAGTATGGTTTATTTCAACTTTGCAAATATAGTTAATTTCTCCAAGCTGTAACGGATATTTTATAAACAATAGTTGATATGTTTTATCTCGAAGGTGAAAATACCAACCGTATTCCTTCCGGATGACCTTTCGACAAAACTTCATTCTTCGCAAAATCAACGCTTTTACAAAGATAGGTTCAGTCAAAATCGTCATTAGTCATTTGTCATTTTCAATTTTGGAACTGTCATTTTGCTCACTATAATATAAAATTTATTTTATATTATAGTGGCCATTTTGACACATTTGAAAACGATTTTGACAAATGACTAATGACGAAAATGACGAAAAGCCCCGCCCTCAAAAAAAACTCCCAAGAAACTCCGAATAAACTCCGAATAAACTCCGAATAAACTCCCAATAAACTCCCAGCCCCAACCAAACTTCACATCTTAACAATTTCACAACTTAACACCCACCTCCAACCCACTATAAATCACCATAAAACAAAAAAGTTGAAAAATTTTTACCCATTCATTCGTAGACCGCAATCCCGCCACCGTACCTTTGCATCATAATTCAAGCGCAAGAATCCGCCCGGCCAGGCAAAACCCATCCCAAAATCAACCCATTAACACCACAAAAACCATCACCCCATCACCCCATCAACCTATCAACGTATCAACATATCAACGTATCAACATATCAACGTATCAACCTATCAACCTATCAACATGTCACCCTATGCGCATTATAAAAGCGAGAGAGTCGCTATCGGAACCCCGATGGGTTTATCTGACTTCGGCGAGGCCGTCAATCGCCGGCTTGTAGTTGGGGTCTATCCCCAGGGCGCTCTGGTAGTTTATGCGTGCGTTGGCTTTGTCGCCTTTGAGGGCGTAGGTCCAGCCGCGGTTGACGAGGGCTTCGACAAATGTGGTGTCGCATTCGATGGCGCGGTTGAAATACTCGATGGCTTTGTCGAAGTCGCCATAGTGGAAGCACTCGATATATCCGAGGTTATGCCAGGCATCCTTGTGTACGGGGTTGATCTCGGTGATGCGTGAGTAGAGCTCTTCGGCCTCGTCTATACGCTGCTTCCCTTGGAGATACATCGCCAATCCATACATCGCTTGCGTGTTGTTGGGTTCAAGCTTTATCGCGGTGGTGAGGTATTCTATCGCAAGGTCGCTTCCGTGGTTGGCATACATAAATCCCAGCTCTTCGTATGCCGGCTCGTATTCGGGGTAGAGGTCTATTACCTTGCGGAAGTAGAAGGCGGCGTTGGCTGTGTCCTCGGTCTCTTTGTAGATGAACCCTTTCATAAACAAGGCGTTCTGGTTGTTCGGGTCGTCGGCTGTCACCTTGCTCAGGTGGTCCATTGCGCGGTCGTAGTCTTTGCTGTAGAAGGCTATCTCGCCGAGCTTCAGGTATCCTTCTTTGTCGTTGGGGTCGAGGGTGATGACTGATTCGAATGCCTTGTAGCTGTGCTCCATATCGCCCAGACGGAAGTAGGTGTCTCCCAGAAGGGCGTGGTATTCCTTCTTCTCGGGTTTTATCTCGATGGCTTTGTTGAGGTCTATGATGGCGTCGTTGTAGCGCTCGAGGTTGACATACACGCTGGCGCGGTCGTAAAGCAGCTCGGCGTCTTTAGGGTCTTTCTTGAGCCTTATGTTTATGATTTCAAGCTTCTCTTCGTCGCTCATGTCTGAATAGTCTTTCTTCGAGTTGTTACACGAAGTGAGACCGAATATGACGACGATAGCCAAAAGTGTGTAAAGAACTTTATTTTTCATTTTAGTTTTAAGTTTCAATTTTCAATTTTCATTTTTCAATTTCCAATTATTGCCTTATCGACTGCTTTGCGGAAGTCTTTGATTTCTTGCAGCCGTAGCATCGCTCTCGCCGCACTTTCGCTCACGGGCAGACTTTTATATACCAGACACCAGTACTCCTTCATCTTGCGCAGTCGGGGTATGTCGTGTGGGTAGTCGCGCTCGATAGCGTCATACAATGTGGTGACAAACTGTCGCGTCATTTCGGTGTAGTCGCCCTCGATGCCTTTGATTTTAAGTGGCAGCGTCGGGTCGTATAAAACGCCTCGCCCTATCATCACTCCTGCGAGCGTCTTGCCGCTAGTCGCCGACCAACGACCACTGACCACCGACCACTGACCTGCGGTGCAGATGTCGCCGTTATAGATGAATGGCGCTTTCAGCATCGAGGCTGCTTTGAATACACGTTCTTTATCGACGCTCCCGCCATATTGCTGTTTGCCTGAGCGGCCGTGTATGGTGACGCTCGCCAATGGGTAGTCGTTGAGTATGGGAATTATGTCGAATATCTCGTCTGCCGAGCGGTGTCCGAGGCGCATCTTCACGCTGAGGCGTGGTTTGATGCGCGGGACTACGTAATCGAGCACCTCGCGTATCTCGTCGGGGTGGGGGAGTATGCCGCTTCCGCGGTGTTTGGCTGCTATGCGCCGCATCGGGCAGCCGATGTTCCAGTTGACTTCAGTATAACCCAAATCGCCCATGCAGTCGGCCATACGCACAAACTCTTCGAGCTCGTGTCCGAGTATCTGTGGGATGACTGGTATGCTGCCCTCGTTGCGTTCGGGTAGTATGTCCTCCAGCTGCTCGCGCCCGCCGCAGTTGCCGTGGGTGAGCGACACAAACGGCGCCACGCTGCTGTCGAGCGCTCCGGGAAAACACTGGTTGTATGCCCTACGGAACATCAGTTCTGTCAAACCCTGCATCGGGGCGAGTATCAGCATGACTCGCTCCTCTCTGCCCGCTTCTGTATTACGTAGGTCTTCAGCTGTGAGGTGAGTGTGGTGCCGACTTTATTGATTGGGTTGAAAAGCACCGAGCCTTCGCGGGTGTTCTGCGTTATCACATGCCCATGAGGGTCGGCCATAAGTATGAAACTCGTCAGCACACTCAGTATGCAGACGCATTTCAGCATGCCCAGTACGGCTCCAAGCAACTTGTTGAGCAGTCCCACTTTCACGAGCTTCACAAGGTTTTCGGCGCATTTGCCCAAGAAGAAAGCTCCGACCACCACCGCCACGAAGATGATAAGGAATGCCGCCAGCACCGAGACTTCTCCTTTGATACCGATCATGCCGGAAACACTCTTGGCGAGGTGTATGGCGAGATAGCAGCCGGCCACAATGCCGATGAGCATGGCGAGCTCGAAGATGATGCCACGCTTGAATCCCTTGTAGATGCACCAGCAGAGGGGTATGGCCAGCAGTATGTCGAGAAAGTTCACTTGACCTCGATGAGCATTATGTCAATCACTATCGGTGTGTAAGGTGGCAGTATGCCGGCTCCTTCCTGGGAGCCGTAAGCCATGTTGGATGGTATTACGAGTGTCAGCTCACTACCGGCTTTCTGACCTTCCACGCCTTTGCCCCAGCCTTCTATCAAAGCCAGTTCGCCGACCTTGTATGACAGGGGTTCGAACACTCGGCCCTCAGTTGACAATCCACCGTCAGAAGCCATAGTGTCGATGCTGGTGTCGAAAAGTGTGCCGTCGAGGGTTCGGCAAACGAAGTCGGCCTTCACCTTGCGCCCTTTCTTCACGGCTTTGCCGTTGCCGGCTTTGCGCACCACGATATAGATGCCGTCGTCGGTGCGACGCCATTTGGCGGGATGTTCGTTGATGTAACGCTCAATCAGAGCCGGTTCTTCGGCTTTGCGTTGGTTCATCTCGGCGATATAGAGCTCTTGTTGGGAAGCTAGGTCTGAGGGGGTCATCACGTCGTCAATCTTCACGGTATAGAAGAACCTCATGCCTGCACCTTTCTTGTATTTTTCGGGCATCTGTTTTTCGTCGAGGAATTTTGCCAGTTCGTCGGCCATGATACCGAACGTTGCCACGTCGCCTTTGTGCATCATCACCAATGCATCGGAGAGGTCGCCGAGAAAAGCTCGTTCGCCGACTTGGATCAACCTCTGCGGGTCGCCGGCATTGCTCATGATGGTGTCGCCCTCGAAGGTGAGAGTCATCTCGCCCACCAGCACGTCGCCGCGATGCACGCTCTGTGCGGCGGGATTCGACTTGTCAAAACGGTACATCAAGCCGCCGTCGGTTATGCTGAACGGCCGATCCTGTGCATATAGGCTCCCACCAATGGCAAATGCAAAAATAGCTGCGATTATCTTCTTCATTTGTTTCAAAATTCAAAATTCAACTTTCAAAATTCAAAGTTATTTTCCCAGCGCTGCCAGCTGTGCTTTCAGCGCCTCTATCTTCTGCTCGGCGTCGGCTTTCTTCTGACGTTCTACGTTCACCACTTTCTCGGGAGCACCGTTGACGAATTTCTCGTTCGAGAGCTTCTTCATCACGCTGTTGAGGAATCCTTCCATATATTTCAGATCGGCCTCCAGCTTCTCGCGTTCTGCGGCTACGTCGATGTTCTGGCTCATCGGGATATAGTATTCCGTAGTGCCTACCATGAACGAAGTGGCGCCTTCCAACTTATCCTGGGTTTTCTCGATTCTGCCAACGTTGGCCAGTTTCTTGATCAAGCCGTTAAACTGGTCGGCGTGTTCGCCGCGCACGTAGAGGTCGAGTTCCTCTTTTGGCGACAATCCTTTCGAGTTGCGGGTTCCGCGCACTCCGGCTATCACTTCCTGGGTGTTGGCGAAGTCGTCGAGCATCCGCTGGTCGTAGAACACGCTTTGCGGCATGTGCTGCAGCATGATGGTAGCGCTCTCGCAACGCTCTTTCAGTGTGTGCCATATCTCTTCTGTCACAAATGGCATGAATGGGTGCAGTATGCACATCAGGCGCTCGAAGATGCCGAGTGTCGCCATATAGGTCTCGCGGTCGATGGGGCTGCCGTATGCGGGCTTCACCATCTCCAGATACCACGAGCAGAAGTCGTCCCACACCAGCTTGTAGCTCTTCATCAGAGCCTCGCTCAGGCGGTAGTGCTCAAAGTCGTATTCTATTCCCTCGAGCACACAAGCCATACGCTGCTCCATCCACTGCACGCTGGTCTCGTTGTCGGCACTTTGTTTCAGCTCGTCGCTCACCTCCCATCCTTTCACCAGGCGCAGCGCGTTCCATATCTTGTTGGAGAAGTTGCGTCCCTGCTCGCAGATGCTTTCGTCGAAAGGTAGGTCGTTGCCGGCGGGAGCGGTGAGCAGCATGCCCATCCTCACGCCGTCGGCGCCGTATTTCTCTATCAGCTCTATCGGGTCGGGCGAGTTTCCGAGACTCTTGCTCATCTTCCTGCCAAGCTTGTCTCTCACGATACCGGTGAAATAGACGTGCTTGAACGGCACCTCTTTGCGGTATTCCTCACCGGCCATAATCATCCTCGCCACCCAGAAGAAGATGATGTCGGGAGCGGTGATGAGGTCGTCGGTGGGGTAGTAGTACTTGATTTCGTCGTTGTCGGGGTTCCTTATGCCGTCGAAGAGCGAGATGGGCCACAGCCAGCTGCTGAACCAGGTGTCGAGTACATCCTCGTCCTGACGCAGTTTCGACTTGTCGCTGATGCCGTATTTCTCCTGTGCTTTCTTCAACGCCTCTTCCTCGTTCACCGCCACTATCGTCTCCGTCTTTCCGTTCACCTCCACATAGTAGGCCGGTATCCGCTGGCCCCACCACAGCTGGCGGCTGATGCACCAGTCCTTGATGTTCTCCAGCCAGTGGCGGTAGATGTTCTTGAACTTCTCGGGGTGGAACTGTATCGTGTCGTCTTCCACCACTTCGAGGGCTTTCTTCGCGATGTCGCTCATCTTCATGAACCACTGCGCCGACAGCTTGGGTTCTATCACGGCGTCGGTTCTCTCCGAGTGGCCCACCTTGTTGGTGTAGTCCTCGATCTTTTCAATCAATCCGGCTTCCTCGAGGTCTTTCACAATCTGCTTGCGGCAGGCGAAACGGTCCATTCCCGCATATTTTCCGCCGTGCTCGTTCAGCGTACCGTTGTCGTTGAAGATATCTATCGACTCGAGGCTGTATTTCATGCCCAGGTTGTAGTCGTTGATATCGTGGGCGGGGGTGATTTTCAAGGCTCCCGTACCGAATTCCCTATCGACATATTCGTCCATGATTATCGGCACCACTCTGCCCACGCCGGGCACGATGACCTTCTTGCCTTTCAGCCACTGGTAGCGCTCGTCGTCGGGGTGTACACACACAGCCGTATCGCCCATGATGGTCTCTGGACGGGTGGTCGCCACCACGATGTAGCGATCTTCGCCCTCAACAAAATATTTCAAGTAGAAGAGCTTGCCGTGACTCTCCTTGTATATCACCTCTTCGTCACTCACAGCCGTGAGGGCTTTGGGGTCCCAGTTCACCATGCGCACTCCGCGGTAGATAAGCCCTTTGTCATACAGGTCGCAGAACACCCTTATCACGCTCTCGTAGCGAATGGGGTCCATCGTGAACGCCGTGCGGTCCCAGTCGCAGCTGGCACCCAGCTTTCTCAGCTGTTTCAGTATCGTGCCGCCGTGTTCCTCTTTCCACTCCCATGCATATTTCATGAATTCGTCGCGGCCAATGTCGCGCTTGTCGATACCCCGTTCTTTCAGCATATTCACCACCTTGGCCTCGGTCGCAATCGAAGCGTGGTCGGTGCCCGGCACCCAGCAGGCGTTCCTGCCCATCATACGTGCGCGGCGCACCAGCACGTCCTGAATCGTGTTGTTCAGCATGTGGCCCATGTGCAGCACGCCGGTCACGTTGGGTGGCGGAATCACCACCACGTATGGGCGGCGGTTGTCAGGTTCCGAATGAAAGATTTTCTTCTCCAGCCAGAAAGAATACCATTTCTCCTCAACGGCAGCTGGATTGTATCTCGAAGCTATCTCCATGAATTACAATGATTAAAAATTAATAATACATAAAAAGCGACTGCAAAGTTACGAAAAAAAATCGTTACCAACGAAAGAATGCAATCACGCGATGACACAATTGCAATAATATATGTCTTTTCCATATTTTGGTTGTCTGTTTATCCATCCTTAGTGATAAATGACACTTAATGACACAATGAAAACCGAATTTGGCTATATTCCCATATACCCAAGTTGAACTGTGACGGAGCAACGCCAACCGACAGCAAACCAGGAAAAGAGGTCGAGAAAACGTTAATATTTTTGCCTTGATTCGTAAACCGCAATCCCAATAACGTACTTTTGCATCAGAAATAATCAGACTTGGATTGTATAATTGTTTGAAAGTCAATGTTGAAATATTGATTGGTGATTCTAACTTGTTAATCCTGAATTATTAACAAACACGCCGCTCACCTAACGCCCTACCAACGCCCACCTGACACCCTGTGTTATTTTCAACTTTTTTTCTTTGCTGAAGGCTGTAATATTTCTGTGTTCTTGGCGTTAATTATTAATGTTTTGATAGGGAAATCGGTAAAAACTTATATCAGTAATCCAATAAATTGACAATAATAAAACTGACTTCAATTGATAGAATCTTTACATATTGAAAACTACGCCCTTATCCGTGAGTCGGATATTGCTTTCGGCGACGGCTTTACGGCAATAACCGGCGAGACGGGTGCGGGAAAGTCGATATTGCTGGGCGCTCTCGGATTGGTGCTTGGCCAGCGCGCCGACACCGCTGCGCTCTATGACAGCACGAAGAAGTGCATCGTCGAAGCTCGCTTCAACATCGAAGGGCTGGGAATGGAGGCTCTCTTCGCCGAGCACGACCTCGACTACGACTCCACACTCATACTGCGCCGCGAGATACTCCCCAGCGCCAAGTCGCGCGCTTTCGTCAACGACACGCCTGTGACACTTCCGGTGATGAAAGAGGTGGCTACTCGATTGATAGACATACATTCGCAGCACGAGACGCTGACTCTCAGCGAGTCGGGTTTCCAGACGGAACTGCTCGACAGCTTCAACGGCGGTGCGGCCGCTCGTAAACAATACTCCGAGGCATACGGTGAATACACGACTTTGAAGCGTGAGCTCGAGGTACTTATGGCCGCAGACGCTCAAGGCAAGCGTGACCTCGACTACAACCGTTTCCTTTTCGACGAGTTGCAGAAGGCCGCCTTAAGCGATGGCGAACAGGAAGATTTAGAAAAAGAGTCGGAACTGCTCGAACACACGGAGGTGATAAAGCAGACGCTCTCGTCGATAACACAGAGTTGCGCTTCGGACGACAACTCGGCGGTAACAGCCCTTCTGACCGCTAAGTCGCAGCTCTCCAAGGTGGTGTCGTTCCATCCCGACCTGGAGGAGCTTTTCAACCGCCTTGACTCGAGTATCATAGAGCTGCGCGACATAATGGGCAGCATCGAGACGATCGACAACGACTTGATTTATTCGACCGAACGTCAGGATTATGTCAACGAACGGCTCGACACTATATATCGTTTGCAGAAGAAACATAACGTGAACTCGATAGCGGAACTGCTGCAGATAGAACAGCGCCTCGACGAAGCCATACAAGCCGCCGACAACATGGACGAGCGCATTAAAACCGCGATGGAGGATGTCGATAAGGCCTACTCGAAGTTGCAGCAGGTAGCGGAGAAACTGACCGCCATACGCCGCAAGTCGGCCACGTTTGTAGAAAAGCAGATACTGCCCACACTTGCCTCGCTCGGCATGAAGGACGCACGTCTGGAGGTGCGCATAACGCCCGCAAAGGAGTTCGGCCCTACGGGTGGCGACGAGGTGACATTCTTTTTCAGCGCCAACAAAGGGTCGGAACCTCGCGAAATAGGAAAGGTGGCATCGGGAGGCGAACTGTCGCGTCTGATGCTTGCCATCAAGTCTCTCATCTCGCAGGCGACGCTGCTGCCAACCATCATCTTCGACGAGATAGACACGGGTGTGTCGGGCGATATCGCCGTACAGGTGGGTTCTATTCTGCGCTCGATGGCGTCGCACATGCAGGTGATAGCCATAACCCATCTGCCACAGATAGCCGCCACAGCCTCAGCTCAGCTGAAAGTATATAAGCAGGTCGAGTCGCTCGCCGGTCAAACGTCAGACACCACTCAGCGTACCGCATCGCACATAAGGCCGCTCTCCACCGACGAACGCGTCCACGAGGTGGCTGTGATGCTTTCGTCGGAACCTCCGACAGAAGCTGCCCTCCAAACCGCCCGAGAGCTGATGAGTGCGTGCCCGCACAGATCAGTTAAGTAGTTGGCGTTCACGTAATCGTTATTCACAATTTCATAACTACACCTATCAACGTATCAACATATCAACATAACCTCCCCTTGAATCTCAAAATACTCATAATTCTTTCCTTCATTCCTTTTTCTGGCTGTCATTCGGTTGATGCCGAAACGCCGGTTGCAGACACTGTGCGTAAAGTGGAGATGCCAGCGCAGGAGCCGCTGGTACAGCAGCATCCAGTCGATGCTGCCTCGTTGCCAAAGGACTATTTCATCGCTCCGATGAAGATTCCTATGTCGCTTTCGGCCACTTTCGGTGAGATACGCACCAACCACTTCCATGGTGGACTCGACCTGCGTGTGGGCGGAGATGTGGGCGAGCCGATATATGCCGCCGCCGAAGGCTATGTGTCGCGTATCAAGGTGTCGCCCTGGGGCGGTGGAAAACATATCTACATCACCCATCCCAACGGCTTTCGCACCGTCTATATGCATCTCGACGGTTACGCTGGCGAGCTGGCTAAGTTCGTCCACGACTATCAGTATTCCCATCGGTTGTTTGCCTTCGATGTGGATTTGCCGCAGGATTCTATTATGGTCGAAAAAGGACAGCTGATCGGCTATGCTGGCAATTCGGGTTCGTCGGGTGGACCGCATCTGCACTACGAGATACGTTTTGCCGACAACGATCAACCCATCAACCCTCTGTATTTCGGTATCGAATATTCCGACCCTCTGCCGCCTACCATCGCCAACGTGAAGCTCTATCCAGCTGACAAATCGACGATCATCGACGGTGTCTCAAAAGAGTGGATTCTTACTTCAGCCCGCAAGGTTGGCAAGCGCTATATGTCAGTAACCGCCGATTCGGTCACCGTTTCGGGGCGTTTCTATGCGGGCATCTATGCCTACGACAAGTCGGATAAAGACTCTCGCAGAAACGGTGTGGAACGTATAGAAATATACGTTGACGGCGCTCTTTTTGCCATCTACAGCGTCCCGTCGTACATCTACGAGGAGACTCGCGCCATCAACGCCCAGATCGACTATCAGCAATACCAGAAAAACAAGGAGTATTACGTCATAACGCGTCAGCTGCCGGGCATCCGATACCCCAAGGTGACTGTCGCACGTGACAGCGGCTATATCTGCTTCCACGACAACGCCTTGCATAAGATGGAGTTCCGCGTCTATGACTATAAGGGTAACGTCGCCAAGCAGTCGCTGAAGGTACGCTCTGTATTTGATGAATCGGTCGGCAGTCAGCAACCTGTTTCTGGTCACAGTTCACAGGTCACAGATCATGGTTCTCAGTTCAGAATCCGCTATTCAAAATCAAAGGTTATCGACACCGCAGGCTTCCGTCTTACCATTAAGCCTTACACTCTTTTTTCAGATGACGAGCTGGTGTTCCGCATCTTGCAGCGCAAGGCTGGCTTCTACGGCAACGTCTATACCATATATCCGCGCAACTACAACTACCCGCCAAACAACGCCTACACCATCGAGCTGCCGATGCCGCATGGCGTTAAAGTTAACCGATCTAAGTTGCTTATCTGCAGCGTGGCGGGAAAGAAATTCTCTGCCGTCGAGACGCGTATCGAGGACGGTGTGCTTAAAGCCGATGTCAAATATTTCGGCTCGTTCACAGTGGCTGCAGACACCGTGCCGCCTGTGGTAATCCCCTCGAACTTCAAAGACGGCGCCACAATCACAAAGAAGGAGTTGCGGCTGAAGATTACCGACGACTTCTCTGGTATCGCCACCTACAACTGTTTTATCAGCGGACGTTGGGTTCTTGCCGAATACGACCCCAAGGTTGCCGCGCTCATCATCGACTCCAAGTTACTCAGAAAAGGACAGAACACCTTGGCTGTCAAAGTCGCCGATGCTGTCGGCAACCTCACCGAAACCAAATACACTCTATTTAAGCAGTGAAAAACAACGATTCACAGGTCTCAAGTCTCATGGTGTTCCTTGTCGGTTACATGTACAGCGGCAAATCGACCACAGCTCGCTTGCTTGCTGACTATCTGAAGGAGCACTACGATGGTCCTGTTGAATGGATTGATACCGACGAGGCCGTCGAGGAACGCTACCACCTTACCATTGCCGATTGTTTCCGTCGCTACGGAGAACCTCTGTTCCGCTCCCTCGAATCCACCGTGCTCCATTCACTGACTGTTAGCGGTCAGCAATCACCAGTCACTAACACATTAACACAATCACACAATAACGCAATCACAATCATTTCCACCGGTGGCGGTACACCCTGTTTCAACGACAATATGCAGTGGATGCTCGACCACGGTTTGACCATATATCTGCGTCTCGACGAAGCGGGAATCCTGAAACGTATGGCCGTCTCACGAAAACCACGTCCCATCCTTGCTGAGATGTCGCCTGATCAGCGTGCCGAGCACATCCACGCCCAGCTGCAACAGCGTCAGCCTTTCTACAGTAAGGCTCACCTGACTTTCGATGCCGCCAACCCCGACCTCGCCGTCATCTCACAGAAAATTATGGAATGGTTATCATCGAGGCAAATGGATTCTATGGAATAATAAAACGTGACTGCGGGCGTTATTCCAATAAATTTCTCGTGTTATGAAAAAACTGCTTCTTATAGCGCTTGTTGTCGCTGGATGCGGCGCGGGCGCACACGACAACACTCAGCCGCAAGCGGTTGAATCTGTGACTGAAACCAAGGCTGCGCCTGTCGAGTATGTCGATTTCTCCGATGTGGCTGCCTCCACTATCGACGCGGTGGTGCACATCCGCACCGAGATGACCAAGGTGACGCCTCTCTACCAGACTTTCTTCGGCATGATTATCGATCGAGGTGTGCAGCGTCAGAAGTACGAGGCCTACGGATCGGGAGTGATTGTCAGCGCCGACGGATATATCGTCACCAACAACCACGTGGTGCAGGATGCCGAGCGTATCACCGTCAACCTCAACAACAAGCGTGTGGTTGAAGCTCGCCTTGTCGGTACCGACCCCGCCACCGACCTGGCTGTCATAAAGATAGAAGAGAAGAACTTGACTTATATCCCATACGGCAACAGCGACCTGGCTCGCATCGGTGAGCCGGTTCTGGCTATTGGCAACCCGTTCAACCTCACTTCTACCGTAACCGCTGGCATCATCAGTGCCAAAGCTCGCAATATGAATATTATTGCCAACCCGGGAGGTCAGGAAAGTCCCATTGAGTCGTTCATACAGACCGACGCTGCGGTCAATCCGGGCAACTCGGGCGGCGCACTCGTCAACGCCTCAGGCCAGCTTATAGGCATCGTGACGGCCATCGCTTCTGGCGACGGATACTATACGGGCTACAGCTTCGCCATCCCATCCAATTTGGTTCAGAAGGTGGCGAAAGACCTGATGGAGTATGGCTATGTGCAGCGTGCCTATCTCGGTGTCAACGTGGTGGAGGTCACCAACGAGGTCGCTCGTCAGACGGGCGTCAACGAGTTGAAAGGTCTCTATGTAGCTAATGTCATCCCTGGCTGCGCTGCCGCCAACGCTGGCATCAAACCGGGCGACGTGATTCGCACAATCAAAGGGGTTGAAGTCAACACCTTCGCCGAGATGACCGAAGAACTGGGACGTTGCGCCCCTGGCGACAAAGTGGAGATAGATTTCACCCGCGAAGATCGCTCGCTCAAAACAACCGCTACACTCCTCAACTCACAGGGAACCACCGCGATAATTAAGAAAAGGAAGTGAGTCTCGACGACAAATACCTCTACATGACCGAAACGCCGGTTCGCCGGCTGGTGCTCCGTTTGGCCGTTCCCACCATCGTGAGCATGATGGTGACGGCGCTCTATAATGTCGTCGATGCGGCATTTGTAGGACACCTCTCCACCGAAGCAACCGCTGGCATCGGCATCTCGTTTGCCTATATGACTTTCATCCAGGCGATGGGCTTTTTCTTCGGTCATGGGTCGGGTAATTTCATCTCTCGCGCACTCGGCGCCAAACAGTACGACACAGCTGGGCAGATGGCTGCTGTGGGCTTCGGCACGTCGTTTCTCATAGGGTTGGTGGCTGCAATTCCCTGCCTGATATTTCTTGAGCCGATAGCAGTGTTGCTCGGCTCGCCCGACGCTGTGGTGGGTGAAACCTGCAACTACCTGCGTTTCATCGTCATCGCCACGCCGTTCATGATGTCGGCGTTGACGCTCAACAACCAACTGCGACTGCAGGGCAATGCCCGCTTCGCTATGATTGGCATCGCCAGCGGTGCAGTGCTTAACATGTTGCTCGACCCGCTCTTCATCTTCGGCTTCCGATGGGGAGTGAGCGGTGCGTCGGCTGCGACGGCGGTGAGCCAGTTTGTGAGTTGGTGCATCCTGCTTTGGGGCACCACCCGAGCCGACAGCGTACACATCCTTCCGCGCAACTTCCGTCCCACCTTGCGTTGCTACAACGAAATCCTTCACGGAGGACTCCCGTCGCTCGGACGTCAGTTCTTCAACTTCATTGCCGCCCTGAGCCTCAACTATGCAGCCGCCATCTATGCCGACCCGGGTTGTGAGGCATCGAGCGTAGGCGCCTTCGCCATCGTGACACGCACCATGATGTTCGCCTTCTCCATAGTGCTCGGCTTCGACCAGGGGTTCCAGCCTGTGGCGGGGTTCAACTATGGAGCTGGCCTCTACACCCGTGTTCGTGACGCTTACATTTTCGCCATACAGGTCACCACTGTGCTGCTCTGCGTCGTGTCGGCGATTGGACTTCTCTTTGCTCCCGACATTATACGCCTTTTCCGCGATGAAGACCCCGTCTTGGTTGAGATAGGAGCTCGCGCACTCCGTTGGCAGTGTGTCGCCTTCCCGTTGATGGCGCTCGCCACCGCCACCAACATGCTCTTCCAGAACATCCGTATGACTTTCAAATCCACGCTACTCAGCATCGGTCGGCAGGGCATCTTCTTCCTCCCAGCCATCTTCATCCTGCCACGCTTTTGGGGCATCCACGGAGTCGAGATGGCACAAGCCGTCGCCGACATCTGCACATTCCTCCTCTCGCTCCCCTACGCCATCTGGATATACCGCAAACTAAGCGTTAGCAGTCATGTGCAAGCCCACACAGGGCAATAAAAGTATTCAGTTACCTTTAAACCTTTTAAACCTTATAACCTTTTCAACCTTTTAAACCTATCAACATATCAACAGCAGCCAGCAACTTCATTTGTCAATTCACTATTAACAATTCACTGGTCACATATCAACCTATCAACCTATCAACACAAAAACAGCAATCCCCATGACACTCTATTCCATCGAAACCATCCCTGGCGTTAACTATGAAGCTTTGGGAGTTGTGTGCGGAAGCACCATCCAGTCGAAAAACTTTGTGGCCGACTTCGGTCAGTCGTTGAAAACCATCGTAGGTGGCGAACTCAGAAGCTACACCGCCATGATGGAGAAAGCCCGCAAGCAGGCAACGCAGCGCATGATAGATCAAGCTCAGCAGATGGGTGCCGACGCCGTGGTAGGGGTCCGTTTTGCCACCTCTGCAATCATGGCTCAGGCAGCCGAAGTGCTGGTTTACGGTACCGCTGTGAAAATTCGATAGTAATGAGACGAACGGTATTTCTTCTTTGCCTACTCACGCTGATGTCTTGTGCAGGCAGGGATGGCAAGAATATCAAGGACTCCGAAATCGTATTCTACAGGTGTGAACTGGGAAAATTCTGGTTTCAGGATCATGTCGGCACCGATCTGGAGTCGGCTTTGGATTCGCTGATGAAGTTGAAGACCAATCTGCCCGACACACCGTATGTGGTTGCCACTGAGCAAGTGAACGTTGGTACGGTGCTTGCGACCGGACATTGCGACATCGACAAGCCAGGGAAAGCCTGTGTCCACCGTTACGGCAACACCGACAAACAGTTCTATGCCGTCACTTTCAAACGTGGCAACCTATATCTCCAACCACCAGAAGATATTATTGACAACCAGGGCAATTGGTATAAACTTGATGTCAATAAGTAATAGTATTCAGTTGATGTAAAAATTCCCGCAAGATGCCATCCTGCGGGAATTTGTTTTGTTTCAGCTTTCGTTTTTTTTTGTGAGGTAGTTGCTCTGCACCTAAATATGGCGGACAGGGCCGTGAAAGTTGCTTACCGCACCATCAGTTTCTTGACGCAGTTGACTCTGTCGCCATTCACCCTGACGAAATAGGCTCCTTGAGCTAATCCTTGCAGGTTGACCTGATGATTGCATTCTCCATAACATACTTTGTCAATTGTGCGGATTGTTCTGCCGCTCATGTCCATAATGGTGATACGCACTTTACCGTCAACGCCTTCCAGGCTTATTGTGGTGCTTCCGTTGGCGGGATTGGGGTACATCTTGAACTTCCATGTGGATTCAGCTTCCTCTATGCTTAATGGCTCGGGTTCGTCGTCCACTCGTGTGTCGTGTCCTGCGGTGTAAATCCTCACATCGTCAAGAGCCACTCCGTTACCACCTTTGAAGTAGCCCAAAAACGACACCTGGAATGTGCTGCTGGTTGTGGGCAGTTGTACCGAGTCTTTTACCCAGCCAGTAGTTGCGGCAGTATAGCTCTTCAGCTGTGTCCACTGTCCAGATGCACTTGTCCTGTAGAAAACACTCAATTCGTCGAAGTACTGTTGATTGTTTTCTCGGTCGGTGTATTTGGTAAGACCGTATGCGTATCTCAGCATTGGTTCTGCCAGACTTTCTGTGTTTAACATGGGACTGATGATTCTCGTCTTGGGACCTGCCGTATAGACCAGTAGATTGTAAAGAAGTGCGTTGAAGTCGTCGAGGTATGCTTGTTCAATACCATGTGCACCAATATTCGACTCTCCGTCTCCAGCTTTGGTAACCCATTCCAACTCGTCCGCCACAAATTCCTGTTGCCAACAATAGAGACCGTATTCAAATCCTTCTATGAATGGATAACCTTCTGTGACACGGGTGCTGCCATCGGCGCAGTTGGTGCGGAATATGAAGGATTCGCTGTTGTCACTCATATCTCCGCTGCAGTTTGATTTGATTACCACTTCATAAGGCATATTGGGAATAAGCCCCGTAAGTGTGACGCTGTTCCCTTCGGTGGTGACAGATTGCCAACGTCCGCCACTGCGACGATATTTCACAGTAGCCCCGGTGGCATTCTGACCAGCATCCCACGACAGCGTGGCTGAGGTTGCATCGGCATTGTCTAGACGGATATTGTTGGGACGACGGCAGTTGGGTGCTATCGATACCACCACATCGTCAACTAGGGTATATCCTGACTCGAATTTTATTGCAATGTTTGTACCGTTTCCAGTATAGTTGTCAAAATAAACTTCACCGTTTGTGATTTCGTCCGTATATGAGATTGTGGAGATTTCCTCGAATGAATTAATGTCCTGACCTGTGGTGACTCCAACTTTCACTGTGCCTGATTCAGAACTGCTGTTTACATCAAAATTTATCATCAGGTTGCTCACTTCTTCAACAAATTCAGGCAGTATGACCCACGAGCCAGCTGAAGGTCCGGTGTAAAGTTTTCCGGAGAATATGGTTGGGTAGTTTGGGGTGGCTGTCGATACTGCCCAGCATGGGTTGATTCGTCCCGAAGCAAAGTTTTCAGTGTATGTTACGTCGAATAAATCGCATTTCGTGAATATCGAGACAGTCGCACTGTTGTTTTCTCCTGTGCAGTTGGCGGTCACTCTAAACTGATATGTTACGCCCGCTACTAGGTTGTTGAGTGTGTACTCATGTTCTGTTGTACTTGCGACAGCAAGGTTCCAGTCGCTTACAGTGCTCTGCTTGTATTCTACTTTCCACGATGTGGCTGAGCCCATAGGTTCCCAATGAAGTGTCACGGAGTGTGATTCAATATCACTTGGCGCCAGCAGCGGGGCTTGGCAAGACTCTTGGGCACATGTTATAGTAAATCTGATGTTTGGTACGGTAGAGATAGTACTTGATGAACCAGCTGGACTTGATGGTGTAATATCGGTATTGTCTCTATACCAGTAACAGCTGCTACTGCCAGTGGAGGAGTGATGGAGAAATGTGTTGCCGCTTGAGTAATCACCAGTATTGTTGTCCACTGCAATTAAAATATTGCTTGATCCATCATATACAAACGGTGTGTCAAATGGGATTACAGTCCATCCTTGGTTGAATGTTATCTGTCTGTTCTGTACAACTCTAGTTAACTGAGATGATGGCATATACGAGCTGGTGGATACTGATGTGCGGGTTGTGTTTGCAATATAAATATCCCATGTATAGACCGTTGTATTTGCAGCACTGAGGTTTAGTTCTATGCCGAAAATAGTATCCATACGCTCTAAGTCTGCTGCAGGGTACAGCATTTGAGAGTAGCTGTAGTCATAAATGTAGTTCATGGGAACATAATTGCTGGTTGTGGTGCCGCCACCAACCTCAACGTTGCAAGCTGGCGTTGTGAACGAGGTGTGGACGTCACGTGAAGTGTCTGATCCGCAAATCGACCTCACACGGACATCGTACTGTGTTCCCATTGATAGTCCAGTCAAAAATTTATATGTGTCTCGAACATCTTCACTAATCCAAGTGTTGGAGCCGGATGTTTTATACTCAAATAGATATGAAGAGGGACTCCCGGATGCGGGGGCTTCCCAAGCTATAGCAGCTCCAGTGCGGGCTACTGAATATACATTCATATTCTCTGGCTTGCGGCAGTCTGACATTACTCCAATATATATGTCGTCAATGTAGTAATAATATGAATACGATGATGTTGTGTTCTGTTTAAAAACAACATATCCTGTCGCGCTGGTGCCCGTATTGGGGAAAGAGACTTCGTATGTGTTATGGCTTGTTGAACCTTGGAATTCTTCAGACCATTGGACATTGTTCAGGTTTGTTGCGCTGGTGGTGAAACCTACCTGTATGGTGCCGGAATAACTGGTGTTGCTCGCCATGGCACTAAAGATAACTTCTATTGGGCGTCCGTTTGTGGCTAAAACAGGTGATATGATGATGCCTGGGGTTCCAATACGCATAGATTTGGACCCTGATGCGGGATAGCTGCTTGATACATTGTTATATGATCCAGAATAGTTCGTCCAACAATCGGGGAAACTGCTGGTACCAGCAGTAAAACCTTCAAATCCCTCGCTATATGGAAGTGATTCTGTCATACAAGGTGTTGTGAAGCTTCTGCTGGCGGCGAAACTGGTGTCTCCGACAGCGCAGATGGCTTTAACTTTTACGGTATAGTCTGTTATCGGGTTAAGGTTGTTGAACGTGTATGTTGTCACGTTGTTAACCACCTCAACAAGACTGTTGTTCAAGTATATTGCATACGAACTCGCTGTTCCGTTCTCCGTCCAGTTGATTGTTGCGGACGTTCCATCAACGATAGGTTCGGCCAAAGTCGGCTTGGGACAGGTCTGAGGCCCTACCTCTGCCGTGAACTCCGTTTTCGGGATAAAGTCTCGTATTGTTCCGCTGACCGAACTCCACGAACTGCTCGTATTTCCTTGGCTGCTTCCGCCTGTTTGGCTTATACCGTAAAACGAGCATGACGAATAGTTGCTCGGGGTTATATCGTTCACCTCGATTAGGAGGTTGCCGCCACTGTACGAATAGGGCTCGTTGAATGTTATTGTCAATGTTGACTGTGTGGTGTTGAAAGTGCCTGTATAGACTGTTTGGAAGTTGGTGGTGTTCTGGAATGTGGAACTTGAGAATGACGATGGGGTCACTTCTCCTATCTTTACCTGAAAAATGGAGTTAATCGCGCTGCTGGATGTTGAACTCAAGAAATACTTGATGCTCAGTATCTGGCCGCCGTTCATCTCTTCCAGCATACTCGATGGGTATATGGTTTGGCATCGTTGGTATTGCTCCGTGTAGAATCCGTATATCGGCACATACGAGTTCGTCGTCGTTCCGTTCGCAACCAGATAGGTCTCCTGTGCGTTCAGCGTCGCCGAAAGTACCAGGATTGACAGTAAGGATAATAATGTCCGCTTCATAATATATTGATTATAAATCGTTTTACAAATTATTTCGGCTCAATTGCCTACTATTTATCAAATAGCAAATATAGCGATAATTATTTAATTTACAAACATCACACTTATTTTTACAACATTTTAACACCTCTACCATTTAGTCCTTGGATTTTTTTGTACTTTTGCAATTATCTCCTCCATAGTGTCATTAAATCTATTCCCATGAATGATAGCATACACAAACTTCTGGTCAACCTCTTTTTCCTTTTCCCTTTACTCATCTCTGCCTATGCACAGGTCTCACCCCTCGACTACGGTCTCCGAGAAGCAACCAACGGCATCGACCGCTACCACGCTCTTTACCGTGCCCATACCGAAGCTGTCGCCCGCGGACTTAACGTCTCATACGAGGGTATAGACACTCTTCACCTAGAGCTACCGCCCGATTTCAAGTCCGTCCCGCTTGGCACCTACACCGACTTCGGCGGTCTCGTCCTCTATGTCACCAACCACTCCGCCCATGGAGCCCTCTTTTCTCGTATCGCCACATCCCATCCCGTCTCTTTCGACAAATCTCTCATCGACTCACTCGACTTCCGTTCCCTCCCTGAACTCGCCACCGGACACCATCTCCTCGTCCTCGAAGACCTCACCCCATGGACCGAACGTCGTGGCTACGGCTATCAGCAATACCGTCGGGACATCCTCGTACTAAACAACGGCATCGCCGAAAATGCCCCAGTGACCTCATGGAACACCGACTCCACCCAACTCAAAGCCACATACTATGACTTCAGCCCCGACCTCAACATTGAAGTCAAAAACCTCACTCTTCACCGCGTCAAAGGTTCCACCTTCCGCACCTATTGTCTCGCATTGGTTGGTCAGCAGGGCGTCACCGTATCCAACATTCGCGTCACCACTCCTCGCAGCCGTATGATTGCCGATGGAGTGTTCTCTATTAGCAACTGTGCCAATCTGCTTTTTGACCGCGACACCGTCGAAGGGACCTACTCTGGCTACGGCACTTCCCGCAACTACGGCTATGCTTTCTCCATGAACAACGTCTATAAATCATCTTTCACACACATCAAAGCCTACGGCAACTGGGGCGTATTTGGCACCAATAACCTAAGCAACACCTATCTTGGCGACTGCGATGTTGACCGCTTCGACATCCACTGCTACGGTCGGGATGTCCAGCTTAAGAACTGTACGCTTCGTGGTCGTCAGACACTCTTTTCCTCTATGTACGGCACCGTTGTCTTCGATTCTTGCCATTTTATCGACTACACGCCCGTCCGTGTCCGCTCCAGCTATAACGCCTACACGCCATTTGACATAATAATAAAAGACTGCACTTTTGAATTAACTCGCCGATACCATTCCATTGTCCAAATCGACATGCTTGACACAGCCGACAACCCTCGTCCCGAGCTCAATCCCAAATGCTGGCCAAACCTCAAAGTCGATAACCTCACCGTCGTTGTTCCAGCCACTATAAGAACCATGAATATCTTCAACCCCAAGGGCAACGTCAAAGAACTCCGTCGCGAGTTCGACTATATCAACAAGGTCGAGATCAACGGCCTAAACTCAGTCCGCCCCAACGGCAAGCCATACAAACTATCACTCCGCCTCTCAACCAAAGATTTCAAAACCAAGACACCATTAAACTACTCCGTTAAATAACCCTCTTTCCCACGCCCTCAAGGATTCTTCATAAAGGATGTTGGTTGAATCCTTTTTATTGTGTTCCCCCACTCCTCAGAAGTGATTGTATTAGGTGTTAGTGTATGTATCCCATCGAGTCTGATGATCCGAACCGATGAATTATTGATTGCCTGGTAGGTTATGCGGAAATGTTTCTTTCGCGTTTTCCTTTTTTTCTGGTTGAAAGTTCTCGTATTTTTCTGTGGAATTCTTGACGAGATAATTCGTTATAGGGATTGTATATGATATTTTCATCAAAGGATTCTATGGTTGATTTATTGGCGGATTCTCCGATAACAATTGAGTAAAAAGAGGTGCCTTTGGTTTGTTCTTCTTTTATTGCATCCGATAGGTGCTGAGGAATATTTGCCATTACAAAATCCGAAATCATCAAGACATCTGCATTTTTATAGTTTTCCGTTTTAAGCTGGTTTAATGATTCTGAGAGAGCAGGCGCAGCATCTGTTCCCCCATTGAAGGATTTGTTTAGGAATTTCACAAGGGTGTCTAGTGTATTACTTTTGTTCAGTTTTGATAAGTCCAATGTTTCGATATCCGTTGAAAATGAAATCAAATAGCATTTCCTATGACTTTTTAATGCGCTTTTGGCTATGGCTAAAGTTGCTACTTTTGCGGTTTGCTCAGGAGTTCCGTGCATGCTTCCGCTTGTATCTACGCATATTATTATTGGCCCTGTGATATCCTTTTCTTTTGATTCTTCAATTTCTTTTCGTCGAGTTTCACTATAAGTGTAATGCTCGTTGTCGGAATAGCTATATGACAATAATCTTTTCTCGGCAAATTTCAAATAGAACAGGTCTTCCAGTTCTGGATCATTCATAAGACCTGTTTCAGATGGCACTACACGGTTAATGTCATTTGAATATTCAAAACCGACAATATTTCCGTGCTGTGCGTTTTTTGGATGATAGGTGCTGGATATGACGGTTTCTTCTATTAGTTTTTTTTCGACTTCTTTGGATGTTACAGATTGTCTTCCCAGTAATTCGGCGAATTCCTGCAAGGCATGATCCTTGTTTAAAAGCATTGAATACTTCGCGAGCACGTCAAAGCCTAAGTTCCGGAATGGAGAAGACGATAAATCCCAAAGGTAACCGTGCCCCAAATCGCAAACAAATGGACGTAAGAGTTGTTCAAGTTTTTGGAAGTTTTCAATTTTTTTGTACAACTCCTCAAGAAATTTTTTCCGAAGATTATCTATCGATTTCTGCTCAAATTCAGATCTCCTTGTGTGATACGATTCCTTAAGTGATTTAATTAGTGCATAAAAGTATGAGTTCTGATATGTTTTTTTCTTTTTTTCCTTTTCTTCGGCAGATTCAATTTTATCTAAGTCGCCATTAAGCGACTTTAGATATTTTGTCATGGAGAAGAATCTTTCAACAGTATTTAAATCGTTATATTCTTTTTCAAATAGACTGACATTTTTAAAGAACTCTGAGGGAGATAGGGATTCTAATTTGTCAAGAAATATTTTTTCGGAAGCAAATTGTTTAGAACACTCAAATTCAACTCCTTCTTTAGTCTCTTCTGACCATTTCAGTATTTCGGATTGGACATCTTCAGATAGTTCTTCGTGAGAAAACAGGTATTGGTTGTAGCGCTTGTCAAATTGTTCTGCTGTGTCTTTAACTATATCGCTTCCGGTGGGGTATTTCGATTTATTTGCATCTGGGATATTGTCATCGAATGAATCTTCTAATGCATCAACTATTCTTTTTTTTGTTTCTTCACTTCCAAAAGTTTGCGTTAAACTTTTTTCAAAACGTCTTTTGCTCGTGTTTTTTGAATAGGTGCTGGTCAGCTGATTTAGTCTTTTTTCAAGTGTGGGTAGTACTTTTGTGAACTTTTGTTTCCAAATGGAATAGTCCGTCGTTATGTCGAAATTTTCAGTGCCTTTACGATGTGCGAATCTGTTGCGGAGTTCATGTATGGTATCGTATGCTTTGTGTGGGATCCCGCGTGAATCATTTTTGTTGATTTCTTTTAGGGAGTTACCAAGTTCAATTGTTTTATTCTTAATACTGTCGAAAGTGGTTTCCGATTTTTCCCCACCATCAAAATTTTCAATAAGTTTTTTCAGCCTATCGACAATCTCTAACGACTGTGTTGCCAATTTTCGACTAGATGTGTGTTTCATAGCGAGCTTTTTCTTTGTCAAGTTTTTCAATGAGGTCCTCTATGTTGGCTTTGGCAGTTCTTAGTTCGTTCTCTATTATGGGTAGATATTGTTCTGTGTTTGCAAAGATATTGTTCCCAAACTTCCGCTCGGAGTCTTTTAGGTGTTTTGATATTGTGTCTTTTCCGTTGTTCAGTTTTTTCTGTAAAGGCGTGTATTTCTTTTTGTTGAAATGGTCAATAAACACTTGTAACTGTTCGGGAGTAAAGCCATCTTTGAATTCATATTCTATTGATGCTGATTTTTTCTTCGTTTTATATGTGGTGTGTTTTTCATTAAAATTATTTTCATCGTCCCATTGTCCATACAAATTGCTTCTCAATATTCTGCCATCATCCGATTGGTAATACTCGCGTGAATTCCAAGTTGTCGGATCTTTTGAGATGTATAATTTTTCGTTGTTGTCAGTCTCGATTTGATAAAATATTTTATTTTCTATCGTCTTTGTAATTGGAGTTCCTCCTTTGGATATTTTATTGAAGAAATTCTGATCAACATCTTTTTTGAATGTGTCCACCCCACTTTCATAAGTTGAATAATCATCACTGTATTTTAGTCCGTGTTTTTCGATAGCTTCGCAGACAATTTGTTTCGCATCCTTTTCTTGCTGTTCGGTTCTCCATATACAATCTGCAATTAAAGTCGCATCCATTATGTTAGTTTCGATGCGATTGTTGCAATATGCTGAAACTCGCATCAAGTTGACTATTTTTTTCCATCTACGGTCTGAGACCAAGAACTTCTCATTATCGTCTTGTATCTCGGAATTTCTTAATGTGATTTGCTTCCTAACGAAGTCTATTATATCGTAGCACTCGTCGCTTATCTCCACCGATTCGGAGTCTTTCTGAATCTCGTCTATGAGCTCTTTGGTTAGTTTTTGTGTAATATTTGTCGTGACCTTTTTTTCGGCAGCAATCATTTTTCTGAAATTCTCTTGATCGGAGATAGGCTTTTCTAAAAGCCGTATCAAGAATCTGTCATAGATTGCATCAAGACCTAATCCTTTTTCAGGCAATTCGTTAGATGCAGACATGAATCCAATGAGCGGTACGGATTCTATTTTGGTGCCGTTCCTGTATATTCTCTCGTTCAGGATGGTGAGTAATGCGTTTTGTATGGCGGGATTGGCCTTCCATATCTCGTCTAAAAAGGCAAATTGAGCTTTGGGAAGAAATCCGTCTGTTTTTCTCACATATTTGTCGTTTTTTAGTTCGTTTATTGATATCGGACCAAAAATCTCGTCTGGTTGGGAAAATTGATTCATCAGATAATCAAAGAACTTGACAACACCGCTCTCTTCGGTAGGCTCCTCAAATGCTTCTGATACTCTGCGGGCAACAAGGCTTTTTGCGGTTCCAGGCTCCCCAAGCATGAAAGTACTTTCGCCAGCAAGTGTCGCAAGTAGAGTGAGTCTTATTGCTCGTTCCTTTTCATATAATCCATTGTTCAGTTCTTCAAGAAGATTCTTTAAGAGTATGTTGAGTTTTGATTGGGTAGATTGTGTGACTGTTTGTGTTGAAACCGTGGTGTCGGACTCTTGGAAGGTTGAGTTCTCATTTGTATTTAGTTCGTCTGATACTGAAAGGCCGTTGTTGCTGTGGCCAGTTTCCGTTTGTGTGGGCCCGTTTTCTGTTTCGTTGGTTGGATTATCTACAGATGATTGGATTTCTGAAATGACATCTCCATATTCATCGTCTTTTTTTACGGAAAGTGTTTGTATCTTTTCGTTGATGAGGTTTAGCCAGTTGTAGTTGCCTTTTTCGTCTTTGTATTCTGGATATGTTTCTTTTATAGAGTTCTTGAGTTTGGGTTTTAGGTTGTGTAGTATTATACCCAATCTGTTCTCCCCTTTATCTCTCAACGATTTAATGAGGATGACCTGAAATTCGTTTAATGCATCGGCATTTTCGGATTGATCGTTTTTCATTTTTTTTGTTTTTTTATGGTTGTTTTTTATTTCTATTGGGTACAATAATGGGGGTACACTCTGATATGGAATATACCCCCATTTGCTGTTTTTTTTGTGTTAGGCTTTTAGAAAATCGCTATTTCACCTCTTCGTAGTCAACGTCGGTCACGTTGTCACCTCCGTTGCCGTTTTGGTGGTTGTTGCAGTCGCCTCCGCAGTTGCCGTTGTTGCAGCCTGCTCCGCCCATGTTGTTGGGGTCGAAGCCTGCTCCGGGATTGGCTCCGCCGGCTTGCTGCTGTGCCTGGTACATCTCCTGGCTTGCAGCTTGCCATGCGGCGTTGATTTTCTCCATTGCGGCGTCAATCTGCTGTACGTTGCGTGCGCTGTGGGCGGCCTTCAACTCGTTGAGTGCGTTCTCAATGGCATTCTTCTTGTCGCTCGGCAGCTTGTCGCCGTAGTCTTTCAGATTCTTCTCGCTCTGGAATATCATGCTGTCGGCAGCGTTGATTTTCTCCACCTCTTCCTTAGCACGCTTGTCGTCTGCGGCGTGGGCTTCGGCTTCTGCTTTCATTCTCTTTATCTCGTCATCCGAAAGTCCCGAAGAAGCTTCGATGCGGATGTTCTGGCTCTTGCCGGTCGCTTTGTCGAGAGCGCTGACGTTCAGTATGCCGTTGGCATCGATGTCGAAGGTGACTTCAATCTGAGGCACTCCGCGTGGTGCTGGCGGTATGCCTGCCAAGTGGAAGCGGCCTATCGTCTTGTTGTCGTTGGCCATGGGGCGCTCGCCCTGCAGCACATGTATTTCTACTTCGGGCTGGTTGTCAGCTGCGGTTGAGAATACCTGCGATTTCTTGGTCGGGATGGTGGTGTTGGCGTCGATGAGTTTGGTCATCACACCGCCGAGAGTCTCGATACCCAGCGACAATGGCGTCACATCAAGCAGCAGCACGTCCTTCACCTCGCCGGTAAGCACACCGCCCTGAATTGCGGCTCCGATAGCGACCACCTCGTCGGGGTTCACGCCCTTGCTCGGGGTCTTGCCGAAGAATTTCTCCACAATCTGCTGTATGGCGGGGATACGTGTTGAGCCGCCCACGAGGATGACCTCGCTGATGTCGTTGTTCGAAAGACCTGCGTCCTTCATGGCCTGACGGCAGGGTTCAAGCGTCGCCTGGATAAGATCGTCGCACAGCTGTTCAAATTTAGAGCGGGTCAGTTTCTTCACTAGGTGCTGTGGCACGCCGTCGGCAACGGTGATGTAAGGCAGGTTAATTTCAGTTTCCTGGCTCGATGACAGCTCGCATTTGGCCTTCTCGGCAGCCTCTTTCAGGCGTTGCATTGCCATCGGGTCTTTGCGCAGGTCGATGCCCTTCTCGCTCTTGAATTCGTCGGCAAGCCAGTTGATGACCTTCAGGTCGAAGTCGTCACCGCCGAGGTGAGTGTTACCGTTGGTGCTCTTCACCTCAAACACTCCGTCGCCCAAGCTGAGGATGGAGATATCGAATGTGCCGCCACCGAGGTCGAACACGGCGACGTTCATGTCGTTATTCTTCTTGTCCAAGCCGTAGGCGAGGGCGGCAGCGGTAGGCTCGTTCACAATACGGCGCACCTTCAAGCCTGCGATTTCGCCGGCCTCCTTGGTGGCCTGACGTTGGCTGTCGTTGAAGTAGGCTGGCACCGTGATGACCGCCTCGGTCACCTCTGTTCCCAAAAAGTCTTCTGCCGTCTTCTTCATCTTCTGAAGCACTATGGCCGAGATTTCCTGCGGGGTGTAAAGCCTGCCGTTAATATCTACACGCGGAGTGTTATTGTCGCCGCGTACCACTTTGTAAGGCACCGACTCAACCTCTTTCTGCACCCTGTCAAACGTCTCGCCCATGAAACGCTTGATTGAATAGACGGTGTTGTGAGGGTTGGTGATAGCCTGACGTTTTGCGGGGTCGCCCACTTTACGGTCGCCCCCTTCTACAAAACCAACCACCGAGGGTGTCGTGCGGTTGCCTTCGCTGTTGGCGATGACCACGGGCTCGTTGCCCTCCATGACTGCTACGCATGAGTTGGTTGTTCCTAAGTCGATTCCAATGATTTTACCCATAACTTTTATTTTTTTTGATTTATAATTCTTGTTTGTGGTGCATACTAAGCACATCCCTTTGGAAGCAATTTCAGTGCCAAATAGATGACTACTGTCAGATTGGTGACATTTTGTCATATATGGTGGTGCCTATAAACTTTACACAGACTTAATTCAGAGTTTATACAGACTTTACTCAGAGGTTGAACAAATAAGTGGTATCGCCATGTTGAAGCCATACTAAAGTAGAGTGACATGAAATATTTCACCGTCGGCTACGTTATTAATAAATTATGAGTGACATGGACAAAAACGAAGAACTTCGTCGGCTTAAACAACTGCTGGCTAACTATGAGGAACTGCTGACTGACTGTATGGACGACAGCAGCTATGTGGCTCGTGGTAACGGCTTCTGCGACAATAAATACAGCGACGACTTCATCGAAGGGCGTATTGCTGATATAAAACAGCGCATCGCTGAACTTGAGAAAAAATAGTGGTCGGAAAACAGGCATAACACATCAAATATCTCGCACCTATTGGACCTTCCTTCAAATAAACTGCAACAGGCTGTCGATCAGCTGGCCTCGCTTCCAGGCGTTGGCAAGCGCAGTGCGCTGCGGTATGCTCTGCATCTAATGCGTCAGGACGAGGCTAGGTTTGCCGACTTCGTGTCTGCAGTATCGGCTTTGAAGACCGACGTGCACCTCTGCCGCCGTTGCCACTGTGTGAGCGACGAGGAATTGTGTCCCATTTGCAGGAGCCCCAAGCGTCAGCATGGTGTCATCTGTGTTGTGGAGAATATTCAGGATGTGCTCGCCATAGAGAACACTCAACAGTATCGCGGTGTCTATCATGTGCTTGGCGGAGTTATATCGCCTATTGATGGCATCGGAATTCGCGACATCAACATCGCATCTTTGCTGAGTCGCATTCAGCAGGCCGACCCCGAGCCTGTGCAGGAGGTCATTCTTGCGCTGCCTACCACTATGGAGGGTGACACTACGGCGTTCTACATCAACAAACAGCTCGAGCCTTTAGGTGTGAAGGTGAGTGCCATAGCTCGTGGCATCTCGGTAGGCGACAGTCTTGAATATGCCGACGAGATAACCCTCGCCCGCTCCATTATGCATCGTGTACCCTTCAGCAGCCAGTAAATCTACGCCTTGAACAATTATTCGTTATCCATCCATTACAATTCAATCTTCCTCCACCACTCTTAACTATTCACAATTAAAAAATATGCGTCGGTATTTTCTTTTTATTCTATGTTTCTGCCTTATGACGGTGGCTTGTGCGCAGAGGGCTGATGAGAACAAAAAAATTGAAGGCAAGAAAAAAAATGTTGAACAGAAATCGGACTTGCGTCGCGACATCGGAGAGATGCTGATTGTCGGTTTCCGTGGCTATAGTGTTGCGGATACCAGCCATATACGCCGTGACATCGTTGACTATCACATTGGTGGTGTTATACTTTTTGAATACGATGCACCCAGCAGAAAACATGTCCGCAATATCTCGACCCCTAGACAGTTGGAATCGCTTTGCTATCAGTTGCAGTCGCTTATGGATGAAACTCTGCTCATTGGCATCGATCAGGAGGGTGGACGGGTGAACCGCCTGCGGGAGGATAGAGGATTCCCGAAGTTTATGTCAGCCAAGAAGTCTGCGGAATACGGCAACGACACTATACGGCACTATGCAGCCCTTACCGCCGCACAGTTGAAGAGGGTAGGGGTGAACCTGAACTTTGCACCCTGCGTGGATGTCGATATCAACCCTGCCTGCCCGGTGATAGGCAAGTTGGATCGCAGTTTTTCCAAGTCGCCCAAGACAGTTGCCAATGCTGCCCGTATCTGGATCGACGAGCAGCGCAAGAAAGGGGTGGTCTCATGCCTGAAACACTTCCCGGGACACGGCAGCGCTAAAGGCGACACTCACCTCGGTCTCGTAGATGTCACCGACACATGGAAGGCCTCCGAGCTGGAACCATACAAGACTCTGATTTCAGAAGGCGTGGTGGATATGGTGATGACGGCGCACGTTATAAATCGCAAACTCGACAAGGAGTATCCTTCGTCGCTCTCATATAGCATCACCACAAAACTGCTGCGTGATTCGCTGGGTTACAATGGTGTGATTATTACCGACGATATGGCTATGGGCGCTATAGTGAACGAATATGGCTTTGAAGAAGCCTTACGCCTCGCTATCGCCGCTGGTGCCGATTTGCTCTGCCTCTCTAACAACGGTAACGAGTACAACCCTGAGGTGGTGCCGCAAACTATCGCCATCGTCGAGAAGCTGGTGGCTGAAGGCAAGCTATCTGCCAAAGATATCCACACTTCCGCCGAACGAATCAGGAAGCTAAAAGCGTCCGTCCTCGGACATGGAAATTAATAGTCATCAACCAGTATCCTTTTTAACTTTAAAACCTTTTAATCGTTTCAACCGTTGCTATGAAAAAACGCTGTGCCATATATGTAATGCTAGCCCTTGTATGCTTGTTGGCATCGGGTTGCAGCAAGAAAGGCAACGCCATGCCAAAGCACCGTAAGCGTAAACACTGCGACTGCCCCTATTTCAGTCAAAATACCGACTACGAGGTTCAAGATGCCGTGATATGGCAGTAATCGACGAAAAACGCCCGGATCGCTTCCATGACATTATGTCGCATTACGTGCCGTCGCCAGCCGTCGATGACATCGTACGCTTTATTTCCAATTATTCCATACATCTTAAAATTACACGAGAGCGGCATAGCAAGTTTGGCGACTACCGCTTGCCGTCACCCAGGCATCCTGACCATTGTATCAGCGTGAATGGATGTCTGGAGCCCTGCGCGTTCTTGCTTGTCATGATTCATGAACTGGCTCACATGCTCACCTTTATCGACCACGGACGCAGTGTAAAACCCCACGGAGTGGAATGGCAGGAACATTACAGGCGGCTGATAATGTGTTTTGTAGAGAAAGATTGTTTCCCATCCGATGTGTCTTCGATGCTGCGCACTTACGCCTCCACGCTTCCGCTCAGTAAAAAACTAGAGCGCGAAATTGACAGCAAACTTAAGATACAGCCGTCGATAATAGTTGATAGCGATAATTACCTCACCCTCGACACCCTTCCATCTGGCACCCGTTTCCGATTAAAAGGGCAGGATAGGGTCTTTGAGAGTATAGAAAAACTGCGTACCCGATGGAAGTGCATCGATATCTCAACAGGTCGCTTATATACCGTGTCGGCGGTGGCTCCAGTCGAACCATGTTGATGCAAACAAAAGAAAAAGAGGCGTCTGCATAAGCGGGCACCTCCTTTTTTTTGAGTGTTGTATTCAAATGGCTTATTTCTCGCCGGGTTTCTTGACCTGCTGCTGAGCGGGTTTCGAGATGCTTTCGCGCATGTCGGTGTCGGCCTGGATGTTTTTCATACGATAATAGTCCATGATGCCGAGGTTGCCGCTTCGGAAAGCTTCGGCCATTGCCTTTGGCACTTCGGCTTCGGCTTCGATAACGTGGGCGCGGGCTTCCTGAGCGCGAGCTTTCATCTCCTGCTCCTGAGCCACAGCCATAGCTCTGCGTTCCTCAGCCTTCGCCTGTGCGATGTTCTTGTCGGCGTTGGCCTGATCCATCTGCAGCTGAGCACCGATGTTCTTTCCGACGTCGATGTCGGCGATGTCGATGGAGAGTATTTCGAAAGCGGTGCCGCTGTCAAGACCTTTGGTGAGCACCAGTTTGGATATAGAGTCGGGGTTTTCAAGCACCTGCTTGTGGCTTACTGCTGAACCGATGGAGGTCACGATGCCCTCGCCGACGCGAGCCAGGATGGTCTCCTCACCGGCGCCTCCGACAAGCTGTTTGATGTTGGTGCGCACGGTCACACGTGCTTTGGCAATCAACTGGATACCGTCCTTGGCAACTGCAGCCACAGGAGGAGTGTCGATCACTTTGGGGTTGACCGAAGTCTGCACGGCTTTCAGCACATCGCGGCCTGCGAGGTCGATGGCGGTAGCGGTTTTGAAGTCGAGGTTCATGTTGGCTTTGTCGGCCGAGATAAGGGCGTTGACCACCGAGTTGACGCGTCCGCCAGCCAGGTAGTGGGCTTCCAGCTCGTTCTGGTTGAGTTTCAATCCAGCTTTCGAAGCCGAGATGAGGTTGTTCACGATAACCGACGGCGGGACCTTACGGAAACGCATGAACACCAACTGGACGAGCGAGGTGTGCACTCCCGAAATCAATGCCTGGAACCATATCCCGATGGGGAAGAAAATCAGGAAGATGATGAGGGCGACAATGCAAATGCCGATAATGATAAATGTCTCCATAATATTGATGTTTTTTTGTTAGTAATCTGTTATGTGACCTGTGATCTGTGATCTGTGACCTGTGATCTGTGATCTGTGACCTGTGAACTGTGAACTGTGACCTGTGAACTGTGACTTGTGAGCTGTGATCTGAGTGGGGTTGATTGGTTGGGTGACTGTTCTCTCGATTAGAATCTTTCGTCGTCACACTCTTTCACGTCGATGCGATAGCCGTCAACGGCAACCACCTCGATGGGTTTGTCCTGGTCGATGAACTTGTTGATGGCGTGTACTTCGACCATCTCGCCGTCGATGATGGCTTTCCCGGTGGGGGCTAGACGTGCTACGGTCTTGCCGTGTGCGCCCACCTGTATTGCTTTGGCGTCAATCTGGTTTACCTTGCTGTCCGACTCTTCGTTCAAGCTGAACCGTTTCCAGGTCTTGGATTTCAGCAGGAAGGCGAGGAATACGATGGTCAGCACGACACAACCCACCAGCACGCAGGTGCCTGCGGTGTTGCCGTATTTGCTGTAGGTCCACCAGATGCCGAAAGCGAGCATAAGGATTCCGATGCCGCCGGCGATTCCGCCAGGAAGGGCGACTATCTCAAGAGTCAGCAGCGCAAGTCCGACTGCCAGTACGATGATTATAAGTGCGATATCCATGATGGGTTAGTTGTTGATATGTTGATATGTTTGAAGGGTTCGAAAGGTTTAAGAGTTTAAAAGGTAACTAACTGCTGACTGCTGACTGCTAACCGCCAACTACTGAACTATCTCTGTCGTGAGTTGTTTGTTGAGCAGCGAGGTGTGCATCGGGAGGAGCGTCTCGTAGCTGCCGTTTTTCACGACACATTTGCCCTTGCAGTGAACTATGATTGCACATTGTTCTGCTTGCTCTGCGGTGTGGCGGCAGATATCGACGAGCGCCTTTATCACATAGTCGAACGTGTGTACATCGTCGTTGTAGAGCAGTAGCTTGCATCCTTCGTCGTTCAGGGTCGCGAGGTCTTCTTCTGACTGTGTATGTGTCTTGGATTTTTCCATAGTGTTTAATGGTCGGTGGTCAGTATCGTTATGGCCTGTGCAGAGATGCCTTCTTCTCGGCCTTCGAATCCGAGATGTTCGGTGGTGGTGGCTTTCACCGATACACGGTCGATGTCTATCCCCATCGTCTCGGCCAAGTTCTGTCGCATCTGCTCTATGTAGGGCGCAACCTTGGGTTTCTGCATACAGAGTATGCTGTCCACATTGCCCACGGAATAGCCTTTTTCGGATATCAGTCGTACCGTTTCTTTCAGCAGCAGGAGACTGTCGATGCCTTTGTATTTAGGGTCGGTGTCAGGGAAGTGTTTTCCGATGTCGCCCAACGCAGCAGCGCCGAGCAGGGCGTCGCAGATGGCGTGTATCAGCACGTCGGCGTCGGAGTGTCCCACCAGACCTTTCGAGTGTTCAATCCTCACACCGCCCAAAGTCAGCGGAAGCCCCTCGCGGAGCTGATGTACATCATAACCTATGCCGACTCGGAACATGAGAATTGTTTTTGATTGCGTTAATGCGTTAGTGTGTTATAGTGTGTTAGTGTGGTTGCTTGAAACTAAATTATCGCCCTGTGCGGGCACGCACCTAGTCTTTCTTGGCTCCGCGTTTCACACCGAAATCTACCGAGAGGGAGATGCGGACGGTGTGTGTCAGCGGGTTGTTGCTGATGGTGGTGGTGGGGATGAGGTAGGAGAAGTCGAATCCGAACACGTTGTATCTTATGCCGGCGCCGACCGAGAGGTACTGGCGGCCGCCTTTGTATTTGTTTTCGTAGAAGTAACCCAGTCGAGCGGCGAACATATCCGAATACCAGTACTCGGCACCCAGCGAGAGCTGAATCTCTTGCATTTCCTCCTTGAATCCGCCGGGAGCATCGTAGAACGACTGAATAAAGCCTTTCATCACGTTGGTCTGGTTGTATTCCGTACGGTTGGCGTAGTATTTGTTCTTCGATGTATCGCTAATCGGAGGTGTCGGCACCAGCAGTTTGTTGATGTCGAACAGCACGTTGAGTTTGTTGTAGTTATCTACATGGTAGGTGTAGCGAGCACCGAGTCTCAGGTTGGTCGGCAGGAACTCTTTCTGAGTGTCGTCGTCCGAGTAGGAGAGCTTTGCACCCAGGTTGCTGATAAATCCGCCGACGGCGAACTCGTTCTGCTGGTCTATCTCGCGGTTGTAGTAGATACCGAGGTCGGCAGCAAAGCTGTTAGCCGCTTTGGTGGTGGTGTTCCCGATGTCCATGCCGTTCGAGATGTCCGAGCGAATATAGCGGAACGAAGCGCCTATCGAGAGTCCGTCGGTCACAAGCAGCGAGTAGGTGGCGTCGAGGGCGAACTCGTTGGGTTTGAATGTTCCGCGGTCGTTACCCTCGTCGTCGGTGCTTTGCAGCTCGCCCAGCGAGAAGTAGGTCACAGAGGCGCCTACGGCGTGACGGTTGTTAATCCTGTAGTAACCGCCCAAATAGAGCAGGTTCATGTCGCTCACTCCCAGGTGTCTCAGCCACGGTGTGTAGGTGGTGGTGATGCCGCCTTTAGGTTCGGCTTGAACGAACTTAGCGTTATTCCAGTGCGACGAGTTGGCGTCGGGTGTAGAAGCCACGCCTGCGTCGCCCAAGGCGCTGCTTATGGCGTCGGGGGCAATGAGCAGGATTGGCATGCCGGTCGAGATGTAGTTGTTCTTCACTTTGCTCTGTCCCGTCAACGCTGTTCCTGTGCCGTTGGTTTGTCCATGCACCATGCCTGCCACCAAGGCGAGCAGTATGAATAAATTCAGTTTTTTCATTTAAGTTGGAACTTTGTGATTTGTAATTACTGAGTTAATTAATGGTAGTTCTGTTCCGATAAATGTATTTTTTGTGAATAATTAGTCTTGTAATAAACTATGTTTCTTCAATTTTATTGTGTACCCGTTTATTTTACTTTTATAATCTTTGCGTGGGTCAGCTCTTTGTGTCCGTCTTTGGTGCGAATAACTATGCGGGCGATGTACATGCCGTTCGCCACTTCCGCGCCGTCGCTGCTGCGCATGTCCCAGGGGGCGGTTATCACATAGCTTCCTTCGAGGGCTTGGGGCGTCAGGGTTCTGACTACCTGTCCTACCGCCGACATTATGTCAATGCTCACCTCGTCTATCTCGCTTATGTTGTTGTGCTCTATGTGCAGCATGGTACTGCTCTGAGTTGGGTTGGGGTAGGCGTAGCAGCGTCCTATGGTGAGACTGTCGTCGCTGCGAACAACAAAGGTGATGGTCGCCTCGTTCGAGTAGTTGTATATGTTCCACGCTTTCAGCGTGAGGGTGTGTATTCCTGGAGTGAGGTTGCTCAAACCATACACTACCTGTCCGCATCGGCTGTCTTTGAGGTCGGTCTCATAGAAGTCGTTGAGGGTTATCTCGCTGTTGGCGTTGCCGTCGAGTACGGCTGTAATATTGTGACCTATGCCGCTGCCGACTGCATTGATGCCCACTTTGTCCGACAGACGGGCATAGATTGTCGGGTTCTCGTCGGTGATGCCTCCGTTATGGAAGGTGCTGTCGTTGATGTAGAGGTCAATCTGCGGACGGCATTCGGTGAGGTCGGCATCCTGGTTGAAGCCGCCAATCATCAGGTCGTTATGGCTGCCGCTGGCGCAACGCTCGTCGTCGCTCTTTGCAAAATGGCTCAGCTTCACCCTGTCATATCTCGGCGACACGTCTCGCGGCACTATGAAGCTGTATTCGAATTCTCCTGCCGTTACGGCGGTGTGTCCGCGGTATATCACGCTGTTCTGCTGGGTGAAGCGCACCTCGGTGCCTTCGTTGTCGTTGGCCTGGGTTTGTGTGGTGGTCGGGCGGTCGAACACGGTGGCGTAAATCGTACCGTTGAAGTTCGTAAGCTTAACTCCGTCGCTGTCAAGCACCTCGCCTTTGATGATGACTTTCGACAATACCTCGGCACTGTCGCAAACTCCCTCTGTCACAGCCGCTCCGTTTATTTCCGTCACCGTCACGCGGTTCTCTGGAATCGAGAGTTTAAGCGCTGGGTCGCCCAACAAGACGAAGCTGTGTGACACGCTTGTGGCGTTCTTTGCCAGACGCAGAGCGTCTCCCATACTGTTGCCTGGCGTAAGGGCGTTCAGGCAGATGTCGCCATCGAATTTCTCAATATGTCCGATGGGGCGCGTGGCGGTTATCACACCTATGGCGCCGCCGTCGGCGTGCAGCAACAGTTCGCTTCCGCTGGTGGGGCTCAGCTTGTCGAAACGGCCATAGCTGCAGGTGCTCGTCACAAAGAGTGCCAGCTGGTCGCGGTTGGCGTAGTTGTTGATGTCCGAAAGCTCTATGTAGCGCTCGGTGCCGATATACTCTACCGAGCCGTGCCCTATGTAGTTGAACAGCAGGCATCCGTAGTCGAGCCGCTGACGCAGGGCGTTGTTCACGTCGGGATAGTATGAGCCGATGGCGCTGGATTGCTGGGTGTAGGCGTCGGCGTAAATCTTGTCGATGTTCATTTGCGGGAAGGTGGCGTTGATTTTCCTCGCAATGTTCTCCGACGAACTTGCAAAGACGCTGTCGCCTGGCGACGAGGGGTCGGCGTCGTCGGCCAGCAGGGTGACGTAGTTGCGCCAGTCGCCGCGAATCTCCGCTCGCTTCAGGTCGCTCTTCTCCAGATATCTCCGTACCTTCGCCACCAGGTGGTCGGCTTCAGCTGTGTTGCGAGCCGGCAGGCGGCCTATACCCACTTCCAGGCTTTCGTTCTGCGAGCCGCTCTCTCCGTCGTCCAGATAGCCGAACAGGTCGTCGGTGCAGTACGAGCCGCCTTCGTCGGTAAACGAGGTTTCCGACTGGCAGGTCAGCACCTGCGGCAATCCGTTGGCGAGGATGTCTTTGTTGTCGTATGAGCCGCAGCCGAACAGCAGCAGGTATCGCGGGCTTGTGGTGCCGTCGCCGCCCTGGGCGCGCTTGTAGAACATGCGAAGCATCTCCCTCACCGCCATCGGGTCTTGCTTGCCCGACGAGAACTCGTTCCATACTTTCTCAGGAGTCACTATCAGCGTGCTAAGCCCGTCGTATATTAGGTGCAGGTTGGCCAGTTCCTGGGCTTGTGACACGAACGTGGGGTGGGTTAATATCACCAGGTCGGCACCGCTCTCGCCGTGCAGGTCTTGGTTGGCAAGCTGCGTGACGTGATTCGGCGAGATATATCCGCCGTCGAACATCACGTAGTGCCCTACACTCTCTGCTGGGTTGCAGAAAGTGGCGGTGTTGCCGTTGCGGGTCAGCGCCATCTCCACCACGCTGTCGTTTTTGGTTACGTCCCATACCCTCATGGCGCTTGTGGCGCTGCCTATGCTGAACTTCGCCACGTTGCCCGCGCCCAAGTGCTCCAGGTTGTATATCTCCGACTGCCCGCCGCGGAAGGTTAGGGGAGAGGTGGCGTTCAGCTCTATGAAGTCGAGGTATCCCGTCGATTGGTTCTCCGAGTAAGAATAGCTTATGTTGAAGTTGGCTGTGGCCGACGAGGCGTTGTAGGTGTTGCGCATCACCACATACGGGCGGTCGGGGTTGAAGTCGGCTCGCTGGCTGCTTCCGCCGTAGGTCACGTTGAACTGTGTCGAGCCGGTCGATATGCTGGCTAAGGCAATCCGCGCTCTCAGCTGCGACCCGGCCGTCACCGCCGGCAGAGTGAGCGAGAAGTTTCTGGAGGTGGTTGTGGTGGTGAATTTCTCTCCCACCCAAATTTGACCCGTTGAATTGGTGTTGATTAGGTCGTTGTCAATCAGCGCCGTCGAGGTGTAGTTGGTTATTGTGTTGGTGTTGGCCTCGGTGGCGGTGACCGTAGCTATGCGTTTCGGTGCCGCAGTGCTGTTGGTGGTTATATAGTAGTAGTTGTATTTCGCGTAGGGATGCCGCTGGTGCTCAATCATGCCCGACTGCGAGTTGTATTTCCACACGTCTGCTCCTTCAGCATAGAACAGCAGATAGTCGCCGCCGTCCATCCGTCCGTTGCCGTTCTGGTCGTAGATGCTTATTGCAATTTGCTTTAGGTCGTTGGGGCGCTCGGCGTTGTTCGTCATATCCATCAATCCTCCCCCGTTGCCATACACACCGATCTTGTCACACTCAGCGCCACTCAAGCCCGGCACATCCGCTGCGCTCACCTTGCACACGCCGCATTTGTCAAACGACATCCGATACCACGACCCCTCCGCCAGCACGGAATGGGCGGGATAGGTTTGTGCTGAAACACTAAGACACAATGCCGTGAGGCTGATAAAAACCAAACTTTTGACGGAGCGGGAAACAAAGCGTTTCAGGTCGATGCGGTATGTGGTAGTCGGTATGCCCAATTGAAATGCACTATAAAACTATATATATAACCGAATTTCATTAATAATATTGCCCTAATGATTATAAGGGGAATGGGAAAAAACATAAAACCCCAGATTTGGTGGGGTTTTGTGTTAAGGGCTGGACGAGTGAATGTCGGATAATGGAGCGGGATTATTTGATTGCCAGTTTGCGGGTGGTGGTGCCTGTGGGGGTGGTGATTTTGAGGGTGTAGAGGCCTGGGGTGAGGGTTGAGGTGTCGAGGGTTGTGGTGGTGCCGCAGTTGCGGAGGGTGCGTATTAGGCGGCCGTTGATGTCGCGGAGGGTGAGTTCAAGTATCGGCGCATCGCAAGTCACGACGGAATAACCGCTAGCCGGGTTGGGATAGATGTTAATTTCGAATTCTGAATTTTGAATTTCGAAGTTGTCGATGCCTTCGTCACCGCCTGGGTTGTCGGGGTCGGGGTCTTCGGGGGCGGGTGGTTCAGGTGCCTCTGCTGGGAATGGTATTACCTGCGTCATGCTCGGCTCCTCCCATTCGGGCAGAGGAGTTATGATCGGGAAGAAATAATCCCACGAATTATACGCATTTCCGCTGACACAATGCTCATCGTAATATGCAACATACGTACCTGGACCCTTGCACAATGTGGGTTTAAAATCGCTGCCGTTGGACGTTCCCAGCCGCATTATCCACCAAAGCTGTGCTCCGTCGACCTCTTTAAACCCGTTGAAATAGAATTCAAGCACCTGTCGATACAGAACCGTGTCGATGCAGTTGTCGTAGGGTTCAAATCCCTCCCAATGGGTAAAATCCAGGTCGCTTCTGAGAATGGGGATTTCTATCCAGCGCCGTTTGCCAATTTCGCCGCCTTTAATGGTTATTGAGTCGAGTGGGACGAAATGGTCGCCGGCGGCGTCGCACAGGGTTACTGTCAGCGAGTCACCCTCTGTAAAATTCACAATAGTGTCGAGAGCAATGGCTATACCATAGACTCTGGTCTTAGGTTCGCTTAACTTGTAATACATATAGGGGCAAAATCTTCCAGACGAAATTGTTCCAATGTACCCGTTTTGATCATGAAAAATATAATCTCTAAAGGAGTCCCTTCCCATTTCAGTAAAGCCAACTCCATTGGGGCAGCCATCTATATATTCGCCTGTTTCAAAGTTTGACACACCTAGGTTCCCCGACCTAAGGAAATGGTTGTCATATCGGTAATAATTTGTGTCGATGGTGTCCTGCGCTTTTAAACCCGACACCGAGACTAGAAGTATGATAATGCAGAATAAAATATTTCTTTTCATAGTGATGTATGTTTTACTATAGTTAGTTGTAATTTTTTGGAAAAACCGTCATGGGAAGGCTGAATTATTTCACTGCCAGTTTGCGTGTGGTGGTGCCTGTGGGGGTGGTGACTTTGAGGGTGTAGAGGCCTGGGGTGAGGGTTGAGGTGTCGAGGGTTGTGGAGGTGCCGCAGTTTCGGAGGGTGAGTATCAGGCGGCCGTTTATGTCTCGGAGGGTGAGTTCCGTTATGGGAAGGTCGCAGGTGATTGTGGTGCGGGAGTCGGCGGGGTTGGGAACTATGTTAATTTTGAAAGCTGAATTTTGAATTTCGAGGTTGTCGATGCCTTCGTCACCGCCTGGGTCGTCCGGGTCGGGGTCGTCCGGGTCTGGGTTGTCTGGGTCAGGAATGACAGCTCCGTCTGGACATGGTATAACCTGTGACATACTCGATCTTTCCCATTCTGGCAGAGCAGTTATCAGTGGAAAAAAACAATGCCATCTGTAGATCCTTCCTGCATACCTTCCTTGTTCGGAGTAAAAGTCCACAGAACAATAATAACCAGGGCCTGCCTCGCTCGTAAGTTTAAAATCACTGCCATTCTCGACCGATAGCCTTGCCTTCCACCAAAGACTCGACCCACCCACACGTACAGGTCTATCAAAATAAAACTCAAGCACTTGATTATATAGGATCGTATCTATACAATTATCTAGGGGTTCACGATAAGTGCTCGAGATATTACTATACGCAATAGGAATTTCCATCCAACGACGTTTGCCGATTTCACAACCTTTTATCGTTATGGAGTCAAGATGAACAAAATGGGTGCTGTCGTCGGCCATATCGCACAGAATAACCATGAGGGAGTCTCCATACGTAAAATTTGCAATGCTGTCTATCGCTATGGCAATGCCGTAAACCGTCTGATCTTTGCTTAGTTTGTAAAGCATATATGGGTTACAACTGACTTGCCCATAACTAAGATATCCGTCAAAGTTACCATTAACCCAAAATATGCCATGATTTAAGAACCCAACACCGTTGGGGCATAGATTAACTGTTTCCTGCGTATAAGGATCCACATAACCGTATATTCCTGGTCCGAAGTTGATGTCATATCTATAATAGTTCGTGTCAATGGTGTCCTGAGCTCGTAATCCTGCCGCCGCGCCAAGAAGCATTACAATGCCTATTATAACTGTCTTTTTCATAATGTGGTTTGGTTTATTATTGTTAGTTGCAATTTTTTGGAAAAAACGTCATCGTTATATAATATATAGACGAAAAGGGGGTGAAAAATAGACAATGGGGGTGAAAATTTAACATTTACGGATGCAAAGGTACGAATTGTTTTTGAAGGATGCAAGTTTTTCGGCTGTTTTTTGTTTGAGAATGACGGAGATAGCGGCGAGGGTAGGGGTGGGGAATGAAAAATGTTCAGGGGATTGATATTTTTTCTGTTTTTGCTTGTATTTATCGGAAAAGATTCTTATCTTTGTAAAATTGAATGGATGAATATGACTTCGTGTAAGAAGATATATTTCAGCGGGTTGGATGGTATGATGCAAATATGTCCGACCGCAGATGTGCGAAAACCGAGTCTGCAACGGTTTGACGCACAGCTCTAAAGATTGTTTCCCTCCGTATCAACGCCGTATCAAAAACGTATCAACGCCGTATTAAAGCCGTGTCATCTCTAAGACCCATACTATACCCCTCTAAGATACATTCGTGTTATCTCTATGATGTGCTCGGCGGAGGTGTTGTATGGGTGTGATTGAGAACGGAGGGACGATGGTTTGGTTGTATATTAGGACATATCAATAATTTAAACTAAAAACGACATTATGGCACGAACAGATTTAAGGGGGCACAAGATTGGTGCGGTGGGAGACTTGATTTACTATGTGAGGGACGGGAAGCAGTGTGTGCGCAGGAAACCGAAGAAACAAAAGAACCCGAACACGAAGGAACAGCGTGAGAGCCGGAGCCATTTTGCGACGATGGCGAGGCTGTCGTCGCTGCTGCTGCCTGCGACGAAGGAGGGGCTGCACAAGGTTGCACGGCGGAAGAAGAAGCCTGTGTATAACGTGTTTATGACGCTCAATGGGAAGGCGGTGACGGCAAAGGGGATTGACTACGGCAGCCTGGTGGTGAGCCGAGGCTGGGAGGTGCAGAATGTGAAGTTCGGAGAGCCGAAACTGACGACGAGGGGACGGCTGGATGTGACGTTTGAGCCGCGAGTGGCGAAGGCGGGAGAGCCTGACTATGAGGTGGTGTATGTGGCGGCGGTGTGCCCGGAGAAGAATGGGTGCCGGCTGTCGGAGCCGCAGCCGTGCGAGTCGGGTTTGGTGAGGATGCAGCTGCCTGCCAGCTGGGTGAAGAAAAAGATTCATCTGTACGGATTTGTACGGAGAAAGGGGTTGTGGACGTCGAATTCGATTTATATCCCGCTTGAGCAGAATCTTTGAGTTTATGGTTTGGCTTCGCTGAGGTCGCTTCGGTTTCGGGTGGACGATGGGGGTTGTTGAGGCGGTGAAAAGTTTCAATTTTAAGAACTATTTAGAATTGCCCCCGATTATTTAACGTTTATTAATTTTCGCCACGAAACAAATGAGACAATGAGCCGTTAAAACAAATGAAAAACGCACAAAACGGCTCGCACCGAAGCGGAAAGAAATGAAAAGAGAGGCAAAAAGAGAAGAAAAGCGGAAAGATAAGCGATTGAAAATTACGCCGTAGCAAAATAAATTGCAGAGCAAAGCCGTTATTTAAAAAATTATTAGTATTATTGCGTTTCAAATTGAGCAAATATTATCATTGAAACTAACCCACAAAAATATGATGAAAAGCATACGCAGAGCAGCAGTGTTGGCAGCAATTGCCTTTCTTTCGTTACAGAGTGTCAATGCACAGGACATCGGATTCTCCCAGTTCTACGCCAACCCGCTCTATCTCAACCCTGCTATGGCTGGTTCGAAGATTGCTCCCAGCCTGTCGCTTACTTACAGATGCCAGTGGCCGGCCCTCACAAGTGCCTACCAGACGGCTTCGATTTCGTATGACCAGTATATCCACAAACTGCACGGCAGCATCGGTGCTATAGCCCTCTACGACCGTCAGGGTGACCACGGCGCACTGAACACCACTTACGTCGGTTTCATGTATGCTTTCCGTTTCAACCTTACGCGCGACGTCTATATGAACCTCGCTTTGCAGGCTTCGGTGTTCAATATCCACCTGAAATGGGATCTCAACTACCTGCATTTCCCTGATCAGATTGACCCCTCTCAGGGTTTCGTCAACCAGACCTCGGCTCAGGAGCCTGAGAACAACAACAAGTGGAACGCAGACTTCAGCGCTGGTTTGATGGTTTATGGTGAAAGCTGGTATGCCGGTGTGGCGGGTGCCCACCTCAGCCGTCCCGACCAGGGCTTCTACAGCGTTGACCGCATCCCCATCAAGGTTACCGTCCACGGTGGTGGTATGATTAACCTCTCGAAGGAAAAACGCCGTACCTCGACCCTCGGGCTCGGCACTCCTATCATTTCGCCTAACTTCATCTATCAATATCAGGGCACTTTCCACTACTTCAACTACGGTCTCTACCTCGACTGGGAGCCCTTCCTGGTGGGTATGTGGTTCCGTAACGGTGTGGAGAACGCCGACGCTTTCATCTTCCTCGCCGGTATCCAGTGGGATCACTACAAGGTGGGTTACAGCTACGACGTGACCGTGTCGAAGCTCGCCAACAACACCCACGGTTCGCACGAGGTGACACTCGGCATCCTCCTGCCAGTGCCGCAGCAGAAACAGAAAGTCCGCGCAATCCGCTGCCCGTCCTTCTAATCAGAATCCTATCAACGTATCAACATATCAACATTTAACACGTAAACACAAATACATCGAAATATGAAAATTCTGAAATTCTCAAGTTTTTTACTAGTAGCACTGTTGGTGTTCACCTCGTGCGGTAGCAAGAAGAAGTCTGCTACCACAGGTTGGGACTACAACAGCTCGGAATGGGGCGGCTTTGAAGTTTCCTCCCACGACGAGCAACCCACCAACCCGGGCCTTGTCTTCATCGAAGGTGGCTCTTTCAACATGGGTTATGTTTCGGACGATTCGCGTTTCCAGTGGAACAACACTGCCCACACCGTCACCGTCTCCTCTTTCTATATGGATGAGACCGAGGTGTCGAACGTGAGCTACCGCGAGTTCACCTACTGGATGCAGCGTGCCTACGGAGAGGAATACCCCGAGCGCGTAAAGGCTATCTATCCCGACACTAACTGCTGGCGCGACAAACTCGCCTGGCGTGAGTCGTTCGTGGATTACTACTTCCAGAGCCCCATCTACGACGAATATCCCGTCGTCGGCGTCTCCTGGGAGCAGGCCAGCAAATATTGCACATGGCGTACCGACCGCGTCAACGAGAAGATTCTTGTCGATATGGGCATCATAGTTCTCGACCAGACCGACCTGCGCGGTGAGACGGCCTTCCAGACCGATGTCTATCTCGCTGGTCAGTTCCGCGGTGAGAGCGGCAAGAACGAACTCACCAACCTCGACCCCGCAGCCGGCGGCGAACCCCGTCAGGCACGTCGCGAGGATGGTATCCTCCAGCCCTCCTACCGTCTGCCGACCGAAGCTGAGTGGGAATTCGCAGCCCTCGGCATGATCGGTAGCACCGTTGACGAGCGTATCATTGAGCACAAAATCTATCCTTGGGCAGGTCACAGCCTGCGTTCGGCCAACAAGGCTTACTATGGTCAGTTCCTTGCTAACTTCAAACGTTCGCGCGGCGACGCTATGGGTGTTGCTGGCAACCTCAACGACGCATGGGATTACACAGCTCCCGTGAAGTGGTACTTCCCCAACGACTACGGTCTCTACCACATGGCTGGCAACGTCAGCGAATGGTGCATGGACGTGTTCAGAAAGGATGTTGACCCCGTCGGAGGCGAAGATGTTGACCCGTTCCGTGGTAACGTCTATAAGGCTCCCATCTATATCGACGATGAAATCGCTATCAACGACACAACCGGTAGCATCGAATATCAGAACGAGGATGTTGATTTGAACCGTCGCAACTATCGTCAGGCAAACAACATAAACTACCTCGATGGTGACTACGCTTCGAACATCTACGACTATGACGGCCAGTCGGCCATAACCGAGTGGATTGCCACCGGCGGCGACGACGAGGAGGAAGAGGCAAGCGATGAGGAAGAAGGTGGCAGCACCCTCGACAACCCCGACAGCGTGACCAACATGATGTACCATCGTAGCGCTGCCCGTCAGAGCGATGTAACCTCGCTCACCAACAACAAGGTGCGCGTCGTGAAGGGTGGTTCATGGAAAGATCGCTCCTACTGGATGCAGGCTGGCACGCGCCGCTTCTACGACCAGGACAAGAGCACCTCGTGGATTGGATTCCGCTGCGCAATGGACCGTCTGGGTGCCCGCGCAGGTATGCAGAAATAAGATTTGACGGTTAATAATATGGTTTTCTGAAACGGAAGGGAGGCGACTCTCTTCCGTTTTTTTCTTGTTGTGTCGGCTGATTTTTCTTATTGTGTCTGTCGATTCTGGCTTTCGTTGCTGAATCAGCAATCAAATCACATTGAGCTCTTGTAGCGCTGTTGCTAGGCCTTCGCTATCGACATCGGCGGTTACGTGGTCGGCGTGATTCTTCACGAGGTCGGAGGCGTTGCCCATCGCCACACCTATGCCGGCATACTCGAGCATCTCGATGTCGTTGGCACCGTCGCCAAAGGCGACACACTCGTCGCGTTGGATGCCGTAGTGTGACAATATCTTCTCCATCCCGATGGCTTTGCTGCTGTCGGAGGGTATGAGGTCGCTGAAGGCGGGATGCCAGCGGGGCAGGCGGCTGTGGGGCAGCATCGCCAGCACTTCGGCATCCATGCTTGCGGGTATCATCGCGATGAACTGGTAGATATCCTCGCCCACCAACTCGCTGTTGGGACGCAGCTTGGGCATCTCGAACTCCAGCTGGTCGCGCAGCTGACGCGCCAGCTCGTCGATATGGTTGGTGAACATCTCGTGTTCGGTGAACGCCATAGAGACGTAGTTGTGGCGGTCGGCATACTCCATCCAGGTGTGGGCGTCGTCGTGGTTGAGCGGGTTCTTGTATATCACCTCACCGCCCACCTGACAGTAGCCGCCGTTGACGGTTATCATGCCGTCGAAGTGTAGCGGCATCGAGGGCACCAGCACTTTGGCGCGTCCGGAACAGATGAAGGTCAGGATGCCATTCTCCTTCAAGGCTTTGAAGGCTTCGATGGTTCCTTGCGACACACGGTGTGTCTTGAAACTTAGAAGAGTTCCGTCGATATCGAAAAAGGCCGCGCGAATCATATCTGCTGTTGATATGTTGATATGTTTACTGTTGATATGTTGATTTGTGACCAGTGACCAGTGACCAGTGACCGGAAATTAACTACTGGCTGCTTTGTTGCCTTGTGCGGGCACGCACCTGACCGATTGTCACTAATATGATATAAAGCTAACAACATGACCATCATACATCTTACTTCTTACCTCTTACTTTCTTTCCTTCCGTAATACCACAGCTGCCATGAGTTGAATACGTTTTGGAACACCGAGTAGAAGGCGGAGAATACCGACGAGAGCGGGTTGAGGAAGGTGGTGGCCATCCAGATGCCCATCGAGCTGTTCTTCTGTCCCAGCAGCTGTCCGCCGGCGATGGTGTCGCCGTAGCGGTGTCCCAGCCATTTGCCGAAACCGAACTGTATGACGCAGAAAAGCAGCGCCGAGAAACCCAGCCATCCGATGATGTACCAGTGGCCTTCGCCGTTGAGGAATATGAAGTCGATGGTCTGTCCGAGGTTGATGAAGAGCGCACAGGCCCAGAGGTAGAAGCTGGCACCTTTGTAGCGCGCCATCGCATTGTTGGCTTTCGGAAGGAACCGCTGCAGCAGAAGGATGATGAAGAACGGAAATCCGATGGTGGGGCCAATCTTCTTGAGTATCATCCAGAACGAGGCGAGGAAGGTGACTTCGTGGGTGCCGTTGTTGCCGGTATGGGTGACTATGGTGAAGTAGAGTGGAGCTACTACAGCCACCATGAGGTTGCCCACGATGGTATAGGTGGTCACGGTGCGGCGGTCGGCTCCCATCATGCAGCTTATCACCGCCACCGATGCCGCCACCGGACACAGCACTCCGATAAGCAGCCCTTGGGCAATGATGTAGTTCGCCCCCAGGGCGACCAGCAGGTAGTAGCCGCCGATGCTGACGGTCATCTGGAAGAGTGCGAGCCAGAGGTCGAGCCACGAGAGGCGCAGCTTGGTTATCTCCACCGCCGAGAAGGTGAGTAGCAGGATGGTGAAGACTATATAAGGTGTGATGAAGGCGATGTGACCGCAGAAGTTGTGGAACAGAGCGCCCAGCACGAGGGCGATGGGCAGTACGTAGGGTTTTATCTTTTGAGTGAAGGCACCCATCTCGTTACAGTTTGCCGATAATCCGTGTGAAGAGCTCCGTCATGCGGTCGGCAGCGCGGTCGGCAGCCACAACCACGTCGTTGCCGTCGTTGAGGCAGGTGTCGCTCAGGGCGGCTGCTTCGTTGGTGATGACGCTCATGCCGAAAATCTCAAGTCCGCTGTGACGAGCCACGATGACTTCGGGTACGGTGGACATACCCACCGCGTCGGCGCCGATGATGTGGAAGTAGCGGTATTCGGCCGGAGTTTCGTAGGTGGGGCCTGTGCTGGCGAGATAGACGCCCTCTTTCATCTCGATGCCCATGTTGCGGGCTTCGGCGTGGGCGACGGTGCGGATGGCTTTGCTATATACGGTGGTCATGTCGGGAAAGCGAGTGCCGAACTCTTCCATATTGGGTCCTACGAGCGGGTTGGGCATACGGTTGATGTGGTCGGTGATGATCATCAGGTCGCCCACATGCAGGTCGGGGTTTACGCCGCCGGCGGCGTTGCTCACGAAGAGTCGTTTGATTCCCAGTTTGGCGAACACCCTTATCGGCAGCGTGACCTCCTGCATGGTGTAGCCCTCGTAGAAGTGGAAGCGTCCTTGCATCGCCACCACATCCTTGTTGCCCAGCTTGCCGAAGATCAGGTTGCCTTTATGTCCGGTTGCCGTCGAAGTCTTGAAGTGGGGAATGTCCTTGTATGGGATGACGGTGGGGTTCTCGATGCGGTCGCCGAGTTTGCCGAGTCCGCTACCCAACACGATGGCGGCATCGGGAATGCAGCTGATGCGGCTTTTCAGATAGGCGACGGTCTCGTCGATGTTCTGTAAATATGATTTTGTATCGTACATGAGGGGTGTTTTCTGTTGATATGTTGATAGTTTTTTAAGTTTTAAGTTTTAAGCTTTAAGTTTTAAGTGCTGACTGCTAACTACTTCTTCATTTTGTCGATTTGCGCTTGTATTTCGGCTGCTTGCTCGTAGTCTTCATTCTCGAGGCATTCCTGCAACTTCTCTTCCAGTTCTTCGAGTGTCTGGTGGGTGAATCTCTCCTCGCCCGGATTGTCGAGCAGGAGCGGTTCTACCGATGTTTCGTCGATGATGTTCTGTGTGGCGTAGATGGGTGCGTGTGCGGTCAGGGCGAGGGTTATGGCGTCGCTGGTTCGAGAGTCGATGCGCTTGTCGTTGAAACCGTCGCTCAGGGTGAGAGAGCTGTAGTAGATGCCTTCGGAGAAGCGCTCAATGGTCACATCTTTGAGGCTCAACCCGTATTCGTGCATGATGTTGCACATAAGCTTGTGGGTCATCGGACGCTCGGTCTTGACGGCTTGTAGCGCCAGTATTATCGCTTCGGCTTCGGGTTCACGAATCACGACCGGAATGCATCGTCCGTTGGAGGGTATGGTGAGCATCAGCAGGCAGGAACCGCTTTCGCTTACGCGTCTTATCTCTTCGGGAAATACTTCAATGAGAGGCATCTTGAAAGTGTTACGAGTTAATCACTGTTTGTTCAGATATTCGGTCAGTTGCTTCACCGCCAGTCCTCTGTGGCTTATCATGTTCTTCACTTCCAGAGGCATCTCGGCAAAGGAGACGGCGAAGCGGTCGGGCATGAAGATGGGATCGTAGCCGAATCCCTCTTTGCCGTAACGCTCGGTGAGTATCTGTCCTTCGACTTTGCCTTCGAAATAGCGAGGTTTGCCATTCTCGATGAGGCAAATCACCGTGCGGAACTGCGCACGGCGGTTGGTTTCGCCGTCAAGGGCTTTCAGCAGCTTGTTGACGTTGTCGTCAAACGAGCAGTGTTCGCCGGCATAGCGGGCGCTATAGACGCCTGGGGCGCCGTCGAGAGCCTCGACCTCAAGACCTGTGTCGTCGGCAAAGCAGTCCTGATGGGTGCGTTCCCACACCCACTGGGCTTTCTGCAGCGCGTTGCCCTGAAGGGTGTCGGCGGTCTCGGGAATCTCGCCCGATAATCCGGCCTCCTCGAGGCTGACAATCTGGATGGTGCCGTCGAGTATCTCACGCACCTCGCCCAGCTTGTGTTTATTGTTGGTGGCAAATATCAGTTTTCGCATTATTTTCTGTTGATAAGTGGATATGTTGATATGAGGATATGAGGATATGTTGATGGGTTGATATGAGGATATGTTGATATGTTAACCGTTGATAGGATGTTGGGGCTTATGAGTCTTATAGGTCTTATGGGACTTGTTTTACTCATACCTTATCGCTACGATGGGATCGAGGTTGGCGGCTTTCTTGGCGGGATACCAGCCGAAGAAGATTCCAACCGCTACGCACACTACGAAACTCAGCACTATGGCGCCGTAGCTTATGATATAGGGCCACGCAAGGATGGAGGTGATGGCGTAGGCTATCAGCACCCCGAAGATGATGCCGATGATTCCGCCTATCACACTCAACACCACGCTCTCGAACAAGAACTGACGCATGATGTCGCGGTTCTGTGCTCCGATGGCCATACGAAGGCCTATCTCTTTGGTGCGCTCGGTGACGGTGACATACATGATGTTCATGATGCCGATGCCGCCTACGGCCAACGATATGCCGGCTACGATGGAAAGCAATATGGTGAGGAACCCTAACACCTGGCTCATGGTGGAGAGCATCTCTTCCTGGGTGAACACGTTGAAGTCGTCGTCCATACCCTCGCGGATGTTGTGGGTGGAGCGCAGTGTGTGGGTTATCTCGACAGCAGCCATCTCACTCTCTTCCTCGCTGGTGGCGGACGCCATAATCATGTTGAAGTGGTTGATGCCCATGAAGCGCTTCTGGACGGTGGTGTAGGGTGCGAAGGCTATGTCGTCCTGATCCTGACCCATCTGGCTCTGGCCTTTGCTTTTCAGCACTCCGATGACCTTCATCGGGATGGAGCCGAAACGGATGGTTTGTCCGATGGGGTTCTCGCCGTTGGTGAAGAGGGCTTCGGAGATGGTCTTGCCGATGACGCACACTTTTGCATAGCGAGTGACATCTTCGTCGGTGAACATGAGTCCGCGCTCAAGCGAGTAGTTTTCTATGGAGAGGTATTCGGGAGCCACGCCTTCGACGCTGCCCGAGTGGTTGTTGTTGCCATATACCATCTGGGCGGCGCTATTCACCACAGGCGATATGGCGGCCACATAGTGGCAGCTTTTCTGGATGGTCTCGATGTCTTTTAGGTCGAGCGACTTGGTGTTGGAGTTGCCCATATCGACGCCGCCGCGGTTCTGACGTTCGGGCCACACCATAATCATGTTGGTGCCCATCGAGCTGAACTCGGCACGGGTGTTCTGAGTGGCGCTCTGTCCGATGGAGACCATCGTGATGACGGCGGCGATGCCGATGACGACGCCCAGCATGGTGAGAAGGGCGCGTGTCTTGTTGCGCATTATCGCCCGGAGGGCTATCTTTATGAGGTTGGCGAAGTTCACTTCTAAAATTGAAAATTGAAAGGTGAAAATTGAAAATTGGTAGTCAGGGGTTATTGTGCGTAGTCCTCTGCTTTGGGTAGTGCAGCGAGGGCGTCGGTAGCAGATTTCGGGGTTACAGGGTGGTCGTCAACCACCAAGCCGTCGCGCAACTTCACCACGCGGGTGGTGAACTCGGAAATGTCGGGTTCGTGGGTCACGAAGGCGATAGTCTTGCCTTTGTCGTGCAGGCTTTGGAACAGGCTCATGATCTCGTAAGAGGTGCGAGTGTCGAGGTTGCCGGTGGCTTCGTCGGCGAGGATTATGACCGGGTCGTTGACGATGGCGCGTGCGATGGCCACACGTTGCTGTTGTCCGCCCGAAAGCTGAGCCGAGGTGTGCTCCATACGGTCTTGCAGACCTACGGCTATTAGTGCTTCGGCGGCACGTTCGCGGCGTTCTTTGGCGCTGAACTTCTTGTTGTACATTAGCGGCAGCTCGACGTTTTCCAGCGCCGAGGTGCGGGGCAGCAGGTTGTAGTTCTGGAACACGAAACCAATCTTGCGGTTGCGCAGCGTGGCCAGCTCTTTCTTGGTGCGTTCTTTCACGTTCACGCCGTCGATGATATAGTCGCCGGAGGTGGGTGTGTCGAGGCATCCGAGTATGTTGAGCAGAGTGGATTTGCCGCTGCCGCTGGTGCCCATGATGCTGACAAACTCGCCTTCGTCGATGTCGAAACTTACCCCGCGTAGCGCATGTACGTATTCGCCGCCGACGAGGAAGTCGCGCTTAAGGGTGTTCAACGAAATTATGCTCATCTTTTCCTTCTTTCTGGTCCTTCGAAGAGGCTCTTCGCTTTCTTGGTGTTGACCTTTTCGCGGTTGACCGACAGCAGCACTTTCTCGCCTTCGGCCAACCCTTCGGTTATCACGATGTTGGCGCCGTCGTTAAGACCTGTCGCTACTTCGCGGAAGCTGACGGTTTTGTCTTTCAATACCACAATCGTCTTCTTGCCGTCGGCTGTCGCTGTGGCGGGGGCTTTGGTTGCGCCGCTCACATCGTCGGGCATCCCCTTTGACATATCTTTGGGGGCTTTCATTCCTTTGGGCATTCCCTTGGGAGCACCAAATCCTTCGGGCATCTCGGGCAGCGTGTAGCCTTCTTTCTTGAGTATCTTGATGATGTCGGGGGTGAGTTCGAAATAGGTGGCCTCGAGCGGTGCCAGCACGCCTTCCTGCTCGTTCACCACGATGCTCACGTTGGCGGTCATGCCGGGATAGAGCTTGTTTTCCTCGTTGGGTGCTGCGATGATGACTTTATAGGTCACGACGTTGCTTGTGACGGTGGGGTTGAGGCGTAGCTGCTGAACGGTTCCGGTGAACTTGTCTTCGGGGAAGGCGTCAACAGTGAAAACCACGCGCTGGCCCTCTTTGACCTGTCCGATGTCGGCTTCGTCGATGTTGGCTTCAACCTGCATCTCGGTCAGGTTGTTGGCAATGGTGAAAAGGGTAGGGGTGCTGAACGATGCGGCTACCGTCTGTCCCTCTTCCACCTCTTTGTTGAGTATCACGCCGTCGATGGGTGAGTAGATTTCGGCGTATTTGAGGTTGGTTACGGCGTTCTCGTAGTTTGACTGTGCCGATATCAGCTGGTTTTTGGCTTGAAGCAGGGTCGATTCAGATTGGTCGTATTCCTCCTGGGTGGCGGCTTTGTTTTCGTAGAGCCGCTTGATGCGGTCGAAGTTCTTTTGAGCCAAGTCTTTGCTGCTCTGTGCCGTCGAGAGGTTGGCTTTGCTCTGCTTCACCTGCTCGCGCAGGTTGCTCTTGTCGAGTTCGGCGAGCAGGTCGCCTTTCTTCACGGTGGAGTTGTAATCGACATACAGCTTCTCAACTATGCCGCTCACCTGTGTGCCGACGGTCACCTTATAGACGGGTTGTATCTCGCCGGTGGCGGTGATGGTGGTTTCGATTTTGCCGGTTGTGGCATCGGAAGTGTTCACGTTGACTACATACTTGCCACCTTTCGAGACAATGCTTATCACGATGAAAATCAGCACTACGGCTGCCACCGCAATCCATATCCATTTCTTTTTCTTGCTCTTTGCCATTTTATGTTTGCTTGAATGTTTGATTACTTGATTGTTTGAGCTCATCAATTTTACATTTGTCAATTCACAATTCACTCTTCACTTTTCACAATTCACTCTCTTCCCATGTAGATGTCCAGAACTTTAAGGTCCATCAGGTAGGTGTATTTGTTTTGCAGATAGTCGTTCAGCGCCGAGAGGAATCGGTCTTGCTGAGTCAGCAAATCGACTGTCGTGACCGCACCGTTCTCGTATTTCAGGCGATAGACGTTGTAGTTCGACTGGTAGGCCTCTTTCAGCAGCTGCGACGAGCGGTACTGGTTCTTCGCCTGAGCTGTGGCAATATACTGTGCTTCGATGGTTTTGCGCAGTTCCTGTGCTGTCTGGTCGTGCTGCAGTTCTGCCTGCCGCAGGTTTATCTTGCTCTGCTTCACCTGGGTGATGCTGTTGCCACGCAGGAGCGGTATGTTCAGGTTCAATCCCACGGTGCCGCTGAAGTTGCCTCCGCTCACCATCGTGCCGCTTGTTTGGTCGAGCTGTGTTCCGCCCAGATAGTAGTTGGCGCCGCCGTTGAGCCCAAGGGTGGGGGAGTAGGCCGATTTGGCTATCTTGACGTTGTATTTTGCCAAATCGACGTTCATCTGGCTTATCTCCAAGTCGGGCATGTTGCTCTCGGCGGCCCGTATCACCTCTTCCATTGAGAGCAGCTGCATGTTTTCATTGTCGCCGACCTCCGTTACGCCCACCGTCTGCCCGTTCTCAAGGCACAGCAGGTTGCGCAGCTCCAGTCGGTTGTTTTCTATCGTCAGACGCGTGTTTTCGATGTTTCCAAGCGCACTCTGGTAGTTTGCCTGCAGCAGCATGTAGTCGCTTTCGAGGAGTTTTCCTACGTTGTACTTCACCTCACCCTCGTTCATCTGTTCCTCGCTCGTTTTCAGTACGTCACGCTGATAGGTCAGTCTTTCCTGGTTCATCAGTATGGTCATATAGGCCTGTATGATCTGCCCGGCTATGTTGTTCTGGCTCTGCTTCACCTTCAGCTCGCTCTGTTTGAGCGAGAGCTTGCTCTGCTGCAAGGTGCGCAGATTTGCCAATCCGCTGAAAAGAGTCATGTTGGCGTTCACGCCAGCCGAGGTGTTGAACGAAGTGCCGCCACCCTGAATGTTCATGTTTTCGCCAGCCGACGCACTCATGCTCGGTGCGAAGTTCCACTTGGCGTTGCTCACGCTGGCCTCAGCCGACTCGCGGTTCAGCTGTGCCGTCTGCACCGTCAGGTTGTGGTCGTAGGCATACCGTAGGCAGTCGTCCAGCGACATACGCACCGTATCCTGCGCCCGACATACACCGCCCACAGCCAGCAAGACCGCCAATATCACAGTTCCCCGCATAGTAATTCTTTCGTGTTTCATCTATAAATCCGTATTTTAGAACGAATGTAATCAAAAAATCAAACTGCAAATTTAATCTTTTTTTCGGTATTAGAGCGATTGCGTATAAAATACCATACGTATAAATGCCCTAGGTAATCTGTGACTCAATTATAGCTTATACACAGCCTTATCATGGTATAGGCTTTGCATAGACTATATTCAGATTTGACTCAGACTTTAAATAAAGGTCACTTCAGCCCATAGCACACTATTTTCGCTGTTCTGCCGTTTTTATAGGAGTTATATAAAAGTGATGTCTGTAAAGCGGCTCTTCTTATTCGCACTGTTTGTTGTTCCGCTGTCTGTGGCCATGGGGCAGGCCTGTCTGGAAGGACGTGTATCGGCCGGAGGCAGCGGGCTGGAGTTTGCGACTGTCAGCGCCCGTTGGCAGGGCGGGTCGGCTGCGGTGCGCACGGACCGCAAAGGGGCATGGACGTTGACGGTGAGCGAGACGGACACGGTGTATGTGAAGTTCTCGCTGCTGGGCTACCGCGACACGACGGTGGTGCTGGGGCCGTTGGGCTCAACGCGTAGGGTGATGGATATGGTGCTGCACGAACAGTCGAGCCAGCTGAACCAGGTGGATGTGGTGGGCGAACGCTCGACTACAGGAAACTACACCCATATCAACCTTGCCGACATCGAGAACATCGCGGGTCCGAACGAGGGGGTGGAGAGTGTGCTGAAGACGCTGCCGGACGTGGCCTCGAACAACGAGCTCTCGTCGCAGTACTCCGTCCGCGGCGGTTCGTTTGACGAAAACCTTGTGTATATCAACGACGTGGAGGTATTCCGTCCGCAGCTGGTCCACAGCGGTCAGCAGGAGGGTATGAGCATCATAAACGCGGATATGGTGGACCACCTGACCTTCTCGCCCGGTGGCTTCGAGGCTATCTATGGCGACAAGATGTCGTCGGTGCTGGACATCAAATACAAACGACCGACGGAGTTCCACGCCAAACTCTCGGCGTCGCTGTTGGGTGGCGCTGCGTCGGCTCGGGGGACGATAAAAAACTTCTGGTATAACGTCGGCTTCCGCTACCACACGAACCGCTACCTCTTCGCCTCGCTCGACACCAAAGGACATTACACGACGACCTATACCGACCTGCAGGCGCTGATGGGCTACAGGGTGAACGACAAGGTGGACCTCTCGCTGCTCGCCATCTGGACAAGGAACCGCTACGGCCTGGTGCCGGAAAGCCAGACGACGACCTTCGGCAACTTCATGCACTCGATGGAGCTGGACATTTACTTCGACGGGCAGGAGACGGACAAATACTCGACGCTACTCGGCAGCTTCTCGGTGGACTATCATCCCAACGAGAACTTCAGCCTGAAATGGATAACCTCGGTGCAGAGCAACGACGAGGCGGAACTCTACGACATCCAGGACCAATACTGGCTCTACGAGCTGTCTCTCGGCTCGCAGATGGGGCAGGTGGATAAGTTCGACCGCGGCGTGGGCACTTTCCTCGAACATGCGCGCAACTATCTCCGCACGGGCATTTACAGCACCGAGGTGCGTGGAACCCACTACGCCAAGCTGGGCAACTGGCGTTGGGGAGCGAAGGTGCAGCTGGAGACCACCGACGACCGCGTGAGCGAGTGGAAATGGGTGGACTCGGCTGGCTATTCGATGCCGACCAGCTACGAGACACCCGGCGACAGCCTCAACCAACCCTACAACCCGATACTGCAGTTCTACAGCAAGGCGCACAACAACGTGTATACCGTAAGAACGTCGGCTTTCCTCCAGCGCGACTTCAACTGGATAACCGACAAAGGGACAGACCTGCAGCTGGTCGTGGGCTCCCGCTTCCAGCTCTACAGCATGTGGACCTACTCGACAGAGAATCAGGGTTTAAAAGGTTTGGAAGGTTCAAAAGGTTTGAGAGGGTTTGTTTCGCCGAGGGTGAGCTTTGCCTTCAAGCCGAATATCAAGACCGACCTGCGATTCCGCACCTCGGCCGGCGTATATCAGCAGGCACCTTTCTATCGCGAGATGCGCCGCTATGACGGCACGCTCAACCCTTCGCTGCATCTTCAGCGCTCCTACCAAATCGTGCAATCCATCGACTGGAACTTCAAACTGCTGAAGAAACCGTTCCGCCTCACCACCGACGTCTATGCCAAATATATCGACAACCTCGTTCCCTATACCATCGACAACCTGCGTATGCGCTATGCGGCCGACAACGACGCTGAGGGCTATGCGGTGGGTATGAGTATGCGCCTCAACGGCGAGTTTGTGGAAGGGCTCGAGTCGTGGGCGAGCATCTCGATTATGCAGACACGAGAGAACGTAAAAGGCGACGGCTACGGATGGCAACCGCGACCGACCGACCAGCTCTTCTCGTTCAAGACTTTCCTGCAGGACTACATACCCAAAATACCGTGGTGGCGTATGAGTTTGAGCCTCATCGTCGGCACGGGTCTGCCCGTCTCCTTTCCCTATCAGACCGACCGCAGCGCCGACTTCCGCCTGCCGACTTACTTCCGTGTGGACTGGGGCAACTCCATCCAGCTCTCGCGATTCAAGAAGCTGGCGAACACGAAGTTCTTCAGGGTGGTGGACGACGTGATGATAGGGGTGGATGTCTTCAACCTCTTCAACTACCACAACGTGGTCTCCTACCTCTGGGTGGCCGACTACGAAAACACCTACTATCCGGTGCCGAACTACCTCACCGCCCGCCAGTTCAATGTGAAAGTTACCATTACGTTTTAGGTGCGTGCCCGCACAGGGCGATAAATTAGTTTTAAGCTGTAAGCGGTAAGTTTTAAGTATTAAGTTTCAAGGTTTAAAAGGTTTAAAAGGTTCAAGGTGTGTGCCAGCACAGGACGATAAATTAGTTTTAAGCTGTAAGCGGTAAGTTTTAAGTAAACATATCAACATATCAACGTATCCACATAAAAAAATGATCGACTCTCGGCTTATACCATCGGAAGCGGACTTGAAAACACTCCTACCGCAACGGCGAACCCTTCCGGGCGGCAACTCGATGTACCTCTTCCCTTCGAAGTCGGTCGACATACTGAAGCTCGACTTCATCTTCAACGCTGGAGGTGCCAGCCAGCCCAAAAGGCTCTGTGCCGGTGCGGTGAGAGACCTACTGCTCGAGGCGTCTGAGAGATACAACTCGCGCCAGGTGGCCGAACTCTTCGACCGGCTGGGTGTCGCGATGGACCGTCAAGCCACCTCGTCGACGGTGAAACTAACAGTCTATGTGCTGAAAAAATATGCGGCCGAGGTATTCCCCGTGTTGAGCGACCTGCTGCTACATCCGGTAATCGGGCAGGATGAGTTTGACGTCCTGATGGCCAAACGCCGGCAGACGCTTCTCAACGCCGAGCTGAAGACTAACATGATGGCTCGCAACCTCTTCTACGAGGCGGTATATGGGAAAGACCACCCCGAAGGTGTATATGCAAAACCCGACGATGTACAGAAACTCTCGCTCGCCGACGTTCGCGGTTATGCCGACCAACGCTTCTCGCTCGCCGACGCCACACTGGTCCTCGCCGGCAACTACGACGACGAAATATTGAAGCTGCTTGACGAATGTTTCTCAATCCCTACACCCCGCTCAAACCTTTCAAACACTCTCAATTCAAAATTAAAAATTCAAAGTTCAAAATTAAAAATCCGCCACTCAATCCCTTCGTCGGTACAGACCACTCTTCGCGTCGGACGTATCCTACCCATCGAGTGGGACGACCCCGACTACCCGATGTTTATGATACTCAACACCGTGTTGGGCGGCTATTTCGGCTCTCGCCTGATGACCAACATACGGGAGGAGAAAGGCTACACTTACGGCATCTACTCGATGTCCAACATGGTGAGGGGCAGCAGCGTGTTCTATGTCACGAGCGATGTGGCGTCGGAGTATACCGAACCCGCGTTGAAGGAGATATACCATGAACTCGACATGTTGAGGCGCGAGCCGGTTTCGGAAGACGAGCTGAATCTCGTATGCAACTATATGGCTGGCGACTTCCTGCGCTCCATCGACGGCATCTTCGAGCGCTCCGAGCGGTTCTACAACATGTTGGACACGCTGATCGACGAGCGCTTCACGACCAACCTCCTCAATGCGCTGCAGACGGCCACCCCCGCAAAGCTGAAAGAGCTGGCGGAGCGAGTCTTCGACAAACGCGAACTCACCGAGGTGATTGTAGGGTGATTTGGTTTCAGGTTTTAGGTTTCAGGTTTGACTCACTTCATTTAATTCAATTCATAGGTGTTCGCAGCCTTCGGCACAACTTTCAACATATCAACATAAAACATATCAACATAAAACATATCAACATAAAGAGAGAGAGGCGACCCGTCGGGTTGCCTCTCTCTCTTCTATCTTACTTAATAAGTATTAGTGCAGGAACGCCAGCAGGATACCGGCAGCGACTGCCGATCCTACCACGCCGGCCACATTCGGACCCATAGCGTGCTGCAGGAGGTAGTTGGTCTTGTCGTACTCCAATCCCACGTTGTTCGACACACGGGCGGCATCGGGCACAGCGCTCACACCTGAGTTACCGATAAGCGGGTTGATCTTGTTGCCCTCTTTCAGGAACAGGTTGAAGAACTTCACAAACAGAACTCCGGTGAAGGTGGCCACGATGAACGAGCCGGCGCCGAGTCCGAAGATAAGCACCGACTTGCCGGTGAGAAACGTGGTGGCCTGTGTGGAGGCACCTACGGTGATACCGATAAGCAGGGTGCACATATTCACGATGGCGTTGCTGGCCACGTCGCTCAATCTCTTCGTCACGCCGCTCTCTTTAAGCAGGTTGCCGAAGAAGAGCATGCCGAGCAGCGGAAGACCCGACGGCACGATGAAGGCGCAGAACAGGAGGCCGAGAATCGGGAAGGTGATCTTCTCCAGTTTCGACACCTGACGCGGCGGTTTCATGCGTATCACGCGCTCTTTCTTGGTGGTGCAGAGTCGCATGATGGGGGGCTGGATAACCGGCACCAACGCCATATACGAATAAGCCGACACCGCGATGGCACCCATCAGGTCGGGAGCCAGCTGCGAGCTCAGGAAGATGGCGGTAGGACCGTCGGCACCGCCGATGATGCCGATGGCACCGGCTTCGTTGGGTAGGAATCCAAGTGCGAGTGCGCCCATATATGCGGCGAAGATGCCAAACTGGGCGGCTGCGCCGATAAGGAACAGCTTCGGGTTGGAAAGCAGCGCCGAGAAGTCGGTCATTGCGCCGATACCCAGGAATATCAGTGGCGGATACCAGCCGTTCTGCACGCCGTGATACAGGATGTTCAACACCGAACTGGTTTCGTAGATACCGATTTTCAATCCGGGATAGAACGGAATATTACCTATCAGCATACCGAATCCGATAGGGACGAGGAGCAGGGGTTCAAACTCCTTCTTGATGCCGAGGAAGATGAACACCAGTCCTATGACTATCATTGCTATGTGGCCCCATGTGACGTTGGCAAAACCCGTGTACTGCAGGAACTGCATCAACTGGGTTGACATGAAATCCATGAAGCCGCCTGTTGCTAAAGTAATCATCTTATTCTAATTTTGTATTTCGTTTTTTGAATTTACTGACCACTGGTCACTAATTCACAATTAATAATTTTATCCAATCACTACCAGCACGTCGCCTTCGAGCACGCTGTCGCCTTTGCGGCATTTCACCTCGGTCACCGTTCCGGCTACGTCGCATTCGATGTTGTTCTCCATCTTCATTGCCTCGAGCAGCACCACGCGCTGACCTGCACTCACCTTGTCGCCCACGTTGACGAAGACGTCGAGTATCGTTCCGGGCAGGGGAGTGGTGACTTTCGTTCCGGCTCCGCCGGCTGCCGGAGCTGCGGCTGCTGCAGGGGCTGCAGCGGGAGCGGCTGCTTTCGGTGCGGGACGCTTCACGGTCGGTTTCTGTTTCACTTCGGCATCAACGGTCACATTATACGGGGTGCCGTTCACATTCAGTTTTATCTCCTGGCCTTCCACCTCGTTGATGTCAACGTTGTAGTCGGTTCCATTTATTTTGAATTTGAAATTTTTCATTGCTGTATATTTGATTGTTTGACTGTGTTATCTGCCCTGTGTGGGCATGCACTTTGAACCATTATCGCCCTGTGCGGGTACGCACTTACTTTTTATTGAAATACTGGTTCATGTTGAAGCGTTTGTCGTTCCAAGGCGTCCAGGCGCGTTGCACATCTTGAATGGTGATCACCATGTCTTCGTCGTCGTGCAGCTCCTCGTTGTAGAGGTATATGGCTGTCGCGATGGCGGCATACACGTCGCCGTCAACACCCGACTCGTTGCCATTGTCGCCCGTACGGCCACCTGCCTGCTGGCCGCTAACCGTAGGCTGCTTCTTGGCTTCTTCTTTCTTCTTGCGCTTCTCGTTCCAGTTGCGTATCGCCGAGCCGTAGCCCAACATGATCAGGCACACACTTATCAGGGCGATAAACACCACCGACACGGCCACAAACGTCAGTCCCAATCCGTAGGGGTCCTGGTCGGCTATCACCTCCGACTGCTTCTTCTTGTGGTAGTTGTAGGGTTCGCCTTTGAAACTCAGCTCCTCGGGGAAGTTGGTCAGGTCCACCACGGCGATGCTGTAGCCGAGGGCGTTGGTGCCGACCACTGTAATCTCTTTCGCCATCGGGTTGATGTCAAACGCGTAGGCGTTGAAATGCAGACCGAAATAGGATTTCTCCTTGCCGAAAGCGTAGCACAGCTTGTCTGCGTGTTCGCCCTCTTTCGCCGGTTCCGGCTCCATCGACAGGATTCCGATATGGGCGCTGTCTTTCGCCGACGAGGCGAGATAGATAATCTTGTCGCCCATCACCCATACCGACTTCGGTCGGTGGATGTTCTTTAGGTCGTGACGCTTGTAGAGGCTGTCGGTCACATGGCGGCCTATCAGCTTCATGCTTCCGTCATCCTCGCGCACCACCAGATCGACGGCACAGTCGGTGCTGTCAACCACCACAAAGGCGTGCATCTCGGGTATGTAGCATATTTGGTTGGCTTGGAATGTCACAGGTTGCATCCCGTGCATAGGCATTCCTTTATGGTGCATCTCGCACTCCGGCGGCATCTTGCCATCCTCTGGCGGCATCGCCTGTTCGGCTGCCGGCTTCGGAGGTCTGGGCCCTTTGTGCGGCTTCTTGGCCGACAACCCGCCGGCAAACAACGCCACACAAAGTATGCCGATTGTGAATACTTTATAGATTTTGTTCATGTCTTAGTTGCTAAAAATCAGAATGAAAAAGTTTTGACCGAAAGAAAGGGTAGGGGAGCGGAAATGAATAAACAACTAAAATAAAAACCGCGCCCCTCTCCCTCAAAGGCTACTTATTTCTTGCAGCACTCTTTCTTCTCGCCGTCTTTGCAGCATTTGTGCTCGCCTTCTTTGCAGCACTCGGGTTTCTCACCCTTGCATTGCTGCTTGCAGCATTTGTCGGTGCCGTGGTTCGGGCAGCCTTCGCAGTTCTTCGCAGCGCAGCTGTCGGGGCAGGTGCATGCTTCGGCACACTGGTGGTCGCACTGATGCTCACACTCGTGGTTGCACACCTCTTCGGTCTGCTCGGTGCTTTCAACAGTGACATCGACGTTCTTTTTGCAGTTGCAGGCTACCATTGCGAATACGAAAGTGGCAGCGATTGCGGCGGTCAATAAAACTTTTTTCATCTTTTTGTGATTTTATGGGGTCGCCCCCTGGTTATTAATTAATTTTGAATGTCGAATTTTGAATAGACGAATGATGATTGTTAATGATTCTGGTCACAGGTCACAGGTCACGGACCTACAGCGGCAAATTGCAGTGCTTCTTCATCGGTATCGAGTCTTTCTTTGTCGAGAGTACCTGCAGCGCGCGTATCACGCGGAACCTTGTGTTTCTCGGCTCGATCACGTCGTCGATATAGCCGTATTTGGCCGCGTTGTACGGGTTCGCAAACTGGTCGTTGTACTCCTTCTCCTTCTCGGCGATGAATTTGGCTTTCTCGTCCGGGTCGGTTATCTCTTTCAGTGCGCGTCCCTGCAGCACCTCGGTGGCTCCGCTGGCTCCCATCACCGCTATCTGCGCCGTCGGCCATGCATAGTTGATGTCGCTCCTCAGCTGCTTGCAGCTCATCACGATGTGCGCACCGCCGTAGCTCTTTCTCAGCGTCACCGTCACCTTAGGCACCGTGGCTTCGCCGTAGGCGTAAAGCATCTTCGCACCGTGTACGATCACACCGTTATACTCTTGGCCGGTTCCGGGCAGGAAGCCGGGCACGTCAACCAACGTCACAAGCGGTATGTTGAACGCGTCGCAGAATCTCACGAATCGCGCGCCCTTTCTCGAAGCGTTGCAGTCCAGCACGCCCGCCATAGCCTTCGGCTGGTTGGCCACCACGCCTACGCTGCGGCCGCCCATCCTGGCAAATCCGACCACCAGGTTCGGAGCGAACTTCTCGTGCACTTCCAGGAACTTGCCGTCATCGACGATGGCGTTGATAACCTCCTTCACGTCGTATGGCGTGTTCGGGTTCTCGGGTATGATGGCGTTCAGCGAGTCCTCCATTCTGTCAATCGGGTCGTCGGTCTCCACCATCGGGGCATCTTCGAAGTTGTTGCTCGGTATATATCCCACCAGGTCGCGTATCAGCTCGATGGTCGATTCCTCGGTCTCGCCCACGAAATGGGCCACACCGCTCTTCGTGGCGTGAACCATCGCGCCGCCCAGCTTGTCAACCGTCACATCTTCGCCCGTCACCGTCTTCACCACCTTCGGACCCGTCAGGAACATGTAGCTGTTCTCCTTGGTCATCATGATGAAGTCGGTCAACGCCGGACTATACACCGCGCCGCCGGCACAGGGTCCGAAGATCGCACTGATCTGCGGCACCACACCCGACGCCAATATGTTTCTCTCGAATATCTCCGCATATCCGGCCAGCGAGTTGCAGCCTTCCTGTATTCTCGCTCCGCCCGAGTCGTTCAATCCAATCACAGGGGCTCCCACCTTCATCGCCTGATCCATCACCTTGCAGATCTTCAGCGACATCGTTTCGCTCAGCGATCCGGCAAACACCGTGAAATCCTGGGCGAACACATAAACCAAACGTCCGTTGATCGTGCCGTAACCCGTCACCACTCCGTCACCCAGGAACGACTGTTTCTGCATGTCGAAGTTCGTGCAGCGGTGGGTGACAAACATGTCAAATTCCTCAAACGAGCCTTCGTCCAGCAGCATCGCGATCCTCTCGCGCGCCGTCAGCTTGCCCTGCTCGTGCTGTTTGTCAATACGCTTCTGGCCTCCACCCATGCGGGCTTCGGTCCTCTTGTCAAGAAGCTCTTTTATTTTCTGTTCAAAAGCCATAATGTGTTTTTGATTAAAAGGTTATTGTATTCGGGACCTTCCCTCGAGCCTTAACGCCTCTCGTTCCAGCCCCCTGAAAAAATCATTTTTAGTGCAAGAATGTTCGCTTGTGTTGTTCAATTGTCAATTCACAACTTCACAACTTCACAATTTCACAATTCACTTACAGCACAGCTCCGTCAACACGCCCAGCGTGCTCTTCGGGTGCAGGAAACCGATGTGCAGCCCTTCGGCGCCCCCGCGGCTCTCCTTGTCTATCAGGCGCACCCCCTTGCCTTCGGCGTCTTTCAGTGCCTGGTCGGTGTTCTCCACCGCGAAGGCGATGTGGTGCATCCCACCCTTGCCGCCGTTCTTCTCTATAAACGAGGCGATGGTGCTCTCCGGGCAGGTCGGCTCCAGCAGCTCGATCTTCACCTCCCCGATTTTGAAGAACGCAGTCTTCACTTTCTGGTCTTTTACCTCTTCGATGGCGTAGCATTTCAGTCCCATTACATCTTCCCAGTAACGGATAGCTTCGTCCAGGTTCGTCACGGCAATGCCGATGTGTTCAATGTGTGATGGTGTCATAATTGTATTTTGTTGTTAATTATTTCTTTATGTGTGGAATCGGTTAGATTGAAAGTGCAAATATACTAATTTTTCTTAATACATCTATAAATAAAATAGAATCATTGTCGAAAAATTCATAGTGGGTGTTAGTAGGGCGTTGGTAGGGCGTTGGTAGGTTGCCTGCGGTTAACGGTCGGAGTTGCGGATTGCTGATTCACCCCAACGGTCAATAGTCTCAAAAAAGAAAACCCCAAGGGGATTTCCTTGGGGTTGGAATGTTCTAAAGTTTTTGTTTCAGAATGGCTTACTGCCTGAACACGAACTGCCCGTCGTCTTCGTCGATGAGGATATTGTCCTTCGGGTTGATTTTGTCCTCCAGAATCTGTTTCGACAGCTCGTTGAGCAGCGTTCTTTGGATGACTCGTTTGATGGGGCGCGCTCCCATCGAGGGATCGTAGCCCTCGTTGGCGATATGGTCGATGACCTTGTCTGTGGCTGAGATGATTATGTCGTTCTTCTCGAGCGTCTTTGCCAGCAGGTTGATCTGCAGCTTCACTATCTCGCGCACCTGCGTCAGGTCGAGCGGCTTGAACATCACCACTTCGTCAATCCTGTTCAGAAATTCGGGTCTTATCCGCTGCCTCAGCATGTTCATTATCTCCTCCTTTGTCTTCTCCATATCCTGAGTCGAGACTTCTCCGTCGTCGATGTGACGCTGAATCAGTTCGCTGCCGAGGTTCGAGGTCATAATTATGATGGTGTTGCGGAAGTCTGCCGTGCGGCCTTTGTTGTCGGTCAGTCGTCCGTCCTCTAGCACTTGCAGCAGGGTGTTGAACACATCGGGGTGCGCTTTCTCTATCTCGTCGAACAGTACTATAGAGTACGGTTTTCTTCTCACCGCTTCGGTCAGCTGGCCGCTCTCGTCGTATCCGACATATCCCGGAGGTGCTCCTATAAGCCTCGAGATCGAGTGTGGCTCCTGATACTCCGACATATCGATACGAACCATCATGCTTTCGTCGTCAAACAGCACTTCGGCCAGCGCTCTCGCCAGTTCGGTCTTTCCGACTCCGGTTGTGCCCAGAAACAGGAATGATCCTACGGGTCTATGCGAGTCGGCCAATCCCGTGCGGCTCCTTCTCACAGCGTTGGCCACCAGGGCGACAGCCTCGTCCTGTCCCACGATTCGTTTGTGCAGCTCGTCTTCGAGGTGCAGCAATCGTTCTCTTTCCGACTGCAGCATCCTGGTAACAGGGATGCCTGTCCAGCGCGACACCACTTCGGCCACTTGCTCCGAATCGACCTCCTCGTTTATCATGGCGTTGTCGGCCTGCATCGCTTTCAGTTGCGATTTCAGGTCTTCGACGTGTTTCTCGGCTTCCTTGATGCGGCCGTAGCGCAATTCGGCCACCTTGCCGTAATCGCCGGCTCTCTCGGCCTGTTCGGCTTCGAATTTGTACGACTCTATGTTTTTTACCTCGGTTTGAATCTCTTCGACAATGCTTTTCTCGTTCTGCCAGCGGGCCTTCATCTGGTTGCGCTGCTCGCCCAGCTGGTTTATCTCGTTCGACAGCTGAGCCAGCTTCTCCTGGTCGTTCTCGCGCTTTATCGCTTCTCGCTCAATCTCGAGTTGGCGTATCTTGCGTTCAATCTCGTCGAGTTCTTCAGGCACCGAGTCGATTTCAAGCCTCAGTTTTGCAGCCGCCTCGTCTATCAGGTCGATAGCCTTGTCGGGCAGGAATCGGTCGCTGATATATCGGTTCGACAGTTCGGCTGCCGCGATGATGGCTTCGTCTTTGATACGCACCTTGTGGTGCACCTCGTAGCGCTCTTTCAAGCCACGAAGTATCGAAATCGTGTCGGCCACGTTGGGTTCGTCGATCAGTACGCTCTGGAACCTGCGCGCCAGCGCCTTGTCTTTCTCGAAATACTTCTGGTATTCGGCAAGTGTTGTGGCACCTATGGCCCTCAGTTCGCCACGTGCCAACGCGGGTTTCAGTATGTTTGCGGCATCCATCGCGCCTTCGCCGCCGCCGGCTCCTACGAGGGTGTGAATCTCGTCGATGAAGAGGATTATCTCGCCGTCGGCTTCGCATACTTCTCTTATCACCGACTTCAACCGCTCCTCGAATTCGCCCTTGTATTTAGCGCCCGCAATCAACGCACCCATATCCAGCGAGAATATGGTTTTCGACTTCAGGTTTTCGGGCACATCGCCCGACACGATTCTGTGGGCCAACCCTTCGGCTATGGCGGTCTTTCCCACGCCGGGTTCGCCAATCAGTATGGGGTTGTTCTTCGTTCGGCGCGAGAGGATTTGCAGCACACGGCGTATCTCGTCGTCTCTGCCTATCACCGGGTCGAGCTTGCCCGCCTGCGCCAGTTGGTTGAGGTTCTTGGCGTATTTGTTCAGCGCGTTGAACGACTCTTCGGCGCTCTGCGACGCCACCTTGCTCCCTTTCCGTAGGTCGGCTATGGCGGCTTTGAGGCCTTTCTCACTTACTCCCGAGCCTTGAAGCATCTTGGCAACCTGGTCGTTGCCATCCACAAGTCCGAGCAGCATGTGCTCTACCGACACAAAGTCGTCTCCCATCGCAGTTGCCGTCTGCGAGGCTTTCACAAGGGCTTTGTTGGCGTCGTTTGAAAGATACTGGTCGCCTCCGCTTACCTTGGGCATCGACTGCAGCATTGTGTCGGTCTGCTTGCTGATGTAGGTTACGTTGGCGTCGAGTTTTTTGAAAAGATAGGGTGTGACGTTTTCGTCAACGGAAAGAAGCCCTTTCAGCAGATGGCTTGTCTCAATCGCTTGGTGCTGGTTCACCGAGGCAATCTCCTGTGCCTTCTGCACGGCTTCCTGTGCTTTGATTGTAAAATTGTTGAGGTTCATATTGCTTTTGTTTTTGTTATCTTTATCGTTATCGTTTTACGGTGAGAAATATTTCAGAGATTTTGGAGAAATCTTTCAGGTCACAGGTCACTGGTCACAGATCACAGGTCACAGGTCACAGGTCACCAATCTTGTTCTATTTCTTCTCTAATTCTGTTCTATTTCTTTATCGTTTTCGTTATTGTTATCGTTATTGTTATCGTTATTGTTATCGTTATTGTTATCGTTATTGTTATTGTTATCGTTATCGTTATCTTTATCGTTATCTTTATCGTTTACCACAATATCAACACCATTATTA
>JAFZXE010000013.1 GCA_017616895.1 Bacteroidales bacterium
AATTGTGAATTGTGAATTGTGAATAGTGAATTGTGAATAGTGAATTGTGAATAGTGAATTGACAAATGACGCTTGCCTATTACTTACAGCTTACAACTTAAAACTTAAACTTACAACTTACAGCTTACAACTTAAAACTTAAACTTACAACTTACAACTTACAGCTTAAAACTTAAAATCACATATCAACGTATCAACATATAAACATATCAACGTATCATCATGAAACTCTTACAAGCTTACATGGGAACGCCGTTGGCGGACACCACTCCGATGGGACAGGATTTGCTGGACGATGCACTCAATGCACAGGCATCGCACGCCACCGATACTATCATAAGCAGCCAGTTTGGCGAAGAACAGCCGGTTATGGACTTTCTGGGGATTCCGCTATTTGATGGTCCCGGATTGATTCACCTGTTGGCTCTTTTTGCTTTCAACCTGCTGGTGTGCTGGATTATAGTGCATTTCTTCTACTATAAGAAAAGTCGCCGCAAAGACTACTACTTCACCTACATGCTCTTCAGCGTCACGATTTTCGCGCTGCTGTTCATGTTGAAAAACCTCTCCATCGAGATTGGTTTCGGATTGGGCTTGTTCGCCATCTTCGGCTTGTTGCGCTACCGCACCGACGCAGTTCCCATCCGTGAGATGACCTACCTGTTCGTAATCATCGGCATCTCTATCATCAACGGTTTCGGAATGGCGGCCAGCAGCTATGTGGCGCTGTTTGCCACCAACGTGCTCGTGGTTTTGATGACCTGGGTGATGGAATCGGGCATAGGCAAGCACAACAAGAGCACTCAGGCGACAAAGATGATTATGTACGAAAAAATCGACCTCATAAAACCCGATCGCTACGAGGATATGCTCGCCGACTTGCGTGAACGCACAGGATTGGACATCGTGAAAGCCGAAGTGGGATATATCAACTTTCTCAAAGACACAGCCTACGTCAAAGTGTTCTACCGTCCCGAGAGCGGTCAAGGCAACAGCATCGATATGGTGACCAAGTACAAGGGGACGGTGTGAAAACTAATTTTGAAAGTTGAATTTTGGAGGTGAGTTTTAAGTTGCGAGCTGTAAGTTTTAAGTAGTCAGCGATCAGCAAACACATTTGTCAAATGCTTTAGCATTCATGAGCACCTCTGAATCAAATTAAATCAAGCGAATAAATCACTATTCACTAATCTCGAGTTTTGAGTCGTATTCGGTTGCTGATATTGCTTGTCGTTTTGCTGCCTGGAGGTTTTCTTGGGGCGCAAAACTATGATTTCGGCACCGAATGGGAGGCTGAATATACTCATGCAATCGTCAAAGGCACCGACATTTCGATTGGCGAAGAACTGCGATTCAAACAGTTCAGCACTCGATTCTCAAAGACCGAAACGACTGTGGGGTTGAGTCAGGCTTTGTGGCGTAAGCAACTGAAACAATACGGATTGCGGTTGAAACTCGGTGCCAGCTACGCCTTCATCTATCGCTACAACTCAAAACACTACTACGAAGACCAGCATCGGCTGAACCTCAACCTGTCGCTCTCCAAAAAGTTCGGCGACTGGACGATAGGTTACCGGCTGCGCTATCAGACGACCTTCCGCAACGAGCGCATCGGCGATTACAAATACAACCCGCAGATGTACCTCCGCAACCGCATCGGTGTGAGCTATTCGTTTCCCGACAAACCCTGGAAACTCTCGCTCTCAGAGGAGTGTTTCCAACGGCTCAACCATCCGTCGCGAAAGATTGTCGATGAGTTCCGAACCGTCGCAACCGCATCCTACCAGATCGACCGCCACAACACCGTGAGCGTCCACCTCAAAGCCGCCACCGAGGTGCAAGTGAAGAACCCCGACAGGTTTTTCGCGCTGGGCTTCTCATACGAATTTGATTAATTCGTCGTTATATAAGACAGAATTAACAAATAGTGACGAATGAAAAAGATTTATTTTCTACTTGCAATCGCCATAGTGGCGTTTTTATCAAGTTGTAGCGGTGGAGGTGAATACGAACAAGTCATCGCGACCTATCCCGACGGGAGCAACCAGCTGGTATATGTCATGAAAGGCAAAGAATCAAAAGCGGTGAAGATAGGCGAGCGGATGTACTACAGCAATGGACAGCTGCAATATGAGAAACATTTCAGCGGCAAAGACGAAACGCCCGACGGCGTGTGGAAATACTACTACCCCACAGGAGAGCTCTTCGTGAGTGGCGACTACAATTCAAATCATGAGAAAGGTAGCGACTGGACTATGCTCGACCGAGAAGGAAAGACATATCTGAACGGCGAATACGACTCGCTTCGTATAGTCGAATGGAGCGAACTGGGCACTCCCGCCACAGTTGTATTTCATCAAGGTACAACACAATATATCTATCAGTTCTATAGCAACTGTGCCTTACGTTCATCCGGCAAAACCACCGATGGAAAACGCGAAGGACGCTGGCTTTTCTACCATCCCAACGGGATGCTTCAAACCGAAGGCACTTTTATCGATGGTAAGGAGAACGGCAAATATACCGTCTATCGCGACAACGGCATACCCTACTACCAAGGACTTTACGAGAACGGCCGTCGTTGCGGCGAGTGGGAGTTCTACGACGAGGAAGGCAATATAGCCCACAGGCAGAAATTCTAACACAACTTGCTCGACAATCCAATATATAAGATTATCGGCGGCGAAGCCGACCGTATGGGCGTGAAAGCCTATGCCGTGGGTGGCGTGGTGCGCGATTATTTTCTGCAGCGCCCATGCACCGACATCGACGTAGTGTGTGTCGGCAGCGGCATAGAACTGGCCAAAGCCAGCGCCAAAGCAGCTGGATCAGCAAAGGTGTCTGTCTATCAGAACTTCGGCACGGCAGCATTCGGTTACAAACACGACGGCATCGATTGGCAGATTGAATTTGTCGGGGCAAGAAAAGAGTCGTACCGTCGCGAAAGCCGCAAACCTATTGTGGAAGACGGCACCCTCGAGGACGACCAGCAGCGACGCGACTTCACCATCAACGCGATGGCATTTTCACTCAATGAAGAGACTTTCGGCGAGTTGCTTGACCCATTCGGAGGAATCCGCGACCTCAACGAAGGACTACTGCGCACTCCGCTCGACCCGGACGTCACTTTCAGCGACGACCCGCTGCGTATGATGCGCGCCATAAGATTTGCATCGCAACTTGGTTTCCGTATCGAAGAGAAAACCTTCGAGGCCATAGGACGGAACAAAGAGCGCATAGAAATTGTGTCGAAGGAGCGCATCGCCACAGAACTGAACAAGATAATCATGTCGCCTCGCCCCTCGGTAGGGCTCAAGTTGCTCGAGCTGTCTGGGCTTCTGAAACTGATTTTTCCAGAGCTTTCAAAGCTAAAAGGAATCGAAACGGTTAGCGGTAGGGGTCACAAGGACAACTTTTACCACACCATGGAGGTTATGGACCACGTGGCAGAAAAGAGCGACAACCTCTGGTTGCGTTGGGCGGCGCTGCTGCACGATATCGGGAAACCCTACACCAAACGCTACGACGAACGTATCGGCTGGACATTCCACGGACACGAGGCAAAAGGCAGCCACATGGTCAAACGTATATTCAAAAGCCTACATCTGCCGCTCAATGGAAAGGAACGCTATGTCGAAAAACTTGTCATGTTGCACATGCGTCCTATCATACTGTCCGAGGACATCGTGACCGACTCGGCCGTGAGGCGGTTGCTATTTGAGGCTGGCGACGACATCGACGACCTGATGACACTCTGCGAAGCCGACATCACATCGAAGAACGAAGTAAAGGTTAAACGGTTCATGGACAACTTCGCCACCGTGCGCCGCAAGTTGGTAGAGCTGGAGGAGAAAGACCGCATACGTAACTTTCAACCACCAGTGGGAGGCGAAGAGATAATGCGTATCTTCGGCATACCGCCCTGCCATGAGATAGGAATAATCAAAGAGCGCATCAAAGACGCCATCCTAGACGGCAAGATACCCAATGACCGCGAGGAAGCACTGAAGATGATGTACGAGATAGCTGCTGAGATTGGATTGAAGCCTGTTAGCAATTAGGGTACGATTCGACGGCCTTATTGGTTCAAACAAAAATCCGGCCTTGATGGGTCGGATTTTCTTTTTGTACCGCATGCCGGAGTCGAACCGGCGATCTACTGCGTGAGAGGCAGTTGTCCTGGACCACTAGACGAATGCGGCAGGTGGCATCAGCCATTTTTGCGGGTGCAAAGATAGAAACATTTTTTTAATTCAGCACTTCTTTTATGGCTTTTTTTTGAAATACTGTAACAGGGTTTTGAATATTAATTAGTTACAATATTACATCATAGGCTTTCTTGTAGCACGGATCAACCTCTTTCATTATCTGATAGTAGTATTTTGTGCCAAAAATATTCTTTGCGATAAGAGCTTTCAGAACGAGATGCAGGTAGTGTTCTGTGGTTGACAGCCGCTGTGTGTCAGTGGTACCCGTAGTGTCGGTCGTTGCATAGCCTTTTGATTTTGCAAAAGCGGCGAACTCATCGTCAACAGCATAGGTGTCATATTTCTTTAAGTACTGTTCGAATGTGATGCCTTTAAGCTCTTTCCTGTGTTTTTCGCTCCAACGCAGCGGAAACTCGTTCACCAAACCTTTCGAGCGAAGTGTGACAAAATAGTCGGCCAGTTTTGTTGTGTCCATAGGCACGAATACATCGGGCATGATGCCGCCGCCGCCATACACAATCCGTCCCGAAGCTGTCTTAAACATCAGAGAGTCGGGGAAATGAATGGAATCCTGCGAGAGCAGTTCGCCGTGTTTGTAGCGCTCGTATATGTCGTTGCGGTAAGCGTCGCCGCCAGCTTTGTAGGGTTTCTGTATGCAACGACCCGATGGAGTGTAGTAGCGTGCGGTGGTGAGTCGAACCTGTGAACCGTCTTTAAGCGAGAACATGCGCTGCACTAATCCCTTGCCAAACGAACGGCGTCCCACAATCGTACCTCTATCCCAATCCTGTACCGCGCCAGATACAATCTCCGATGCCGATGCCGAGTTTTCGTCGATGAGCACAACCAGCTTACCATCGCGGAAGCGGCCTGACATATTTGTCGAATACGAGTGGCGCGGCTGTTTGCGACCTTCCTGATATACAATCAACTTGCGAGACTGTAGGAATTCGTTGGCAAGCGACGTTGCTACATCAAGAAATCCGCCACTGTTGCCCCTGAGGTCGAGCATCAACGATTTCATGCCCTGCTTCTGTAGATCGGACAAAGCACTGCGGAACTCGTCAACGCTGGTGCGTGCGAAGCGCTCCAGTTTGATATAACCCACGGTGTCGTTTGCCATAAACCATGTGTCGATGCTGTGGATCGGCACCTTGCCACGTGTGATGGTGAAATCCAACTCTTTCGAGTCGCGCAGCATGGTTATTTTCACCTCACTTCCCTTTGGACCGCGAAGGTGGTTGGACACGAATGTGTTGTTCACGCTGTCGCCTACGGCAGGACGGCCGTCGATACGCACAATTTTATCGCCAGGCAGAATGCCCACTTTCGACGAAGGACCGCCCTCGATAACCTCCACTACATGTATGGTATCTTCGACAATCTGGAACGATATTCCAACGCCTTCGAAGTTGCCTTGCAGGTTCTCATTGGCTTTCTGCACATCTTTGGCAGGGATATAAATACTGTGTGGGTCAAGAGTCTTGAGCATTGCCACGATGGCTTGCGTGGCAAGGCTGTCCATATCGGGCGATTCAACATATTTATCTTGAATGAGGTTCCACATTTCCTTAATGCGTGCCTCAGCAGCAGCGGTTGTGTCGAGAGTGCGTCCGTGTTTGTGTTGCTTGCGTTGAGCCGACGCTGGCTGACACACTAGTAATGCAATGACAAAGAATAGAATGGTAGAATGCTTAAACATAAGGCAAATGTGTTGATACTAATTATTAATACGCAACGATGGGGTATTTATTGTGTTAAGAGGAATACGCGAGTGTGTGAAAATCATGATATCTGTTTTCTCAAAAAGTCAAAAAAGTAAGATTTTGCCTGATATTAATTTTTTTTGTGTTAATTTGCAGAGGTTAGTGGGGTATAGCGCAACGAGGCATAATTCTCACAAGTCACACACAATAAATAATATATAATAAGTAGTAAATAATATACCATACGTAATCACAAATAGAAAATCAATCAAACAAATACATATAATGATGAAAAATCTCGTAATAGTAGAGTCGCCTGCGAAGGCAAAAAAAATTGAAGAATTTCTCGGTAAGGACTATACTGTGAAATCGAGTTACGGACATATCCGTGACCTATCGAAGAACGACATGTCTATAGACGTGGAAAACAACTACGAGCCGGAGTATCAAATTTCGGACGACAAACGAAAGCTTGTATCCGAGCTACAGAAAGCCGTGAGTGAAGCCGAGCAGGTGTGGCTCGCATCCGATGAAGACCGCGAAGGAGAGGCCATCGCATGGCATCTACAGGAAACTCTTAAACTGGACAAGGAAAAGACGAAGAGAATTGTATTCAACGAGATTACGGAAAACGCCCTAAAGCATGCAATAGAGAATCCTAGAAAGATTGATATGAACCTGGTTGACGCCCAGCAGGCTCGCAGGGTTCTAGACAGGCTTGTAGGTTACGAGATAAGCCCCATACTGTGGAGCAAGATAAAACCCGCTCTTTCGGCTGGACGCGTGCAGAGCGTGGCTGTGAGACTGATTGTGGAACGTGAACGTGAAATCAAAAAATTCGAGAGCGAGAGCTATTTCAAGATAACTGCAGAGTTTCGCAGTGCAGAAGGTGGCACGATTGTGGCAGAAATCGGAAGGAGAATCGAAAGCGAGACCGAGGCAACAAAACTGCTGAAAGAGATTGGCGCTGCATCGTGGGAGGTATCGGACGTGGATAAAAAACCGGCACACCGTTCTCCTGCGCCTCCATTTACAACATCAACCCTGCAGCAGGAGGCAAGCCGAAAACTGGGTTACTCTGTTGCCAGAACGATGCAGATTGCCCAGCAGCTCTACGAGTCTGGATTCATCACATACATGAGAACAGACTCAGTGAACCTGTCGGAATTAGCACTGAAAATGGCTTCGGAAGAGATTTGCAACCTGTATGGTGAGAGATACCTTAAGACGAGACGCTACCATACAAAGACAAAGGGAGCTCAGGAAGCTCACGAAGCAATCCGCCCGACGAACCTGGCTAACCAAACGATAAATGCGGACGTTGCACAGCGCCGTTTATACGAGCTTATCTGGAAGAGAACCATTGCATCACAGATGGCCGACGCCGAAATTGAGAAGACGAATGTGGAGATAAGCAGCAAGACTGTGAAAGATAAATTCGTGTGGGACGGTGAGCAGATTATGTTTGACGGATTCTTCAAGGTATATTCCGAATCGAGCGACGACGAAGAGGATGAAGCTCGTATGGAATCAAAAGGTGCGCAGCTGACCGTATCAAAAGGACAGACTCTGACTGTGGAGGACGGAGAGGCGTCACAGCACTACACCCAACACCCGCCAAGATATACCGAGGCAAGTCTTGTAAAGAAACTTGAAGAACTGGGCATTGGACGACCGTCAACATACGCACCGACAATTTCAACGATACTGAAACGCGAATATGTCAGCAAAGAGGACCGCAACCCCGAGCAGAGAAACGCCACGGTGATACAGCTGCACAACAACAGCATAAAAAAGACCGAACGCATAGAAAAGAGCGGAGCCGAGAAAGGCAAGCTGGTGCCTACCGACATTGGAACCGTGGTAAACGACTTCCTGATGCAGCATTTCACCAATATCCTCGACTATAATTTCACTGCCACCGTTGAGAAAAACTTCGACGAGATAGCCGCCGGCTCGAAAGCGTGGCGCAAGGTGATAGACGGATTCTACCGTCCATTCCACAAAAACATAGAGACAACACAGAAAAACTCGCACCGCAGCAGCGGCGAAAGACTTATCGGTGTGGACCCCAAGAGCGGCAAGAACGTTTACGCAAAGATAGGTCGCTATGGCACCTTGATACAGGTGGGAGACACAAACAACGAGGAAAAACCGAAATTTGCCTCGATGAAGAAAGGACAAAGTATAGAGACCATAACCCTCGAAGAGGCTTTGAGTCTATTCTCGCTGCCTAGAACTGTTGGCAAGTACGACGGCAAAGAGGTGATAGTGTCGATTGGCAAGTTCGGACCTTACGTAAGGCTTGACAACAAATTCTACTCGTTGTCGAAGAGCGACGATCCATACGACATAGACCTCAAACGCTGCATCGAGATTATCAACACAAAGCGTGAGGCTGAAAAAGAAAAGGAAAAACTGAAAGAGTTGTTCCCCCACACTATTGGTGACTACGAGGAGGCTCCGGTGTGCTCAAATGTGGGCAAATACGGTCCTTATCTAACCTACCGTGGCGAGAACTTCAAACTGCCTAAAGAGAGCGACCCGATGAAGGTTACGCTGGACGAGGCGGTAGCCATAATCACCAATGCAGCCAAGAATAAGAAAACTCGGGGAAAGAAAAAATAATGACCCTATCGATAGTCATCGTTAACTACAACGTCCGGTTTTTCCTTGAGCAATGCCTGGAGTCGGTATATAATTCGAGGCGTGATTGCGAAACAGGGCAGCTGGAGCTGGAGGTATTTGTAGTTGACAATGACTCAGCCGACGACTCGGTGAAGATGGTGAGGGAACGTTTCCCTCAAGTGAAACTGATTGAGAACAAAGAGAATGTCGGTTTTGCGAAGGCCAACAACCAGGCGCTGAGAGAATGTAAGGGCGAATATGTGCTGCTGCTCAACCCCGACACGCTGGTGGAGCACGACACTTTTGTGCGATGTGTGGATTTCATTGCGTCACACCACGACTGCGGTGCGCTGGGAGTGAAGATGGTTGATGGAAACGGCAGGTTCCTGAAAGAGAGCAAACGAGGTTTTCCCACCCCTGCGGCGTCATTCTACAAGCTGTCAGGGCTGATTAAGTTGTTTCCACATTCAAGAAGGATTGCCGCATACTATATGGGGCACATTCCCAATGACCAGACAGCGCAGATAGAGATACTGCCCGGCGCATTCATCATGACTACGCGAGCTGCGTTAGACAAAGTGGGATTGCTCGACGAGAGCTACTTCATGTATGGCGAGGACATCGACTTCTCGTGGCGTTTTATCCTGGCCGGCTACAAGAACTACTATCTCCCAGAGGCTCGCATCATCCACTACAAAGGCGAAAGCACCAAGAAGGGCAGCATGAACTATGTCTATACCTTCTACAACGCGATGTCGATATTCTCGAAACGCTATTTCAAGGGTAGCCATGCGGCGATGTACAACCTGCTGATACACCTGGCGATATGGCTGCGTGCCGGGCTTTCGTTTATGCGTAGGCTCGTGTCCCGTATAGTCCTGCCGTTGGCCGACTTCGCAATGGCTTTCGGAGGGTTTGTACTTATCAAGGACCTCTGGGCCAAACACCTTGCCAACACCGTAAACTACTATCCGGCGGAATACACCTATGCGGTGTTGCCCACCTACATAGCCGTGCTTATGCTCTCGACTTGGCTCAACGGTGGCTACGACAAACCACTGAAGCATTGGCGCATTGTGAAAGGGATGGCTATAGGTGCCACCGTACTGTTGGTGTTCTATTCCCTGCTCGACGAAACCCAACGATACTCCCGAGCCATACTATTGCTTGGGGCAATATGGACAACTCTTACAACCATCGGTCTCCGGGTGCTGCTCACAGTCTTGGGTGCCGAAGGCTACCAAAGCCGTAGGAAACGCACAGCCATCGTGATTGGAAGCGAATCGGAATGTCGGCGAGCCGAGAAACTGTACAACGAATCAGGGCAGGCCGGAAAGAAGATTGTGAGGCTGGAACCAGACGGAACCAGGCATCTCAACGAACTCATTCACATCCACCATGCCGACGAGGTAGTCTTCTGCGGTCGCGACCTTTCCACTGCCGACATCATAAACCTCATGAGCCAGAAGGCTACCCACAACGTCGATTACAAGATTGTACCGTCCGAGAGCGACTTCGTGATAGGCAGCAACAGCATCAGCAGCCCTGAAGACCTATACACCGAAGAGCTCAACGCCATCACCACCCCAATGAACAGGCGCAACAAGCGACTGTTCGATATTTCATCAGCGACACTACTGCTACTCCTATCACCCATACTATTCTGGTTTCAAAAGCGAAAGAGAGCTTTTTACATAAATCTCCTCAACGTACTAGTGGGTCGCAAGACCTGGGTTGGCGACAAGGGGATTTTCTCTCCAGCCGACATCGTTAGCAACGGCAACGCCATCGACCGCAAACAAATCGAACTACGCTATTCCCGCAACTATCACCTATCAACAGACATAATAATCCTTTGGAAAAACCTTTTAAATATATGAAACGAACCATTCTTTTCACCATCTTGCTGCTACTCGTCACCGCAGCACAGGCACAGCGCATCCATGCTTACGTGGCAGCCGGAGCCACCGTTTCACAAGTCGAAGGCGACGAACTCAAAGGCTTTAAAAAATGGGGTGGCACAGCAGGCGTGGGCGCCATGGTTAGACTCACCGAAAACGGACGCTGGAAGATGAGCGTTGAAGCCGACTTTGCACAGAGGGGATTCAGAAACAATATTAAACACCCAGAATCATATGTTACGAGTATCACACTAAATTATATCGACATACCTGTAGTTTTCCACTTCCACGACAACAAAGGGGGTCTTGAGGTGGGTGCTGGAATTTTGTATGGACGATTAGTCAAACAGCCGCATGGTACATTAGAATTTCCTAGCACATTCGTCCCTGACACATCAAACATGGAGTTTCTCAAAAATGACTTTGCAGCATTACTAGATCTACGTTTCACGATATGGCGCGGACTACAACTAAACCTCCGATTTCAATACTCAATAATTCCCATAAAAAAGGATTGGGAATTCTATGTTTACACGACCGACGAACAAATTTCCACAAATAATCCAGGTGAAACAAGGATACGAGACTGCCGCAATATCTCAATCGGAGCTCGCCTCATCTACGAGTTCGGCACTGGCGACGACAACGGGATTATCGGCAAACGGTCAAGGAAAAAGCGGTGAACAACATAGAGGATTGCGGATTGAAAAAAGTAGCACTTTTCCCAGGTTCGTTCGACCCCTTCACCGAGGGGCACGAGACTCTTGTCAAACGAGCCTTGCTTCTATTTGACAATATTGTCATCGCCGTCGGCATGAACAGCGACAAGCAGTATATGTTCACCGTAGAAGAGCGCGTGAGCATGATTGAAAATCGGTTTGACGGCAACGAGCGGATAAAGGTGGTCAGCTATAGCGACATGACCGTAGATTGCTGCCGACGCGAAGGTGCTGGTTTTATCGTAAGGGGCGTCCGCAACACCAAAGACTTCGAATACGAGCAGACGGTAGCGGCAGTGAACCGCAATCTCGCGCCAGATATTGACACCGTGTTGATGCTCTCCGACCTTGAATACAAGGATGTGAGCAGCACCTTGGAACGAGAAAAGCTATTGCACAACAAGAAGGAGGATTGATTTGGACCTCACCACCGACATATCGTATCTTAAAGGCGTTGGACCGCAAAGGGCACAGTTACTGGGTCGTGAACTGGGTATCTTCACCTGCAACGATCTACTCAACCACTTTCCATTCCGATATGTTGACCGTTCAGTGGTGAGCCGAGTGGCTGAAATCGACACGGACAAAGACTACATTGTGCTGCGCGGCACCATCTCCAACATGCAGACCGTAACCAATGGTCACACCGTGCGGCTGACGGCACAGTTTCGCGATATGAGCGGCACCGTCGATCTCGTGTGGTTCCAGGGGGTCAACTGGATTCGTGAGAGTCTCAAACCGGACACTCTCTACCTTGTCATGGGGAAAGTGACCACCTACGGCAACACGCTGCAGATGGCGCATCCCGACATCGAACCTGCCTCGCAACAAGACAAAGCCCTCTCCCACCCCTTCATTCCAATCTACTCCACCACAGAGAAAGCCAGAAACAAAGGCCTCAATCAAAAAGGCATTGCCCGACTGATGGAGACTCTGCTCGAGCAGGTAAAAGGTCAGCTGCCTGAAACCCTGCCTGCCGACATACGCGAACGCTACCACCTCATGCCTCGCGAAGCGGCTCTGAACAACATACACTTCCCCCGCAACAACGAACTACTCGCCAAAGCCCGTGAGCGCATGAAATTTGAGGAGCTGTTCAATATGCAGCTCGACTACCAATACACACGGTCGCTGAGGCTAAACCAGTCGCAGGGACGGGTGTTCGACACCATAGGCGAACATTTCAACCGCTTCTACAACGAGAAACTGCCCTTCGAACTGACCGGTGCCCAGAAACGCGTAATCAAGGAGATCCGCACCGACCTCAAAAGCGGACGCCAGATGAACCGCCTGCTGCAAGGCGATGTAGGTAGCGGCAAGACTATGGTAGCTCTCTTCACTATGCTCATGGCCCTCGACAACCAGTGCCAAGCCTGTATGATGGCTCCCACCGAGATTCTTGCCAACCAGCACTACAATACCATCCGCAGACAAACCGAAGGCCTCGGCATCGCCGTTGAACTGCTCACTGGCAGTCTGAAAGCAGCTCAGAAACGCAAGATAAAGGCTCGCCTGGCCGCTGGCGAGATAGACATACTCATCGGCACCCACGCACTGATTGAGGACGACGTGGTGTTTCAACAGCTCGGGCTTGTGGTGATTGACGAACAGCACCGTTTCGGTGTCAAACAGCGGGCCAAACTGTGGGCCAAGAACACTATACCGCCTCATGTGCTGGTCATGACCGCCACACCTATACCGCGGACTTTGGCCATGACTCTCTACGCCGACTTGGAGTGTTCTGTAATCGACGAGCTGCCCCCCGGACGACGTCCCATACAGACACTCCACGCCACCGACGCCCAACGCCTACGGCTGTTCGGCTTTATGCGTGAGCAGATTGCCAAAGGACGCCAGGTCTATGTCGTCTATCCGCTTATCAACGAATCGGAAAAGAGCGACCTCAAAGACCTCATGGACGGCTACGAGAGCATCCGGCGGGCATTCCCGCTGCCACAATACGGTGTCAGCATCCTCCACGGGCAAATGCCTCCTGACGCCAAAGACTACGAGATGGAACACTTCAAGAGCGGCGAAAACCAAATAATGGTATCCACTACCGTCATCGAGGTTGGCGTCGATGTGCCCAACGCCACCGTCATGGTCATCGAAAACGCCGAGCGGTTCGGACTGTCGCAGCTTCATCAGTTGCGTGGACGTGTCGGTCGCGGAGGCGAGCAGTCCTACTGCATCCTCATGACCAAAGACAACCTGAGCAGCACCAGCCGTGAACGCATACAGACCATGTGTGCCACCAACGACGGATTCCGCATCGCCGAAGCCGACCTGCGTCTGCGCGGTCCCGGAGACATACAAGGTCTTCAGCAGAGCGGCATGCTCGAGTTGAAACTCGCCGACATCATCGAGGACGAACCCATGGTGAAAGCCACACGCGACGAAGTGCGCCGTATATTGGAAGAAGACCCGCAACTTGCACAACCCGACCACTACATGCTACGCAAACACGTAGCCCAGACAGTGCACATCGAATGGAACAAAATCTCATGATTTCCCTACAAATACAACAAAACACCCTACACAAAACCTATCGGCAGGAATATGCCATTGTGGCCGACGGTGAGGTTGTGGGATTGATTGAACTGTTTAATTACGACGAGGTTGACATGCGGGCCGAGGTCGGCATATACATCGAAGAGAGCCACCGCGGCAAAGGCTACGGCAAAGCCACGATCGAGGAACTGATGAAATACTGCAAAGAGGTGCTGCAGATGCACCAGGTGGTCTGCGACATAGCCGAGGACAACACCCCCAGCCTGCGCCTATTCGAAAGCCAGGGATTCACCCCCTGCGGCATCCTAAAAGACTGGACCGCCACCCCCAACGGCTGGCAAAACGCCGTAAGACTGCAGAAAATCCTTTAGTTTCAATTTTTTACTTTCAACCAACTAGTTACCTTTCAAACCTTTTTAACCTTTTTAACCTTTTCAACCTTTTCAACCCTTCCAACAATCAAAATACATGGCTAAAAAGAAATCCCAATCCAACCCAAAGCTTATACTTGCCCTCATCGGCATCGTAATCATAGCGCTTATAGCCATAGTCTTAGCCAATGTGACGAAACGTGTGACTGTAAGCGACGACACTCGCATATACGTCCCCACAGGAGCATCCTATAATGACCTCTGCGACACCCTAAACAAACACAACATTGTACCGCAGAAATCCACCTTCAACCTGATGGCCACTGCCCGCGGACTCGATAAACACGTAAAAGCCGGCAGCTATATCGTGAAGCCCGGCATGAGCTACATGCAGCTTATACAGAAACTTTACACAGGCAACCAGAACCCCATACGCATAACCATCGGCAAATACCGCACCCTTCGCCAGCTCTGCGACGGCGTTGCCGCCAAGATGGAATTTTCCGCCGACACTCTCTACAAAATACTCACCGACAAAGAGTTCTGCCAAGTCTATAACCACACCCCCCAGACCGTTATCGGAGCCTTTACACAAAACACCTACGAAGTCTATTGGAACAGCAGTCCCAAACGCTTTGTCGAACGCATGATGATGGAGACCGACGCCTTCTGGAATGACGAACGCAATGCAAAACTCAAATCCCTGAACCTCAGCCGTAACGAAGTGGTAACCATAGCTTCCATTGTAGAAGAGGAAACCAACAAGCAGAAAGAGAAGTCCGACATCGCCTCTGTCTATCTCAACCGCCTGCGCAAAGGTATGCGGCTCGAGGCCGACCCAACGGTGAAATACGCCGTCGGCGACTTCACCCTGCGGCGCATCCTCGAACGCCACCTCAAGACACCCAGCCCTTACAACACCTACCAGAACCAAGGGCTTCCCCCAGGACCGATATGCCTCCCCAGCGCCGAGAGCATCGACGCCGTCCTTGAGAACAAAAAGACCAACTACATCTATTTCTGCGCCAAGGAAGACTTCTCCGGATACCACAACTTCGCCTCCTCCTACCAGCAACACCTCACCAACGCCGCCCGCTACCACAAAGCACTAAATGAAAGGAAACTTTAGTGGTCAGTAGCCAGTTACCTTTTAAACTTTTTCAACCTTTCAAACCTTTCAACAATTAACATATCAACTTATAAACAAACACATTAGCAATTATGTTAGGTATCATCATCACAATTCTCATCGGAGCACTGGCCGGTTTTCTGGCTGGTAAAATCACAAAAGGTACCGGTTTCGGTTTCTGGATCAACCTGTTGGTTGGCATAGTCGGCGGTTTCGTTGGCGGTTCCGTTCTCGGATGGTTCGGCATCCACTGCGGAGAAACTATAATAGGCCGAATCATCGCAGCCGTAATCGGCGCAGTACTGCTGCTGTGGATTATTTCTTTGATAAATAAGAAATAAGGTGTATTGAAGGGAATACCATTCCGAAGCAATTCACAAGTCGATAGACAATAATATTTGCTACTTTCAAAAAAAGTAGTACTTTTGCAATCGGGTAAGTCTTATACGACCAGCTCCCATTGAATCCCCCAGGGTAGGAATACAGCAAGGGTGTTTGGTTGTAGCGGTGCGATATAATCAGCTTACCCTTTTTTTGTTGTCGTTCGTTAAAAGCAGTTATTGATATGGCTTTGATATTACTTTCGTACTTGTTGATAGTCGCCGGCGTGGTTGTTTGGGCGGCGCTGATACCCGGAAAGAAGAAGGTGTCGCCGACGCTTACAACATACATCACGGTGTTTGGCGGTGCTTTTCTGCTGGCGTCGTGCTTCATCAACCTGGTGCCGCACATGTTTCTGGGCGAGGAGCCTTATCGGTTTGTGACACCCAACCTACACTTCAAGGTTGCGGCGGCGGTGATGATTGGTTTCCTCATCCAGCTGCTGCTCGAGCAGATGACCCACGGTGCCGAACACGGACACAACCACTGCCACAACTGCGAGACGGACCATCACGAACATCATGTGCACCCTGTGACGGGATTGATGATAGGACTCTGCGTACACGCTTTTCTAGAAGGTATGCCAATGATTGAGTTTGAAGAAGGCGGCGACATCGACATCCACCAAGGACTTCTCTATGGCATCGTGCTGCACAATATCCCCATCGCGATAGTGATGGTGACGCTTTTCATGAGCAACCGCTACGGGTTCTGGAAGTCCCTAGGTCTGCTGACCATCTTTGCTGTGATGACTCCGCTTGGCTCGCTGACCAACATCTTCCTGGTGCCCGAAAACGAAGCCCTGCAGTGCGTCATCATGGGTGTGGTTGTAGGCATACTGCTGCATGTGAGCGTGAGCATCCTTTTCGACCACGACCACAACAACTTCTCGTGGAAAAAACTGCTCACCATCATCATCGCCTTCGTGGCCGCCTACTTCACCCCCGGCTGCCCCGAAATCTATGGTTTATGAATGCGTTAATGCGTAAGTGGCATAACCCTGAATCACATTAACACAATCAAGCAACAACACACATATCAACCTATCAACATAAAACATATCAACAAGCACTAACGCTCTAACGCAATCAAATAGATGACTATTCCCGAAACAATAAAAGACCTCAACGAACGCAAGGAGGCACTGCATAAATTCCTCAATATCGAAGGGCTGAAAAAGGAAATAGCCGAGGAGGAGAAAAAGACCGAGGCTGCCGATTTCTGGAACGACCCGAAAGAGGCGCAGGCTGTGATGAAGAAGCTGAAAAACAAGAAAAGCTGGACGACGGCATACGACGAAGTGTCGGCCAGCTGCGACGACCTTCAGGTGATGGGCGAGTTTTTCGCCAGCGGCGATGCCTCGGAGGAGGAAACCATGCAGCAGATAGAAACCACCACCAAGTTGGTCGAAGGTCTGGAGTTCAAGAACATGCTACGAGGCGAAAGCGATCGCTTCGACGCAGTACTCTCTATCAACGCCGGAGCCGGCGGAGTGGAAGCCCAGGATTGGGCCGAGATGCTGATGCGCATGTACATTCGCTATGCCGAACGTTCGGGCTACAAGGTAGCCATCTCCAACTCGCTCGACGGCGACGGTGCCGGCATCAAGAGCTGCACTATGCAGATAGAGGGAGACTTCGCCTTTGGATATCTGAAAAGCGAAACGGGCGTACACCGCCTGGTGCGCGTGAGCCCATTCAATGCGCAGGGCAAACGTATGACTTCGTTCGCATCGGTGAGCGTCACACCTTTGGTCGATGACACAATCGAGGTGGTGGTGGATATGTCGCGCCTTTCGTGGGATACCTTCCGCAGCGGCGGTGCCGGAGGTCAGAACGTGAACAAGGTGGAGAGCGGCGTTCGACTTCGCTACCAGTACAAAGACCCATATACCGGCGAGGAAGAAGAAATACTGATTGAAAACACCGAGACTCGCGACCAACCCAAGAACAAAGAAAACGCCATGCGCTTGCTTCGCTCGCAACTCTACGACCGCGAGATGAAACACCGCATGGAGGAACAGGCAAAAATCAAAGCCTCGCAGAAAAAAATAGAATGGGGCAGCCAAATACGCAGCTACGTGATGGACGACCGCCGAGTGAAAGACCACCGCACCAACTACCAGACAGGCGACGTGACAGGTGTGATGGACGGCAAGATAGACGAGTTCATAAAAGCCTACCTCATGCAGTTCGGCGGCGAAGAATAAATGTTTACAGTCGATACGTTGATTGTTTTGCGAAATTGAACCCCAAACATAAACCCACTATTGTCAATTCACTATTCACTATTCACTTTTTTTTAGTACATTTGCACATCTACCGTAAATATTGAAATTAATGAAAGCACAATCTTTTCTTCTGTTATTCATTGGATTAAGTCTTGTCTGCGCAGCACAGAACACCATAGACAAACAGGGTCGCAAGCAGGGTCACTGGATTAAGACCGACAAGCAAGGCCACAAAATATTTGAAGGCAACTTCAAGGACGGTCACGAGACCGGGGTGTTTGAATATTTCTATGCCGACGGCACCGTGCGCCTGCGCAATACCTTTGTGGGCAACGACGGCAAACGCTGCAAACACGAAGCCTACGACGAGAAAGGTCGTTTGGTGGCCAAAGGCGAATACTGCCTCAAGAACCGCGACGGACGCTGGGAATACTACGCCGAGGACGGCAAAATGATAAAGCTGGTCAACTACAAGATGGGGGTGAAAGAGGGATTGCAGGCCATCTTCGAACACAGCGGCGACACCGCCGAGGTGCTGACCTGGAAAGACAACAAGAAAGAAGGCCGCTGGTGGAAACGCACTGGCAAGAAAGCCTACCTGACTGCCACATACAAAGACGGTGCGTTGGAAGGCAGACTCACAGAATATAACGAGAACGGACAACTTTCACACGAATGTACCTACAGCCACGGCTCCAAGGACGGTCACAGCATATACTACGAGAACGGTCTGAAAACCATTGACGAGAGCTGGCAGAAAGGCATTTTCATCGACCGCACGGTACTCATACTCGAAGGTAAGACTGCACACTACAAGTCGATTTACAAGATAGCCTATGTGATGCCCGTGGGGCAGAACCAGAAAAAAGCCATCGTCTATCTGACAGACGGCAGCAAGGTGAACGCCACCGAGAACTCCGACGACATCTGCAACCGTTTGGGCGACGAACTATTCTCTGTAGTGAACAAGAAAAACCGCGTGGTAGCCTCGACTCAGTGCATCAAAGGTATCAAGAAAGACTCCGAAGGCCGTGACATACTCGACCTCGATCCCGAACCGTCGTTCGTCATCTTCCCCGACGAAGACTGCATCAAGCTGGTGCAAGCCATGATGAACGAAAAGAACGGAGTAGTCCCGGGAGAGTAAGTAATTTTGAATTTTGAATTTTGAGAGTAGCGGCACACACGCTGGGGTGCAAACTCAATTTTGCTGAAACCAGCCATCTGCTACGCCGTTTCACAGAAGCGGGTCACACAGTGGTCGGATTCCATTCGGAAGCCGACCTCTACATTATTAATACCTGCACTGTCACCGCCATCGCCGAACGCAAATGCCGCACGGCCATAAGGCAAGCCACACGTCTGAATCCCAATGCACAGGTGGCCGTCATCGGCTGTTTCGCCCAAAACGAACGCAGCCAGATTGAGCAAATCCCAGGCGTAACCATCATCCTCGGCAACGACCAAAAACATCGCTTGCTAGAACTGGTCACTGGTCACCCATCACAGGTCACTGGTCACTCATCACAGATCTCAGATCACTGGGAGTTCTCTCCGGCATATTCGGCAAATGACCGCACACGAACATTTCTTAAGATACAGGACGGCTGCGACTATTTCTGTACCTACTGCGCCATACCGCTGGCACGCGGACGTTCACGCAGCGCGACCATCGAAGAGGTTGTTTCGATGGCACATAAGATTGGGCAAAGCGGGGCGAAAGAGATAGTGCTGACCGGCGTCAACACAGGCACATTCGGGTTACATACGGGCGAGCGTTTTATCGACCTGCTGCGCCGACTGGATGAGGTAGAATCAATAGCACGTTACCGCATATCGAGCATAGAGCCCAACCTGATAGACGAAGAGATTATTGACTTCACAGCACAGTCGAGGGCATTCCTGCCACATTTCCACATACCGCTACAAGCCGGCAGCGACAACGTGCTGCGCCTTATGCACAGACACTACGACACCGCGCTATACCGTGAGCGGATAGAATATATCAAACAGCGAATGCCCGACGCATGCATAGCAGCCGACATCATAGCAGGATTCAACGGCGAGAGCGAAGAGGACTTTGAAGAGACGAAGCGGTTTGTAGAAAACCTGCCTCTCTCCTATCTGCATGTGTTCACCTACTCAGAGCGTCCTCACACAGCCGCGCTGAAACTGACACCCCGCACCGACATGCACCTGCGCCGCCAGCGAAGCCAGCAGCTGCACACCATCTCGGAGCGCAAGATGGCAGACTTCGTCGAAAGTCAGTTGGGCAAACGCCGAGCGGTACTGTGGGAAAGCAGCCGACACGCAGGCGAAATGTACGGACTGACGGACAACTACATCCGTGTGCGCCAAAATTACGCCCCTGAGCTGAGCAATACGGTTACGGAAGTGACGCTGTCGAAAGAAAACATAGTTATCGGAGCGCCAACAGATTAAGCAGACATCACAGGATGCAGGACAAACGGATTTTAACTAATTTTAAGATGATTTTTGCGTGAAACAGGCGTATATCTAGATTTATTCGTATATTTGCATCCGTAAATTTTTACAGAAACTAATTTTATTAATCCATTTAAATCACAAAATCATGAAGAACTTTTTCAAAATTCTCGGCGTAGCTCTTATCGCCGGCAGCATGCTTTTCGTAGCTTGCAAAAAGGATGAAGAAAACACAAACAACGGCGGTAACGGCGGCAACAACACTCCGACCGACACCACTCCCACAACCCCGACCGACCCGGTTGATCCTCCTGCACCTACAACCGTTATGACATTGAACATTGACGGCGTTGACTATGACGTTGACGAATTCAATGCTGGATACTATCAGGGAACCCTGTATCTTATACCCGAATCCACCACGGGTGGCGCACTTCAAATTGAGTCGGCCCAGACCGTCGGTGTCCACGACACCAATGATATGGGAAGCCAGTGGGGCGTTTGTTATTTCCCCGCAAGCACCAATCAATCAGACCTGTACTTCACCTACAACGGAACACAGTATCCGAGATGGGAAAACTGGATTGGAGATGACGTTGAAACCATTACCGCAATTGACTTGAACGCCCACACTATCAGCATGGAATACAGTGGAACAATGCTTGACTTGGAAATGTACATGAATCAGGGTTCGCAAGTTGTCACTAAAACAACTGCTGTAAACCTCCAGAATGCAGAATGGACAGAAGTTCAGCTCAGCAAAAAAGCCGCAATGAAGTCTCTCAAAAAATAAGAGACATATTCATTATAAAAAAGAGACAACCATGCGGTTGTCTCTTTTTTTTGGGGATAAGACAACCTCGGTGGAGATTCTGCTTGTTAAGTCACAGTTAAGTCATGGTTAAGTCATGGTTAAGTCATGGTTAAGTCATGGTTAAGTCACAGTTAAGTCACAGTTAAGTCACAGTTAAGTCACAGTTAAGCTTCTGTTAAACCTCTGTTAAGTCAAATAAAAGTCACAGAATTGTCAGAGAAATGTCAGAGTTAAGTAAATATTACAACATAAGCGTCAGAGAACATAACATTCACTTCATTAAACCTACAAAGATATTAAATTCGGTTATGGAAAAGAAAACAATCCTTATTATTATGTTGATTATGGCGATACAGTTGTTTACAAGTTGCCAGACGGAAGAAGAAAAGGTCAAAGATGTAGCATACAAATACTCCTATGCGATGGGAAACTATGATCTTGAGGAAGCCAAGCAATATGCGACGGACGAAACCATTGAAACAACCCTTGCGTTAGCACAGTTTTTTTTGAGCAAACTTGATACCAGTTACATTGTATCAGATACTCCTGCTACTATAGTTATTGACTCTGTCTGTTTTGAAACGGACTCAAGCGCAACAACATATTGTACAAAAAACACACCAATAAAGCACAACTTGAAAATTAAACTACTGTTACGCAAGCGCAAAGGGAAATGGCTTGCACATGACCCACTGAACCAATAAAAGTTGAAAGCCAATAACACTACAAGGTGGCACGACTACAAGAGGTAGTCGTGCCATTTTTGTTTAGCATATAGAACGTCCACAAGGTGTGCACATTCTGTGGTATGTGGATATATTGTTCATAATTTTAGGCTGCAGAATATTGCCTTTCGGCAAAAATAAACTACCTTTGTGGTTTATTTTTCTATCATAATATATTTATTCATCATCTTAAAACACAAAGCATTATGAGCGGACTTTTCGGTATTGTCTCTAAAGAGCCTTGCATCACAGATCTGTTCTACGGAACCGATTATCATTCACATCTGGGTACCAAGCGTGCCGGTTTGAGCACAGTGGACAATGGTACCTTTCATCGCAACATCCACAACATCCAGAACTCCTACTTCAGGACTAAATTCACGGGCGACCTGCACGAGATGACGGGTAACTACGGCATCGGCGTCATCAGCGACACCGACGCTCAGCCCATCGTCGTGAACTCCCACCTCGGACGTTTCGCCATCGTGACCGTATCCAAAATCAACAACATCCCCGAGCTAGAGGCTAAATGTCTCGGCATGAACCAGCAGTTTACCGAACTGAGCATGGGCAGCACCAACCCCACCGAGCTGGTGGCGCTGCTGATCACTCAAGGCAAAACCTTCGTGGAGGGCATACAGAACGTTTACAAGAACGTGAAGGGAAGCTGCACGATGCTGATACTGACGCCCGACGGCGTGATTGCGGCACGCGACTACCTGGGCCGCACACCGCTTGTAATCGGACGCAAAGGCACGAGCTATGCCATCGCCTCAGAGAGCCACAGCTACATCAACCTCGACTACAACACCACCCGTTTTGTAGGTCCAGGCGAGATCATCAAGGTCACCACCAACGGTCTTGAGCAACTGCTCGCACCAAACGACAAGATGCAGATTTGCTCGTTCCTGTGGATTTACTACGGATACCCGTGTGTTGAATACGAGGGGATCAACGCCGAAGAGGTGCGATACCAGCTGGGCTACGCAATGGGACAGAGCGATGACATCCAAGCCGACTACGTGTCGGCGATACCCGACTCGGGCATCGGGATGGCGTTGGGATACGCTGCTGGCAAGGGCATCCCGTACAAACGCGGTGTGCTGAAATACACTCCCACATGGGCTCGCAGCTTCATGCCGGTCAACCAGGAGGCCCGCAACCTAGTGGCAAAGATGAAACTCATACCCAGCCGCAAGATGCTCGAAGGCAAAGAGGTGGTGTTCTGCGACGACTCGATAGTACGTGGAACGCAGCTGCGCGACAACGTGAAGATGCTCTACGACTGCGGAGTGAAGAAAGTGCATGTGCGCATCAGCTGTCCGCCGCTCGTTCACGGCTGCCAATACCTCAACTTCTCGGCTTCGAAGAACGATATGGAGCTCATCACCCGTCGTTGCATCGAAGAGCTTGAGAACGGCGAGATACGCAACATCGAAGCCTACCGCGACGAGACGACACCGCAATACGCCAACATGGTCGAGATGATTCGTCAGCGTGTCGGTGTCGATACCTTGAAGTTCAACAGCCTCAAGACCGTCTGCGACGCCATCGGCCTGCCTAAAGAAAGAGTCTGCACCCACTGCTTCGACGGCTCGTCGTTCGGAGAATAAGATTCAAGTTTTATTGATTGCGATGAAGAAGGTTGCGATACTGCTGTCGGTGATGGCGATGTGCCACGTAATATGGGCGCAGGACACATTACAGTCGGCAGTACGCGACCGCGAATCGCTGATACGAGAACAAAAGATGGTGGTGCTGAAAGACCGCATACGGTCACAGCACCAGCGGCTGACAGCACAATGTAGCGAGGAAGGTGTTGCGGACAAAAATCGCGCAAGATTCTTGAAAAACATCCACTATGCCTACCTTTCGGTATATAACCATTACAACATAAACAGCAGCGACAACTCTGAGGAATACTACTTCAGGTTGACTCAGTTAGACAGTATGCAACGCCACCTGCGCGACAGCATTCTGGGAGCCGACTCGTACATCAACCGCATAGAGAATTTCAAGAACACATTGAGACTCAAAGCCGGCAAAGACCGTGTAGATGTATATAAATCGTACCTACGCACATACGAGCCACCAACTATAGCCATCAACTTCACCACGATTGAAGAGTACCGCCTCTATGCAAGACAACACCTAGAAATAATTAAGATTCAAAACAGATACCTGGAATGTCTTGAATGGCTCGACCGTATTGAGGCCAACACTGGCAGCATACTGGCCATGCTGGGCAACAGCGGAGGGCACTCCCTACCGTACAAGAACATCGTCGCCACAACCAACTTCGTGCCAATATTCACCACGGACGAGGGCGGACAGCAGTTTATAGATAAACTAAAGGATTTTGAGGCGATGCAACAGGAGTACCTAAAAACCGAAGCCCGCATACGTGAACTGGAGGGTATTGCCGACAGCATCTACCGCGTGGGGCGCAAATACAGCGACCTCACCGGGGCTTTTCGCCTTGTGCAACAGGGTACGGACATATATCCTGCATTTCGCAACCAAGAGGAGTTAGATGCCTACGAGCGGAAAATACAGGACTACAAGACTGTATGCATGCAGTATCTGCATCTGGTTTATCTGCGCGACACCATCGCCGCAAACGAGAACATCATCGACCACTCCACCAAGACTTTGCGCGACGGACAGCGCACTCTAAAGAAATTCTACAAGTGGACTCCCAACTTCAGCACTCCAGCCGAAGGCGTGGCGTTCTTCAAAGACCTCCAGCTGCTGCTCGACATGCAGAAACAGTGTATCGGCATCAACGACAATATCGTCACTCAGGATCTCAACGAGAAAGAGATTCTGGCGCTCACCAAAGACTACAGCTACATCCGCCGCGCATACAACACCATGATGAAGACCTACGAATACAAAGGCTCCATCGCCACCAAAGAGAATCTGCGCATCTATGGCGACCTGCAGCGTATGGCCGTCGATATGCAGCTGGCTCTGATTAACCACATCAAACGCAACCCGATGGAACTGGAGCGTATGATGAGAGCCGAAAAAGAAGTGAGAGGCTACAAAGCCGTGATAGGAGTCAAATAACTAGGTGCACGCCCGCACAAGACGATAATTTAGTTTTAAGCTGTAAGCCGCAAGCTGCAAGCTGTAAGTTTTAAGCTGTTAGTTTTAAGTGGTCAGCAGTCAGCGGTTAGTCGTCAGCGGTTAGTCACCTTTCTAACATATCAACATATCAACCTATCAACGAGATTCCAGCGTCACAATCGCCGAAAAGCTTGAACCTCTGGTGTTGTATATCTGGTATTGTGCCGTATCGTCGGTAGGTTGACAGCGACGTATCTCCACGCTCTCGCCTGGACGCGTCTCCGCCACATACGCCACCTCGATAGTTTTTATACGTTTCCCTTCCGGCAGGTTGTCGTCAACCCAGCGGATATACTCGCAGTTGTTCACATGACCCGTGTGGTCAAGCATCGACGGCTTCACGTTGAACTGTTCCACCTTGCACGATTCATCCATCGGCAACATGCGCAGTTTGGTCAGACGCTCTTTCTGTGTGGCACAGATATCGTTGTGGATATAGCCATCCATGATGTCGTTGAGGCGGGCGACATGGCGGGTGTTCACGTCGATGACCACCCAGAAAGCCGTTGCGCCTGCAAGTCGTTCTCCGTCGAGTGTGGTGACCAGGAAATCACGCACATCGAACAATCCGTCAACCCCGCGCGACCAAGTCGCAATCTTCACCCGTGTGCCGTATGCCGGCATCGTGTCAACCTCATAGTACATCCTGCTCAACACCCACGCCTTCTGGTTCTTGATAAGGTCATAGTAGCAGATATGCGTGAGCGTCGTATGTTCTTCCGCCACCGTCTGCAGCAGCCGCGAAAGCCCCCACATGGAAAGATGGTCGGTCCAATCGCAGAAATACGACTCTATAAAGAATTCGTTCGTGTAGATGTTCTTCTCGTCAAGCATGGCACGGCGGTGGTTGATAGGTTGATGGGTTCTAAAGGGTTGAAAGGTTCAAGTACACTAACACATTCACGCAATAACGCATTCGCGCAATCAAACAATCACATCCTCTCCGGCACCTCGATGCCGAGAATGTTCATAGTGTTGCGCAGGGCTGTCGCAACCGTGTCGCAGAGCGTCACACGGAAAGCGCGCACACCCTCGTTCTCCTCTCGCAATATGGGCGTGTCCTGATAGAAGCTGTTGAAAGCTTTGGCCAGGTCGTAGGCGTAGTTGGCCACCATGGCGGGGCTCAGGCTTTGTGCCGCCTGCGCCACCACCGACGGCATAGTGTGCAGAAGCTTTATTATGTCGCGCTCCTTGTCGCCAACCTCCGTTATCGCCCGTGCCGCCAGCTCCTGGCTGCTCTTTCTCACTATACTGCGTATCCTCGCATACGTATATTGTATAAACGGACCTGTGTTGCCGTTAAAGTCGATACTCTCCGCCGGGTTGAAAAGCATGTTCTTCGTCGGATCCACCTTCAAGATGAAATACTTCAGCGCCCCGAGTGCCAGCACATGATAGAGCCGCTTGCGTTCCTCCTCCGACAGCTCGTCGTTCTTGCCGTGTTCGAGGCTCATCTGCTCGGCCGTCTGCTCCATGTCCGCTATCAGGTCGTCGGCATCGACCACCGTCCCCTCCCTCGACTTCATCTTGCCGTTGGGCAGCTCCACCATACCGTACGAGAGGTGATACACCTTCTCCGCCCACTCGAATCCGAGTTTGCCCAGTATCAGCTTCAGCACCTTGAAATGGTAGTCCTGCTCGTTGCCCACAACATACACCAATCGGTCGGCGTCAAAGTCATTGTGACGCAGCAACGCCGTACCCAAGTCCTGAGTCATATACACCGATGTGCCGTCTTTGCGCAGCAGCAGCTTCTCGTCGAGGCCGTCGCCCGTGAGGTCGCACCACACCGAGCCATCATCCCTGCGATAGAGAACACCCGTATCGAGCCCTTTCTGCACCAGCTCCTTGCCGAGCAGATAAGTGTTCGACTCATAGTATATCTTGTCGAAGCCGACGCCCAGCGAGCGGTAGGTCTCGTCGAAGCCGGCATACACCCAGCCGTTCATCTTCTCCCACAGGTCACGCACCTCTTTGTCTCCCTCCTCCCAGCGTTTCAGCATCGACTGCGCCTCCTTCATCAGCGGAGCCTCTTTCTTGGCCTCTTCCTCGTCCATCCCTTTCGCCACCAACTCGGCAATCTCGGCTTTGTAGTGTTTGTCAAACTCCACATAGTATTTCCCCACCAGGTGGTCACCCTTCATGCCCGACGACTCAGGTGTCTCGCCGCCGCCGAAGCGCATCCACGCCAGCATCGACTTGCAAATATGTATGCCGCGGTCGTTCACCAGGTTCACCCTCTTCACATTCTGCCCGTCGGCCTTCAGCAGCTCGCTCACCGACCAGCCCAGCAAGTTGTTTCTTATATGACCTAGGTGGAGCGGCTTGTTCGTGTTCGGCGACGAATACTCTATCACCACCGGTTTCGCGTCGGCAGGCACTTCCTTAAGACCGAAACGCGTCTGTCCCGCTATTTCGCTCACAAACGAAGTCCAGTAGCTGTCAGCTATCGAGATATTCAGAAAACCCTTCACCACGTTGTAGTCACACACCTCCTCCACCGACGCCTTCAGCCCCTCACCCAGCTCCGCCGCCACCATCTCAGGCGACTTGCGAGCCTGTTTCACGTATGGGAACACCACCAAAGTGTAGTCGCCCGCAAACTCCTTCTTAGTCGATTGTAGGACCACCTGCCCAGGTTCGACTTCTATACCGTAAAGCTCGCAAAGGAGATGAGAAATAGCATTCTGCAAAATAGTCTCTATATTCATAATTCAATGATTTGTCGGTATCCGCAACAACATTGCAGCACACCGTAATGAAGATGCAAAAATACGAAAAATTTACCAGCCAGCATACTCTAACTAAAAACGAATATACCGCCATACCTACTCATACTTAAAATAACTGATAACGAACCCACCTCTGCCACAAAAAAAGCGGAGCATTTTCACTCCGCCTTTGTGTAATCTGTTTAAGATAACGAACCATCAGTTCTCAACCTTTCAATTGATGGATGGTGTCAATTGGGTTGGCCGAGGCGAAGACGGCGTTGCCTGCGACGAGGACGTCGGCTCCGGCTTGATATAGTTTTGGGGCGTTGTCGGTGTTGACGCCTCCGTCAACTTCGATGAGGCATTGTGGGTTCTTGCGGTTGCAGAGCTCGCGCAGCTGTGCTACCTTGGAGTAGGTATTCTCAATGAATTTCTGCCCGCCGAAACCAGGGTTCACACTCATAAGCAGCACCATGTCACACATCTGAACGGTGTCCTCAAGCAACGATACGGGTGTGTGCGGATTTAGGACCACTCCGCATTTCATACCTTCGTCACGGATGGCGGCAAGAGTACGGTTGAGGTGGGTGCAGGCTTCGTAATGCACGGTGAGTATATCGGCACCGCATTTCTTGAAATCGGCGACATACCTGCCAGGGTCCATTATCATGAGGTGTACGTCAAGAGGTTTCTTGGAGTGTTTCTTAATATACTTTATCACTGGCTGACCGAATGATATGTTGGGAACAAACATACCGTCCATGACGTCGATGTGCAACCAGTCGCACTCGCTGTCGTTGAGCATCTCGATGTCGCGCTGCAAGTTGGCAAAATCAGCGGAGAGAAGGGATGGTGAAACCATTCTTATCATATTGTCTCTCATTTTGAAGGGGTGAAGGGGGTTACGTTGATATGTTGATATGTTAATACGAGAGGGGGTGAAGGTGCTCTTATCTAGTATTCTGGGACTTCGGTAAGATGTGCGGCATCGCCCATGCACTGTGTGGCTGTAAGCATGGGATAGTTGAGCAGGTGGGAGATGTAGTTCTTGTGTTCTTTACGGATTTTGGCCATAGAGAGCTCCAACTGCTCTGCTATGGGCAGTTGTTCCTCAATGCGGACCTTCATAGCCAGCACGACGGCTTCGCGCTGTACCTTGCAAATCTGGGTATAGTATTTCAGCAGAATCGTGTTTCTCTCCTTGCCTGTAGCCGAGGAGAGTGAGGTTGCATATTTGGAATATATACTACGGCACTTCTCGTCAGCATCAGAAAGATACTGGTCGGCTTTGCTGCCAGCAGCCTCCCAACGGTCAATTGTGGGTTGTAAAGGTTCCAAGAGTTTGCCCAGTTCGGCAGCGTCGTCGAGCGCGGCGGCCTCGGCGGTACCGTTTGCATAACGTGCCTTCAAGTAGGCTTCCTGCTCAGCATCGCTCATATTGGAAAGTTTCTCTATTTCCTGACGGGAGAGTCCCGAATATCTTGAGGCCAAATCGTATGCCATATCGGTTGCCTCGGTGGAATCGATATTGGAATAAGAAAGTGAGAGCACCTGGGTTGAAAGCAATGCCACATTGGTGACGTAACGCGTTACAGGGCTGGTGAGCAACTTGAAGGACTGCTCGTTGAGCTCGTAACTTTTATAGTCAATAAGCTGCTGCTCGGTAGGGACATCAAGCGCCTGCATCATCAGAGATGCGTATGTAACCTCCTGGTCGCCTTGCTGCGAGGTGCTTAGGTTAGCGGTGTTGTCGCGGTTTTTGCCATAAGCGTTGTCCAAACCGCGGTCAATAGCTTTGTCTGCCTCATCCAAGCCGCGATCCATTGCTTTTTCGGCATTTTTCTCGGCATGGTCAACAGCTTTGTCAACGGCTTTTTCGGTAGCCTTCTGCGCGGCCTTGCGAATAATGTTGCCGAACTGCGCATTAGCAGAGACTGTTCCAACAGCCAATGCGATTATGAGAACCAATATTTTTTTCATAGCAATTATTGGGCTTTAAATCCGATTACTTGGTGGTTTTGTTTTTCTTAACCTGGGCATATTCCTCATTCAATCCTTTGAGGATTTCCTGGGTGATATCCATACCTTCGTCGCCATAAAGGACTGGGGTGTTGCTGTATGACTTTGCGAGGATGAGGTTGTAGTTGTCGTGCTTGGAGTTATAGTCGGCAATGAAGTTGTAAACGGCCTTGGTCATCTTGTCAAGCTCGTCCTGCAGGCTTTTCTGCTTCTGCGGCAGAAGGTCGGCATACTGCTTTTCGAGGCGCATGAGCTTTTCATAGCGGTCTTTCAACTCTTTTTCTTTTTCCTGCTGCTGCGACAGGGTAAGTTTGTCGCCTGTCTGCAGGTAGTTCTGATAATCGGTCTGGAACTGTTCTTCCTGCTGAGCCAAAGAGGCCTGCTGTGCGCTGACCTGCTCGATCTTTTTCTGCAACTCACGCGCATACTCGTAGCCCTCCATCAAGGTGTCGGTATTGATATAGGCGATACGCAGCTGCGCGCCGTCCTCGACAACCGCCGCCTGGCTGTTGGTTCCTTTTGTCGGAGCCTTGCACGAACCGTTGCCGACAAAATGCAGTACATAAAGCGCTACAACTGCGATGCACAGCAACGCCAGAATAATGGCCGACGCCAAGTGACATTTGCATTTTTTATGTTCTGTCTTACAGCCGCAGGGCTGCTCAGTTTCTTGTTTTACGATTTCGATGTTTTCGATGTTGTTGTTTTCTTCCATGATATGTTGTAATTGCGTTATTGTTTGATTGCGTTATTGTGTTAGTGGTTGACTGCTACTCACCGATCTCCCCTATTGTCTCCACAGCCTTCTTCAGTCGTTTCACCGTTTCGTCCTTGCCTATCACCATCACGAAGGTGAGCAAATCGGGTCCTACGGTCTTACCAATCAGGGCGATGCGGAACGAGTTCATAATCTGTCCCATGTTAAACTGGTTGGCCACGATGTAGTCGTCGAGTATCGCCTTGTGGAGTGCGTCGTGCTCAAAGGGTACGGTGTCGAGTATCTCGAGTATCTTGTTCATGTGGGTGGTCATACCGGCTTTCCAGCGTTTCTTGAGGTCGGCGGGGTTATACTCCGTAGGTGCCTCGAAGAAATAGCTGGTGGTCTCCCAAAGTTCTGACGGGAAGTTGATGCGGTTCTTCATCATAGCACACACCTGCTCAACATACTCGTCGCTTGCACTCACACCATGTTCTGCCAGTTGAGGTTTTAGATATTCGGCAAACTGTTTGTCCGACAGCATCTGCATATACTCGTGGTTGAACCACTTCGACTTCTCGACGTTGAACTTGGCTCCACTTTTGCTTATATGACTGATGTCGAATGCCTTGATGAGTTCGTCCATAGAAAAGATCTCCTGCTCGGTACCTGGATTCCAACCCAGCAGAGCCAGCATATTCACCACTGCACCAGGCAGATAGCCTTTCTCCCTGTAGCCCGACGAGAGCTCGCCGCTCTGCGGGTCGTGCCAGTCGAGTGGAAATACTGGGAAGCCGAGACGGTCGCCGTCTCTCTTGCTGAGTTTGCCGTTGCCTTCGGGTTTGAGCAGCAGCGGAAGATGGGCAAACTGCGGCATCGTATCCTCCCATCCGAAAGCGCGGTAGAGCATCACGTGCAGCGGTGCGCTGGGCAGCCACTCCTCCCCTCTTATCACATGGCTGACTTCCATCAGATGGTCGTCAACTATGTTGGCCAGATGGTATGTGGGCATCCCGTCGCTCTTGAAAAGCACCTTGTCGTCCAACAAGTTGGAGTTCATGGTAACATCGCCTCGTATAAGGTCGTGAACGGTTATATCTATGTTCTCCGGGAATTTGAATCGCACCACATACTGCTCGCCGCTTTCGATGCGACGTTTCACCTCGTCGGCCGGCAGCGTGAGCGAGTTTTCCATCCCACCGCGAGTGTGGCAGTCATACTGGAAGGTCTTTTTCTGAGCCTCGCACTCTTTGCGTTTGGCGTCGAGAGCCTGAGGTGTGTCGAAGGCGTAGTAGGCCCAGCCGTCGTTTAGCAGCTGGTCGGCATACTGTTTGTATAGCGGCTTGCGGTCGCTCTGGCGATATGGTCCGTAGGCTCCTCCCACGTGTACTCCCTCGTCAAACTCGATGCCAAGCCACGTGAGGGCCTCGATTATATAGTCTTCCGCACCTGGCACAAATCGTGTCTGGTCGGTATCCTCGATGCGCAGTATCATCGTGCCGCCGTTCTGACGGGCAAAGAGATAGTTATATAAAGCTGTGCGTACGCCGCCTATATGCAAAGGTCCCGTAGGACTAGGCGCAAATCTTACTCTTACTTTTCGTTCCATTATTTATGTTGATATGTTTTATGTTGATACGTTGATATGTTGATATGCTATTTTGAGTTTTAAACTGTAAGTTTTAAGTTTTAAGTGGCGCTGACCACTGACTACTGACCACTGACTACCGACTACTGACCACTAAATCCGAAAAATGTTTCTTCCCCTTTATGTAATAGTCAAACAGAAGCAATCTTTTCTCTCGTGCGGCAAGCACTTGACGCCTTACTGCCGCCCGTTTCTTCCTCAGCTGCGGGAGCAACCTGAAGAAATCCCTGTGGGCCCTTCCTACGGCGAGGAAATCCTTGGGGTTGCCGTCGGCTATAAACTTCAAAGCCGCCACCCAGTCGAGGGGCAGCCGCAACAAGACGACCGGAAGCAAACTGCGCGAAGGAAGGTTCTTGTAGAGCATCGAGAGGTTGTTGCGGAAGTTGAGGTATGTCTTCTTCGGCGAACTCTTGGGCAGCGTGCCTCCTCCGAGGTGGAACACCGTCGATTGTGGGCAGCTCATCACCCTGTAGCCGGCGTTGCGCACTCGCCAGCAGAAGTCTATCTCCTCCATGTGGGCGAAGAAGTCGCCGTCCAAACCGCCCAGCTCTTTCCACACCGACGCCCTCACGAACATAGCCGCTCCCGTCGCCCACATCACGTCACACACGTCGTCATACTGTCCGTTGTCTTTCTCCAAGGTGGTAAACATCCGGCCTCTGCAGTAGGGATAGCCGAAAGCGTCTATAAATCCGCCCGACGCGCCGGCATATTCGAAGGTGTCGCGCTGGGTGTCCATCAGCAGTTTCGGCTGGCATACCGCCACCTCCGGCTCTTTTTCGAACAGTTCGGTTATGGGTTCTATCCAACCTGGAGTCACCTCCACATCGTCGTTGAGCAGCACATAGTATTCGGCATCCACCTGAGCCAACGCCCTGTTATACCCTTCTGCGAAACCGTAGTTCTTGTCGAGCCTTATTATCCGTATCGACGGGTAGTGCTGTTCGACAAACGCCAGCGAGTCGTCGGTCGAGCCGTTGTCGGCAATGACCACAAAGGCATCGCCTGTAGTGTGCTCCACCACCGACGGCAGGTAGCGCTCCAACATCGAGCGTCCATTCCAGTTAAGTATGACTACGGCGGTTTTCAAGATTACGATTTCGTTGATAGGTTATTCGTTGATAGGTTGATATGTTGATAGGTTATTCGTTGATAGGTTGATATGTTGATATGTTGATATGTTATTCGTTGATAGGTTGATATGTTGATATGTTTACTTAAAACTTACAGCTTACAGCTTAAAACTCATTAATTGTCCTGTGCGGGCACGCACTTCCACCTCCTGTGGCTCCAGAGCCAGTATTGCGGGTTTTCTTTTATCGTCTTCTCCAGTCGGGCGGCGTAGCGGCGTGTGATGTCGCCGTCGTTCTCCTCCTGCGGCTTCAGCGCGAGCGGCTCGAAGGTCACCTCATAGTAGCCGCGCTTGATTTTCTTCACCTCGTAGTAGAGCACAGGATAGTCGTATTTCTTTGCGAAGTGTTCCGAGCCGAAGATAAAGGCTGTCTCCTGGTTGAGGAAGCGCGTCCACAGGCATTTCTTCCTGTCGCTCGGCGACTGGTCGCCCAGCATCATCCAGGCTGTCGGCACCCTGTAGCGGTCGTAGTACTCCATCACCTGCCTCACGTCGGTGTTATCGACAATCTCCGTCCCGTAGCGGGCTCGTTTCTGCGTGAGCAGCCGTCCGAAAGGCTTCTGCACTATATGCTTGCCCACTCCCACCCCGTGATGCAGCAGTTGGAAGTTGAGCGTCGCAATCATCATCTCCCAGTTGTTGTAGTGCGCCGACATGATAATCACGCTGCGTCCCGCCTCGTAGTAAGGCCGCAGCAGCTCGGCGTTCACAATATGATAGCGATTCAAAAGTTGCGTCGGCGTCGCCCTGAGTCCCCACACCCCTTCGGCCAGCAGGTCGCAGATATGGCGGTAATAGGCCTTTTCGAGCTTCACTATCTCTTTCACGCTTTTTTCGGGGAACGACTTGGTCAGATTCTTCCTCGTCACCTTGCGGCGATAACGCACCACATAATACACCACCGGATACAGCAAGTCGCCCAGCAGGTAGAGCACCCACAAAGGCAACCACGCCAGCGGCATGATAAGGCAGTACATTATGAACTTAGCGCGAATCAAGGTGCGTGCCCACAGGGCAATTTATTTCAGATTTCAAGTTTCATTTGTCAATTCACAACTCAATATCCCCTTTCAAACTGTTCGCCCACTTCGCCCACCGCGTCTTCAGGCAGCTGCTGCTGGCTCAGGCGGCGCTCCCACATGGCTTCCTGTGTCTCGCCTTTGGCGTTGGAGTTGAGCAGACGGTAGTAGCCCGAGCGGAACTCGTCCCAGAACAGGAACACCCGGTTCGGCGAGTCGGTCGGCATATAGTTGTAGCGCCACAGCTGATAGGGCAGATAGTATATGTGGCCTTGCGATGCCGAGAAGCCCGCGAGGTCGGCGTGTGCGGCCGAGCCCACGTCGAGTCGGCGCGTCGAGACGAAGTTCTTCTCGTCGCGTATATAGTCGGGCGGACCGTACTGCAGATAAACCCTTCCCCTGTCGGTGCGGTAGCCTTTGGTGCGGGGATACGAGTAGGTGGCATCGACATACTCCAGCCAGCCCTTATACTCGTTCCATTTCATCTCAGCCTGCTCGCCGTGACGTTTTTCCCAGAACTTATACAGGAACGCCTGCTTCTCCTTCACGTTGTCGTTTTTCTTTATCACCTCGCGTATGAACGTCAGCTCCTCGTCCGAAGCAATCGGGTAGAGCGCGTCGAGGTAGTAGTTCAGCTTGTTCTCGTCGGTGATGCGGCTGGCGAAGGTGCCGTCATACATACTCATCTCCTCGTTGTTCACCAGCGACGGCTTGGTGCGGTGGAACGGCAGACGCTTATACAGCAGATTGTCGTTGGTGCGGTTGTGAATCTCCACCACCAGGTTATAGTCGCCCGAAGGCAGCTGACTGATGTCGAGCGGACTATACACCCTCACCAAGTTTTTTGCCTCATGCTGCGTCTCGCTGCCCACGTTAGGCATCCTGCGTCCCGTAGTACGATCCTCGACAAACACCAAGCTCGTAAAAGGCTTGCTGAAAACCTCTTTCTTGATGTTGTAAACCTCGTAATAGACGTTCAGCACATCTATATTGGCAGGGATTTCGTCCTCAACATACGGCTCCATATCGTAGCCGCCACGCGAAAGGATATTCTCCGAAGCCGTAGGCGTCACCGTAGCCATCAGCTGCAGCGACGACATTGAAGGTTTCTTCTTCTCGTATGCCACATTCACCCGCTGCAGCAGGCTTGTGCCGCCGTCGTCCTTCGACTTGTCTCTCAGCGTCAGCTCCAGGTTGTATATTCCGTTCTTCAGACCCACACGCTGCAGGTCGAGAAACGAGAAATGGTTGTCGTCCGCACTTGCCGTCGTGGGCGAGTTGAGGTCATATTTTTTTGCATACACAATCTCGTCGCCCGACTTATAAACCATCGTCACCTCCACGGTCGCCTTGTAGCGCCCGTTTTCCATCTTTACAAAACCCAGCGACGAAGCGTCGAACAGCAGGTACGACTCCACATACGGCTGGTCGTCCTCGGGCAGATAGAAAGTCGAATAGCTGAACACGGCGCTCAAGCTGCGTCCCTGACCCCATACCGGCGCAACCAGCGCCACCAGCATCAATGCAAAAATTATCTTTCTCATGTTTTTTAAAATTATAACTAATTAACGCAAACCGCCCCGTTATATTGCGTCACATTCACAAATCATTGCTTTGTAGCTGAATATCAACACGCATTTCGCCCACAATTCTTTTACCTTTCACCTACTTTTCGTTTACATTTCTTTTACCTTTGTTATACTTTTTCACCTACTTTTCTTTTACTTTTCTTTTACCTTTGTTCTACTTTTCTCCTACTTTTCTTTTACTTTTCTCCTACTTTTCACCCATATCGGTTATATACAGACCCTATACAGACCCTATACAGACCCTATACAAACCCTATACAAACCCTACACCGCGCCTACCCTGCGCCCACCGTGGTTTTGCCGTCGTTCGTTTTGCTAATTTGTGTGGTTTGCTGATTTAGGTTGTCACTTTTGCGTCCTGCGACTGGATTAAGTTGACGGGTTAATAATTATCGACTGATTTTTGTTGTCAGCCGCCCGCGGTTGCGACTGAAAACGGTTTACTCTGATCCAGAGCCTGAGCTTTCCGCTTTTACTGACATTCGTTGATTTTTTTGCGAACATTGCCACATCCTCACCTCCATCAGCCGCAAAACCAAGCCCCAAGTGCTCTCTGCCTGCTTTCTACCTGCTCTCTAGGTGCTCTACAAGTGCATAACAACTGCTACAAAAGTAAGACTATGCTAAGAGAAAACTAGGAAAATACTAAGACAAATGCAGGAGCCAGGTAGGAGAAAAGTTGGACACTGGTAGAAGAAAACCACAAAACAATCAGGAGCCGCCTCCGTCCCCAACAGGGACGACCCTAGGAGAAATCGGGGACGAAACCAATTCCGCACCGCCCCCAACCCATCATACATCAACACCTAAAAATACTATCGCCCCGTTCGGGCACGCAAAAAAAACTATCGCCCCGTGCGGGCACAAAATCATCACCCCGTGCGGACAGTCACTCTATCGCCTCGATATTCTCCCACTGCCCCCATACCGCATGGTGCCTGTACTTCTCCACCGACTCCTTCGGCACCTTCAGCACCGCGTTCGACGGCCTTCCCTCGAACGTCGTCTCCAGAACGCTGGGCGGCTCTAACGCCCTCACGGTCACACACTCCAGATTATAACATTCGGTAAAGGCATAGTTGCCCACAAATTTTATCGACCTCCCGAAGTCAATATTGCGGATGTTATAGTCATACGAGAACGCATAGTTGCCCACAACCTCGGTCGAATCAGGGAACTTCAGGCTCTCGAACCCCGTCGCGTAGAACGCCCCGTGCTCGATAACCTTCAAACTGTTCGGAAACACAATATCGGTCATGTTGCTGTCTCTGGCAAACACGTTGTTCGGCATGGTTTCCAACCCATCCTCAAACACCGCCTCCCGCAAGTTTACGACCGATCTGAACAGATCCAGCGGCACATGCCTCACGTTGCCGGTCACCACGACCTTTTCGAGCGACGAGCAGCGGTAGAAAAAAGTGCGTATTTCCGATTTGAAACTATATTCGCACGAGTCGGCTTTCCACACGACGGTCGTGAGTCTCGAGCAGTCGTTGAATGCGCTCAGACCCAGACGGGTGAGCGACCGTGGAATCACCAGCGTGTCACGCAGTCCCGAGCAGGCGCAGAAAGCCATGCGACCTATCGACTCCAACCCTTCCGGCAGTTCCACCCTCTTGAGCCCAAAGCAGTTCTGGAAGGTCCCGTCGTCTATACTCGTCACCCTGTAGTCGAGCCCAAACCTTTTTATTGTCGCCGGAATCCGCATCTCCCCGCCTATCTCCTCATATTCTTCCGGCCACGGTTGGGTTGCCGATGCCGGACACACCAGCATCACCTCGCGCTGCGGGAAATTGCTTATCACGCGGTAATAGACCATCTGCCCCGAGTCGAGCCGCACACGGAACATACGGTTTGTCGGCACCACGGCGGCTATCACCAAGGCAACAATAGCCATCGCGACCCCCACCCACACATACCAGAGGCTGCGCATCTCGCGCCTGAATCGCTCCACCGTAGCCGGGCGCCGCGTCGGCTCCTTGCGTGTCGCTTTTCTCACCGCCCTGCGGTATCGGTGGGGGAACATCATCGACGTGATACGCCCCAGCGAGTATATGTCGGCCCGTTGGTCCGAAACCATGCCCTCCCCCTGTTCGGGTGCGGCATAGCCCACAGTGCCCGACGACTGCTTGAAAGCCGCATACTGCGGCCCGTCGCTCAGCCCGAAGTCAATCAACTTGACATTGTTGCCTTCCTCGGTTATTATGATGTTGGCTGGTTTCAGGTCGTGGTGATACACGTTGTGCGCATGGCAGTGGGCCACCGCGTCGAGCAGCTGGCCGAGCACCTCGCGTCGTTCCCCGCACGAGCGTTTACCTTTGAGCCATTCGTCCAGCGTCGTCCCAGCCACATATTCCATCACTATGCACTGCCCCGCTTTTTCGTCGTGCTCGAAACTCTCGACCCTCACCACATTGGGGTGGTCCAGCCTCACCCCGATACTATATTCCTTGTATAGCCATTCCTCGTATATCGGGTTGTCCCTGAACTGCTCGGCCAACCCCTTCAGCACATACCAACGTCCCCAGCGCCGAGCCTTGTAGAACACATGGCACGCGCCACGCCCCAGTTCGCTGTATGACGAAAAGAAGTCGTCGGTCAACCTCGCGCCACCCGAAATACCACCCGACGGACAGTCCATCATCTGCCCCCTCCTTTGCCGTTCATTATTCGAATAAAGTTCAAAAACATCACGCCTTGCAACAAAGTTTTTCAAACTGCAAAGATACACAATCTTTTCACAACCCCACCATTCACCCACCAATATTACCTAATCACCAATCACCCAAAACGGACCAAAACGGTTACAGCCATCATAGAATAATTTCATATTTTTGCAACCCGTTATGACAGACACTACCGACACCATAAAGAAACTCCTCCAGCTCGTCTGCGAGTCGGCGGGCTGCGAAGCCAACACCCCGGGAGATTTCTACACCCTGGCCGGATACATCGAAAAACGCACAGGCGTCCCCATAGGCCTCACCACCACCAAACGCCTCTGGAACTATGCCGGCCTTTCGTCCAAGCCGCGTATCTCGACCCTCAACCTCCTTGCGCGGGCCCTCGGCTATCGCAATTTCGAGGATTTTTCAGCCCACCACTCCGACATCACCCCGTCGAGCGACCCCGTTTTAGGACGTGCCATAAAGCAGAGCGACCTCAAGCGCGGCGACCGGCTCCTTCTGCGCTGGAATCCAGGGCGGGAGCTCATGGTGGAATATCTCGACAACGGCTGTTTCCGTGTGCTCGAGAGCGTCGCCAGCAAGCTGGGCGTCGGCACCACCTTCCAGGCCGCCTTCTTCGCGCTGGGCCACCCCGCCATGATTGCCAACGTCATCTACAACGACACCACCTGGACACTCTACGAACTCGGCCAGCAAGGCGGCATCACATACTTACGCCACATACCCGCCGAACAGTGATTTCACACCCTCTTTTGACAAAATAAAGAGGAATAAACCCTAGTTTTTTGTCAAAATCAAGAGGAATAATCCCCACTTTTTTGACAAAATCAAGAGGAATAGCCCCCACTTTTTTCGACAAAATCAAGAGGAATAAGCCTCGCTTTTTTGTCAAAATCAAGAGGAATAAGCCACACTTTTTTGTCAAAATCAAGAGGAAAGTCAATACATCAGCCCGAAAAGCCACAATGGCAGTTTGTTGCCATAGGGATATTCTATGCCGTCACAAGCAAGATAGGCATTCTCTCGGCCCGCAATCTGACTGCCGTCTTTAGAACTGCCCCCTACTTCAAACACCCACTTGCCGTCAACAACGAAGTCCGCAGATTTGGCATATTCCACACTATGCCGATAGGCTACCTGATTGCAGAAAAAAGACTCTCTGACAGTCCCATCATTGGCCGCAGCGAGATTGAGGACATAACACAGATTAGGGTTCTCCATCAGAATCTTGTCGGGTTTCTGCATCCGCTTAACCGACGTGGCATCAGAGTAGAGTAGGCGGATAAGCCGCGCATCGTGAAGATATTGCAGATAAGAGGTCAGGCTCACACGACTCAGTTCTAGCATCTTCGACAGCTTGCTGATATCCACAAGCATAGGAACTTCGGTTGCCAGCACAGCCAAGAGCGCTTTGAGTTTTCGGATATTTCCAACATCAACCCCACGCTGCTGAGGGAGTTCGATTCCTAGAATCATATCCACCACATTCTCGACCCGAATGGGGTACTGTTTAGGATTTTCCTTGCGAAATGGGTAGTAGCCAGAGCGAAGATATTCACTGAAATGTTCCAACGGACGACATTTGCCGTTCACCTCCTCACAAATGGCGTCAGCTTGGCATACGATGTCATTCAAGGTGCACTGTGGCAGTTTGATTTTATGATAGAATTCCTGATACTCCCTGAACGACAATCCCTGCATCTCATAGCACACACACCTTCTCGACAGGTCAGCCTCCGCATTGAGAATCTGCAACAATGAAGATCCTGTGAAAACTATCTTGATTGTGGGATAAAGGTCATAGATGTTCTTTATATATTGACTCCAATGCGGATACTTGTGCACTTCGTCCAAAAACAGACATTCACCGCCCGACTGATAAAAGGACTGTACGGTATCCATCAAATCATGCTGTGCAAAATAGGCGCTGTCAAGGTTGATATACAGGGCCTTCTTGGTTGCGGCACCATAGTGCAACTTGATATGCTGGAGTAGCAGTGTGGTTTTGCCGACGCCTCTGGCTCCGCGAATACCGATAAGGCGGGTGCTCTCCCAGTCAATTTCATACATCAGGGAACGTACAAATGTTGTTGTAAGATTCTGAATCAATTGACGTTGCAATGCAAAAAATGCTTCCATAACTATTTTGGATTTTGCCACAAAAATACATAAAATTGTTTAATACGTTAAACAAAGATCACGAAAATTTGTTTAACCCATTAAACAATTATCGTCATCCAACGCCTCACTCTCTTAACCTTTTAATCAAACGTGTACGTGGAAAGCCCACCATTCCGTTCAGACCACTTTTTAACAAATCCTCAAAATTATTTATGCCCAAATGTTACATTTCCTCAATATTTCAAACACGTATATATTACAAAATCTCACAATTTATAATGCCAAATTGTTACATTACCTCATAATTTATCACATTGTTGACAGTGCGGAAAGTGGTTTGTTAATAATTTAACCCCACACTAGGAGTGTGGGGTATTGCCACCCCCAACAAAAGCGTGCCGAAGGTACGCCACTTTAAAAAAATTTCGTATATTTGCAGACGCAAACCGAGAGAAAAAGGTTTGCCGAAAGAAAGCGCATTTTCGCCTTATTCCGACCGTGTGAATCTCGACAATTTACACATTATCTGTGATGTTAGGAATAAAGGAGTTACGAGATGCTCCCTTGATTGTATATATACATTCATTGTGGGGCGATTCAAAGTATCTTTATATTCACTTCACAGGGAAGTCGAGACCCTCACACGGGAAGATAGAGACATACTGAATGGCTCCACTTTCTTCCGTTGTTGATAGTAAATATAATAGTAAATATAATTGAGTAAAATGCACAACGAACAGTTTGAACAAGTGAAATTGCGAATCCAGCACAACAAGTTATACACAACATGCAAAAAAACGACATATTTTCACCCATGCGAAAGACTGATTCCCATAGCATTACGAAACGAACCAAAACGGTTTTGGCAGAGACAGCATTTATTGTGAAATTTGCATGTGAAAAAAATCTTGCGTAGTAATCCAAACAACATTTCTCTTTTCTAATGCTTAATTTCTGATACCTATTGATTATTTATGCTATACATAGTTAACGAGTACCCCAAATTTAGCCCAGTTTCGGAATAGCACAAATATAAAATATAGACAGAGCAATATTAATCAATAAAAACAACGGAGAAAGCCGAAAATCCATAAAAGAGTAGGCGATAATAAAAAATAAAATTATGTCATACAAATTAAAAATCACTGCTGGTCGTAGCGCAGGTGTGGGTTGGATGATGAAACCCGATGGTAGTTTTATGAGACAAAACAATGGAATTGAATTGGTTTTTGTTGTTGACTCCCCTTACAAAGACCGTATTTCATCGGATGAACTACTGAAACAGACAGGCAACAAATGGAAACCTGGAATAGGGAAACCTGACACCATTATGAATGCCAACGGTTGGAAAGTTGAAGTTATTTAATCACCCCTCTTAATAATCAGGGCGGATGGAGACGTCCTCCCTGGTTCAAAAATAATCCTTTGATGGAGCAGTGCCGCACAGACAGTATTGAAAACGTCGAGTTGACGATTGAGCGCAACTGGAGTCTTGCAGAATTGGAACGTCGTTTTGACGAGACCTTCGAGGCTGAACTTTGGATTTATGGAGTCGCGACAGAAAGGGAGCAACTCCAATCCCTTGACGGGAACAAACGAATCCGCAATAACCCACGACGCATTGAGGAGCTGGAGGGTGCCGCCAGCAACACACTTATTATTCGCGGTAGCGATCAGATAGGAAACATTATTAAGCGTTTGCAGGAGGCCATCGGTTTTGCCGTCCGCATACGCGACCGTCGTTACGGACAGACTCCGCCAGACATACTTCCACTTTACGTCGTCCGCGACACCCCACGCCCACGGCACGATATGGAACCTTTAAGCTAATAAGCTAATAAGCAATGGAGGATGCCGAAAATCCAGAAAAGAGTAGGCGTCATCAATAAATCATATTATTATGGCTACATTTGAATTAACCAAAAAAAATGACGTTGGAGGTATTCCAAAAGGATTCAAACTAATTGTAAAATCCGAGAAAAACTTTGGTTGGCCAGAAAAAGAGGAGTATCTGACATCATTGGAATATCTTCCAAACCTAGGTCAATTAAAGCTTCGTGGCGACTGGAATGCATTAACTGGATCTAATTGGAACGGTCATTGGAGCGTAACTAACACAAAACGTTAGAATTAAGATTCAATTAATCGGGGGGGGGCTGGAGACGTCCTCCCCGATTCTAAAAAAACTCTGATGGAGCAGCACCGTACAGTCGACATTAACCCCACCACTCTATCATCCGCGATACCCCACGCCCACAGAACGATATGGAACCATTAAAGCAAATAAACACAATTATGGCACACAAAAAACAGGCTACATTTAAAGAGTACACTATTGGTATACGTGAGAATAACAGCATTGAGGTGCTGGTTGATGGGAAACCTTACGATGGCGCAGTCAAACCTCTGCTGCGAGACACCATAGCCCCTCAGATTGGACTCTCTTTAGAGGAAAAATGGAATACCCAGATTTTAGGGAGAAAAATAGTAGACCACATTAATCTCAGCACTACCCCTTCCGAATGCGAAACCATCACTCCAGAACCCCAAGAGGATACCCCATCGGAACCTCATAAATATTGGAGAGGATTGTATGGCCTTAAAGACGACAAGGGCAATACAATACTCCGACCGACCTATGAGGAAATGGGTTCATTCTACGACGGATTAGCCTCTGTCGGGAAAGATGGAAAATTTGGTTACATCGACAAAATGGGGAAAGTCGTCATTGCATTAGAATGGGACTCGGCAGAAAAATTCAGTGAAGGTTTGGCAGCAGTTAAAAAGGATGGAAAATGGGGTTATATTGACAAGAAAGGAGAGGTTGTTATTCCGTTAGATTATGATTGGGCAGGGGAATTCAGCGAAGGACTTGCAGCAGTTGAAAAGGACGAGAAGTGTGGCTTCATTGACAAGAAAGGAAAGGTTATTGCTCCGTTTGATTACGACGGGGCAACCATCTTCAGTGAAGGGTTGGCTGAAGTTGAAAAGGATGGCAAGTGTGGTTTCGTCGACAAAAGCGGGAATTTGGTCATTACTCCTGAATGGAACTGGACAAGGGAATTCTGCGAAGGATTTGCGGCAGTTGAAAAGGATGGCAAGTGGGGCTTTATCGACAAAACCGGTAAACTAATTATTCCTCTGAAATGGAATGACGCTAATTACTGCGTCAATGGTTTATTTGAAGTAATGAAGGGGAAAAAGTATTGCCTAATAAACAAAAGCAGCAAGATTGTTTTCCAAGGGGGTTACCTGCCATTTCGAGATATCGGCTACGGATTTAAAACAGTTGGGTTTGAAAAGGATGGCCTAATTGATAATAACGGAAATATAGTCCTTCCTGAGGAATATGATACAATAAGTGAATTTAAAGAAGGATTGGCCTATGTCAAGAAAGATGGAAAATGTGGGTTCATTGACAATAACGCAAAGTTAATTATCCCTTTAGAATGGGATAAGGCGCTTGGTTTTTATGAAGGTCTTGTCGGGGTAAGTAAAGGAGTAGAGGTTAGTACGGGTTGGGTCCCATACAAACGAGACATGTGGGGATTCATCAACAAAAGTGGCAAAGTAGTTATTCCATTAGAATGGGATTATGTGGGTAGTTTCTGCGAAGGACTAGCAAAAGTTGCGAAAGACGGAAAGATGGGTTTTGTTGACAAAAATGGCAAGATTGTCATTTCTCCTGAATGGTATGATGTTGATGATTTTTGTGATGGTTTTGCATTTTGTGAAAAAAACGGGAAAAAGGGTATCATCAATAGAAGTGGAGAAATAGTCATTCCGTTGAATTGGGACAGGGTAAGTTTTTGGGGCAATGAATTGATTGAAGTGGAAGAAAAAAAGAAAGTGGGTCTTCTCAACATGAGCAACGAGATTGTCCTCCCTGTGGAATATGATAAAATAGCTTCTATCAAGAATGGTCTGGCAGAAGTTACAAAGGATGGTAAAAAGGGATTTATCAACAAGGATGGTAAATTTGTGGAGCCATTGAAATAACATAACAAGAGAAACAACTAAAAGCCAATGAATAAGACAAAACTTATTAAAGCTATTGAAGACTACCGTAAAGGTAAAGGGAGTGGAAAAACCAGAAAAACGGTAGAAGAATACTTCATTAAACTTGCCGACCAACATGATGGGAATTGGGAAGTGCCTGATGGTATGCCTTGTAAAAGTTATTTACCTTGGTTTGGAGAAACTCATGCTGACCATTGGGTAGACGAAGGAACTCCTTTATCTATCATTCATCTTGGGGAGAGTGCGCTTATTGAGATTGACGGATGGTCAACAGCTATTGACGAACTTGACGACGAGGTTGAAATGCCTGCCCTCATTAGTATTCTTGAGGCTTTGATAAGGCTTTATAACATCGAGTTTTAAGACGAATAAGGAAATAATGGAGGATGCCGAAAATCCATAAAAAGAGTAGGCATTATAATATTATGGCATACAAAAAACAGGCTACATTTAAAGAGTACACTATCGGTGTACGCGAGAACAACAGTATTGAGGTGCTGGTTAATGGGAAACCTTACGATGGCGCAGTCAAACATCTGCTGCAAGATATTGCACAAAATGTAGGTTTCTCCGTCGAAAAGAAATGGAACACCCAAGACCTGGGAAGAAAACTGGTGGATATTATTAACAACAAGGAAACAAAAATAGGAAAACCAACCTCGAATATAACCAATAAAGAGAAAACTCCTGCCATCCTGATTAATATCATGTACTCTGGCAGCTATCTGAAAGAAAATCTTGGACACGAAGTAATCAATCTTATTGCGACTGACAATGACGAACATTACATTTATGTTAACCCTATTGGCAAAATAGGAAAAGATGCAATAAAAAAGTATAACATCGAATACATTCTTCTCGGCCAACTAACAAATGCAAAAACAGTTAAGGTTATTGCAAAAGCCACAGGTCTTAAGATGCTAGAGAGCACGAAAGAAGCATTAACTGGCGAAGGACATAATGCAAATGAAGGAAAAATCCTCCAAATAATATATGATCGACACAAAAAAGAATTAAAATTAAAAGATGTAAAGTATGGAGGGAAAAAATTAGAGGACATTTTTCCTGATGAAAGACAATTGCTTGCGACATTTAAAGCAGACAAGGTTGTTATGGCAAAAAAGGAAACTTATATTTATGCATATGATTATAAGGAAGACGAAGAAAACAAACTCCCCGAGTCTTATCACGATAGGGAAAAGTCTTTTGAATTTGCCAAACAAAAACCATATATGTATTTTCCAAAAACAAACAAAAAAGGAGGTGAATTACCAGATTACGAAAAGTTATTGTATATCATTGAACATACAGAATGGGAAGAAAATAGTGTTGAAGAATACAACCCCGATAAGGTTATTCCAACCTCAATGCTTGAGATAATGGGTAAGGAATTTAGCGAACTGTCATATTCAAACATGATTCACTACTTTCTTGCAAACTACACCAAGCTACAAGGGCCATTTATTGAATTTTTAACAATAACAAAAAAGAACCCCTCAATTCCACCGACTAGCAGTTTCGAAATCTACCGAGAGTACCACCCAGAATCGAATAATAAATCACAGGATGGATTTGAAAATGAATCGGATAATAAAAAAAGTTCGTCACCTATTGATTTGTTAATTAAATATGGTGAGAACAGAATTATCATCGAAAACAAGATAAAAGCAGAAATTGGTGCCCTAAAAACAGATGGCGAAGGAAATCAGTTGACAAGGTATGTCGAGGAGCTGAAAAAATACGAAAATGTCGATGAAGAAAAAATCCATTGTTTCATTCTAACACCTAAATACCATAAGATTGACATCGAACAGCTGTCCGAACAAATGGAAGGAGCCAATAAGAAATTGTTAAAGAAATACAAATCAATAACATACGAAGACCTCCATAATTTCTTTGAAAAAAATAAAAGATTTATTTCTACCGACCGCTATTTGGAAGAATTCTTAAGTGCCCTTAAACTTCATGCGAGTGATACAGACGATTATAACTATCGCATAATGATGCGTCGACTGGGGAAGAGGATAAAAGACATTGATGAACTCAAAAAATAAGAGAACATGGCTAATGTAAACCTTTCCAAATCCCGCTATACGGCCTATTGTCAATGTCCGAAGAACCTTTGGCTCGGGGTTTACCATCCTGAAGTAATAGACAATGATCCCGCCACATTGGCACGTTTCGAGAAAGGTTCCGAGGTGGGTGAACTCGCCAAGCGTCTATTCCCAAGCACCATCGATGTGACTACACATAATGGCGAAGCCCTCGACCTCAAGGCCATGATTGAAAAAACACAGCAGTGCATAGCCAACGGTACCGAGGTGATTGCAGAAGCAGCCTTCTCCTACGAAGGGTGCTATTGTGCAGTCGATTTGCTGCGCCACGAGGGTGACGGATGGACCATCTATGAGGTGAAAAGCACCTCCAACAAGGAGGAAGGCGGCAAACTGAAGAAATTCGACAAGTACCTGCCAGACATCGCCTACCAGACTTGGGTACTGCGCCAATGCGGCATCAAAGTGACGGGCATCAACCTTGTATGCCTCAACCGCGACTATGTTAGGCATGGAGAGCTCAACCCACAGCAATTGTTTGCCATCATCGACATGCGGGAAGCTGTAGAAGATGAACTAGCCAAAGTTCCAATGCAGGTGCCTGAAGCATTGAAAGTGCTGAAACAGGAGGCTGAACCCAACATCGACCTGTCGGAAAACTGCGAGAAACCTTACCATTGCGCTTTCTGGAACTATTGTACGCGCCATCTGCCCGAAGATTCCGTCTTTAAGGTATATGGCTCTTCAACCGGAAAAGGTGATGCAACTTTCCATATCGACAAGAAACTTGAACACTACCGTGCAGGAAGGGTGTCGTATGAGCAGTTGGTCGATCAGCCGTTGGGTATCATTCAACGAATGCAGGTGAAACGACAGACACACATCGACCGCGACGGCATACGCAGATTTCTCGACAGGCTCACCTATCCGCTTTACTTCCTTGACTTTGAGACCATGCAAGACGTCATCCCGCAATATGACGGCACACGACCCAGCATGCAGATTACGTTCCAGTATTCGTTGCACGTTGTTGACTCTCCCGACAGCATCTGCAAGAAACATGGTTACGGCTATCTAGCCCCCAGCGATGGAAGCGACCCGCGACGCAAACTGGCTGAAGACCTCTGCCGGCATATACCAATGGGTGTCTGCACTTTGGCCTATAATATGAGTTTCGAAAAAGGCCGTATTTCGGAGTTGGCACAAGTCTATCCCGACCTTCACGACCACTTGATGGACATACACAGCCACATCATCGACTTAATCGAACCCTTTCGAGCTGGATATTACTACTTGCCAGACATGAATGGGTCGTTCAGTATCAAGAGCGTACTGCCTGCGTTATTCCCTGGCGACCCAGACCTTGACTACCACAACCTCGAAGGGGATGTCCATAATGGAACCGAGGCGATGACAATATTCCCGAAAATCAAGGATATGCCGCCCTCGGAAGCAGCCGAAGCCCGCAAGTCACTGCTCCAATACTGCAACCTAGACACATGGGCGATGGTTAAAGTGTGGGAGAAACTGATGAATTGTAAATAAATCTGCAGAAAAAACGACAAGCAACAAACTATTCTGTTTACAACTCTATTAAGATAAGTATTGATATATTTTATCTGTTGTTGAAACTAAATTTATGGCAATATTCCTTTGGCTTTTCCAGTTTATCAGCCCTATCGCTATTTTGTTAGGGTTATTGTATTTGTGTAGCGGCCCTTCAACTATGGCATTGATTGTAGGTGCGCTTAGTGCCGTCCTCGGCCTTGTGGTAGGCATAGTCGGTTGGGCGGATACAGTGCCTCCCCGCTGGTTTTGGATCAAAAGCCGTGTGGATTTAGCGGGAAGCCGCTTCCTGACCGCCATCGGCTACGCCATACAGTTCTTCTTCCTGGCACTCGCCATATTCGGCTTGGTGGAATATTTCAACCAATAGGTCTTTTTATCATTGTAAGATAGGAGATTTGACTTATATTTCATCATCGGGTGTGTATCCTGATTGCACCCCCAGCAAGCGGCGGATATGAAAATCTGCCGCTTGCTTTTGCAGTGTGCCGTGGGCGCTGTTTTATAGTTGATGATACGGGCTTGGCGGAGCATCAGGCAAAAAAGGGGGCATCGGAGGGCTGCAAAAGAGGAGTCAGAAGTCGGTTTTTGTCGAGAAAAAATTGCCTTTTGTCGATTTTAACACTCTAATTAAACTATTAGATGTAATTTTGCATCTTCTTTTTGTTGAACAATTCAACACTTTTATTGTGTCAAAACGCTCATTATCATACAAATTATTCTGCCACTGGGTTGGTCTGCACCACCGCTTTTACTACCCCCAACACACCTATAACGGCATGGAACGCGTACCTGCCGACGGCAACGCCATCGTTATGGTGGGCAACCATCAGAACTGCATGATGGACCCCGTGAACGTGGAATACGCACTCACCGACCGCAAGGCCTACTGCCTTGTGCGCGGCGACATATTCCGTGTCAACAAACTGTTTACAAAGTTCCTCCACTGGCTAGGCCTTCTGCCTGTCAACCGCCTGAATTTCGAGGGCTTGCAGGGCTCTGGCAACGCCAAAGAGGCCAACAAGAACACCTTCAGCGACGCCCGCAAGTGGCTCATACAGGGCAACACCTTGATTCTCTTCCCCGAAGCGGGGCATCAGAACAAACGCTGGCTGGGCTACTTCTCGCTGGGCTACCTGAACCTGGCCTTCGAGGCCGCCCAGGAAGCCGACTTTAAGAAAGAGGTGTATGTCATGCCTTTCGGCCACCACTACGGCAACTACTTCCACTCGCGCTACGGATTTGTGCTGAACTTCGGCGAGCCCATAGCCCTTTCGCCCTACTACGACCGCTACCGCGAGAAACCCCGCACCACCATGCGCGAGGTGAACGCCTTGGTGGAGAAGCAGATAAGCTCGCTGATGCTCGACATACGCGACCTGGACCACTACGCCGCCATCGACGCACTGCGGGGCAGCGAGGTTGGCAAACAGTATGCAGTGAAACAGGGCGCCAACCCAAAACACCTTTCGGAGAAACTGCAAGCCGACAAGAAACTGGCGGCTGCGCTGCCGAAAGAGGTTGACGAACTGGACGAGCTGGAGAATGTGGAGCGCGAGACATTCGAGCTGGGTATGCGCGACTGGGTGCTGGCAAAAAAGCCCGGCGTGTTAAACCTCGCCAGCCGCATAGCACTCCTTGTGCTCGGCGCGCCCTTGGCTGCCGCATGTCTGCCCGCATGGGTTTACCTGCTGCTGCCGCGTATTATGTTTGGCAAAAAAATTAACGGTGCGGTGGACGACATGTTCCGCAGCACCTGGCTTTTCGGCTTCGCCGTGCTGGTCATCTCGCCGCTGGTGTGGATATTGCCCGGCGTGATACTGCTGCTGGTCAAATGGTGGATAGGGCTGGCCTATCTCGCAGCGATGCCGCTGATGGTTTGGTATCTGGTGGTTTACACCAAACTGTGGCGCAAGACATGCGGCGTGTACCGCTATGTGGCACTCGGCAAGAAAGGCAGAGACCTCGCCGAACGTCGCGAAAAAGCAGTTGGGATAATATCCGACAGAACGGAGCGTTAATGAAATACATCGAACTTTCAAACATCTAACACATACTACATATTATGGAAAACAAAGATCGCAGAGTTGTAATAACAGGCATGGGCATCTGGTCTTGTCTCGGCACAACCCTTGACGAAGTAAAGGACTCTCTCTACCACGGCTACTCCGGCATCATATTTGCACCCGAGCGCAAGGAGATGGGCTTTGAGTCGGGCTTGACCGCCTACGTCAAACAGCCCGAGCTGAAAGGGCTCGTTGACCGCGCCCACCGTGTGTTCATGCCCGAAGAGGCTCAATATGCCTACATGGCCACCGTCGATGCCATGAAGATGGCGGGACTGGACGAGGAATACATGGAGAAACACGATGTCGGCCTGCTCTACGGCAACGACAGCAGCGCCGACGCTGTGGTGAAAAGCGTAGATACGATGCGCAACAAAAAGAGTACACACCTGGTGGGCTCGGGCGCCATATTCCAGTCGATGAACTCGACGGTCACCATGAATCTGGGATGTCTCTTCAAACTTCGCGGCATCAACATGACCGTGAGCGCAGCGTGTGCCAGCGGCTCGCACGCCATCGGGCTGGGCAGCCTCCTTATCAAATGGGGCTTGCAGGATTGCATCGTATGTGGCGGCGCCCAGGAGGTAAACCCCTACTCTATCGGCAGTTTCGACGGCATCGGAGCTTTCTCGAAACGCGAAAACGAACCCGCCAAAGCCTCACGCCCGTTTGACGCTCAACGCGACGGTCTTGTGCCTGGCGGCGGTGCGGCAACGGTTATCATAGAGAGCTACGAGTCGGCCATGCGTCGCGGCGCACACATCATTGCCGAAGTCTTGGGATACGGCTTCTCCTCGAACGGCGACCATATCTCATCGCCCAACGTTGACGGCCCTCGCAAGTCGCTCCTTATGGCATTGGATCAGAGCGGTGTGTCGAAAGACATGATTGGATACATCAACGCTCACGCCACATCGACTCACGTCGGCGACACCAACGAGGCGAAAGCCATCTACTCGGTGTTTGGCAACAACATGCCGCCCGTGACCTCGACCAAAGGGCAAACGGGCCACGAGATGTGGATGGCGGGTGCCAGCGAGGTGATATACTCCATACTTATGATGAAGAACAACTTCATAGCTGCCAACCTTAACTACGAATACGGCGACGAAGACACGGGGAAACTGAACATACCTGCCTACCGCCTCGACAACCACCCATTCGACCTGTTCCTCTCGAACAGTTTCGGCTTCGGCGGAACCAACTCAACGCTGGTGATAAAAGACTGGAAAGAGTGAGCCACTAACGAAAACGATAACGATAACCTTTCAAACCCTTTAAACTTTAAACTTTTAAACACAAGAAATATCATGGAAAAAGACGAAATTATCAAGAAAATGGTGTCGATTTTGGCATCTGAATTTGAAGTAGAAGAAGATATTATAACCCCAGAAGCCAACATAAAAGAAACCATGCACCTCGACAGCCTCAGCCTCGTCGATATGGTTGGCTTGGTGGAAGAGGAGTTTGGCGTGGAAATCAAAACCGCCGACCTGCCCAAAATCAAGACTTTCGCCGACTTATACGAATACGTCTTCGCCAACCAGAAAGACGAATAGAGACAAAGGGGCTGATTTCGGGCTTCAATAATCTGGGTTTGCAAAATGCTGACAAGCGATATAATGAGCCTTATCCCACAGCGGCCTCCCATCCTGATGGTGAACCGCTTTGAGTGTGGCGACGAGGAGGCCTGCAACACCGAACTCGACATTCGCGGGGACAATATGTTCCTCTCGAATGGACATTTGACGGCAGAGGGCATCCTTGAGCATATAGCGCAAACCGCAGCCGCATACATAGGATACCGACGCAAACTGGCCGGCGAAGAGGTGAACCTCGGATTTATAGGCGACATAAAGAAGTGCGTCATATCTAAGACAATGCCAACCGTCGGCCAAACGGTAAAGACATCCATGAGGGTTGTTTCCCAAGTGGGCGGCATCACGATGATTGCGGCAGAAAGCAAAGTGGATAACGAAACCATTCTCTCATGCCGCATGAAACTGGCTAATTAGCTGTCAGTAATTTATATTTGTTAAGCTTTGACACTCACATCCACATACGAGAAGAACATACCGTTCCGCGACATCGACTCGCTGGCAGTTTTGTGGCACGGGAACTACGTGGCCTACATGGAAGAAGCTCGCGAGGCATTTCTGACGAAATTCGAACTGCACCAAATCCAAATGGGAGTCGGGGAATACATACTGCCAGTAACCCACGTGGATATCCGATACAAAGGTGCCTTTGTATATGGCGATACCGCCATCATAACCGTAGAGTACCTTCCATGCAAAAGGGCTCGGGTGGATTTGTCGTACAAATTCTACCGTAAAAGCGACCACTTCCTTATGACCGAGGCGGTGACGTCACACCACTTCTTCAACCCCACAACAAAGCAGGTGGCGGTGAATCGCCCGGACTTCTACAAGGAATGGCAAGAAAAGTGGAGAGTCTTTGAGGAGTCCGTGCCCTCACAGGGGTCCGTGCCCGGACTGGGCAGTGCGTGCCCGCACAGGGCAATTTAGTAGTTAGAGGTCAGTGGTCAGTGGTCGGGGGTTAGTGGTCGGGGGGCAGTGGTCGGTGGGTAGCCGATACCGAAATAACGAAATAACGAAATAACGAAATAACGAAATAACGCGATAACACATTAACGCAATAACCATATCCTTTGCAGATAAAAGACACACTATATAAGATTGAATCTCAGCACGACGGTGGTCGGTTCGACATTCTGATGCTCGACGGGCATCCCGTATATGAGGGTCACTTCCCAGGTCAGCCCATAACACCAGGGGTGCTCACGCTGGCGATGGTTCGCGAATGCGCATCCATCCTGGTCGAGAAGCCCCTCTCCTACTCTACCATCAAAAACTGTCGCTTCGTTGCTATGGTTAAACCAGGAGAGCATCTGAGGCTCAATCTGGAACTTTTCGCAACAGATTGCGGGTATCAAATCAATGCCAACATTACCGACCACGACGACGGCCTCCGCCTACAACTGGAAGGAGAGTTAGTTTAAGCTGTAAGCTGTAAGTTTTAAGTTATAAGTTTTTAGTTAACCACCTACACATTCACATCTTCACACATTAACAACTCCAACTTGTACGACACAATAATCATAGGAGGCGGCTATGCAGGATTGACCTGCGGAGTAATCCTGGCAAAGGCAGGACAGCGTGTGTGCGTTCTTGAGAAAGGTCGTACGCTGGGCGGTGCCTTCCAGTGTTTTCAGCGTTCGGGGATGAGGCTGGACACAGGATTCCACTATGTGGGCGGCGTTTCGGAAGGCGAAATCATGCATCCCATGTTGGAGTTGTTCGGGTTAGCTGACCTTCCATGGGTACGGCTCGATGAAGAATTTATCGAAGTACACCTCGACGGCAAAATATACCACCTATGCTGTGGATACGACCGTTTCGCCGAAAGCCTCACAAAACAGTTTCCTTCAGAAAAAGCGGGTATCGACGCACTGGTCAATACGATGCGGGGCATAGCCGAACACATCTACCAATCGGTAGAAAACACCTCCGGCTACGAAAACAAGCTTATGCAGATACCTGCAAAGGCTTGGCTTGACGAGCATTTCAGCGACCCGATACTAAAAAAACTTCTCTGCGCCAACGCCGTCACCACCGACCTCACGCCAGAACTACCTCTGTATTCGTTCACTCAGTCGCTCAACTCGTTTGTACAACATACATACCGTATCGAAGGAGGTGGAGACACTATCATATCACGTCTGCGAGACAATATTATCGCCCTTGGCGGCGAGGTGCGTACTGGATGCGAGGTAACCGCCTTTCGAGACAACGGCGAAGGACGTATTGCAGAGGTCGAATGTGCCAACGGTGAGTTTTTTGCCGCCAATCAGTTCATTTCCACCATACACCCCGCCATCAGTGTGTCGTTGATGCCTGAATGTCCGCAGATACGCGGCATTTACCGCCGTCGCTTCTCGCGAATGCCCAACTCAAGAGGCATATTCACAGTACAGCTTACTGTCAAGCCCGGAACAATACCCTATCGCAACCATGTAATAAGCCTGCTCGGCGGCACTGACCCATGGAATGCCGACTACAGCGCCACTGCGCCCGTAAAGAACATGTTAATCAATTTCAACGTGCCGCAGAATCCTGACAATACATTTGCAGATAATATCGACCTGCTCACACCGATGGAGTACAGCGCTGTGGAGCATTGGAGCGACAGCCGTGTAGGACATAGACCTGACGACTATAAAGCATTCAAAGACGCAAAAGCGCAAGAGTGTATTGAATTGGCTGCAAAAGAAATACCTGGACTCAAGGAGAATATAACAGCCGTCTATACCAGCACCCCCCTCACCTACCGCGACTACACGGGAACTGTACGAGGTTCGGCTTACGGCATCAGCAAGTCGGCATCAGCAATAGCCGGCGGTATGCTCTCACCGATGACTCCCTTCAAAAACCTATTCTTCGCAGGACAGAGCCTTATGCTACACGGGATGCTCGGAGTGGGCATGACGTCCATCCTGGTTACTAATGTTGTGAAGAAGGTTATAAACGGAAACGAGCGGTAAAAATCAATTATTTTTTTTGAAAGACCGCAGTGATGTCAACAAACGTGCCATCCTGCTGTTTTTTCAGCATTCGTTGGTTTGTTTTTGCCGACGATAACGGCCCGAGGTGTGCGTTATAGGGTCCGAGTTTGATATAGTCAAACACCTGTTTGTCAACATTGCCAGGGACATGCTGGCGACCGCTGTACCATGCAACCTTGTAGTTTGGATAGCGCTGTTTGAGGTCGTTTGCCAAGGCCTCGACCTCCTCGGGTGCGGAATCCCCCCCCATGAAACAGACGCATGTAATACTGCTCTCGTAGCCTGCAATTAAACCACTAAGAGAGTCGATATTCAATTCCTCACCAATATCCTGCCACAGCCACGGACTATGACATCCGGGGCAGTGGCATGGACACTTTGTAAGATTAATCGCTAGTGTTGTCTCGTTGGGTATTTCCTGAAATACTATGTCAGCATTCAGATATTTAAGCATATCTCACCCTGTTTCTCACTAACCGCCTGAGTCTGACTGAGCAGTTGCTCGCGACGACGCGACTCGGTCTCCAACATTTCGGCGGTCTGATAAGTCTGCGACACATTGCTTAACGAACGCTCTACACGATCCATAGGATTGTGGTAGTGGCGACGGTGAGCCTCCTCCTGGCGTGCCTGCGAGAAGTTGCTGACACGTTTCAGGTAACCGATAATACGGGTCATGTAGTCAACATTGGTGCTATGGCACTTGGGGCACTCCTTCAGGTGACGCTTGTCTATATATCCACATTCGTTGCAGATGGTGTTAGGCACATTGAACGTGAAGTAGTTGCAACCTTCCTTGGCGGCCACACGCAGCAAGTTGCGATACTGATCCTGCGACAGGTGTTCGTCTAAGTTCATGTGCAGCGCGCTACCACCCGTGAGGTGCTCGATATAAGGTGCGCCGTGCAGCTTGAACTTGTCGATGATACTGAGCGAGTCGTCCTCAACAATATAGAAATAGCTATTGTAGCAGTCGCGTGGTACCAGATATCCATCTTCACGATCCCATTTGGCGTGTTTCACACCAACGTTCTCGGCAGGAATCATCTCGCAGTTGAACATCAGATCCTTGGTACGGTACTGCTTGTTGTATCTCTCGATCACGCCGAGAACCGACTGTACGTAGTTACGGTACTGCTCGTTGTCGTTGATGCGTATGCCAAGGAACTCAGCACCCTCGACCAAGCCGTTCACACCGATGGTGAGGTACTGACGGGCGATGTTGATATAGCCAGCATCGAACAGCGGCAACATGCCGTGAGACTGCAACTCTTTGAGGTTTTCGTTGTAGGCAATCTGCACTTTGTGGCACAAATCGACTATCTCGCCAATGTATTCCAGATAGTTCCTTTTCTCTTTCACGGCCTGCTGTATGCAGCGATTGAGATTGATTGTGAGAACACTCTTAGATCCTGTCGATACACCGCCGGCACCGAGTGTATAACTGAAGCCATTGTCTGTAATCTCGTTGCGCAGACGGCAGCAGCTCGAGAGAGAGTCGGCATTGTCACTCATATAGGTGAAGAACGAGTGGCCTTCGGCATACATCTGTGCGGTGAAGTCGCCCCATTCCTTGTCCTTGCAGTCGCCGTTCTCAGTCAGCAGAGCCATTGTCTCGACCGGGAATGTGAGCACCGAGCGCAGACGCTCGTTGTTAAACCAAGTCATGAAGCGTTTCTGGAGCCACGAGAGACCGTCCCAGTCGGGAGCCTCGCCATTGGGGAAGCGGAAGTCGCCGAAAATACTGTTGAAATAGTAACGGTCGTAATAAGCTATGTTCCAGAACACTGCCTGATAGTTACGGGCACCTGTCGGCTGGTTCAGAGTATAGACAATCTGCTCGAAGCAGTCGGTGATCATCTTGTCGATGGTACGCTGTTTGGTGGAGAGGTCAACAACCTCGTCGGGGCGTTTCCAATAGTCCTTGCCGTACTCCATGCCGATGAAGTAGTTGAGGTACATAAGGAATTCGGGGGTAGCGCAGGCACCGCTCAGCATGCTGGAGACCATGAACACCATATTCACAAAACCGCCGCAGAAACTCTTCAGATTGGTGGGAGCCTTTGAGTTGCCGCCAATAGATGCGGTGCCGCTCAGGAGCCAAGGATACATGGTTATGCTGGCGCAGTAGTTTGCAAGCGATGTCTCGTCATTCTTATATATAAAATGGTGTGTGAGCAGGTCGAGATACTTGTCTGACAGTTCCTTGCCGTAGAGTTTCTTGATACGGTCGGTAAGCAGGCGACGGTTGAGACGTATGAAACCGGCCTTTGGCAACTCGCCGATGAGGGTGGCGATGTTCTTGTGCTCCACGTTGGCGTTGGCATCGTACTTGCTGCCAGTGGCTGCGTTAGCGGCTTTGCAGTAATCGACGAGGAAGCTAAGCTTCTCCAACGTCTCACGGTCTTCGGTATGCTTCTGACGGTAGAGCATGAAGCTCTTGGCCACCTTGTAGTAACCTTCTTTCATCAAGGCCTCCTCAACCTGATTCTGGATATCCTCAACGGTAATGTCCTCATGAATGTCGAGATGAGTAAGAATCTTGCCAATAGAAGCCAAATCAGCCGGCTCGTCAACTGACTGAAAAGCCTTGATGATGGCATTCATGATTTTATCCAGAGAAAAGCGGACTGGCTGTCCGTCACGCTTGATGATTGAGAAAGGAACCTGCTCCATTGATTTAGTTTGTTTATCGGTTATATATAAAATGACAGAATATCAGACAATTAAAAACTCCTAGCAACTAAAACTCTCGAGAACGTCTCCCGATTTGCTTTCATGCCGAGCATATCACACACACTCTCAGCCACTCACATTTTAGGTGTAGGCAATCTTACCGTCTGCAAAGATACAGCCACAAAAACGAATCTTGCAGTCTCTTTTCAAAAACTTCTTAACAACATATTAACATCTCCTCTATCTCCCTCATACACAAGCCGAATCACATTTTCAACTTGTCGAAATTCACGCCATAGACACCCTGAACCTTAGAAACAGAGATGAAAGCGTTCTCGTCAATGCGGTGTATAATCTGCATGACGTGAGCCTTGTCGGTTCGATGAGCCATGATGATGAGGACTTTCTGTTCGCGGTGGGTATAGCACCCTTCGGCATCGAGCAAGGTTGCTCCGCGACCGACCTCCTTGGTGACGGCATCGCCGATATCGGTGGTTTTGGAGGAGAAGACCATAATCTGGTAGGACTGCTTGTTGCCATCGATGACCATATCGAGAACATAGGTCATCGTGACCATCATAACGTAGCCGAAAATGACATTCTCAATCCTGCCGGACACGAAATACGAGCACCCGATAATGACGATGTCGAGGTACATGATGACCTTGCCGGGAGAGATGTTATAGTATTTTGTGAGAATGAGCGCTATGATGTCTGTACCGCCACTGTTGCCGCCCATAGCGAAGGCTGCACCGATGCCGATGCCGCAGAGAGCTCCGCCGATGATGGCACACATGAATCCGCCAAAGCTGGAAACGTCGAAAAGCCCTTCAACATGCAATACTTGCTGCCATAGGATGAAGCATACCGAAGACATGACGATGCCGTATATGGTGTTGGCGCCGAATTTGGAACCCAACACCTTGAAGCCCAGCAATACGAGCAGGGCGTTGATTATTAGGTTCATCACACCAATGGGAAGTTTTATGCCGACAGCGTAGTAGAGAACCGATGAAATACCGCTGACGCCACCGCCCACTATCTTGGATGGAAGCATAAAGGCGGCCCAAGCAAAAGTGTATAGCGCGATGCCCAATGTGATAATCACATAAGATAGGATGATATTAGAACGTTTCTTGAAAATCTGCATATTCGTGAAATATTAAAGACTTGTTGAACCAATGACTCGAAATGCAAAAATACACAAACAAATGGAAACGGAACAATTTTCATATTATATCTACGATATAATATCTCTGATTTTCAATCAAAACGGCATTAAAATAATTCTAGGGTAATTCTAAGGTAACTCTAGGTTAATTCTAGGTTAATTCTAGGACAAAGCCTACTCAACCCCTAGTCAACTCCGACTCAACTTCGACACAAGTCCTAGTCAGTTCCGACTGAACTCTGAGTTAACTCTGACTCAATTCTGACTCAACTCTGACTTAAAATCGACTCACCGAACACAAGAAAGCGGGCACAAGCCGAACTACTTGACATTTATCGCATCCAACACCTCGGCCAGCTGGTCGGGGCAGCTGGTGCCCTTGCCGCCGCAGTCGATGCCTTTGAGCAGAGATATCACCTCGTTGAAGGTGCGACCCTCGGCCAGTCGCGCGACGCCTTGCGTGTTACCGTGGCAGCCGCCTGTGAACTGTATTCTTTCAATCCGGTCGCCGCGGCTCCACACCTCCACAATCTGCGAGCATACCCCTTCAGGCATAGCGCATACATAGTCAAGCCCGTCGGCGCCCCGTTCCTGTCTTATTATCTGCATGATGGTAGATATTGATAATAGTTATTGGTAAAATAGTTATGACTCGCGGACTGCAAGCAGCAAGCAGAGACGAGCCACCGACTGCTAAACATCATTCACCTGCACGCCGTAATCTCTGGCGCCGAATATCGAACTGCCGAGCCTTATGAGGGTACTACCCTCCTCTACCGCAATCTGCCAGTCGTGGCTCATACCCATCGATATTTCCTTGAACTCAGGCTTGTCGGCAAAACGGCTTGCTTTCAGGGAGTCGAATATGTTGTGCAAGTTACGGAACTCACGGCGTACCTGCTCCATATCATCGGTCTTTGTAGCCATGCCCATCACACCGACTATACGCACATTGGAGAGTTCGCCGTAATGATTCATAAGTTCCTCGCACTCCGCCTGGTCGAGACCGAACTTGGTTTCCTCCTGAGCTATATGGAACTGCAAAAGGCAGTCCACAACGCGCTCATGTTTGGCAGCCTCCTTATTCACCGCCTGTAATAGCGACAAGGAGTCGATGCTGTGGATAAGACTCACATATTGTATGATGTACTTAATCTTGTTTGTCTGGAGGTGACCCACAAAATGCCACTCGATGTCATGAGGAAGCGACTGGTGCTTGTCGCGCATCTCGAGAGCTTTGTTTTCGCCAAAGAGACGCTGCCCCGCATCATAGGCCTGCTGAATCATGTCGGCGGGCTTGGTCTTGGAAACAGCCACTAACCGTGTACCGTCGGGTATCGAGCGCTTGAGGTCTGTTATATTTTGTTTGACGTCTATCATTGTAATTTTAAAGAATTAAGTATTCAATGGATGGATTTTAGTGCTGACCGGCAAGGTAGTCTGCCACCAAAAAGATACTGCCTGTTATGAGAATTAAATCTTTTGCGGATGCTTCGGCGTTAGCCGCCTTGACTGCCAGAGCCACATCGGGGTATGACTTGCCGGAAAGCCCGGCTGCGGCAGCCTCCTCGGCAAGGGTCTCGACCGCAAGGCCACGTTCGACACTAGGTTTGGTGAAATAGTACTCGGCGTCATGAGGCAGCATACGCAGTATCGCGCCGTAGTCTTTGTCGTTGACACAACCATAGACAATGCGCAAACGCTCGTATTCCATGCTCTTGAGCTTGGCGAGCATAGCATTGATGCCATCAGCGTTATGCGCGGTCTCGCAGATGGTGAGCGGTTTCTTGTGAACGACCTGCCAACGACCCTTAAAACCTGTGTTCTTGACTACATTGGCGAGCCCGTCGGCAATGTTCTCGTCGCTAATATTATAACCCAGAATGCGCAATATTTCGAGAGACTGAAAGACCGTAGCAAGGTTCTTTATCTGATAGCTGCCCGTCAGAGGGAATTCGAGGTTGCTATAGAGACGCTGCCCCAACTTATACACATCGAAGGTCATTACAGAGCCGTTGTCGGAAGTCGGGACAATCTTATATCGTTTGTCGGCGAAGTCTATCGGCGCACCGAGCTGCATTGCCTTAGCCTCAAACACACCAGCGGTGTCGGGATGTGTCTCGCCTATGACCACAGGCACTTCTTCCTTGATGATTCCGGCTTTTTCAGACGCTATCTTGGTAAGCGTATCGCCGAGGAACTGCGTGTGATCGAGCCCTATGTTGGTTATCACGCTCAAGTCAGGGGTGACGACGTTGGTGCTATCGAGCCGTCCGCCCATTCCAACCTCCACGACGGCCACATCGACATTCTGCTTAGCAAAATAGTCGAAGGCCAAACCAACAGTCATCTCGAAGAAGGAAAGCCCAATGCCTTCGATGGCACAACGGTAGTTCTGCACAAAATCAACCACATTGCCCCTGATTATCATCTCACCGTTAACCCGTATGCGCTCGCGAAAATCAACGAGGTGAGGAGATGTGTAGAGGCCCACCTTGTAGCCAGCCTCCTGGAGTATGGACGCCAAGGTATGGGCGACAGAGCCTTTACCGTTGGTTCCTGCGACATGTATGGTTTTGAACTTCTTCTCAGGGTTGCCGAGCAGCGACATCAACTGCACGGTGTTCTTAATATCTGCCTTGTATGCGGCCGCACCAACACGATGGTACATCGGCAGCGCCTTGGTCATATACTCTACAGTCTGTGCGTAGTTCATCAGTCTCGATTATCGTTATTTCTTTTTAGTAAGTATCGTATAGGTAAGTCCTGCAAGGAAGGTTATGCGCTGCGAAGGATAGTTAGACCACAAGTAGTAACGCTGATAGCAGAGGTTGTCGGCCTTGATGAAAAAGGACAGCGCCCGGTTGTGGCGGTACTCAAGTTCGGCACTCAAACCATAGCGCAACGGCAGAGTCTCCGTGACACCCGTAGCATCCGGCTGGCTGCCCCTCACCTGCCCTATCACCAACGCTTCGAGTCCAAAGAGCCACTTGTCGCGATAGTTGAACTTGGCCGTAACGAATGCATCGAAATCGGGACGGTAGGGCAAAGTCTTGTCGGTGTAATAATAGTAGTTGCCGCCGAGCGAGATATTGAGCATCTCGTCGTTCACAAACGAGAAGCAACCACCCGCCTTCACGCGGTTGTAGTCGAGGTAGAGCGGCTCATAGACGTTTTTCAGTACATAGTTGGTGTCGAGTTGGAAACAGAGGTCGTTCTTGAACATATTGAACTCGCCGTATAGTTTCATCTCAAGTTTTTTACTGAAATTTACACGCATACGCAGATAGAAGTCGTAGTGCGAGGTGCCTCGCAATGTGGCATACGGGCCAACGTACGGGTTCACCTGCCGAATCACGTCCAAGCTGTTGGCATCCATACCTCCGACAGCGCCGAGGCTGAGGTTGAGACGCTCCTTGAAGAACGACTTGCTTAGCTCAACATCGGGATAGAAGTGGAAGTGAGTGGTATCGGCATAGTCGAAATTCTCGATGTTTGCCGTAAAACCGCCATGCACTTTGAATGTGCCAAGCAGAAATTCTATATAAGGATTGATGTCGAACAGGTTGCGGAAAGCAGACTGTGTGGTTGGAGCCGCACCCGTGTAACCAAGAGGCATGGACATTCCGCCCACAGGTTTGACCGTACTACGATAGCCATCCCACACAAGGTGGAAGTATGCAACCGATTTGTACTTCTTTTTCTTGCCCATGTTGAAGGTGTAATGCAAGTCGCCGTCGAAATTCAGGTTCAACTCGCTCTGCTTGTACAACGCCCAGAGGTTAGAAACATTCAGGTTGGCCGAATAGCCAAGAGCGTTTGTGCTGAGGTCACGTACACCGAAATTCCATGCAAGGCGGTTATAGAGCGCGCGGTAGTCTTTGACATGCAGCGAGTCGCGGTAATTGACAGTGTTGCTGTGAGTGCCAAAGAGTACAGAGTCGTAGATATGCAAGGTGGAATCGTTGAAACCATAGTAGAGGTTATAGTCGTTTTCAAACGAAAGGTCTGTCGAGAGCTGCACTTTGTCGCCTACGATGAACTTGCCGAACAAGGTCGCTCCTGTCTGCGAAAAATGGTTCTTTCCATAATAGGATGACGGGAAATCAACACCCTTCTTACGTTTGCCTATTGTACCCCACGAAGAATTATGGGTCACAAAGGCGCCATAGTTGATTTTCTTGCTCCTTGTGCTGTTGTAGTAGAATTCGGCCATTGGCGACCAATAGTTACCAAATCCCAGACGGAGATAATTATTGTAGAGCCTAGTGGTAGGCTCACCAATTATTTTCGCCGCCTTTATGCGAGTGGGCGAATAAAGCGACGTGAGCCGACGTGTTGTCACGTCGTATGTGAACTTGTGACGCAACGCGGTGGAGGTATCGCCGATTTGCGGTGCCACATTGATTTTGTTGAATTCACCTATTTCCGGACGATATGTGCCCGTAACAGTCACACTCTCGTTGAACGTCTCGTCTTTTGACTGCGCAAACGTCTGCGACTGATGCACAATCAAAACCGAAAGAATTATTGCGAAAGTCTTTTTCATATTTGAAATCTATAAGTATCTAAAAAACTTGAAACTAAAACTCATCCCCCAACTCAATCTCAATCGGCTGTTCCTCCTGCGGCTGGGCTATGGATTCGGAAGCAACTATTGCGTCGTATTTCGACTGCGCAAGACGCACCAAATCCTCTCCGTCATAATTATCGATAATACTTTGGAGTGTCTGTTTTGCCTGCAGGTTGTTCTCTCGCACATAGAATATATCAGCCCAGAGGATGAAAGTCTTAGCCAGCCAGTAGTCGCTATGCGGCTCGGCTATGATGCGCTCAATGGCAGATTCAGCCTCGTCGTATTGTTTTTTGTTGAAATAGTTTTCTGCACCGTAATAGGCGGCCTCACCGCTGTATTCACCGTTTGTTGATTTGAGCAGCCGGTTGTAGCAACGGGTTGCGTTGGCCTCATCGCCGGTGCTCTTATAGCTACGCGCCATCGAGATATACGCCTCATCGCGCAATTCGTCCGTCACCGAAGAGTTGTCGGTCAAAGAGGTTGCCGTCGTTATCAAATCGTCATGACTGCCCAAATGAGCATAGCAGCGCATCATGCCCACCGTTCCAGTTGTACGCAATTCTGGCGTTTCGGCTGTTTGGGAAAGTGCGGTGTAATGCAATAGAGCCTTGGTATAGTCGGTCAGCGAATAGGCAATCTGGGCGGCATTGACCAACGATGTCTCTGTATATTGATTGGTATTCACACCTATAACATACTCGTAGTGCGGCAAGGCTCGCTCGTTTTGACCTGTACGGTGTAGGCAATCGGCCAAATAGTAATGTGCAGTGAGCGAATACTGCCCGTTGGGGAATTTATTGACATAGTTTTCAAAACCTATTATGCTACTCTCACAGTCACCCTCAAAATAACGATTTTGAGCGGCCACAAATGTAGTGCTGTCCTGCTCGGAGGTCGAAACCGATATTTTAGCCACTCGCTGCACATAGCTAAAATACTCATCAACACGGTTCTGCTCAACATAGATATTCTTTATCGTTGCCAACGCATCTCTCGACTCCTCGGTGCCTGGATATTTCTTCAGCAGTTTGTCGAATGCAACCAGTGCTTTGTCGTTCTGACCGAGATTATAATGCACCAATCCCATATTCAGCAAAGCATCTTTCACTTTTGAATTATTGGGATAGTCCTTTATGAACTTGTTATAATAGACCAACGCCATCTCGTTATTGTTCAACACCGTGTAGGTGTTTGCAATTTCAAGGGTAGCACGAGGGCTGTAAGACGATTCTTTGTAGCGTTCAAATATGGTATTAAGCGTGGCAAGTTTCTCTTCGCGCTTTCCCATGGCACCTTGACACAAGGCTTTCTGGTAGGTGGCGTAATCGGCGCCATTCACGTCGGCATTGATTACTCGGTCATAGTATCCGATGGCCTCGCTGTAGTGCGTCGAAACATAAGCGCAATCGCCCATACGATTGTGAACATCGCCTAGCTGCTGTGGCGTAACCTTTGAACGCTGGCCGCAGAAATCGTTGAAATAGCCAAGGGCATCATCGTAGCGTTTCTGTTTCATGCAAATATAGCCATAAGTGTATAGAGCTTGCGGGTAGTACGACGACTTCTTTGCCGGGGTCGAAAGCAGGAAACGATCTATCGCACGATCAGCATTGGAGGTGTTACCGATGCGGTACTGCGCCTCACCGTAAAGGTAACAAGCATCCGACGTCACCTCCTTCACTGCGTTAATCTTCATGGCTTTTTCAAAATAGCTGGATGCCTGATCCATCGAGCCTGAATTGAACAACTCAATGCCACGGTTAAGAGCAATTCGCTGATACGCCTCGTTGAGGGCGGCATTGCGATCTGGAATTTTCTCAATAAGTGTCAGCGCATCCTTGTAGTTGCGGGTGCTCATAAACAGAGAAGCCAAGATTTCCTGTATCTCGGTTTTATGTTTGGTGTTCGGATACTGCTTAAGATAATCCTGGAACGAGCGAATGGACTCGTTGTAGGGGTTCATATTCAGCTCACACGACAGTTTAGCATAGTTAAACAGGGCGTCCTCCTTGATAGCCTTATCGAACTTCATCTGCGATGCCTGCAGAAACGACGACCTGGCCTTCTGTTTATCGCCAAGCTTAACATAGCAATCTCCCAAGACGTAGAGTGCGTTTTGTGCCACGCTGTCAGTACATACAGTCTTCAGCTCAAGATGTCGAGCCGCAGAATCGTATTGATGCAGCATATAGTAGCTATAGCCCATCTGGTAGTGGTTATCTTGAGGAGTACATATCACACCAGCCTCGTTGCGACGAGTTCTTTTCGATGGGACGAACTGTTCCACTTTGTGATAATAATTGAGCGCATTACGATAGTCGGCACGATTGAAATACACTTCTGCCACCATCTGAGCAATTTCATCACGCTTGAACGCATCCTCTCGCGCCAGCAACGACGGCGCTATTTCGAGCAAATCGTCCTCACGACCAAGATAGTAGTATATTCGTGCCGTGTAATTCGGCACTATCGAGCCAAATTTCTTGTCGTTCTTTAACTTTTCAAAATTCTTAAGCGCCAACTCATATTCCCCGTCCATATACTGAATATGGGCGTAGTAATAAAGTGCCGATGTGCCGTACTTCGACTTTGTACCCTGTATGCGTGAGAAAATCTCTTTTGCCTTAGACCGCTCGCCCTGCGACAAGTGACAGTAGGCCTTCTTGAACTCATACTCGCCACGATGCCCATACTCAACATCCATCGCTGTAACCTGCTTATAGTAGTCTAACGCTTCGGCATACTCGCTGCGCGAATAAAAATAATTACCCAAATAAAAACGCGCCATATTGCAGCGACTACTCTGCGGATGCAGTCGAAGAAACTCTTCGAGACGGTAGCGTGCATCGTCGTTATCGAGCCGTTCAGAACACACTGCCCCATAATAGGCGGCATCAGCATTCTGCGGGTCACTCTGAGCCATTCTGTCATACATGAACTGTGCCGCAGAGTACTTTTCTTTTATAAACAAATCGTGAGCCCTCTCGACCTCAGTTTTGGCTCCATTCGACGTTCCCTGAGCCTGCAAAACAGTCACAAACGCCACACAAACAAACGTAAATGCAACAAACTTAAACCTTTGCATAAATAAACATCATTTAGTTTATGCCATAAAAATACATAATATAAAAAGGTTGTGAGGAAATCCCACAACCCTTTTATCAACAGCGTCTTGTTGAATTGACGACTTACTATCGTCCACCGTTCAGGAAGAAGCCCTTCTTCTCTGCCTCTTTCTTCTCAACCCAAGGTGGATTCACCAGCAAACCAGAGCCAGGCGATGGGGTTACAGAATATTGCAACTTGCCATCCGGATTGATAAGTAAAAACGTCGGAAAACTCACAACGCTATAACGTTCGAGCAACTTAAAGTTATTGTTGAAATGCAACCATGTCCAATTGTACCGCGAACCTTTCTTATTGTTTCGCAGGAAATGGTACATTTTCTGAAATTCGCGGTCGCAGCATATCGTCACAAATTCAACATTTTTGCTACGAGAATAGATACTATCCTTGAAATACGCCAGCGTTTCTATCTCCTTTAACGAGTGAGGTTCGCCTACTCTTACAAACGACAGATATATCCACTTACCTTTAAATGAGTCCAAGCTCACCATCTTCTTATCCACATCTGGCAGAGTAAACGTTGCCACATCGCCGCCTTTGCTCTTCTGCGAGAACATCGAGAGCAAGTTCCTTATCAGTTCACGGTGTTCCGGGAACTTGGTTTTCGAACGGAGGTTTTCGAGTGCCGCAACCACTTTGTCCTGCTTATAGACTTTGGTTTTGTAATAACTCTCCTTAAGCGCCTGTATTGCCACAAGTTCGCGAATTTGTTCATTGCGCAGCAGAGGGTCAAGACCTATGGAATCCATGTAGGTCCCCATGTTTCCATTGTTTATCCAACGGCTCAACTTGTGTATGTTGTTATATCGGTTACCCCCCGAAATGCTGTTGGCGAACACCGTGAAAAAAAGCGTCATATAGTTCTCGTCGTAATAGAGAGGCGGCTGGTTGGCGATGTACTTATTGTACATATTTTTGCGCGAGTCAAAACTAAGCTTGTACTTCAACTCTGCCAATGAGAACTTCTTGTAGCGGTTGAAGAAGGCATTCTTTCCATCCGGGAATTTTTTATCAACCAATAATGCCAGAGTGTCAAAATATCGGCGCTGCGGACGAAACTTCTGATCAAAATAGTAACGATTGACAGATATAAAACTATCGACAAACGCATCAAGAGCATTAATTTTCAAGTTTACCTCATCCTTCGGCAAGTTTTCAAAGACCACAGGCAACGCCTCTGGCGAAAGGTGTATATTGCGTCTCTCGTCTATCGACCAGTCAAACTTTGGTATCAGAACTTCATAAGTGCGGCCCGGTTCCACATAGAACGACTGAGTATAATTCTCCACCTGAAGAAAAACAAGTGTGGTGTATTTTGCATACATCTTCAACTCGAACCCCGATGCTCCTATAATACTGTTGTCGAGCAACACTTCAGTACGGCTCAGCTGGTCACTATATTTGTATAGTTCAATCTCTTTTCCATCTGCGTTTGCGGCCTTGCCCTTTATAGTAATGTTGGGCGTCTGCGAAAACGCAGAAACCACCGAGAAGAAAAAGAGTACCAATAATATTCGCTTCATATTTCGCGATTTATATTTTTCAACGTTAGATTTTCAAACGCCAAACCCCAATCACAATTCACCGATCAAAATTTTATCAATCACTCTGCACGCGCAGATATACCGAGAGCGGTAATAGGGTTCATTCGACGACGACACTCGCACTCCCGTGTTCGAAGCATGGACAAACTTAAATCCTTCAGAGCTCACCTCAGTGACAAGACCTACATGTCCAACAGATTTACGGTTACGACTACCACCGTAGAACACCAGGTCGCCAGGCTGTATCTCGTCATTTTTCAATCGTGTCCCTTCACGCACCTGCGACGGCGCCGACGGTGAAAGCGTCAACCCGAACTTGGAATAGACATATCTTACAAATCCAGCACAGTCAAAACCAGCCGGTGTCTTTCCTCCCCAACGGTAAGGAGTGCCTATATACTTCATCGCCTCACCAATAATCGTGGCCGACAATACAGTATTAGTTTTGGCTAGAGTGTCTTCCTCCGCCACACCACTAATTGATTCAGAATCCAAGTCAATAAAAACTTCCGAAAGATCCGACATCTGAGCTTCGCTAAACTGCGGTGACAAAAAACAAGCCACAAATGGCAAAACAAATAGTAAATATGGTATCCTCATATAAATTATCTCGTTCGAAATGAGTTGCAAATTTACTACTTTTTTTTATTCTATCAGACGGAAAACAAAAAAGACTCGCAAAAGTGCGAGTCTCAATACTTTGTGACTCCTGCAGGATTCAAACCTGCAACCTTCTGATCCGTAGTCAGATGCTCTATTCAGTTGAGCTAAGGAGCCTTGCTTTTCCTCTCGAAAGCGGTTGCAAAAGTACTAACTTTCGCCGTACTGACCAAATTTTTTTACAAGTTTTATCTCAAACCACTAATTATCAAGTCATCAAGACCAGCGGCTTTTGCACATCACACAGTACATTCACTTCACATTGTACACCTCTTTGTACAAAATTTCGCGCATTTCATCAAACTCATCGTCATCCATTTCCAATTTCGACAGGATCATCATCGGAACCCGTACGCCGTCGCCGTGATACGAAGGTTGGTAATACTCGTAAGGATTCTGGTAGAATCCCATACTTGTATAAAACTCTATGCGGTGGTCTGAAGTATCATCATGTGGCAACTCCACCTCTATCACCATCTGCCCGCCATACTGCGACATAAAGTTGAGGAAAACGGCCTTGCCAAAACCATTGTTACGCAATTCTTCATCAATGGCAAAATGCTCTACATATACAAACTCGTCAAAAGTCCAATAGGTCAATATTCCTATCGGCTCGTCGTCGTTAGTGGCGACCATGAAATGGAAATTATCAGGTCGGTTTTCTAAATCGTCAAATTCCGGACGTTCAACCTCTGGGAAGGCCGATTCAAACAAATTCTCCGCAAAATGCGGATGGTCAGAGTCTTCTAATGGTGTCAGTTGTATCATTTATTGTATTGTGATTTTATTATTCAAATATAAGTCCAAAACCTTTTCGTCAGTTTTTATTGATAAAAGATGCCGGCGAGAGGTTAAATCGCAGGAATATGGCATGCTGTGGAGCGAAACCGCTATAACCCTCCAATTTCAAATGCTCATAATAGAAATTGTATCCCAAATCTATTGTGCCCACTGAATTTTCCCCTGGAAGCAGATAGCTCACCGCCAACCCCGCAAACCCGCCATAACCCACACCGCCTTGGTTGATATACTCATAGGTAGCCGAGTTCAGCGCAGGGCTATTGCTGCCATAAATATCGAGTATATCGTACGAGCGACCTGCTATCTCCATTGCATTGCTTTTGACTTTAAGGTTGTTAAGATTAAACCCCAAGTCAACCTCAATAGCAAAACTCTCCGATACATACATACGCTTGGCCACACCGAAATCTATATTGATTCTATCTTCTTGGCCTCCCACAGAACACTGAATATATTGATTTGTGTTCTGAAGTATGCCCGTACCGTTGGTGCTGCTGAGATTAAACGCACCGACAGCCGTCAACCTCGACCAGTCAAACCTCAAAAGCAAGCCCCATCCAGATTCCCAATCATAGCGAACCCCTAAACCAATTTGGTAAGATAACTTATAGTGCATCTGGCCATACTCCACAATCTGCAGCTGGTTATAATTTCCTATAGCGCTAGCATCGATGTACTGGTTGGACACCAAATCGTTCCATATTTGATTACCGAAGCGTTCGCTGTGAATCATACGCTCGAGGTACGTTACCAAATGCATACCCGAAGTATCAACCACGCGGCTCCCCGAATAAAACTCAGCTTGTTTTTTGTTGGCTATCAGCATGCCCACATTGACGGATACCGAAAGCCCGATAGGTCGATTAGCCCCATAGGGCCTGTGTACGTCCCAATCGTCGGCCAACGCACCCTCGGCCAACAACATTAATGCAATTATGATTGCTGATCGTTTCACGACTGCAAAAGTACACAAAAATTTCAAGAAACTGTTTTAATTTGATTGATGGAATTTATTATGCCCATGGACGAGCAGATTTTTCGGCATGTCGAAGGCGCAATGGGTGTCCATTGTAACTGAGACAAGGCGGGAAATATGCCGTTCATGTGCTTTAAGAAAAACATTGAATCAAATAAAACAGTTTCTAAATCTGCTCACGACGGTTCTTCATCATCGTTGCCAGCAGGTTGCGAGCACGTAGCAACTGTACTTTTACCGTCCCCATCGGCATATTCAGCCGCTGGGCAATCTCTTCGTACGATAGCTCTTCGAAATAGCGCATCTCTATGAGACGACGGTAGCGGGGTTTAATTTGTTGCACAACCTCATGCAACAATGCCTTGCGCTCCTTCGAAACCATACTTTCCTCTGGTGACGGCAAATCGGACGGTAACGGATACTCATACACATCGCCATCGTTATTACTTGCCACATCGTTTATCGACACCGTCTGCATGCGTTTTTTTCTGATGAAATCAATGCAGTGGTTCGATGCAATCGAAAACAGCCACGTGCTGAAAGCGTTTGTGGGGCTGTAAAGATGAAGCGAACTGAAAGCCTTGCTGAACGTCTCAATCGTCAAGTCGTCTGCGTCAATCGGGCTATTAGTCATCTTGAGCAGCATCGTGTATAGTGGTTCTCTATACATACCCATCAGGTCGGCATAAGCTTTTTGGTCATTATGCTCTCGCGCCTGACATACAAGACGATAGTCTCGTCGAGCTTTTTCTGTCGTTAGGTTGATCGATGGTTCCATTTGTGTGCGTGCTTATTTCATAATTCCGTTTCAACGACCAGATGTCGTCGTTCGGTAGAAACCTTCTATTTATTTTTGTATTTATACTTTAACGGAAACATTAATAGTATAGTATTTGCCACCAAAAAATAAATTTCATACACAGGTGCCAGCCAACACAACCATTTCTCACCAAGCGGCTTCTCCAGTTGAGCAAACGAAAGTATCTGTACAACGAATTTTAGCAACACCACGCCAGCAAGAATCTCCCATGGGAAAAGCCTCATCGCCACCAACGCAATTACAGCCCCGTAGAACATCAACAACGCTGCACCTCCCGTTGCCGCAGAGATTTTCTGTCCAAAAGTATGATACCCGTATGTGGCCATACGGTGCTGACGCATCTGACGCCATTGTAAATATTTCTTGGGCGCTTGATATTTTACAAACGTATCGGGGTGCAAGTTTACCTCTGTGTTACGCGTCGTCGCGTTTTGATTCACAAACATGTCCGCAGCACCGTCGGGTTCATTGTAATGACTTATAAACGCACCCTTTGAGAAGAAGAACCCCTTTCTGTATGCCAGATTGCGGTCCGATGCCGTAACCGGATGGTGCCTCAGCGCATTTGACAGATATCCTGCACTATATATCAAATTGTCATATCTCTGCAGACTTCCAAGCATATTCTTTTCAGCAACAATCATCGAATACCCCAGAACAATATTTGTGCGCGGACGCTCAAACCCTTGCACTGTGTATCGCAGCCACTGCAGTCCTGACGGCAAGCTATCCACATCCGTAAGCACTATTATATCGTTCTTGGCCGACCGTATGCCTATCGAAAGAGGGTACTTACGACCGAAGAACATATTCACATCGTCACTGAAACTTATCACTTTCAAATTCTGATAGTTGTCCTTACATAGTTTTAACACAAACCGTGTGTCGTCATGCGAGAGATAATCCACAACCACAACCTCAAAATCCGGATAGTCCTGTTCTAACAAATACACCAGATTCTCTTTCAAAAATGCGGCTTCATTATGTGCTACCAACACAACCGACACTGGAGGCAGAGCCGCGTCCTCAGGCAACTGCTTTTGTGCCGCCTTCTTGGCTTTAAGCGCCACATACAGATATTGCATCAAGTAATATACTACAAGAGAAACAAACCCTACGAAAGCGAGCGCAACCAGTATTTGTGCAACAAGATCAGTCTGTATATGAGTGAAGTCCATCTATATTTTTTTTTATTAGGTGTGCAAAGTTAGATATTTATTTCCGCAAAAGACGTAATTTTGCAAAACGAAATATCAACCGTTTGTTAAAAACATCTGCAAGTATCAGCAAATACCCAATTTACGTCAAATCCTAAAAGAAGTTAAGATGTCATACTCTCTCGAAAAAACTGATTCCAAATCCTCCGCCCGTGCAGGAATACTCCACACCCCTCATGGCGATATCCCCACTCCTATCTTCATGCCTGTGGGCACTGCCGGCACCGTAAAAGCCGTCCACCAACGGGAACTTCGAGAGGACATCGACGCAAAGATAATTCTCGGCAACACCTACCACCTCTACCTGCGACCCGGATGCGACATACTGAAAGCTGCCGGAGGTCTTCACAAATTCAACGGATGGGAACGTCCCCTGCTCACCGACAGCGGCGGATTCCAGGTATTCTCGCTCGCCGACAACCGAAAAATCAAAGAGGAGGGTTGCACATTCCGCTCCCACATCGACGGTTCCAAACATCTATTTACTCCTGAAAACGTGATGGACATCCAGCGCATCATCGGAGCCGACATCATCATGGCGTTCGACGAATGCTGTCCGGGCGACGCCGACCACCGGTATGCCAAACAGTCGATGGAGCTCACCCACCGCTGGCTCGACCGCTGCCTCGCTCGTTTCAACGAGACAGAACCGCTTTATGGCTACGACCAAATGCTGTTTCCTATCGTTCAAGGGTGTCAATATCGCGACCTGCGTATAGAATCGGCCAACTATATCGCCGAACGCACAACCTCTGGCTGCGCCATAGGAGGATTGGCCGTAGGCGAGCCTACCGAAGTGATGTACGAGATGATCGAGGTGGTCAACGACATCCTGCCCAAAGACAAACCTCGCTACCTGATGGGTGTCGGCACCCCACAAAACATTCTAGAGGCCATCATGCGCGGGGTCGATATGTTCGACTGCGTGATGCCCACCCGCAACGGACGTAACGGACTGCTTTTCACTATGCACGGCACCATTAACATCAAGAATCGCAAATGGGAGGACTGCTTCGAGCCGATCGATCCCGAAAGTCCCGCCGAAGCCGACCGCGTCTATACCCTCGCCTACCTGCATCATTTGATTAGAGCTGAAGAGATTTTGGGATTGCAGATTTGCTCTATCCACAACCTCACGTTCTACCTGAGGCTCGTCACCGAAGCCAGAAAACATATCATCGAAGGCGACTACACCAACTGGGCCACCTCTCTCCTACCCCAACTCGGCAAACGCCTATAGGCCAAAGCCACAACCAATCGCCGGTCACTATTCACAAAACCTAACAGCACACTAGTCACAGATCACAGGTCACAGGTCACAGATCACTGGTCACAGGTCACAGATCACAGGTCACCAATCTAAAACCTATTAAAGAAGAAAAACACGGCAGCGCGGTTTTTATCCACACATTCAACTGTGCCAATCTTGCGATAGCTGGCGTCGCGCACGGTGCCGTCTTTCTCCACAACTCCCAACTTGCGGTAAGAATCATCCCTCACAGTGCCGTCTTTCTCAATGACACCCAACTTGCGGTAGCTTGCATCCCTCACCGTACCGTCTTTCTCAACGACACCTAGCTTACGGTAACTGGCGTCGCGAATAGAGCCGTCGCTATCGAAACTGCCGATCTTCCTGTATGAGGCGTCTCGCACCGTACCGTCGCCCTCAATCTTGCCGATAGAGCGATAGCTGGCATCACGCACCGTCTGAGAATATCCGCCAAAAGCCAGCGACAGCATGAAAATCAAAGCAATAAACAATCTTCCAATCATAGCCGTAAGGTTTTAACAACACCGCAAAGATACAAAAAAAGCAACAACACCGTCCATCACCTTCCCTATACAATACTTATGAAAGCCCCCCGTTGCCCGTTGTTGCGGATTTCCGTTGGCCCACCCGTTGTTGCGGATTTGCAATTTGCAATCCCATTTCACAACAACCCCAAGTAACCCCGTTGGCCTAGATCGACCAACCATCGGATTTTCGTTGGCCCACCTGTTGTTGCGGATTTGCAATTTGTAATCCCATTTCACAACAACCCCAAGTAACCCCGTTGACCTAGGTCGATCAACCATCGGATTTTCGTTGGTCCACCGTTGGCCCACCGTTGGCCTTAACCTGGCTTTACTCAATACCTGGGCAATACCTGAGCAAAACCTGAGCAAAACCTGTAAAAGCAACAAACTATACATCAACACCTTACAACACGTTTTTTACCCGTTTTTCGCAACAACAAAAACACCTAGTCGCAAGATTGTCAAACACTTAACTTCCGCATTTTAACACATAAAAATCACAAAAAAACAATCCCCAAAAAACGTCATTACAGATTGCAAATCCTCAACACTTTTCCTACGAAATTCAAAATCCCGTTACGCTTCGTCGAAACTGTATATCCCAACAAAAAAAGTGCCGGATTACAAATCCGGCACAACGCCAAGTATTTCTTTTACTGTTGGCATATTCCTGACTTATCGCCTTTCAAACGCCCGATTTTGCTGGACGGCTATCGCCGTATGGAAAATCGGGTTGATATTAAAGCATTGTAGGTGGTCAATGGTTCGGCGTATGGGAGTGTTCTACCCCTCAATCATCCCAACTGCCGCTTTGATGGCATTCGGCAGGCCTTCCACTTGTTTTCCTCCGGCTGTTGCGTAGGCGGGTTGTCCTCCGCCGCCACCTTGTATCTCCTTGCCTGCCGTGCGTACTACCTGACCGGCATTGAGGCCTACATCCACTCGGTTTTGACCTAAGCAGACGAGCAGCGAGGGTTTGCCGCCAAAGTCGCTTCCTATCACCAACGCCATATCGGGGTGTTTCTCGCGTAGCGGCATCACGAAGTCCTTCATGGGCGCTATGTCGTCGTGTATCAGAGCTGTATATACGTTGTTCTCTTTCAGATGTTCCGAGATGGCAGCTACTGCCGCCTGCACTTTCTCTTTACGGAAGGCCTCCACCTGCTGACGCAACTCTGCGTTGTCGTCCTGCAGTTTCTGGATGGCAGCAACTATGTCCTTGGGGGATTTCAGGAGTTCTTTCAAAGCATCGAGCGAATCATGCATGTCGTCAACCATACGTTCGGCAGCCAATCCCGTGACAGCCTCGATGCGGCGCATACCTGCAGCCACAGCGCCTTCGCTCACAATACGCAACATGCCTATCGTGCCCGTGTTCTGCACGTGTGTACCGCCGCAGAACTCTACACTATCGCCAAATTTCACCACACGCACCTTGTCGCCGTACTTCTCTCCGAAAAGCGCCATAGCACCGAGCTTGCGAGCCTCGTCGATAGGCATGGCACGATGTTCCTCGAGAGGTATCGCTTTGCGGATGTCCTCGTTCACCAGACGCTCGACCTCGCGCAGCTCTTCTTTGGTCATCTTGGCAAAATGGCTGAAGTCGAAACGCAGACGCTGGTCATCGACGCTCGAACCTTTCTGCTCGACATGCGTACCGAGTACGGTGCGCAACGCCTTGTGCAACAAGTGTGTGGCCGAATGGTTGTTCTGTATTGCAGCACGACGGTCGGCACCTACCGTAGCCACAAACCCTCCGTCCAACACAGGAGGCAAAGCTGTGACTATATGTACAATCAAGCCGTTCTCTTTCTTGGTGTCGATTATGTCGATACGGCTGCCTGCCGCATCGGTAAGCGTACCCTTGTCGCCACACTGACCGCCGCTCTCGCCATAGAAAGGAGTCTGGTCGAACACCAGCTGATAAAACTCTTTGTCTTTGGTTTTCACCTTGCGGTAACGCACAATCTGAACGTCGGCGGTGAGTGTGTCGTAGCCGACAAACTGCTGCTCGACGCCGGTCTTCAGCTCTACCCAGTCGTCGTTCTCCACGGCTGCTGCTGCGCGGCTGCGCTGTTTCTGCTCGGCGAGACCTTTGTTGAAACCCTCCATATCTACCGTCCAGCCCTTCTCAGAAGCCATAAGCTGGGTGAGGTCAACGGGAAAGCCGTAGGTGTCGAACAACTCGAACGCAAACGCCCCGTCGATTTCCAATTTTGAATTTTGAGCTTTGAACTTTGGATTTTGTATATACTCCTCGAAGCGGGCGATGCCGTTGGAGAGAGTTTTCAGGAACGACTGCTCCTCCTCGAGTATGATGCGTTCGATAAGTGTCTGCTGTTTCTTCAGTTCGGGGTACTGGTCGCCCATCTGCTCCACAAGCATCGGCACAAGGGTGTTGATGAACGGTTCCTTGAATCCGAGGAAGGTATATCCGTAACGCACCGCACGACGCAGGATACGACGGATGACGTAACCCGCTTTGGCATTTGACGGCAGCTGTCCGTCGGCAATCGAGAACGCTACAGCACGCAGATGGTCGGCGCACACACGCATAGCCACATCGGCCTCATGATCCTCACCATACTTCTTACCCGACTTGGCGGCAAGTGCCTGAATGAGTGGCTGGAAGACATCGGTGTCGTAGTTTGAGGTCTTGTGCTGCATCACCATACAGAGGCGCTCGAAACCCATTCCCGTGTCGATATGTTTGGCTTTCAGCGGCTCGAGCTTGCCCGATGCAAGGCGGTTGTACTGCATGAACACCAGGTTCCAAATCTCGATGACGAGCGGATTGTCCTTGTTCACCAGCTCGCTGCCAGGCAGAGCCTTGCGCTCTTCATCTGAACGAAGGTCGATATGAATCTCGCTGCAAGGACCGCATGGACCTTGGTCGCCCATCTCCCAGAAGTTGTCTTTCTTGGAGCCTTTCAGTATGCGCTCTTCAGCGATATGTTCTTTCCAGTAGCCGTAAGCTTCGACATCCATCTCGAGTCCGTCTTTCTCGTCGCCGCCGAAGACCGTCACATAAAGGCGCTCTTTGTCGATGCCCATAACCTCGGTGAGAAACTCCCATCCGTAGGCGATGGCTTCTTTCTTGAAATAGTCGCCAAACGACCAGTTGCCCAGCATCTCGAACATGGTGTGGTGGTATGTGTCGCGACCGACCTCCTCGAGGTCGTTGTGCTTTCCGCTCACTCGAAGACATTTCTGAGCGTCGCTGACACGCGGCCACTGCGACTGCGCGTTACCGAGGAAGATGTCCTTGAACTGGTTCATGCCCGCGTTGGTGAACATAAGAGTCGGGTCGTTCTTTATAACCATCGGCGCCGACGGCACTATATGATGCTGTTTGCTCTCGAAGAATTTCAAAAACTGATTACGGATTTCTTTGGAAGTCATTTTATTTTATGTTGATATGTGGATACGTTGATACGTTGATATGTGGATACGTTGATATGTTAACTTAAAACTTACAGCTTACAGCTTAAAACTTACAGCTTACAGCTTACTACTCCTCCCTCTCCACCAGAAGTATGGCACTTTGCGGGACGACGTAGTATTTCTCGCCGTTATACTTTATCTCTATGGCGTTTTTCTGGAGGTAGATAGCGAGGTCGCCCGGCTGCACCTGTAGTGGAAGGTATTTTGCCTCGCTGCTACGACCTGTCCATGATTCCGCGTCGTCGTCAAGCGAGGGAAGCGGATAACCAGGACCGCATTTCAGTATATATCCCGACTTCACGTCTTCCTTGTCCTGATAGCCCACAGGCAGGTAGAGACCTCCCCTACTGCGTTCTGCCCCAAGGCTGGGCTTTACCAGCACCCGGTCGCCTATGACGATGATATTATCCAGTTTATCTGTACTCATTGGTGTTTAGGAATAAAAACGCGTGCAAAATTACAACATTTTTCACAAATCAACCTATTAGGAATATTTTTGATGAGATTTGACGAGCCTCAAGTTTTACATTTGAACTCATTTACGTTCCACCTCTTTAATAATCTCTGCATAACTTAAACTTTCTCGCATCATCTTTTCACAATAAATCGCAACATCCGACGTTTAATATAGGAATGAATAGAAAAATCATATTGTTGTTTGCCGTGCTTGGGCTTTTAACCTCTGGTGTTACGGCGCAGAACGCGGAAACGGCCGAGACGGCGGTTATGACGGCGCGCTTCAACGCGAGTTACGACAGCTTGATGCACTCGTTCTACCTGAAGAATCACTCGGTACGCACAGGAAACCACGACGCTACGGTGTCGATAGCCGACTTCGACCAGATACCCGACTCGGTGATAGAAGGTCGCCTGAAACGCCTTCACACGGTGATAAACATGTCGTACAACGAAGCCGTGAGAGCGTATATACGCACCTACCTGAAGATTATGTCCAACCGACTGGATGTGATGACCTCTCTGTGCGAGATGTACCACCCGATGTTCGAAGAGACGCTGGCGGCTTACGGTGTGCCCGAGGAGTTGAAATATCTGGCTATAGTGGAGTCGGCGATGAACCCACAGGCGACCTCGAGGGTTGGCGCAGCGGGATTGTGGCAGTTTATGTACCACACGGGCAAGGTGTATGACCTCGAGGTGAACTCGCTGGTTGACCAACGCAGAGATCCCTACGCCTCGACGGTAGCAGCGGCGAGATATCTGAAAGACCTTCACCGAATTTTCGGCGACTGGATATTGGCCATCGCAGCATACAACTGCGGACCCGGAAACATAAACAAAGCCATCGCACGGTCGGGCGGAAAGACCGACTACTGGGCGATATACCCCAACCTGCCGAGGGAGACCAGAGGATATATACCGGCCTTCATCGCCGCCACATACGTGATGAACTACTACCCCGAACACGGCATAAAGCCCCACAAGATAGAGCTGCCGACGAGGAGCGACACGGTGATGCTGAGAAAGGACGTGATGTACTGCTATGTGGAGCAGTTTGCCGGGGTGAGCGCAGAGGAACTGCGGACGCTTAACCCGCAATACAAAACCGACTTTGTTCCGGCTTCGACAGGCAGCTACCACCTGGCGCTTCCTGCAGACAAGATACACACCTTCATAGACAACGAAGACTCGATATACGCCAACACCCAGGATTCGCTGCAGAGGAAGCCCGTGACGGTCATAGAAAAAGAGGTGAAGCCGAGCAGCGGGAAAGGTGGCGGCTCGACGGTGTATCACAAGGTGAAACAGGGCGAGACGCTGTCGAAGATTGCAGCGAAATACGGCACATCGGTGGCGCAGCTGAAGAAACGCAACGGATTGAAAGGCGACAAGATACGTGCGGGACAGAGGATTAGGGTGAGATGAGGGCGTGAATGTGTTATTGTGTTATTGCGTTATTGTGTTATTGTGTTATTGCGTTAGGTGTTAAGGTTAGTCAGTGGTTAGTTTATTATGAAAAATGTTTTGCTTAAAATATGGAAGGTGGTGAGCAACAAATATGTTGCCACTTTGGTGGTGTTTGCCATCGTGTTTCTGTTTCTCGACGAAAACAACCTGCTGGTCACCCTGAAGCAGGAGAAAGAGGTGAAGAAACTGCACGCCGTCGAGGAAAGCTACCGCAAAGCCATAATAACCGACAGCCTGCAAGCCCTCTCGCTGAAGAACAAAAAAGAAAACCTGCCCGCCATAGAGAAATACGGCCGCGAGACCTACTACCTGAAAGCCAAAGACGAAGACGTGTTTGTGGTCAGTGAGTAGGTCCGTGCCCGCACAGGGTCCGTGCCCGGACAGAGCGATTATTTAGTTTTGTAAGTTTTAAGTGGTTAGACCTCTGATCACTGGTCTCTGGTCACTGGTCACTAAGTACAGACATTAACGCTTGAGCCTCGGGGTGGTCGGGGTTCAGATCGAGAGCACGACGGAGAGAGATCTTCGCCTTGTCGGGTTCGCTGTTCTGGTATTGGCATTTGCCCAAAAGATAGAACGACTGTGCGTCGTCGGGTGTGAGCCTAACCGCTTTCGAAAGGCAGTCGATAGCTCCTTTTAGGTTGGCAAGAGCAATATAGCTGTCCGCCATAGACTTGAGTGCTTCGGGATAGAGCGGGAATTTACGCAACGCCTGACCGTAGTACTCGACCGCCTGCGAATGCTGTCCGCGAACACGGGCAATCTCACCCAGCAAGAAATAGGCACGCTGGAAAGCGGGATCGTTGGCCAAGACCGACTGGAAGCAGCGCTCAGCCTGAGCGGTATCGGACAGATGGAGGTAGCTCTCGCCAAGACGGCACCACGCCTGGACGTAGGATGGTCCGCCGAACTCGGTGGCGCGACGCAGATATTCCTCAGCGCTCTTGTAGCTACCCTGATCAAAAAAGATGGAGCCAAGAACGAAATAGACGTCCTTGCACTTGCGGTCGATCTCGATGACCGACTGGCATAGGTCGATGGCAGCGCGAGTGCTGTCGAGTTTGTAGAGAGCAGCCGCCAGACGCCAGCCAGCCTCCACGTTGAGCGAGTCGAGTGCCAGCGCCTTACGGTAGCAGACAGTCGAGCTGTCGTAACGGTTACCGCTGTCGTAACCCATACCCCGTGCAACCCAAGTTTCCGCCGAGGTTTGTGCATAAAGGAAAATTGGAAGTAATAATGCCGAGATAAAAAAGAGTCGTTTCATAGAGAAGAATATTACAATATGTACATATATAATTAAACACCTTATTGCTAAAAATATTTTTTGAGAGATGTATTTTTGTTTGAATGACTATGAAATACGAAACCGAATGTATGAAATGGAGAGACTGCTAACACAGAAAGCCACCGTGCTGTTAAAAAATGTTGCATTAATTTTTCCAATAAAAAACCATAGATATCAACAGCAAGTTACAAAGGCGAGAACGGAAATTGGTGATTTTTTGAGCAATATAAAGCCCCCTGGAAAAAGCCTACCTGAAAGTCAAAATATTACAACAAGCAACTAGTTTTCAGCCCAATACAGACACCCACAACTGCAAATAAAAACAAATCAAACGGTTAGAGGATGGTATAAAAAATACGGCTTAAGCATATTTTTTCGGTAAAAAAATTTGGAGGTTTTCATAATTAGTTGTATAATCCTCGGCCTTGGGGCATTCTTTTCAATAAAAGACTATAAAACAAAGAAATTGGAGTGATGAGGCTGATGAAATTCCATTATTTAACATTTGACTGTTTTTTGCTTTATAAAAAATGATTGAAAAATGCAAAAAAAAATTTCACCAAGCATCCGAATGATTATTCTCAATTTTGCACTGCGATGAGGGAATGATGGTGCCCAAAGCCTTATGATGGGAAAAAGGTATAACTCAATGAAATGGAAGAATGGCATCACAAACGGTGCAGACGATTAATAAACGCAACAAATTAGAACTGAATACATAAACCAAGTAAACACAAAAAAGCAGAACAGAGTGTCAAAGATGGAGAAAAGTTACAAAACAGTATGGGCGAACTGCCTTGAAGTGATAAAGGACAACCTAGGGGAAGACGGTGAGAAACTGTACAAAACATGGTTTTCACCGATAAGACCGGTACAACTGGAGAACGGAGTGCTGACGATAGAAGTGCCCAGCCAATTCTACTATGAATATCTGGAAGAGCACTATATCGACCTGTTAAGAAAGGCTATCAAATTGGAACTCGGCCCCAAAGGAATGTTAAAATACAGTATAGTCATGGACCAAATCACCCCGATTACGACAACAGCGCCATCGACGGGCAAACGGGCTGTAAACAACCGCCCGAAGGATATACCTGTGAACCTGAACGACGGAAGTCATAAAGACATGCCGAACCCACTGGTATTCCCCGGTCTTCAGAAGGTGAAGATTCCATCGCAGTTGAACGAGAACTACACGTTAGAGAATTTCGTGGAGGGTGACTGCAACCGTCTTGCGCGGTCAGCTGGTTACGCTGTGGCCAAAAATCCGGGAACCACATCTTTCAACCCACTTCTTATATATGGTGGAGTCGGACTTGGCAAGACCCACTTGGCCAACGCCATAGGCATCAAGACGAAAGAGAACCACCCCGACAAGACCGTACTGTATGTTACATCGGAGACCTTCCTGCAACAATTCATGACAGCCGGCAGGGATGGTAGAACCAACGACTTCATACACTACTACCAGATGGTGGATTTGCTGATTGTTGACGACATACAGTTCTGGTCAAACAAAGCTCCCAAAACACAAGAGGCTTTCTTCCACATCTTCAACCACCTCCACCAGAACAACAAACAGATTATCATCACCAGCGACAAAGCCCCGTCGGAGCTCGCCGGACTTGAACCCCGCCTGCTTTCACGTCTGAAATGGGGTCTCTCTGCCGACCTGCAGGCTCCTGATGTGGAAACCCGCATGGCCATCCTCAAAAAGAAACTCGAAAACGAGGGTATCGAGATGTCGCACGAGGTGATAGAGTATATTGCATACAACATCAACACAAACGTGAGAGAGCTTGAAGGTGCGTTGATTTCGTTGATTGCGCAGTCGTCGCTGAACAAGAAACAAATCACGATAGATCTGGCCAAGCAGATGATCGACAAGTTTGTGAAGAGCACATCGAGAGAGATTACTATCGACTATATACAGAAGGTGGTATGCGACTACTTCAACCTGCCAGTTGACAGCATCCAGTCACACACAAGGAAACGCGAAATCGTGCAAGCACGCCAGCTAACCATGTATTTTGCCAAGAAACTGACCAAGTCGTCGCTGGCAATCATAGGACTTCAGTGTGGCAACAAAGACCACGCCACAGTGCTCCACGCCTGCAAGACGGTGGCCAACCTGGCCGAGACAGACAAACAGTTCCAGTGCTGGGTGGATGAGCTGGACAAAAAACTGAAAGACTAGCGTAGAGCACATTTGAAATGACAATTTTTGGTTTTTAATAAAATGAATTCATGGCAATCAGACACCGAGCAAGTGTCTGATTGTCTTTTATACGAATATCAAACATGGGTAAGGTCGGATTCAAACCCGGAACGCTTATATACCCGCTGCCGGCGGTAATGGTATCGTGTGGCGACATCGACGGTGAAAAGAATATACTGACGGTTGCATGGACGGGAACGATATGTTCCGACCCAGCGATGTGCTACATCTCAGTCAGAAAAGAACGCTATTCGCACCACCTTATAGAAGCGTCGCGAGAGTTTGTCATCAACCTTACCACACAGAAGCTGGCATACGCCACCGACTGGTGCGGGGTCAAAAGCGGACGCGACTTCGACAAGTTCAAGGAGATGAAATTGACGGCGGAGAGAGGTCAAATAGTAAAAGCCCCGTTGATTGGAGAGAGTCCACTGAACATAGAATGCCGCGTAACTGAGGTGAAAGAGCTCGGCAGTCACGACATGTTTCTGGCCGAAGTTGTGGCCATCGACGCAGAGGAGAGCTTGATTGACAAAGGCACCGGAGCGTTCCAACTGAACCACGCACAGCCCCTCGCCTACTCTCACGGCCGCTACTACGGTCTTGGAGAGAGATTGGGCGGGTTTGGATTCTCGGTGAAGAAAAAATAGACAAATCATTTTTCATAATAAAACAAGACACAATGAAAATATCATGTGTAGAGCCGTTAGGCATCAGCCAGGAGCATTTTGAACAACTAAAAAAGCACTACGCCGACATGGGGCACGAGTTCGTTTACTATATGGACCGCAACGAGAGTCCCGAAGAAATGGTCAAACGGATGGACGGTGCCGAGGTTGTGGTTGTATCCAATATAAAACTGCCCCGAGAGGTGCTGGAAAAAAGCGACAAGCTTCGCTACCTATCGGTGGCGTTCACAGGATTGGACCATATTGACCTTGAATACTGCCAATCGAACAGCATCACGGTTCAGAACGCCTCAGGTTATTCCACCACAGCAGTGAGCGAGCTGGCGGTAGGCATGATGATAGACATCATGAGACAGGTGACTCGGATGGACGGAGTGATAAGAACCGGCAAAGGCAGAGGGATGTTTCTCGGACGCGAACTGAAAGGAAAGACCGTCGGTGTAGTGGGAACAGGAGCCATAGGAACCGCCACGATAAAACTGCTGCTGGCTTTCGGATGCAAAGTTATTGCCTACAACCGCAGCCGCCACGAAGAGGTTGAGAATTTGGGTGTGAAATATGTCACATTGGGCGAACTGCTCAAAGCGAGCGACATCGTGACGCTGCATGTGCCGATGAACGCCGAGACAAAAGGCATGATAGGACGAGAGCAGTTGAAAATGATGAAACCGACAGCGCTGCTTATCAACACAGCACGCGGCATGGTGTGCGACATTGAAGCCGTAGCCGAGGCATTGAAAGAAGGCACCATAGCAGGAGCCGCCTTCGACGTGTTTGAAAAAGAGCCCCCACTGCCGACCGAACATCCACTTATCGGAGCCCCCAACTGCCTCCTGACCCCACATATCGCATTCGCCACAGAGGAAAGTTTTGCCGACCGGGCCGGAATCGTGTTCAGACATGTTGACGAATGGCTGAGCAAAAAGTAAGTCCGGAATGTAATTTTAACAAAATCATCAAAGAATAAAATAAATCATAATAAACTGCGTTAATCTTTGCGTAAAATCATAAAAAGACACAAAATGAAAACGAAAGTCATAGCATCGGCACTCTTGATTGGCGCATTGATTTCGACCGGCTCGGCACAGACAGCACAGCGCGAATGTGAACAAGACGGACTGCATGGCAATGTAAAAAAGGTGTCATCGACGATGTACGAAGCGCTCGTTGACCGCGACGGAGACATGCAGTATGGCTCACAGCTCGAGAGAACAGAGACCATCTACAACGAGAAAGGCCAGCGTCGCAGCATGACTTTTCTTTCGGCCGACGAGGACGACATGCTTTTCCGCTCACGCTACAAACACGACGGATTCGGCCTGATGACCTTGGAGCACATCGTGGATAACCACGAACAGATAATAGGCCGTACCTACTATATCTACGACAAAAACCTGGTGTTGAGCGAAAGTTATGTGGAAGATGCCGAACGCCAGATAGAGCACCGAGTACTTTATAAATACGACGAGTCGGGTCGCCTGAAACAGCGCAGCTACAACGATGCCAAGAACAATGTCTATCGCCGCGAGGTTTATGGCTACGACTTTGACGGTGCAATCCACCACACATCGGTATTCGACCGTTCAAACAGCAAGATTCTGGATTACCACTATGAATACGACTCACACATGCAGCCCATCAACGTGACGACTTACGACTACACTGACGAAGACGCTGATGTAAGCACCACACTGTACCAATACAAATACGACGACCACGGCAACTGGATACAGAAGACACAATATACGCTGGAGAAAGACAATGCCACTCCGACGTTTATAACAAACCGCCGCATCGAGTACTTCGACTAAAGCGGTCTTTAACCAAAAGCCAACAGCCTCCTGAACCACAGTTCGAGAGGCTGTTCTTTTTTTATCGACGGCTAAAACTATTCGTGGTAATACACCCTCTTCACCCGCTGCGATATCGAGGTGAAAAGTTCGTATGGTATGGTGTCGCCCACCTCGGCAATATGGTGAATGGAAGCGGTGTCGCCGAAAATCACCACCTCGTCGCCTTCGGCACATTCGATGTCTGTCACATCGGCAAAACACATGTCCATACACACGCTGCCCACAATCTTAGCCTTGCAGCCGTTAATCGTGACCTCGCTGTTGCCATAGCCAAGCCTGCGGGCAAAGCCGTCGGCATAGCCAATCGGGATGATGGCAATACGTGACGGACGCTGCGCTATCCAGCGGCGGTTGTACCCCACCGAATCGCCTTCCGGAATGGCTTTCACCTGCGATATCTTGGTTTTCAGGGTGCTGACCGACTTCAGATGCGACTGGATCTCGGGGTCCGGCGAAATACCATACAACCCTATACCCAGGCGCACCATATCCATCTGAGCCTCGGGGAAGCGTGCAATGCCTGACGAATTAAGGATATGGCAAAGCACATCCGCGTAAGGCAACTTTGTCTTCAGCCGTTTGCTCCAACTCTTGAACTTCGATATCTGCGAGTTGGTAAAGTCATCCATCTCAGGGTCCTCGCTGCATGCGAGGTGTGAGAAAATCGACTTGACACGCAACACGCTGTCTGCGGCGTTGAAGCGTTCCACAAGTTCGGCTATATCCGACTCTGCGAACCCAAGCCGGTGCATACCCGTGTCAAACTCCACATGAACAGGATAGTCGTGGCTTCCGAACGCACGCACTGTGCTGGAAAAAGCCTCCAGGATGCGGAAACTGTAGATATCAGGTTCCAGCTGGTAACGAATCATGTCGGCAAAGCTCTCCTCCTCCGGGTTCATCACCATGATAGGCAATGTGATGCCGTTGCGACGCAGCTCCACACCCTCGTCGCTGTAGGCAACGGTGAGGTAATCCACATGATTAAACTGCAATGCGTTGGCCACCTCCACTTTGCCCATTCCGTAGGAGGCAGCCTTCACCATCGCCATCAGTTTGGTCGAAGGCTTGATGCGTCCGCGGAAATAGTTGAGATTCGACATCATTGCGCCCAAATCCACCTCCATGATGGTCTCGTGCGATTTGCGCTGCAGCACCTTGGCTATGTTCTCGAAGCGGAACTTGCGGGCACCTTTGAGAAGTATGGTCTCGTTCGAGAAGTCCGCTATCGGGTATTCTATCAGGAAGGCGTCTGTCGAGGGATAGAACGCCTTCGTAACTCCCTCAAAAAGGTCTTTGTTTCGAGTCAGCGCATCTCCTATGCCGATGAACTTGGTGATTCCGCGCTGTTTCACAAGCTGTGCCACCTGTCCGTACAGCTCTTGCTCCACCATGCCTGATTGCACAAAGTCGCTCAGCACCAAAGTCTTGTTATAATACTGCTGCACATGCTGCAGATAATCCAGCGCTATGGAGAGCGAGTTCATGTCAAGGCTGTAGCCGTCGTTGATAAGCAGGCAGTTGTTGATGCCCTCGTTCATCTCCAGACGCATCTCCACCGACACCAGCTTTGCGCACCGCTCCTTGATTTCCTCGACCGGATAGCCCATATAGACCATGAACGTTATGCAGTGCATCACATTCTCCACAGAGGCATAGTCGATAAACGGTATTACAATCTCGTGGCTGTCGTTTGCCACTTTTATCGAAAGGGTTGTGTTGTGAAGGCCGTACTTGACATCCATCAGTTGAACCTTGTCGTCCGACGAGTGGCCCCAGGTGTAACTGCTCACATCCTTCATGCTCTCCTGTTCCGACACCACATATCTGATATCCTTGTGGTCGCTGCAATAGATAAGCGTGTCGCAGTGAGTGAACAGCTGCAGTTTCTCAGCCACCTTCTGCGGGCGCGTCAAAAAGTTCTCGTCGTGGGCCTGCCCTATGTTTGTAAAGATACCTATGGTAGGTTTGATGATGTTTCGCAGATTAACCATCTCGCCCGATTCCGAGATGCCCGCCTCGAATACGGCAATGCTGTCGGTCGGCTTCATCTGCCACACCGAGAGCGGCACACCAATCTGCGAGTTGTAGCTCTTTGGCGACGCCACCACCTGTCGGTCGGACGACAAAAGCTGCACCAGCCAGTCTTTGACGATGGTCTTGCCGTTGCTGCCCGTGATGCCCACCACCGGTATGCCGAAAGCCTCGCGGTGAGCCGCAGCTATGAGTTGCAGCGCCTTCACCACATCTTTCACATACCACACGTTGACATCGTCCCATTGAGCGATTTCAGACTTCAGTTCCTCACCTGCCCCGCTGGGCAGCACAAACATCGAGACCCCTTTATGATATAGTTCAGAGACATATTTGCAGCCAGTGTTGCGCTTGGTCGGGATGGCGAAGAAGAGAGTGCCGACTGGAGTTATGAGGGTGCGGCTATCGGTGAGCATATTGTCGATATCCCTCTGCCCGTCAGCCACTTTGAAATCTTTCGATTTGATGATTTTAGCGATTACTTCAGACTTCATGTGAATGGTGATATGTTGTTTTGAGAGTTCGCAGGTGCGAGCCTAACGCAAAAGAAGATGCAAAAGTATGAAAAAAGTTTCTAGTTTCCGGTTTTTAATTGAGAGTTTGGGGAGAAATCTGACAACTTATTGAAGAAATATGTCAGTTTTCAGTGTCAGCAGATTGTTAATTCTGGAATGACAGGAACACAAGGATGCTTATCGTCAGGTTTGAGGTTGAAAAAGTGACGGTTTTGCATGTGACTTACATGGACATTTATAAAGTTTATTCTGTCATCTGTTACCTTTGTTTCTGTTTTGGTTGGAAACGCCAGGGTGGAAATCAGGAGCAACGAGAATCCTATGTAGTGTTCGTGTGTTCGTTCTGTCGAGGTCGGGAATTACAAATTCTCATGGTCGATCGATGTGGATGAGACATCCGCATCATCGGGTAAATAAGAGTCCCGAACAATATTTACTATACAAGTCAATCATCTCATCTCGCCACGGTACTTTTCTGGGAATCTTGAGAATATTAAATAAGATTACAAGATGTTTATTAACATTGAAATTCACAATGCTTTTAATATTATCTTTATCAGAGGTTCTCATCCAATATGGCTGGAATGCTTCTGCATCAAGCATATCAAAATAATACACCCTCTCATCGGTACTGACCACTATTTTTATGCCATTTGGATTGTGTGCGCTACTTACCGAAAGTTTATTATTTGCTTCAAAAGGAAATGTACGTTGCAACCATGTATCAAAAAAAATCAAGGATTGGTATTTTGGGGGAACTTGTTTACGTGACTTTTTCAAAAAGTTCAAATTGATATCCAAATTTTCTACAGAAGTCTTTTTACTCTGCCCTAGTTCATTAAGAATGGATTGCAGTTCTATAAGCACTTTTTTGCGCAACTTGTTTTTCTTTACGGAATTTGATTCATTTACCACAATTTGAGCGGTACTATCAACAAACAGAAGCAAACATTTGTAATCAGAGCAGGCTGTGGTACCAGAATTATAATCTAAAAAAGACACAGACTTAACGTGTTCTCCGTCGAAATACAAGTCACCCTGAGCCATAGCGATTGATGCAATGACTATAAATAGTGATATCCAGAACGTTTTTTTCATTTTCGTGTTTTCCTTATGTTTTCTTCATATCTATTCTCGTAATAATCTGCCATCATTCCGCTCGGATTGCCTCCATCATGACCATTCCGTTTTACATCAGGATTATTCATGTAAAATCCCCACAAAGCTTCTGGGTGGTTAACGTCATGAATGATATGACCTCCTTCGTGAGCGAGGGTCTTTCCTGCAAATTCTCTCCCTTTGTAATTAAGACTAACCATTGATGGTATATAACTATGCTCTGACAATTTTCCAGAGGTTTGCCCCCAGGGACCACCAACTCCATTTATCGATGGCTCAACACAAATGTACACGTCAATTGTATTGTGATTTTCAGTTAAATCTGTCAAATTATTTAATAAATCGAACTCGTCGCCACCATATCTTTTTAAGTCATTTATAGCGTTATCGACAATTTGCTCGTATTCTACTTCTTTCTTAAGAAGCCTGTTTTTCTCCTTTAATTCTCGTTGGAGTTTTCTTGTTTTATTACTTCCAGAACAATCGGCAATACGTGACTCTATAGTTGATATTTCTCCTTTTATTCTATTAATATTTATAGAATGCATATTGATAACACTGTCTCCATTCGGATCCACAATCTTCATCGGATTCCAAGCACAGTAGTTATATGGGCTCAGACTTGGATACTTGTCCGCCATAGGATCAACCGACAGCCACAAACTCAGGTCCGAATTATAGTACCTCGCACCGAAGTAATGATAGCCTGTTTCCGAATCTTTCTCTTTGCCCGAGTAGTCTGGGTGAAAAACAAAGGCGTTTTGGGGCCAGTTTTGGCCTGAAAAAGAGGTGGGTCTGTATGTGTGTTGCGAGGGCATTTATCAGGTTAGATTACAAATTCTCATGTTCAACCGTTGCGGATGTGTCATCTGCAACAACGGGTATGTGCCAGATATGGAATTCTCCGCATCTGATATAAACATCTGCGATATGAGGCAAAGCTCTATTGATTAGCATGTGCTGGTCTATAAATAACCTTAAAATACCTTTTGGATTTAATATTATAATCATAAATGTCCACTGGACCAATATAATAATCATAAGTCAGACCGTTTCCCTTGCAATATAATGTACTGCCAGATGGACTGAATACAACGTTATAACTATTACAAATCTGATTTAAAAATATTGAATCCGATATTGGGGAATCAGGCACAGGCACCATCCATTGAATACCGATAAATGTTGAGTCCACATCAAATTCCAAAACAATTGTTGTATCTTGTCTTTGGAATACATACACATCAATGTCAATTCCATTTTCTCGTTCACCACCCATATCTTCGACTTCAGAGATGGTTATGTTTTCGTTGGGATAAAACATTTTCAAATTTGAGTGCGTTTTATGAATACTAGAACACGCAACCAATCCAATGACAGAGACCAACACTATATTATGGTAGTTTTTTATGTCCATTCTATTTTCGTTTTGACGGAAAAACATGCTGATTTCCTGGCCCGTGAGGTTTACTTCTCTTTAACATGTAGTACTGCTGCATGGGAGCGGCTCCATTTATAGGATTTTCTTTAGCATCTCGAACTCCAACAGAATGCAAATGATATAAGATCTCATGCATAACAATACCTCCAATACAAGGTCTTTTAGCGAACTTACCTTTGGTCATATTTTCAGTAGAATACTCTGTTAAGTCTTCTGAAATAAAGATATTGTTACCTTTAATATAACCTCCTCCCAAATCATCGATGAAGCTATTGACTTTTCTTCCCCTACTAAGAGCAATCTCATCGGGATAGCGGTTTCTTACAAACTTTATTTTTACCTTAACAGGGTCATCTATAGATTCTTTCATTGCTTTTGAATATTTGTCAATTTGCCAATTGAAATCGTCATTAGCACTTAATCTATTATATATTTTCCCCTTACTATCTTTCACTTCTTCTAATGCAAAAGCGCTACTTGAAGTCTTATATATTGCCCTGTAGATAGTATTTAAGTCTTTTACTATTTTTTGAGCATACCTTTTGTTACTTGGTAGGACTATTTCCTCCCCATTGGGATCAACAATCTTCATCGGGTTCCATGCGCAATAGTTGTACGGAGACAGACTTGGATATTTGTCTGACATCGGGTCAACGCTTAGCCACAGACTCAGGTCGGAGTTATAGTACCTCGCACCGAAGTAATGATAGCCTGTCTCCGAGTCTTTCTCTTTGCCAGAGAAAGTGTAGCGTTCTTGATATGTGCAGGTTGCCGTGGGCATCGAGATTCTATGGGATTCTGTCTTGTGAAAACATTTGTTTTTTTTTTTCAAAAAACAACAGATGTTCAGCTTTTGATGAGTTGTTTTGTGAAACTTGTTAGACCGCTGCAAATGTACAAAAAAATCACAAATGACCAGAAAAGAGTACTTTTACTGCCCGAAAAACAATCCAACAAGATATTATTTGTATCTTTGCACCAAATTATTGCAAAAAAGGTTGATAAAATTTATCTATAACATTTAATGGAATCTATTGAAAAGAAGATACTAAGGCGCATTCGTGGACGTGGCAGTGGTTCGCTGGTATTTATGTCGGATTTTGCAGACTATGGGACACCCGCCACTATCAAGACCATCTTTCACCATTTATATACCGGCGGGGTACTTATGCGCCTGGCACAAGGCATATATTACTACCCGAAAAATGATACGGCACTCGGACTTGGGGTGATATATCCTTCGATAGACGATATTGCAACGGCGATAGCAAAGCGTGACCATGCCAGGATAGTCCCGACTGGATCATACGCACTTAACCGACTGGGGTTGTCAACACAGGTTCCCACGAACGTCGTTTATGTCACCACAGGGACTTCACGCAAAGTGAAGGTCGGCAACGGCAATGGCATACTGTTCAAGCATTCTTCGTCGGGGAAGTTGTTCGCATTCCAGTCTGACCTTATGATGTTGGCCGTGATGGCGATGAGGGAGATTGGTCAGGAACAGATAACAGATGAACAGGTTAGCATCATCATGGGACATCTGGCGGATGTGCCACAATCGGAATACAGCCACGATGTGAAGCTGATGCCCATCTGGATAAGACAAATACTTATGAAGAGATGAAACTCACAGATCTTGACATACGTCAGCAACAAGACGTAATCAATAATGTCAGCCAGAAGACGGGGCTCTCACCCGTGAGTATCGAGAAAGACTGGTGGGTGGTGCAGGTATTACGAGCCCTATTCGAACTTCCATACAGCAAGAGTCTGTCTTTCAAAGGCGGGACCTCGCTCAGCAAATGCTGGCATCTGATTGAACGGTTCTCCGAAGATGTGGACATAGCTATAGACCGCGAATATCTGGGATTTGACGGAGAGCTGTCAAAAACTCAGATAAGCGACAAGTTGCGACGAGCCTCCTGCTCGTTTGTTCGGGAACGCCTTAAGCACGACTTGCGCGAGCAATTGGTCGTACAGGGTCTAGACGGAGGCAAGTTTGATGTGACGGTAAACATCACACCGGTCACCACAACTGACCCGGAAGTGATAAGCATAAACTATAGAAGCTTGTTCCAACCAAGCGGGTATATAGCCGATACTGTAAAGATAGAAGTGAGTGGTCGGTCGATGAACGATCCCGTAGCACCTTGCGCAGTTCGCAGCCTTATCGACGAACAGTACCCCGATGCGGCATTTGCCGAGCCCCCGATCGTGCCGAGAGCCGTATCAGCCGAACGTACATTTCTGGAAAAGCTATTCCTCATGCATGAGGAGTTAGCCAAACCCACCGAGCAGATTCGCGTGAGTAGAATGTCCAGGCATTTGTATGACTTGGCAATGATGTCCAAGGCTGGTGTGGCCGACAAGGCACTTGGCGATGAGAATTTGTACCGCCGTGTTGTCGAACACAGGCGCAAGTTTATCGGTCTGAAAGATTTCAACTACGACACCCTGTATCCCTCATCGTTGAAAATAGTCCCCCCAGAATCAATCTCAGAGCAATGGCGAGAAGACTATAGAATCATGGAGGAACAGATGGTTTATGGCAAAGCTCCTGATTATGACAGCCTCATGGCAATAATCACCCTGTTGAACGAACAGGTCGCTGCCTTGCAGATCTATCCACATGGGGGCTAACCAATGTTTGAACAATCATATCTTCCAATCAAGCAACCTCTTTCGTACCTTTGCACAATCAAACCCCACCCATGCCCCCAACACCCCCAATAAAATACCACCCCGACCACCTCGGCAGCGCTAGTTGGATCACCGACTCATCAGGTCAAGCAGTCCAGCACATGCAGTACCTCCCCTACGTCGAGACAAAGTTAGACCAAAGGACTTCCTCCTACCACGAGCGCTACACTTTCTCGGGCAAAGAGAAAGACTCCGAAACTGGCTACCACTACTTCGGTGCAAGATACTATAATTCTGACCTGAGTTTGTGGTTAAGTGTAGATCCCATGAGTGACAAGTATCCATCGTTGAGCCCCTATAACTACTGCGCATGGAACCCTATGAAGATCGTGGATCCAGATGGAACAGATACGCTTTGTATAACATTTAATAAGGACACTAAAAAATGGGAAATATCAAAACCTATTGTTGCAGAGGGGAATGATGTCTTCAATGTAATTGGTGCCGATGGCAATGTTACAACACATATATTTTCAGAGGGCAACTACGGGGAGCGTGTCGACTGCCTAAACATAGATATTAATAGTGATTATGCATTGGGAGTATATCATGTATCTGGCACGGATAATGGAGGAACTGGATTCTATGTTACACCTGGAGGGGAAGCTAGCAAAAAAACAGGATCAAAAAAAAGAATATCAGAGGGAACGTATCCAATAACGACTCCAACCGGTGAAGAAGGATGGCGACAACCAGGCGTTGGGGGAGATGTTATAGGTAGAGGTATTCGTTTCCATTACGGAAACGGAAATCCACAGTTATGGACAGAAGGCTGTTTTGTTTTATTTACAGATTATACACTTAATGGTACAGGTATTAGGATAACAAAAAACAACTCAATTTCTGCCTCTGAGTCATTTGACAAACACCTTGGTGCAAGTGGCTTCTATAACTATACTATTAAAAGAAGCAATGGCTCAACAAAAAGTAGGCAAGGCGCGACTTTCCCTCAAAACATCAATAAAAAACTTGTTTTAAAATAACGATGAGAATGAAGCGTTTTTTGTATTTGGGAATAGTTTGTGGTTTCCTTTTGAGTTGCAGTGTGAAGCAAAATTTTTCCAAAACCACTGACTCGTTTTCGATAGAAAACCATAATTATTATGCGGAATGCATGTTTCAAGAAATGGACGATTCTTTATCTGTGGTTAAATGCCTAAAAAAAAATGATACTTTAATCATTATTACAGAAAATCAATGTGTCTTTAGAAACACGATACTTTCTTTTTTTAATGTGAATGATTTGTTGAACAAATACAAGAATTATAATTGCTCGTACGATACATCCACATTACCCTATTATTTCATATGCACCAATTCCAAGGATAGCATTCTGTATTTAAAGAATCCATCAACAGAATTATTTGAATTGGAAGCATTATGCATCAAGGATACCTTTTTTTCGCTTTGTGACATATCTGTGGGAATGGCACAAAAGGATTTTCTACAGCTTGTTATACCTAATAAAACGCTGCAAATACAAGAAAAAATATCTGTTGTTTGTATTATTTGCTCGTATGGAATCAATGGTTTTGTTTTTTCTTTACCACCACGCTCTACGAATGTCATGATTGCAAGTTTCGACAATGATACTCTCAAAAAAATACAATTAGACCATATATATCCAACCGACAGCTCCTTTATTGATACGACACCCATCTTTGACCGTTTCTAAAAATCCCCGTTGTTGCGGAGGACACATCTGCAACGGCTGAACATGAGAATTTGTAATTCTCAACCTCGACGGAACTAATACACGAACGCTATATAGGATTACGTTGCGCTTGATCTCAAACATGGCGCTTCCAACAAAAAACTGAAACAAGGAAAACAGACGACAAAACAAACCCAGTAAATGCCCTCGCAATTCACATACAAAGCCACCTCTTTTTCGAGCCCAAACTGGCTGAAAAGAGCCCCTGTTTTTAACCTAGACTCCTCGGGCAAAGAGAAAGACTCCGAAACAGGCTACCACTACTTCGGCGCGAGGTATTACAATTCAGACTTGTCTTTGTGGTTGAGTGTAGATCCAATGTCTGATAAGTATCCGTCATTGAGTCCATACAACTACTGTGCATGGAACCCGATGAAGTTGGTGGATCCGAATGGGGATACAGTTATTGTAAAAGGTGAACAGGCCAATCGGGCTGTTTCTCAATTGCAAACGAGTAATATGGCAATTTCTCGCTCGGAAAATGGTGTATTAAGCGTTGATCTTGGCAATAAAAATAGGTCTGATTTATCAAAAGAAGAGAAAATTATATACGATGCAATTAACAGTAATAGTGTTACTGTTGAGATTTATACGGGAAAAACTGAGAAAAAAGATGGTATGAACATCTTTAGTGCATCAATTGACGGGAAAACAAGTGTCTATGATTGTCCTTGGGGTGGTTCAAATTTAGGTTCTTTTCTTTATTCGGGTGGTGCAAAAGCAAAATCTCTCGGTTTTATCGATATGGATTTAATTGAGGGCTATGATTTTGATCAAGGAGTAGCGCACGAAGTGTCTGAGCATTTTATAGCTGGAAGAATTGCAATACGAGATCAAGAAAGTGTGTCCATAGCAAAACAAGGAGTGCCGAACCCAAGAATGATGGAAGCTCACAATGGAGCTATACCCGCATTGTTGCCACGAGGGGGCATACAACAATTCGGAATAAAATATGGACAAATGGGTAAAATAAAGACAAGATGAGAAGATATAACATAATACTATCATTGTTCTTGTTTCTGGTTTATAGTGTTGAAGGGCTCTGTCAAATACATTTTTCAGTAGGGGATACTGTACCATCTGAACTGACACCTGTCGAATTTGAAGGGGATTTCAAAATTGTTGATATACGCCGCTGGGAACTATCCTATTTGATTTCTGTTGTTAGCGTGGATACTTTAAAGACAAATGCCCCAGAAATATGTGATTATAATACGGTTAATTTACCGTTTACTATTATTAGTTTCAAAGATGAATCAACATCAAATAGACTTTGCCTAGAAAAGAATCTTTTGAGAATAACTCATTTCTATAAAGGACATCCACCTTTCTTTGTTAATCCAGAATGTTTAATTGTTGAAGAAATCAATGAAAACAAAGAAAATGTAATCCACGTCGGAGATGTTTGCAAACTAAATCTTTCTCCATACGGACGAGTGTGGTCAGTATATAACAATTCTAAGGATGATTGGCATTTATCTTTTAAAGTTCGACATCCTAGCGGACACTCTGTGAAAATACCACTTCCACTCATAGAAAACCAACTTATGGTCTCCACCGAATTAAAGGGTTTGCGATACATTCATACTGATTGTAATAAAAGATAAATATTGAATGGATACTCGGATAAGACCAACCCACAAACCCATGCATTCTTGGTGTTATTTTAAGGTCGATACCCGTTGTGCCGAACTTTAATCCAGCACTCCACCAAATGAAAAACATCACAGAAGCGACCCTATAAATGCCCTCTCAACTCACATATAAAAATACCATTTTTTCAAGCCAAAACTGGCTGAAAAACACCCCTGTTTTCCTGTCGGACTCCTCGGGCAAAGAGAAGGACTCCGAAACTGGCTACCACTACTTCGGTGCAAGATACTACAATTCTGATCTGAGTCTGTGGTTGAGCGTTGACCCAATGGCTGACAAGTATCCTTCGTTGTCACCATACAACTATTGTGTTTGGAATCCGATAAAGTTGGTGGATCCGGATGGAATGAGATTTGATTCGGTATCAATGGGTATTGTCAATGATTTCAGAAAAAATACAATGTCACGAATTTCTGAAGCGACAAACGATGCTCAGAAGTCAGAACTGCAATCAGCACTGGACGAATTATCCATATTAGAGTCGTCGGATCAATTGTATCATATAGAATATGGCAACACAAGCAGATACAACCGTGATGGTGAAATTGGGTACGATACAAAAAATGACATGGTAAGTATCACCATGACTTACAGTAGCAACATGTCAGATTTGGCCCATGAACTCAAACACGCATACCAGTTCGAAAGTGGGGAACTGTCATTCGACTCAAAAACCGGTGGATACGGGGTTTTGTACGACATCACTGACGAATTGGCTGCATACAAAAGAGGAAGCGCGTACGGAGGAACTGTTCCTATCGAAAAGGCACTCAAATTGCAATCGAAACATAGAAATGAATATGGTTCTTATACATATCCTTTTTTGTCACCACTTGAAGTACGGAAAGATGATATTGGGGAGGGGAGAACAACGCCACGTTCTGTCAATAAATATGAACATATCGGACGATTCCCCAATAATATTATAAGATACAATAATAAATCTTATGGAAGGTAGTATGTTTTCTATGCATAAAGGATATTATACATTGTTTATCCAACTGTTCTTTATAGCATCAGTTGTTAATGCACAATGTGATTCTGTAAATATAAAAAAAACGGATTACAAACTTTTTGATAACGGTATTTTTGAAATATATGGAACAAATAGGTTTGACACAAATATTACATGGATTTACACCATGGGGATATGGAAGTATGCAGGAGGGGATACTATTGCGTTAAAAAGCTATGAAAAATATAAGCCCACATTGTATAGTGCCCGTGAATTTGTTGACACTAATTCTGATGATATTGTGTTTGAAATATATGCTACGAGCGGAGATCTTCTTACAATAAATCGGTGGCGCAAGGATTCGAACCCTTATTCACCATTTCAATATGACTATGAATGTGACACATGCATGTTTATTGGTGCAGGCATTGATATCACAAATACCGACTATGTCCATATTTCGTTAGTGAACAAAACACTATATTACAAAATATGCGATAAGCGGTCTAATCATTTTATGTTTGTTGTAAGTGATGCTTGTTGCAGTACGTGCGTTCACATTGATGCAATCTATAAAAAATGCGAAAGTGGTCTATTGTATATCGACGGTATATATTACTAAGGGACCCGTTGTTGCGGATGTGTCATCCGCAACTGTTGTACATGAGAATTTGTAATTTTCAACAGAACGAATACACGAACGCTACATAGGATTCCCGTTGCGCCTGATTTCAAGCCTGGAGCTTTCAGCCAAAACAGAAACAAGGGTAACAACTGACCGCTGACAACAAAAAACAGTCGATAATTATTAACCCGTCAACTTAATCCAGTCGCAGGACTCAAAAGTGAAAACCTAAATCAGCAAACCACAATTTTTGGCAGAAAAAACGGTCTGCCGACCGACCACCGAAAGGTCGCCGAAGGATCGCCGAAGGATCTAAAGCTTAATATTTGAAAATCAGTATTTTGCAAATTGCCATAGAGTCTTTATATAAAGCTCTGTTTTCCAGTAAGATAAATTGTAATGACAGGTAATGGGTATCTGGTGAGTCCTCCCATATATGTAATGACCCGACGAAATGTTAAATTAGTCAGGGGCTGTGTTAAAATTTCTTGTTTTTTTGTCAATTCGGTTAGCCGAAGGCTCACTAACCACGGACTACCTACTACTAATTTGTGGTTAACCTAAATCAGCAAACTACAAACTTCATGACTTTACCATGACTTTACCACGACTTTACCACGACTTAAACCAACGTAAGTTTTTTAGGAATATGGGACTTATCTTAATGGCGGAACAGCGGTGCTGGAAGGTGCACTACATAGGCAATGGTAGCCGATGCGACAGTCGAGGCAGCGGCGCTGGTCGCAGTAGAGGCTGTGAAGCTGTATGAGCGCCTGGCTGTCGGCGGCATCGCGCACCTCCACTCCGCAGGATTTCCATCGGGTTATTATATTGTTTCGTTCGGGTTTCATCTGCCTCAGCATTTCCACCGCCCTGTCGCACAGTTCCTCTTTCCCGTGACGCTTGCCATAGACGAACAGCAGCGGCAGCCATGCGTTGATAATCAACGTCTCGACCAACATCTTGCCGACATTCTTGTCGCTCTCTTTCGTCATTTTGTCAAACTGGTAGTGCGACTTCCAGTAGTCGGCTGCCTTTGCGTCGAAAAAGGCTTCCAGATCTTTCGCCTCGGTGGTTTCGAGCAGTTTTGAAAACAGGTTGCGCGACGAAACCATCAGCGTGGCGAACTGGCTGATACGCACCGTGGGAAACGACGTGGGTCGCAAACGGAAAAACTTCCACAGCCGCGGCGATATGGGTGTCAGCGAAAACCCTTTGCGCAGCGCCTCGTATTCGGTCTGCAGCCGCCGTGGGTATTCGTCGTCGAAATATCCGTCCAGCAACCCTGCCTGGCCCATAAGCAGTGCCTCCACCTTGTCGCGGTCGTCGCGATAGCGTGCCAACAGGGTGAGCGGCGTTGCCTTGGCCAGCAACTCAAAGGGAAAGGCGTTGGCTTTGCTGCCGAAATAGTGCGCCGTGAGCCAGTAGCAAACCGTTTCCCAGCTGCCCTTGCTGTCGTCGAGCATCTGCGAAACCATGGTTGCCTTGCGTTCAAACCTCTCAACCACCAGCCTCTCCAACCACGCATTCCACACAAACTCAGACACCTCGCCCAGTCGTGCGCCACAGGCTATGGGCGTCTGCACCGGCACATTCATCAATTCTTCGTAACGGTTCCACAACTCTATAGGTATGAACCGCTTAAGTTCCAACTCGGGCAGTGTGTATCCCGCCTGGGTGCGTATGTCGCAGTCGTGCTCATAAACCACATGCAGTATCACATTGTTGTAGGCCGCATCAGACGAATGTCCGTGGGCGTGCCAATCCGACGAGCTGACATGCACCTCAACGCATCCCGCCCATCGCACACCTCCTATCGACACCACCGCTCCCTCGAAATCAGGGCCGGCGTCGCTGTTTTGCGTACCTGGATTTTCCACCACCACCGGCTGCCCATCGTATGTCGTGAGCTCGCCGGAAAGCATCCGGTGGCGCCAGACATATTGCAGGAAAGCCTCGGTCATGGGGATTGGGGGATTGCGTTAATGCGTTATTGCGTTATTGCGTAAGTGTGAAGGTGTGAAGGTGTTAAGGTGTTAAGGTGTGGAGGTGTGAAGGTGTGAAGGTGTGAAGGTGTGAAGGTGTGTAAATGCGTTATTGTGTTATTGCGTTAATGTGTTAATGTGTAAGTGTGGAGGAGCTTTTAGTTAAAGAGGTCTTTCATTTTGTCGAAGAAGCCGCGTTCCTGCTTGGTGGGATTTGGCTGGAAGTTGGGCGACTCCTTGAGTTTCTCGAGCATCGCCTTTTCCTCCTTGGTTATGCTTTTGGGTACCCACACGTTGACGCACACAAGCAGGTCGCCTCGTCCGTAGCCGTTGACCGACGGCAACCCCTTGCCTTTCAGCCTCAGCACCTTGCCCGACGGTGTACCCTGTTCAATCTTGACTCGCACCTTGCCGTGCAGCGTCGGTATCTCGACGGAGCCGCCCATTGCGGCATCGGAAAACGTGATGAACGCATTGTAGTAGAGGTTCTGATCCTGACGCTCGAACAGTTCGTGCTGTTTCTCTTCGACCACCACAACCAAGTCGCCCGGCACACCGCCTCGCGGCCCTGCATTGCCTTTGCCCGACAGGGCGAACTGCATACCGTCAGAAACTCCTGCCGGCACCTGTATGGTGATAACCTCCTCGGACTTCACGATTCCGTCGCCGTGACAGTCGGGACATTTGTCTTTCACCACCCGGCCTTCGCCGCCGCAGTGAGGGCAGGCCGACTGTGTCTGCATCTGCCCAAGTATGGTGCGGCGCACCTCGACCACCACTCCGCTGCCGTGACAGTGCGGGCAGGTCTCCAGTTGGCCCGTTCGCGACCCGCTGCCGCCGCAGGTCTTGCAGGGCACATATTTCGTCACCTTCACCTTTTTCTCAACGCCGGCGTCTATCTCCTCGAGGGTGAGCGGCATCTTGATACGCAGGTTCGACCCACGCACCACTCGCCGTCCCTGGCGTCCGCCGCCTCCAAATCCAGAAAAGCCGCCGAATCCGCCAAAGCCTCGTCCGCCGCCGAACAAATCGCCGAAGATACCGCCAAACTGCGAGAATATGTCGTTCATATCCATGCCGCCACCGCCGAACCCGCCGGCTCCGTCAACTCCTGCATGGCCAAACTGGTCGTAACGTGCCCTCTTGTCGGAGTCGCTCAGCACACTGTATGCCTCAGCCGCCTCCTTGAATTTCTCCTCGGCCTCTTTGTCGTCCGGATTGCGGTCGGGGTGATATTGAAGCGCGAGCTTGCGGTAGGCTTTCTTCAATTCCTCAGGTGTCGCGTTCTTGCCTACACCCAATATCTCGTAATAATCTCTTTTTGTTGCCATTTCGATTGAATCGTGAAAGTTGAAATTCGGATTTCGAAATTCATAATTGACTCACTTCATGTAACTATTCATCGGTGTTCGCAGCCTTGGGCACAAAATCAGCCACTCAAACTGCCACCACCACCTTTGCGTGGCGCAGCACCTTGTCGTTCAAGTAGTAGCCTTTCTGTATCTCGTCTATTATCTTGTTTTTCTTTTCCTCGTCTGTGGCTGGAATCTGTGTGACAGCCTCGTGCAGGTCGGCGTCGAACACCTCGCCTATCGACTGCATCTGCTTCACGCCTTTCTGCTCCAAGGTTTTCAACAGCTTGTCATAGATGAGTTTCACGCCCTCTTTGGCCTCGCTTTCCTCACCCATGGCCGTCAGCGCGCGTTCCATGTCATCGACCACCGGCAGTATGGCCTTCACCATCTCTTTGTGCCCGCCCATCTGCAGTTCTATCTTCTCCTGGCTGGTGCGCCGGCGGTAGTTCTCAAACTCGGCATACAGGCGGGTGTATTTGTCCTGTATCTCGACAAGTTTCTCGCCCATCTCCTGCAGTTTCTCCTTCGCCTCGGCCATAGCATCGGCGGCCGGCTCCTCGTTTTCAGGCTCCGACGGGGCTGCTTCGCTCTCTGCCTCGGGGGTTTCTTTTTCTGTATCGACTGTTTCAACCTTTTCGGTCTCAGCCGTTTCCTCTGTCTCCGGAGCTTTCTGCTCCAGATTTTCTTTCTTTATTTTTTCCATTATATGTCTTAATTTCATAATAATAAGTCGCCATTACTGATACAAAAGCAGTGCCACCCCACTGAGTGCTGTCATTTTGTCAGCACCTACCACACAAACACATCCTGCCATTGTTTCGGGCGGCGTGTCACTTCCCAGCGGAATCCCTTCAGCAGGCGCCACTCCTCGGGCAGCTGTTTGTCGGGGTATGTCTGCATGTCGGGCTGGCCGAATGCCGACACCCGCACAGGCTCGTTGTCCTTGAAATAGACGCGCATGTCGGTGCTCACTCCCGCGTTCACCCCCACTATCGACTTGCGCACCGTCTTCACCACCACGCTGTCCCTCACCCTCTTCACCGTGTCCTCCTCGGTGATGTAGTAGGTCATCTGTGCGTTGGCCAAGATATCCACATACGACGGGTTGCCTTCCACAAAATAGGCATCCATATTCTTGCTTTTCACCTGGTTGTACCGCTTCGAGTCCAGCTGCTGTATGAGCATGCAGTTGCTCCTCAAGTTCACCTCACGCAACCCTGTCGTGTCATGCAGCGCCATAATGGTGTCTGCCGTGCACTGCATGCTGTCGTACCACAGCACTGGGTCGCCGTACAGCACCATCAGCGAGTCCTTGACCCAGTAGTTGCACGAGTCGCACATACCCTGGCTGCCCTCCCGGTAGGTCTTCACATGGTGGTACACCTCTATCAGTTCCGCCTCGTTGTCGGCGTTGTTGAACACATATATCGTGTCGCCGTGCATATAAAGCGAGTCCTCGGGTTTCTCCTTGTCGGCCTTGACCACCAGCGCGCTGTCCGTCACAAACGACATTCGCTTTCTCTGGTCGGTCTGCCCGTAGCGCCCTGTGCAGGTAAGGTTGTTCGTCGTGTCATGTATGCACACATTCGACACCGCCTCGCCGAAACGCCGGTTGTCGTCGAAAAAGAGCGTGTCGCCAGTGAGCACCTTCGATCCGTTCACCACCTTCGAGTTCTCATACGACCACGACTCGCGCGTCTTCGTGTTGTACGTTCCGTAGGTGCTATACACCGTCGTCGAGTCGCTGTATATCACCGACGGCCCTACAAAGAAGGCATCCTCGGTGCGCATGTTGTAGAAAAGCGTGTCGGTCTCCAAGCGCGACGATGTGTCGCTCAGCACCACCTCGTCGTATATCTCGAAATCTTCGGAGTCTGAGAAGTAAAAGCCCTTGCGGCTTACCAGTGTGCGGCTGCCGTTGACCGTGTGGCCCCACCAAAAGTAAGTCGCGCGGCTCTCGTTGCGGTCGTACGACATCTGAGGGGTTTTGAGTATGGTCTTTCCGTCGATGAGCACCACCGAGTCGCCCCAGATGTTCACCACCCGTGCCTCGCCGTCATAGTACATGCTGTCGCCCGTGATGGTCGTCGTGTCGTTCAATATGATTTTTATGTGACGGTAAGCGGTAAAGTCGTTTTTCTTCGTGTTGAGCAGCGCCGAGTCGGCATACAGCCACATACCCTCGTGCTCGGCCTTCACCTTCTGGTACAGAATCCACACGTCGGCGTTGTCAGCCTTGCGGCTTCCCATGCCCGCCTCATAGGTGATGAGTTTCTGGGCATAAAGGCCCTGACACCCGAAAGCCATTAAGAACAATACTATTTTGAGCCATTTAGCCATCCGTATCAATCCTATAGAAGATGCAAAAATACAAAACTTTTTCCTATCTTTGCATCATGAAACCCGGCTACACAATCTTGCTCATCCTTCTCTCGGGCTTATGCCATACGGCAGCGGCGCAATCGTGGCTACCCGACACCGTCGGCTGCGACTGCCAGGTGGTGCGTCACGAGGGATATACGCTGCTCTACGACGAAAGCCACGAGCAGGCGCGGTGGGTGGCTTACCTGCTGACTCGCGACAGGCTTAAAGGCGATGTACCGCGCAGGGGCAACGACAAGTTTCTTCCCGACACTACGGTTGTATCTGGCAGCGCACTGTCCAGCGACTACAGCCACAGCGGCTACTCGCGCGGACATCTCGCTCCGGCGGCCGATATGAAATGGAGCGTACGGGCTATGCGCGAGAGCTTCCTTATGAGCAACATATCGCCTCAAACAAGCGAGTTTAACGACGGCATCTGGCAACGGGCCGAGAAACTTGTGAGACGGTGGGCCGAAACCTACGACAGCCTTTACGTCATCACCGGACCTGTGCTCGATGAGGGACTGCCCACCATAGGACACCAAAACCACATAAGCATCCCCAGATGCTTCTACAAGGTGATCTACGATCCCAAACGCAAGAAGGGCATCGCGCTGCTCATCGAACATGAAAACTCACCGAAGCCCATCCAGTCGTTCGCCGTCACCATAGACGAAGTGGAATCGACCACCGGCATCGACTTCTTCCCCGGAATGGACAACGAAGAGCAAATCGAAAGCACCCTCAACCTCGACCAATGGCTGTGGTGAGAGCGTGCCCGCACAGGGCGATAATTTAGTTTTAAGCTGTAAGTTTTAAGTATTAAGTTCCAGATCACAGGTCACAATTCAAAATTTCAATTTTCAATTTTCAATTCGCAACCTATCCACATAAAACCTATCAACATATCCACATATCAACAACCTCAAACCTTTTAAACCCTTTAAACATTTCCCCGCATTCGCCATGCATCTCAATCCAGACACTCTTCCTTTCTTCGACGAACTCCTCGTCAACAACAACCGCGAATGGTTCAACGCCAACAAAGAACGCTGGCTCGCCATACGAGCCGACTTCGAAGTGTTCACCCAGGCACTGATCGACGAGATGGTCAAGCTCGACCCGTCGCTGGGCAACCTGACTGCCAAGAAATGCATGTATCGCATATACCGCGACATACGCTTTTCGCAGGACAAGCGGCCTTACAAGACACATATCGCCTGTTTCCTGCCCTCCGGCGGCAAGAAAAACATGGGTGTGCCCGGATACTACCTGCAGCTCGGACAGGAGGACTACGGCCTGCACGGCAACTGCTCGCTCGGCGGCGGCATATTCATGCCCTCGCCCCAAACACTCTACGCCATCCGACAGGAGATTTTTTACTGCATAGACGAGTTCAAAGCCATCATGGCGGAGCCCAAATACAAAAAATACTTCGGCAACGAGTTCTTCACCACGAAAAAACTCACGCGGGCGCCGAAAGACTTTCCAGCCGATTGGCCCGACGCCGACCTGCTGAAATACAAAGACTACTGCACCTCATACGCCATGCCCAGCAAGTACATCGCCAGCGACGAACTGCTCGACCGAGTGTTAGAGGTGTTTCGCGCCAGCGTCCCCCTGAACAAGTTTATCCAACGTGCGATGAGTGAGTGAGATCACTCCTCCGGCAGCGACGGCCAGGGGTTTTCTATGATTCCTGCCATCTGCTCCATGCGCTCGTGGGCGACCACACGCATGCGATCAACCTCGTCTTTGCGCGAGTGCGAGCGGTCGGGCATTATGGGTTCTCCCACATTGATGGTCATCAACGGGATATCCTTTGAGCCAAACAGTTTGTATATGCCTTTACGCTCGCGGTAGGTGAGCACACAGGGCACTATCGGGCAGTTGTACTTGTATGCCATCGTGAATGCTCCTTTGCGGAATGGACGTATCGGCTGGTAGTAATCCCAGCGCACCTCTTCGGGAAATACGAGAATCCACTCGCCCTTGGCGTGGTAGTAGTCGAAAGCCTCGTCGAATTTGCGCAACCCGCCCATTGTTTCGGGGACAGGTATTCCGCCCACATATCGCACAAACCAATATTGCCCGCCGTTGAAGTGCGGCGCATACATCGGGATCCAGATATTGCGCATCGGCTGTAAAGCCTGCTTAACCGAGACCGCATCGAACTGATAGACATGGTTGCACACAGCCACAGCGCCACCTTTCAGCTGCTTGCGGTAGCTGCGCAGGTTCTTGCGCCCTTTGATGCGCAATCCGTACTTCAGGTTATTTGCGACATATATTACAAACCATAGGAACAGAGGTCCGATAAAGTTGCGCTGTATGAGGTACGAAAACGAGCGGTCATTATAGGGATATGTCTCGTCGAATTTGTATTGATGACGGCTCGGAGCAGGTTTCTTTACCGTCACACGGTGCTCGTAGGGGTTGTCCGTCGGGAAGGTATCTGGCGGCAGAGGTATATATACGTCAGCGCTAGTCCTTAAAGTTCCGTATTTCATAGACGTTGGTAATTTTGCCGTGCAAAAGTACACAAATTAACGTTAAGGTACGAAAAAAAAACAGGGCGACGTGATTACGTCGTCCTGTTTTCCCCTAGTTGTGAATGCTTATTCAGCAACAGTCTCGGTAGCCTCAGCAGCTGCATCTTCAGCAACAGCCTCAACTGCGTCTTCAGCAACAGCCTCTTCTTCAACTGCTACTTCTTCGATAGCCTCCTCAACGGGAGCCTCTTCAGCGTTTTTAGCGTTGTTGTTGCAAGCTGCGAAAGCGAACATACCGGCAACTGCCATCAGGAACATAACTTTTTTCATTGTCTTTAAATTTAAAGGTTAAACGATTCTTTTTTAATTTGGTTTAGCGCTTATGCGTTCAACCATTTCGGCTGCAAAAGTACAACCATTTGTAATGTCGTGTGGAATTTAAAATGTGAAAAAATCTTAATATTTTGTTAAATTATTTTAACTCAACAATTTATACCACACCTTATAATCCTTATTTTTCTTATGGGAGCGGCACCAAACCGTTGAATCCCATGAATGCCATAGCCAAAATGCCGGCCGAAACCAACGCGATAGGCACACCTTTCATGCCCTTGGGCACACCGGTGAGCTCGAGCTGCTCACGGATGCCTGCGAAGATGACCAACGCCAAGGTGAAACCTACGGCAATGCTGGCCGAGTAAATCATGCTCTGTGCGAGGTTCATGTGTTTGGCCACCACGATGAGGGCGACACCCAGCACGGCGCAGTTGGTGGTGATGAGGGGCAGGAAGACTCCCAGTGCCTGATACAGCGCGGGGGCAATCTTCTTGAGCACGATCTCCACCATCTGAACCAACGCTGCGATGACGAGGATGTAGACGATGGTCTGGAGATACTCGATGCCGAACTTGACGAGGATGTACTCGTTCAGAATCCAGGTCACCAAGGTGGCGAGCAGCATGACGAAAAGCACAGCGCCGCCCATACCTACCGAGCTCTTCACATCCTTCGACACACCCAGGAAGGGGCAGATACCGAGGAACTGCGAAAGAACCACATTGTTTACAAAGATTGCACCGATAATAAGTGCGAAAATGCTAATTCCTGACATTATTTTTTATTTTTTTAGTTTCGTGAATTGTGATTTGTGAATAGTGAATAGTGAATTGACAATACCGACTTGCTGACCACTAACTACTGACTACTAACTACTAACTACTAACTACTGACCACTGACTGCTGACTACTCTATCCATCCAAGCACGTCGCCTTTCTTGACCATCTGGCCCTGTTTGACGCAGGTGCCTACGATGCTTCCGGCCTTGGTGGCGGCCACGGTCATCATACCGTACGAAGCCTCGATAAAGCAAATAACCGCGCCTTCGGCATATTTGGTGCCAGGCACCGGCGGCATCGAGGTGTCTTTGAAGTCCATCTCCCACAGGAGGCGGCCGGTGGCCGAAGCCACGATGGGTATTGCGTTGGGCTTGTTGAGGTCGATATAGTTGAACGCACGCTCAGACGCCTGAGTCGGGGCCAACATCGCGGGGGCGTTCTTCTCGCCGCGCAGCTTTTCGACTTCCTTGTTGAACCGCTCTTTCGCCACACCGCTCTTGTAGTCGCGATACTGACGGTCGTGCATTGCCAGTTCGAAGAGTTCCTCGTCGTCTTCGCCGCGCTCCCAGCCGTTCTGTTCCATCTCTTTGATATATTCGGGCAGAGCGTCGGGATAGAACTCCTGCGGGTTGCCGTCATAGAACTCCTGGCCGCTCTTCTTGGCGAGTTCCACGATTTCGGGAGCCAGAGGTCCGGGCAGACGGCCCGCACGTCCGAGTATCATGCTCCACGAGTCTTTGTCGATCTGGCTGAAGCGGGGTTTGCCCTGAGCCATCGACAGCAGGTTCATCACCGCGATATTCTTGGTATACTGGCTGAAGGGGGTCACCAGCGGAGGATAGCCCAACATCGGCCATATATGTTCCACTTCCTGGAAGAGCTGCACCGTGAGTTCCTCGAAGCTCACCTCGGGCTTGCCGGCCTTCTTGAGAGCCATATTGATGGCGCCGTGCACACCACGCAGGTCGCTCATCATCGAGCCCATCATGCCGCCGGGCAATCCGCAGCCGACCAACAGCGAGGTGCTGATGCGGTTGCCGGGATTGATATAGAGACCGAGGAAGTCGTCGACAAACTCCTGGGTGAGTTTGCGAGCCTCCATATATGCGTCCATATTGATGTCCTTCACCAGGAATCCGGCGTCTTTCAACATCGCCTGCACAGAGATGACGTCGGGATGCACCATACCCCACGACAGCGGCTCCATAGCGCAGTCGATCACGTCGGCGCCCGCCTTTGCCACCTCGAGGGTCGAGGCCATCGAGAGACCGGGACCTGTGTGGCCGTGGTATTGCACCTTGATGTGCGGATATTTGGTCTTAATCTCGTAAACCAGCTTGCCCAATGTGGCGGGACGGCCTACGCCGGCCATATCTTTGAGGGCAATCTCGTCGGCACCGAACTCGACCAGCTTGTCAACCAAACCCATGTAGTATTCCACCGTGTGGACGGGCGAGTGGGTGATGCTCAAGGCGGCCTGCGAGATCATGCCGGCCTCTTTGGCGTATTTCACCGAGAGCTCGAGGTTGCGGTAGTCGTTCAATCCGCAGAACGAACGCATGATATCCACGCCCTGTGCCTTCTTCACCTTGCACATCAGCTGGCGCACATCCTTCGGCACGCCGTACATACGCAATCCGTTCAAAGCCCTCTCGAGCATGTGTGTCTGTATGCCGGCCTTGTTGAACTCTTTGGTCCAGGCACGCACAGCCTTATTGGGGTTTTCGCCATACATAAGGTTCACCTGTTCAAAGGCGCCGCCGTTGGTTTCGATACGGTCGAAACAACCCATTGCGACAATCACCGGAGCGATCCTAACCAGCTGATCCACACGGGGCTGATATTTGCCCGACGACTGCCACATATCTCTGTAAACAAGACTGAATTTTATTTCACGTGCCATAACATCTATATTTATTAAACAAAGTGCAAAGATACAAAATTATTTAAATACGGCAAAAAATTCCTATCTTTGCAGTCGATTTTTTAGCGGTTAGGTGCGTGCCCGCACAGGGCGATTAAGAAGTTAGCGGTCAGCAGTTAGTAGTCGGTATTGTCAATTCACTATTCACTATTCACTATTCACTAATCACCATTCACCATGAACCTCGCAATAATCGGATACGGCAAGATGGGACACGCCGTCGAACAATGTGCCTCGAAACGCGGACACACCATCGTCCTCACCATCGACACTCCCGAAGAGTGGGAGAGCAAAGCCTCGCTGCTGAAAGGCTGCGACGTGGCGGTGGAATTCTCGACTCCCGCGACGGCGGTCGACAACATACGGCGCTGCCTCAAGGCCGGTGTGCCGGTCGTGTCGGGCACCACCGGTTGGAACGACCGGCTCGAGGCGGTCAAAGCCGAATGCGAGGCGCTGGGCGGCGCACTCTTCGTGGCGTCCAACTTCAGCATCGGCATGAACATCGTCTTCGAGCTCAACCGCCGTCTGGCACACCTCACCTCTACCCTGCCCCAATACAGCGTCGCCATCACCGAGACTCACCACATCCACAAACTCGACGCCCCCAGCGGCACCGCCATCCACCTGGCCGATGACATCATAGCCGAACACAAAGCCGACGCCTGGCACCTCGCCGACCCCAGCGACTCATCAATTCACAATTCACAATTCACAATTCA
>JAFZXE010000014.1 GCA_017616895.1 Bacteroidales bacterium
GGCGGTGGCGTCGGCGTAGATGGTCTGGTTCGTGTATTCGGGTGCGAGGCTGTCGTTGACCCTCTGCTTCTGGTACAGCACGACGCTGTTGTCGCAGGCGTCCTTGACGGTGTAGGACACGGTCAGGGTGTCGTTGCATCCCGTGCCCACCTTCAGCGCGCGGGTCACGCCCTCAAGTGTCATGGAGCCGCAGTCGGTCAGGCCGAAGGCGGAGGTCACGGCACCGATAGTTGTCATGGCGTGGACGGTGTCTTTGACACACGCTACAGCAGGATCGAATACTGTCTGCTTGGTGTAGTGCGGGGCGACACTGTCGTTGATGCGCTGCATCTGATAAACGTCAGTCGAGTTGCCGCAGGCGTCCTCAATGGTGTAGGTTATGACGAGAGTGTCTATGCAGGCTCCACCGTGCTTCAGTGCGCGTGTCACACCGGAGAGTGTCATGGTGTTGCAGTCAGTGAGGCCGTAGCCGAGAGCGTTGACGTCGTCAAAAGTGGTCTTGGCATGCACGGTGTCGTTCACGCAGGCGGTAGCCGCTGCGAACACGATCTGTTTTGTGAACTGCGGGTTGATGCTGTCCTTGACCTTTTGGATATAGGTTACATCGACATTGTTACCGCAGTTGTCGAAGACGCGATAGACGGTGGTTCTGGTGCCGTTGCAGCCGTCCCCGGTGTAAGAGTTGCTCACAACAGAAATGTCACTCTTAAGGGAGTTGCAGTCGGTGAAGGAGAAACCAAGTCCTTCAAGTGCCGCAAGCGTGGAGAGTGCGGCCGTGGTGTCAGACATGCATGCAACGGTCTGTCTGGTTATGGAAGTCTTGTTGGGTGATGGAGCTGTTTCGTCGCCACCACTGATTGCCTGTTCCTCCTCAATGTAGTTGCCGCAGGCATCGCTTATTTTGTATTTGCGAGTGATTTTCCAGTCGCAGTTGTTGGTTTTGTTTTCGGTGGTGGAAACAACGGTGACTGTCACATCGCTGCATCCGTCTTGGTATAACTCGGCCACTGCATCTGTGGTGATGAGGTGTTTTGCGAGGTTAATACTGTAGCAACTGTCTAAAGTCAGGTCTATTGGCCAGCTCTTGCCAGGTTTCAGTACAGGAACTGTTTCGTCTTTTACCGTTACGGTTATGGTGGTGCTGTCTTTGCAACCGTTGCCGTCGGTCACTTTCAATTTAACTGTATAATCTTGGTTGCAGGTGGGAGGTGTCGGAATTGTTGCAACCGTTGTGTCGTTAGTCTTGTCCCATGTGTGGCCACCGCCTGTGAGCGTCAGTCCGCCTCCGTTCCATGTGTAGGTGTAGTTAGCATTGGTGACCGTAGTGGCACCGTATATCTTCATCGGATCGGCACCAGGACATATTGGGTTGCTCGCTGCCGTGGCGATACTCGCAACAGGTTTCGGATATACCGTGATGGGGAATTCTTGGGGAGGGAGGCACGAAAATGGGTATGTTGAACCTGGCGTGAACTTGAGTATTATGTTCCCTCCATCTTCAGGTGCGGTGAAATATGTACCAGAAATAGAACTCGGATACAATTCACATGACCAGGAGCCCTCAATTTCCAAACCGTCGCTGTTTCTCGTCGGCAGCTGTATCGTCTGCCCGCCGCAAACTGGGTTGAGAGCAAAATCTATTATCGGTACCCAGATGGCGTAGAGATAGTCGTCTTTCTGATATGTGTCGGCGGCTACTTTGGTGACTTCAGTAGTGAATGTTGCCTCTTTATAATATTTATGGTCTTCATTATTATAATATAAAAAGTTCGGGGCGCATTGCTCGACATTAGTGGGCACTGTGTTTCCTGGCTCGGTTCTTTGTTTGTACCAACCTAAGAAGTTGTATCCTGAGCGTGACTCAGGCGTGGGGATAACAGGCGTCCTGCCGTTAAACTCTTCAACTGTCATGTTAAGCGGCAGCGTGTGCGGCGTGGTGGTCTCATAGTCGGTACGCACTATGCCGTGTGTCTCATCGTTTTTGTACCATACTATAAAGGTCTTCTTCGGTTGTTCGACATCCACATATTCGGCACGGAGCATAAGTGTATAAACGGCTTTGGATATCAGCGTGTGCGTGCCATCTGGAGGAGTGTTGCTGAAGGGGTCGGATGGTACGGTGGTATTTGAGGGGTTGTTAGGGTCACACCATTGATCTATATGTCTTTTAGCATTGATTTTACGTACAGAGAATGTGTCTGTTGGATAGATGCGAGAGCCAGGAATGTCCTCAAAAGAGTTGGTCGATGAGTTGTAGCGTTGCATAACCCAATGCGAGAACTCCTTGGTGGTGCTGGGTGGTGTGCAGGCGCTATTTGCTATTGCCTTAACACCGTCCTGGTACTTGTATTGTGCTGTGTCGCTGGTTGGGGTTCCGCCGTTGCCGTCGTAAACCACCGTGATGCCGATGGCGCCTGGCAAAGTAGCCTTCCACTTGCCGTAAAGGTCATACTTTCTGGTAATCCAGAAACGGTTGCGGACACTGAACGTTCCTGTGTTTCTGTTGTAACTGTATGAATCGCTGTTGTATCCAGGACCTGTTGTTCCCTCGGGATAAGGACTTGAATTAACAATTACGCCCCAGATGTCCATTGAATCGGTAAGGTCTGTAGTTTTGTTGTACAGGGTTGTGTTTACGTCGGTCAGCGTAATGGAGCTTTCGTTGAAGGGATGTGTACACTCCGAGTCGGTAAACCAACCAACAAATTTCCAGTTGTCATCTTGGTCAACACCTGTGGGGGCACTGATACGACCACCGTAGGTGATACGGAAGTTCATTGCCTGGTTGTCTGAACCCCAAGTGAGACGAGGAGCTCGCACTGCGGTGATGCCTGGGTGCAGGAATACACGGTACTGGATTTGTCTCCACTTGGCATATACGGTGATGCCGCCTTTAGGCATTGTTGTAAAGTTGTATGGCAGTGGTTGCGAACATGTGGCATCTGTGTACCATCCTTCAAACACATATCCAGCAGGAGAAGTGGCAGGGTGGTAGTTGTTATATTCACTAATATCATAACCGTATGCAATATTCGGTGACGTGCCTAAGTCACCCATAGACACTTCGCTAGTAAGACGTTCACCGTTGCCATCGTAGTACGCTCCATCCATAAAGTTTATCGTGTACTGCAATGGTATGTAGTACAAATACAAAGTTCCCCCCGCATCCACATAAGCTCTCCCATTTCCACCGAAAGCGGGGTCTGACCCATATTTACTATAACCCGATATGTCCACGAAATCCTCAGCCAGTGTGAAATAATTATATTTTGCTGTGATGGTGTTTCCGTATTGAACAAAACTTCTTCCATTAAATGTACGAGTACCTGTTTGGCCGGGTCGAGCCTCAACATAGAACTTCATGTATTTTGTGGAATTGGAAGATTCGTCTTTATAAAACGTCACATTCTCAGCGGGCATCGCATCTATATACACCAACACGTTGCTGAATGTTGAGGATCCCTGAGGTTTCCATCTCCAGTCAGCAGATGCGCCATTTGTGGTTATTGGGAAATTACTTCCGATGCTTTGTTCATACAAAGCCGTGATTGTTTTGTAAACCGTTCCGTTTTGGTTTTTTCTGAAAGTCAATGTGTATGAGGTTCTGTTATAATATACATTGACTACAGAATTGCCTTCTGTTTTGATTTGAACACCTGAATCGAAATGATCGAGATGGAAACCTGTATAGGTCTTGTTGACTCCATTCACTCGGGCGTAGGCGTTGTTTCCGGTTCCTTGTTGATTAACAGTACCGATAGTTGTTCCCACACCGCCAGTCAATGATATGGCTTCCGCAAAGTCGTAGCCACTACCACTCACTTTCTGCTTCCAGATGATAACGGTATAGGGGGCATTATCTTGTGGGATCCATTTGGCATATATGTTTGTGTTGGAATCCAAGGCGTTGCCAAAAGGAAATGCGCCTCCTGTGGGATTTCCGTTTGCATTGAGAGGACCAAAATACCAATTGTCAAAGGTGTAGCCGTTTCGCCGCATATCAATGGTGGGTCTCTCCGTGACCTCATTTGACCTCACAAAGTCGGCGGCCTTGTAGGTGGCGCCTTTACCGTTTTCGTGGTAAATCAGCCAGTGTCCCTTGGTGGTATAGACCTTGAGGGTTATACTGCCTCTTATTGTGATGGAGTCGCCGTTTTCATACACATGCTCATCGTCGGAGTGGCCGTTGATATGAGTCCCGTCAGCATGTGTGTTGACTTTCCAGCCCTCAAAGTTATGGTCGTTGTCGTCTGGCGTGTATGCCGCGTTCACCTCACGTTTTATGGCAGGCGTGCCCGCATCGGCACGGTAGGCAGTGTCGTCGGTATGGATAACGGCTCCTTTCTCGTCGAGGTAGGAAATGGAATAGCTCTTGAATAGCATGGTGTAGAAATGCAGCTCCGTTCCGTCGGTAACGCCGGCGTTCAGCCTGTTGGTGATGCTGTCGCGAATTTGGGTGAACGTTATGGCGGATGCCATGTCGGACACGCTGTAGGATGCATTGGCTGTCCAGCCCTTGCATTCCACGCCGGCTGCCGGCGTGCCCATTCCTGGGTTATACACTACTTCGTTGAAAATCCCGTGTCCTATGTCCGCCTTCTTCACATAAACGGTCACCTCTGTGGGGGCGCTCGCCCTGTGGAAGGTGACTTTCAGGCGTGCACTGTCGCCGGTTGTGGTGATGATATAAACTGAGAATGATGGAGCGGGGAAGGTAATCTTGCCGTTTTCGGGGGCTACAGTTGCAATGTATTCAAGTTCGTTCTTTCCTTCGTGGTATATGTCAAGCAACTGTCCGTCGATGAAGTTGGGGTCGGTCATGGTGACGATGGCCGGCTCGTTTGGTTCGGGCTGCCATTCGCGGCCGTCCTTGACGATGTTGATGTCGTAGGCGCAATAGAGGCGCTCACCGTTGGGCGAGGTACGCTCGACGGGAGTGGCGCTCACCGAAGCGTCCTGCACACCCCAGACCTCCAACGTCGTTGGTCGGGCAAGGGTGGTCATGCCCTTGACGGTGGTCTTCACCTGCCCCCAGGCGGTGGAGCCTGCCACCACAAGCAGCAGGACTGCCGCCAGCCTCATCAAAAGTCCTCTCCTGATGGATTCCTTCACTTTCTCAAAAAAATTACAGTTGCGTATCATCGATTTGTTTTTTTCGCAGTTTATGTTGGTTATTTTGCTAATTCTCACCCGTGTTGACGGGAAATTGAGCTAATTTTAAGGTCTTTTAAGATTTTGGTTTATCTTGTTGTGTATCAGAATGTTATTATTGGTTTTGGGTGCGCTATATATATTGGTACAAAGGTGCAAAAATACAAAAAAAAACCAACTGGCAAGGTGCGTTTCAACCTGAGAGTGTTAATAAAAACAAAAATGCCCGTAAGGGGATGATTAGTAGGGAGAAAAAGACGTTGAAAAAAAGGTTAAAAAGCCTTTTCCCATCCCCCTCTCCAGAAGGAAAGGGGGTGGGATAAACGGGGGGGGTAAATGGATGGGGGGAGAGGAAAGGTGGTGGTGGGTATCGGGAGGGAGCGAGGTGGGAGTTGACTGGGAGCGGATTGGGAGTTGGGTGGGAGTTGGGTGGGTGTGGGTAGGGGTGAGGACGGGGTGGTGATGGATGGTTAGTAGGTCATCTCAATCTCGGTGAGGTCTTTGTCGTCGCTGCTGAAACCTACGAGGAGTTTGAATTTTGTGCCCGGTGCAGGCAGACGCATCTTGCCTGTGGCTTCGTCGTAGGAGCGGAATACTTCGTAGTTGACGGGTATGCTGAACATCACGTCGTGACGGTAGAAAAGGCCTGAGAAGGGTACGTCGGAGGCTTTGCTCTGACGCTCTTCGGTGCGCTCAAAACCGACTAGGGTCTTGGTGAAGCTGCCCGGGGTGTTGTCGCCTTTAAGATAGACCTGCACCACCTCTTCGTGTGGGTGACCCTCGACGCGCAGTATGCCTGTGACGCTGCGAGTCTTGGGGTTGTATTTGAGGGAGCGCAGGGTGTGAGAGCCGTTGTAGGTCAGGCCATAGCCGAAGGGATAGGCAGGGGTGCCCTCGAAATAGCGGTAGGTGCGACCTTGCATGGAGTAGTTGTCGAACGGCGGAAGCTGGCGAGTGGAGGCGTAGAAGGTCATGGGGAGACGTCCGAAGAGGGCACCGTCGGAGGCGTCGGCGATGGCTTCAAACAGCGCGGTACCCATAGCCTCGCCGCCGTAGAAAGCAATCAATATGGCGTCGGCATAGTCTTCGATTTCGCCAAGGGCGAGGGCGCTACCCGTGCAGAGCACCACTATCACGGGTTTGCCTGTGCGCACCTTCAGCGCCTTGATGGCGTTGGCCTGCACGGCGGGCAGCTCGATGGAGGTGCGGTCGCCTCGGTGGAAGCCTTCCCGGTCGATGTCGAGTTCTTCGCCTTCGAGCTTCGGCGAAAGGCCTCCGATATACACTATGGCGTCGTAGTCGGACAGGTGGTCGAAGCAGGTGTTCATCTGCTGCTCGGCCTGGTAGTCGGGCTCTTCAATCAGGTCGTTGAGCGGCTCGGAGAAGAGTTCGAACTGCCCTTTGCCTGTGGTGGCGGCGTAGCGGGTGAAGGCGTCGAGCGGTGTGACGGGGTTTATCGGGTCGCCGTTGTAGTTGCCCAGCATCATGGCGACGTCGTCGATGTTAGGCCCCACAATTGCGAGGCGGTGGATGTCGTGACGTACCTCCTGTTTGAAGTGTCGTTGGTCGATGCCAGGCAGGCAAAGAGGCAGCGCGCCGTTGTTTTTGAGCATCACAATGCTTTCGCGAGCCATGTCGAGCGGACGGGGTGCGGCCTTGGGCAGGCGGACGTACTCGGAGGGGTAGTCAACGCCGACGGTGAGGCGGGTGCGCAGCACGCGGCGTAGGTGGCGGTCGATGGCTTCGCGGCTTACGAGACCTGTCTCGACGGCTTCTTTCAGAGCGGTCAGGCCGCTGCCACATTCGAGGTCAACCTCGCCGTTGAAAGCGGCTGCAGCAGCGGCTTTGGCGTCGGCGTAGGTTTCGTGGCGAGGTGTCTTTTTGTCGCGCTCCCAGCAGTCGTTGAGAGCCCAGCAGTCGGTGACGACCATGCCGTCGTAGCGCCACTGGTGGCGCAGTATGTCCTGCAGCAGACGGTTGTTGGTGCAGCACGGCTCGCCGTTCAGGCGGTTGTAGGCGCACATGACCTGCTGCACGTTGCCGTTCTTCACTATGTATTCGAATGCGGGGAGATAGGTGGTGAATAGGTCGTGGGTGGAGACGCGGGAGTTGAACTCGTGTCGGGTGGCCTCAGGTCCGCTGTGGACGGCCAGATGTTTGAGGCAGGCGGCAGCGAGGATGCGGTTGTGCCCGATGCGTGTCTGTAATCCGTTCACTGCCGACAGCCCCATGCGTGCCGTGAGCCAAGGGTCTTCGCCGAAGGTCTCCATGCCGCGACCCCAGCGTGGGTCGCGCAAGATGTTGATATTCGGGGTGAAGAAGGTGATGCCTTTGTTGTCGCAATAGTTGCCTAGTTGGCGCTCTAGCGCGAATTTCGTGCGGGCTTCGACGGCGATTGAGCGAAACGCCGCTTCCACAAGTGCGTAGTCCCATGTCGCAGCCATACCGATAGGCATCGGATAGACGGTCGCTTTGCCGTTGCGCGCCACCCCGTGCAATGCTTCGCTCCACCAACTGTAGGGCTTGAGACCTACATGGTCGATGGCGGGGTTCTGGTGCTGCAGGAGCGATATTTTCTCATCAATTGAGAGGTGTGTGATTAGATCGTTTACGCGCTGCTCTAGCGACAGGGTGGTGTCGCGCCAGCGGGTTTGCTGAGCCGATACAGTCGATACCGTCACGACCACCATCACAACTACTAGTACTTTCGTGATAATGCTTTGTTTCATAGGTGCAAAGATACGATTTTTTTTGAAATTGGCGGGCATTTGTTTTTTGAGGTGGAGAGAATGTGTTGTAGGGCGGTTGAAAAATGTGAAAAAAAAGTTTTTTTCGGGGTATTTATATGAAGAAAAGTTTCGTATTTTTGTAAAGTCGAGACGATGGATATGTTTTTAGACAAGAACATAAATATCAGCGGTTTGGGCTGTATTTCAGAAATACTGCCGAACACGGAGGTTCAATTTTGGCCTCCGCAACGTCTTGACATCCAATATTAAATATTGCTAATTTCCGTATTAACGACGTATCAACACCGTATCAACACCGTATCATCTTCGATACCCCTCCTATACCCCTTCTGTATCCCTCCTATACCCCTTCGGTATTTCTCCTACATTGGTAGTACTTGGGTTTTGGTATGTGGTTGGTTTGAGTTGGGGGTGCGGTTTGGTTTTTTGGGGTGGAGTAGGAGTTGGGTTTGGGTTTGGGTTTGAGTTGGTGGGAGGCGAGTACAGGGTATATGGGGGGGGATGGTGCGGCTGACAGGCATTTTTTTGCAGCAAAAAGAAGAAAAATGCTGTTTTTTCAGGAAAGTTGTGTATCTTTGCAAGGTTTTATCGGTCAATATGTTCTAATGAAACGTTTGATTATACTCGCAATATTGGCGCTCGAACTTGTGGGCGGAACGGCGTATGCACAGCGTTATATGGGTAACTATGGCGACGACGACAAGCGCCATGTGGTGAAGAGCAAATATCCGCCGTCGGAACGTGGAAAGGGCTTCGCGCTGCGTTTCGGCCTCGAGGGCGGCAACGTCCAGATGGGTACCTTCAATGTCGAATACGAGATATGTCCCATAGTGTCGCTCGGCATCGGCGCCGGCGGTGGCTACCACTTGGATGCAGGCTTGGGAGTGCCTCTGTATCTCGAAACCCGTGCCTACGCGCCCAACTCGCTCTACAGCGGCTATGTGAGCCTGCGGCTGGGATATATGTTCGGTCTTGGCGAAGGCAAGCAGGTGCCGACGCAGCAGACCTTGTACGGACATCCGCTCACCAGACTTGACAAGCTGGGCGGTTATATGGCTTCTATGGGATTGGGTTTCTCGTGGAAACGTCTTGATGTGGGGATGAACTTCGGTATGGCGTTCGGCAACTTCGAGAAGTTCTTCACCCTTGACGGCGAGACGTTCCATCAGTGGATGATTTCGCGGAAGGCCTATCCGATGGTGTCGGTGCAGGCTTCGTACAGCTTGCGCCTGTGGAAGAAAGAACCGTACAACAAGGTGGTGAAGAAGAATTGAGGGGGTGCGGCGCTCCTAATTTTGAAAGTTGAATTTTGAATTTTGAAAATTGCTGACCATCGGCAACTGTTCGCTAAGCCTCACACTTAAAACTTACAGCTCACAGCTTAAAACTAATTCACCAATTCAACCAAAACGCTTGCATATATAAAATAATATCGTATCTTTGCAATCCACTTATAAATAAACAATATTTTTAACAAATTAAAAATTAGAGCATTATGCCAGCAAGAATGAGATTGCAGCGTCATGGAAAGAAGAATCAGCCCTTCTACCATATCGTTGTAGCGGATGGTCGAGCACCACGCGATGGAAGATTTATCGAGAAACTGGGTACCTACAACCCCCTGACAAACCCTGCCACCATTGTCCTGAACGAGGAGAAGGCCGTGCAGTGGCTTAAAAACGGAGCACAGCCGAGCGACACCGTTCGCCGCATCCTCTCCTATAAGGGAGTTCTGCTTCGCCGCCACCTCCAGATTGGTGTCGAGAAGGGCGCTATCACCCAGGCTCAGGCCGATGCCAAATTCAACGAGTGGAAACAGGCTAAGGACGCCAAAGTGGCCGGCGTGAAGAGCAGCGCAGACGCCGCCAAGCGCGACACCGCAAAAGCTCGCATGGAAGCCGAGCGTAAGCACAACGAGGCCAAAGCCGAGGCAGTGGCCGCCAAGTTGCGCGCAAAAGCTGAGGCCGAAGCAGCCGCAAAGGCTGAAACTGAGGCAGCCGCCGCAGCCGAAGAGGCTCCCGCAGCAGAGGCAACCGAAGCCCCCGCAGCTGAGTAAGAAACCGTTTTGATTTAATTCAACGTTTTTCTTAAAGTATATGAACGGCATCTTTTCCACCTTCTCTCAGTTACAATGGACACCCATTGCGCCTTCGATAAGCTGAAAAATCTGCTCGCCCATATCCATAATAAAATCCATCAATTAAATCAAAACAGTTTCTAAGTTTTACGGATTATCAATGAAGAAAAGCGTGTCCCCGACCGGGATGCGCTTTTTTTTGTTGTCGTATATTAAAATGCAACGTTTCCACGTTATAAGGACATAACGTAATGATGCAGTTGACTCATGACTAAGGACGAATGTTATTATCTGGGACGCATCACCAAACCTTTCGGGTTCAAAGGCGAGATGGTGCTTTTCCTCGACGTTGACAACCAGGACGACTACGCAAGCCTCGACTCGGTGTTCGTAGAGATGAAGAACGGCTTGGTGCCCTACTTCATCAAGTCGCTGCGATTCAGCGGTAACAAGGCTATCGCTACATTCGAGGACTTGACGCCAGATCAGGCGGCATCGCTTGCCGGACACGATATGTACCTGCCGCTCGACCTGCTGCCGAAGCTTACGGGCAACCAGTTCTACTTTCACGAGGTCAAGGGTTTCCGCGTGGTGGATGACGAGTATGGCGACATAGGCGTGATAGAGACGATAATTGAATATCCCGCACAGCCGCTTTTCCAAATCATGAACGGCACCACTGAAATACTCATACCTGTCATCGACGAGGTGATAAAAAAGGTTGACAGAGAGAATAAGACAATTTATATTTCAGCTCCTAACGGGTTGATAGACTTGTATATGAGCGGCAATATCAACTAGTGTTGATAAGTATTGCCGGCAGATTGCACAAAAAACCTCTATTTTTGCAAACTAATAAATCAAAACACCAACGGTTATGGCAAAGAAAGAAACAAAACAGGAGAAAACCTGCTACTCGCCAGAGGAATTGCAGGAATTCAAGGAGTTGATACTTAAGAAAATCGAGGAGGCAAAACGTAACCTCGACATGCAGCTTCAGGCCATGGCCGGCAACGAGAACGAGGCCAACGACACGGCTCCGACGTTCAAAACATTGGAGGAGGGCAGCAATGTGCTCTCAAAGGAGGAAAACGCACGTCTGGCAGCCCGTCAGCAGCGTTTCATCCGCGACCTCGAGGCCGCTCTTATCCGCATCGAGAACGGCACCTACGGCATCTGCCGCATCACGGGCAAACTCATCCCGAAGGAGCGCCTGATGATAGTGCCGCACGCCACAACCACGGTGGAGGGAAAGGAGATGAGCGGAAAAGGACCAAGAATTCAGAGAAGGTAAGCACATACTTTTACAAAGAGGGAGGCTCCGTCAGACGAAGCCTCCCTCTTTGTTTTGTGCGGTATGGTCAAATTCTAGGTATCGCGTCGATTAGGCGCTTGGTGTATTCCTGTTGCGGGTGGGCGTAGAGTTCGTCGGCGTCGTTGAGTTCCACCATACGCCCTTTCTCCATAACCATGATGCGGTCGGAGAAGAACTTCACCACCGAGAGATCGTGGGTGATGAAGAGGTATGTGTAGCCGTATTTACGCTTCAGGTCGTTGAGCAGGTTCAACACTTGTGCCTGTACCGACACGTCGAGTGCCGACACGCTCTCGTCGCAGATGACCAGTTCGGGCTTCACAATCAACGCCCTTGCTATGCAGACACGCTGGCGCTGCCCTCCGCTGAACTCGTGGGGATAACGTCCATATACGCTGCGGTCGAGTCCCACTTCCTCCAGGAGAGTGTTCACTGCCTCGCGTCGCTCGCTGTCTGTGTCGTAGATGTGGTGGCTGCGTAGCGGCTCGAGGATGGCGTCGCCTATGGTCAGGCGTGGGTTGAGCGACGAATAGGGGTCTTGGAACACTATCTGCATCTTGGTACGCAGATGGCGCAACTCTTTGCTTGAGAGTTTGTCGAGGGGCTTTCCGTCATACACCACCGTACCCGACGAATGCTCTATCAACTGTAGCAGCGACCTACCCAGTGTGGTTTTGCCGCATCCTGACTCGCCGACCAAGCCCAGCGTCTCGCCCCGATAGATGTCGAAGGTGATGTTATCGACGGCTTTCAGCTCCTGTGTCACCTTGCCGAAGATGGTCTTTTTTAGCGGGTAGGTGACGTTCCAGTCGCGAACTTTCAGCAACGGAGTTGCTGTCGAATTTTGAATTTTGAATTTTGAATTATGAATATCCGTCGGCTGATTGCTGACTGCTGGCTGCTCGCTACTAGATAGGAAATCTTTTACTGTCGGCAGGCGTTCGGGTCGGCTGTCGAGCGGTGGACGGCAGGCGAGGAGTCCTTTGGTGTATGGGTGTTGCGGGTTGTGTAGTATCTGTTGAGTGTCGCCCTGCTCCACTATCTCGCCGTGGTACATGACGGCGATGTCGTCGGCAATCTGCGCTATCACCCCTAGGTCGTGAGTGATGAAGATGATGGCGAGGTTGTGTTTTTTCTGCAGGTCGCGCAGCAGCTCGAGGATGGTCTTCTGCACCGTTACGTCGAGTGCGGTGGTGGGTTCGTCGGCTATAAGTATCGATGGATTGCAGACGAGCGCCATCGCTATCATCACGCGCTGTTTCTGACCGCCGCTTATCTCGTGAGGGTAGCTGTCGAATATCTTTTCTGGACGGGGCAGCAGCACTTCCTTGAAAAGCTCTATCACCCGTTCGCGAGCTTCTTTATGACTCACTTTCTCATGCTGCAGCAGCATCTCCACCACCTGTGCCCCGCATTTGTGGACAGGGTTGAGGCTGGTCATCGGCTCCTGGAAAATCATAGCGATATGGTCTCCGCGATAGTGGCGAAACTCATCTTCAGAGAGGGATAGGAGGTCGATGGGGGAGGTGTGATCTGTGACCTGTGACCTGTGACCAGAATCGGACGGGGTGGACTTGTCGGACGGGTCGGACGGGGTTGAGAACCAGGCGTGTCCTGAGACTTTGGCGTTTTTAGGCAGCAAGCCCATGAGCGCAAGCGAACTCACCGACTTGCCCGACCCCGACTCGCCCACTATACCCAAGGTCTTGCCTCGATAGAGGGTGTAGTTCACGCCCTTCAACACCTGGCGGTAGTCGTCTTTCTGCTTGAACGAAACGCAGAGGTCGGTAAGTTCAAGAAGTTTGCTGTTTCCCATCATAATAAAATAACTCGTTTGAATGAAAAATAATGTGTACATTTGCAAAAAATTTCAAAACATTTAAACTTAAAACAATATGACAAAGTCAGAAGAATTCATGGAAATGGAAGCCAAATACGGCGCCCATAACTATCATCCGCTGCCAGTGGTTCTCGCAAAGGGCGAAGGTGCCTTTGTGTGGGACTGCGAGGGAAAGAAATATTTCGATTTTCTGTCGGCTTACAGTGCCGTCAACCAGGGCCACTGCCACCCGAAGATTGTGAAGGCTATGTGCGACCAGGCTCACCTGCTCACGCTCAGCAGCCGCGCTTTCTATAACAACTGCCTCGGCGAATGGGAAAAATATGTCACCGAGTATTTCGGCTACGAGAAGGTGCTGCCTATGAACAGCGGTGCCGAGGCCGACGAAACCGCCCTGAAGCTGGCTCGCCGCTGGGGTGTCGTGAAAAAAGGTATCAAGAACGACGAGGTGAAGATCGTCTGCTGTGAAGGTAACTTCCACGGCCGCACCATCACCATCATCACCATGAGCAACGACCCCGAGAGCTATGCCAACTACGGTCCTATGACTCCCGGATTCGTCCGCATCCCCTACAACGACCCCGCAGCTCTTGAGAAAGTTCTCGCAGCTGAAGGCGACAAGATCGCTGGTTTCCTGCTCGAGCCTATCCAGGGTGAGGCCGGTGTCTATGTTCCGGACGAGGGCTACCTGAAGAAATGCTACGACATCTGCAAGAAATACAATGTCCTCTTCATGGCTGACGAGGTGCAGTGCGGTATCGCACGTACCGGTAAGATGCTTGCTTGCGACCACGAAGGTGTGCGTCCCGACATCCTTATCCTCGGTAAGGCTCTCGGTGGTGGTGTGATGCCTGTCAGCGCCGTTCTGGCCGACGACGACATCATGCTCAACATCAAACCTGGCGAGCACGGTTCAACTTTCGGTGGCAACCCCATCGCCGCCAAGGTCTCCATCGCCGCCCTGCAGGTTATCAAGGACGAGCACCTCATGGAGAACGCTGACCGTCTCGGTAAGATTTTCCGCGAGGAGATGAGCAACTTCAAGAGCCCGATGATTGAGAAGGTTCGCGGTAAAGGTCTGTTGAACGCAATAATCATCAAGCCGCGCAACGGCAAAGAGGCATGGGATGTCTGCTTGAAGATGCGCGACCTCGGTGTTCTGGCAAAACCGACCCACCAGCACATCATCCGCTTCGCTCCTCCGCTGGTTATCACCGAAGAGCAGCTGCGCGAAGCTATGGGGCTCATCAAGAAGGCTATCGCCTCGTTTGAATGATTCCAATTTGTATAGATTGAATAGCGAGAGCGCCCATATACTCGGTATGTGGGCGTTCTCTTTGCTGGTTTGCTCGATACTAATTTCGCGCACTCTGCGTTAATACATAGTCAAAACAGTCATCGATGAGTATTCAGCCCGTAGATTCTATTGTCGCCCATCAGGAAGGGACCGTGTGTACCGTGGGTATGTTCGACGGGGTGCACCGTGGGCATCAGCTGATACTGCAGCGACTGCAGGAGGTGGCTGCCGAGCGTGGGTTGAAACCTGTTGTGGTGACATTTGATAGGCATCCACGTGTGGTGCTTGGACATACCGACAACGGGTTCCGTCTGCTGACGACCAACGAGGAGCGTGCTTGGCTTTTCGCACAGCACGGGATGAGTCATATCGGCGACGTGGAGACCGTTACGTTCACCCCAGAGGTGGCGCAGCAGTCGGCATGCGAGTTCTATAAGACGGCGCTCAAAGGTGGTTTGAACGTGAAGGTGCTGCTTGTGGGTTACGACAACATGTTCGGTAACAAGCAACGCAACGACTTCGACCGTCTGCTGTCGATGCCTGACGTGGAGGTGATACGCACGGAGGCGCTGGTGTGTGACGGTGTGGAGATAAGCTCGACACAGATACGCAACCGTCTTATGGCTGGCGATATAGAGGGTGCCAACGCGATGCTGGGCTACCGCTATGCGGTGGAGGGCAATGTTGTTCACGGAAAGGGAATAGGTCGCACTATTGAGTTTCCGACAGCCAATGTGGAGTTGAACGACCCGATGAAAGCGATGCCCAAAGAGGGTGTCTATGCTGTGAGGGTGCGGGTGGGAGAGACTCCGATTGACCAGTATGGGATTGCCAACTGGGGTGGTCGGCCAACACTCGGCGACGAACGCAGTGTGCTGGAAGTCCACGTGTTTGGCTGTAAGGAAGACCTTTATGGCAAAACTATAAAGGTCGCGTTTGATTACCGCATCCGCGACATCAGTGAGTTTGGCTCGCTCGACGAACTTTCGCGGCAGATTGGCGCCGACCGAGAGCGTGCAATGAAATTGTTTGGGATATGAGACGGCTGTTGGTGATAATGTTGCTGGTGTGCCTGTCGGCTGGTGCGAGTGCGCAAACAGACAAGGTATATAAGTCGCTGAAGGAAGTGAAACGCCCAGAGGACGTGTATATACTGAAGCTGACCTATAAGCGGCTGAAGGCGATACCGCCGGAGGTATTCACCTTTACCAACCTGCGAGAGCTGAATCTTGGCTGTAACTTCATCGACTCCGTGCCGCCCGAGATAGCGAACCTGAAACATCTGGAGGTTCTAAACCTTGAGCGCAACTGGTTGCACTATCTGCCCGACGAGATGGGGCAGCTGACGAATCTTGTGAAACTCGACCTCAACCGCAACCCGCTGCAGGCACTGCCCGCCTCGATGGCGTCTCTGACGAGTCTTGAACGGCTTGTGCTGTGGTCAACAGGGGTGACGGAACTGCCTGTGACCTTTGTGGCACTCGACGCAACACTGAAGCTGATAGATCTGCGCGAGTGCTACCTTACCGAGGAACAGATGGCGGCGATATGTGAGCTTCTGCCCAGCGTGAAGAAATATTGGAATTTGAGCTGTAATTGTGGAAAGTAGGGGAATGAACATAGCATTATATCAACAAGATATCGTCTGGAACAATCGGCAGGAGAACTTTGACCGTGTGAGTGGGAAACTTGCTGCGTTGTCGTCGGAGGTGGATATCATAGTGTTGCCAGAGACGTTCTCGTGCGGCTTTGGCGACAATATGGTGGAGATGGCTGAGCCGCAGGAGGGTCCGTCGATGGAGTTCGCTTCGCAGATGGCGCGGGAACACGACGCACTGTTTGTCGCCACATGGCCTGTGAGGGTGGGGGAGAGTGTGTATAACCGGTTGCACTGGGTGTTTCCCGATGGTTCCTTCGGAACCTACGATAAAGGGCACACTTTCCGCGTAAGCGGCGAGGCAAACATCATAGTACGCGGCACCGAACGCTGTATCTTTGAGTGGCGCGGTTGGCACATCAAGCCCGCCGTATGCTACGACCTACGCTTCCCGAAGTGGTTACGCAACGGAGTGCAGGAGTCGGAACGTTCAAAGTTGCCTACCGACGGAGTGTCGATGTGCGATGAGGCCATTGCCCTGGATTATGACCTGATGATTGTATGCGCCAACTGGCCAGGCACTCGCCATGAAGCGTGGAGCACCTTGCTCAAAGCGCGAGCCATAGAGAACCTGTCGTATGTTGTGGGCGTGAACCGTGTGGGAACGGATGGCGCAGACATTGGATATACAGGTAATTCGGTGGCTATAGATTATAAAGGGCTGCCTATTGTAGAATGTGAAGCCGGCAAAGAACAGTTGCAGATTGCACAACTGGATAAGAAATCGCTTGAGAAATTCCGCCAACACTGGCCGTTTTATCTGGATTTTGATTGATGGTTTTCGTGAATAGTGAATAGGCAATAGTAGTTAGAGAATATCAGTCAGCAGTTAGATAACGCTTCAAAAAATAGTGGATTCTTTGACAAACATTGAACATAAACTAGGATTTGACCGGATAAAGGAGATGGTGGCAGCACAATGCAGCAACGCGTTGGCGGCGCAGATGGCTCACGATATGAGTTTTCAAACGCACCACGACAAAATTGTGCGCGATCTGCAGCAAGTTGAGGAGTTCCGTCAGATAATGCTACTAGACAACAGCTTTCCCTCGCAGGACTTTACCGATATGACTTCCACGCTTGAGCGTCTGCGTATCGGCAACACCGTCATGGAGCTGCCAGAGATGTTCAACCTCAAGTGTTCACTTCACACAATTGCCGACTGTGTTAAGTTCTTTGCCCGCGACGAGGCGGTAGAAAAATATCCGCAGCTGCACGAGCTGGCATCGCATATTGCTCACGAGCCGCTGCTGCTGCGTACTCTCGACAAGACCATCGACGACAAGGGTGAAATATATGACAACGCTACGGAGACACTGCACGATATCCGCCGACAGATGCTCCGCAAACGAGGAGAGGTCGATGCACAGCTTAGCCGTTCGCTCTCCCGCGCCAAACACGAAGGGTGGGCTCCTGAGAACGCTGAGATAACCATCCGTAACGGACGGATGGTGATACCGATGCTCGACACCCACCGGCGCAAGATTCGAGGTCTCATACACGATGAGTCGGCAACCCGTCAGACCGCATACCTAGAACCTTCGGAGGTGGTGGAGCTGAACAACGATTTGCGGGAATTGGAATTTGCAGAAAAACACGAGATTCAGAAGATAATTCTTCGTATATGCGACCAGATAAGGCCCCGCATAGACACTATGGTCAACGACTATTGGGTGTTGGCACGCTTTGACTTTATCCGTGCAAAGGCTTCGTTTGCCCTGCGCTTGGGTGCTGCGGTGCCGCGTGTGACGGGCAAACCTATGATGGATTGGCTTGATGCAAGACATCCGCTGCTTTATCTGCAACGCATGGAATCGGGTGGGGGAGATGTCGTGCCGTTCAACCTTAAGCTCGATGCCGACAATCGCATTCTCATCATCTCGGGACCCAATGCCGGAGGTAAATCGGTATGCCTGAAAGCCATCGGCTTGATACAGTATATGCTACAATGCGGTCTGCCTGTTCCTTGTAAGGATACCAGCGAGTTCGGCGTGTTCGACAACCTTTTTATTGACATCGGCGATGAACAGTCGATAGAGTCGGACCTCAGCACATATACATCACATTTGCAGAACCTGCGTTGTCTGCTTGATGTTGCCGATGAACATACACTTTTTCTGCTCGACGAGCTGGGTGGCGGAACAGAACCACGCTCTGGATGCGCTATCGCAGAGTCTTTGCTTGAAGAACTGTGCAGAAGGGGTTCGTTCGGTGTGGTGACAACCCATTTCGCCGACCTTAAGTTGCTGGCCGATCGTCACGATGCAATCATTAACGGTGCAATGCTGTTCGACACCGACAATATGCGTCCGCTATACCGCCTCGCTGTGGGGCATCCAGGCTCGTCGTTTGCATTTGAGATAGCCACCAATATCGGTTTCCCGAAAGAAATACTTGATGCAGCGGGTCAAAAGGTCGGACACGAGATGCTCAACTTTGAACATCAATTGCAGCAGATAGAACTCGATAAGCAGGAAATAGCCCGCAAGCAGGCAGAACTGGATGCTGCTGACAAGTTTCTTAATGAGGTTATAGATAAATATCAGACGCTGAGCGACGACCTGGAGGCTCGCAAGCGCGAGATACTTTCGAAGGCACGGTCAGAGGCGAAAGAGATAGTGGCTGGAGCAAACCGAGCGGTGGAACAGACTATCAGCGACATCAAAAAAGCACAAGCCGAACGACAAAAGACTATTGAAGCCCGCGAGCGGCTGAAAAAGAAGGCAGAGGAGTTGGAGGTTAGCAGTCGGCAGTCGGCGGTCAGCAGTCAGCGGTTAGCGGAAAGTAGTCGGAGTAAGAATATTACTCCTATTAATCAGACTTCTTTGGTGGACAAACAACCAATCGCTGTCGGTGACATCGTCAAACTCGTTGACATGGACTCCTACGCCCAGGTGGTAGAGTTGAAAGGGAAGAAGGCTGTGGTGGAGAGCAATTCGGTGCGTATGACCATCGCCCTCGACCGTCTTGTGAAGACCGAGAAGAAAAATTTCCCCGTGGAGAAATCGTCGCAGAAGGGTGGCCGCTTCCAGTCGATATACGACGACATAAACGAGAAACGCAAATATTTCAACCCCACACTTGACCTGCGAGGTCATCGAGCAGAAGAAGCGTTGTCTGAACTTCAGCATTTCCTGGACGAAGCACAGCTGCTGGGTGAGCATGAGTTGCGAATCCTGCATGGCAAAGGCTACGGGATACTGAAAACTCTCATACGAGAGCAACTGCAAGCAAACAAAGAGGTTCAGACGTTCCATTCCGAGCGTCTTGAACTAGGCGGCGACGGAATCACCGTGGTGCATCTGAAATGAGATATTGAAAAGGCGTACCGTCCACACCCTCACAATAACACAATAACGCATTAACACAATAACACATTCACGCACTCATGCACTCAACAAACTCCCCAAGCTTATAGAGGTTGAACTGTGTGAGTGTGAATCCTTGTCCATTTTTGAATCGTTTTTCAAGACAACGTTTGGTCAGTAGATGCCATAACTTCACTGCCCACACCATTTTCAGTTTTTCAACCTTCCGATAAGCTCTCAACAGTCGCACAGAATCGTCGAACTCGGGCTCATTCAGAAAACGCCTTATATTAACTAGATTTTTGATTGATTCTTTGGTTTTCCGTAGAAATTGTTCATTGGTGTCGATGTCACCGTTCACTACGGCGTTGTCGATATGAAGTATGTTTATGCCTGCTTGCTTGAGACGGAATCCGAAAAGGGTGTCCTCATGCCCATAACTGGTGATTCGTTCATCAAAACGTATGCGTTCAAATACATCGCGACGTATCATGAAGTTGTTGGTCATAAAAGACATGTATGGATTTTGGTTGCGCATGACAACATCTTTTTTTCTTTCGACGCGTTTGCCATACATCCATCGCAAGATGTGCTCTCGGTCCTTGAAGCTGTCGTCGTACGTGCTGCCACCGACCAATACATCGCTATTCTCGTTTAGATGTTCTGTATATTGTTCAAAAAACTTTTCAGGTATAGCCATGCAGTCGTCATCAAGGAACAGCAGCCAGTCGCCATTGGTATGATTGAGAAACAGGTTTCGTACCCGGGCACGCCCCACATTCTCGCCCAACACCACATATTTGGAATGCTTTTCGATGTCTCGGTTCAACTCAACAAACTTGCTGTCCGAGCCGTCGTCGATACATACAATTTCAACTTCGATATCGGCACTTTCGGCTCGCTTCCGCAGGATTTCAACCAACGGACGCACGTCGTAGTTGTGTATGGGTATGCAGACGGAAATCATAGTTGGTTATTCGTTTCCCAATTTGTCTATCTCAGTTTTGCCAAACCAGTCTTGCATCTTCTCTTTTGCCTGTGCTTTTACCTCTGGAGTGATATGCAACGCTACTGAGCCGACAGCGGCCAGAAGCACTCCGAGGTCGTCGGTGAATCCGGCTACTGGTACCAGGTCTGGCACCAAATCAATGGGAAGAATAAAATACCCTAGAGCCCCTACGATGATACTTTTTGCCCATGTTGGAGTCTTGTCGCTCTTTAAGGCATAAAAGAGTTTCAGTGCAGTATAGACGACTTTCACACCGGCTTTCTTGGCAAAATTCTTTAGTTTGGTCAGGAAAGACTCGTCGCTATAGTATTCCTCATATTTTTTGTAGTCAACGTTCTCGTCCATAGTCTTATTTATTTAGGGCTAGAGTGATTTTGAAAAACAGGAGGCTATCAGTCTCTGCTAGCCTCCTGTCCATAGTGTTTCAAAGAGGGGTTATCTCTTCTTGTTGTTTTTCTTGCTGTCGGCTTTGCGCTTGTTGTCCGAGCTGTTGTCCATGATGCCGAGTTTTACGCGTATTGACTCGGGTATGGCATCCTTGTGAACCAGGATGTTGATGGTTTTGTAGCGTACAAAGGCTTTCGAGGCGAAGAACACTCCGTGTAAGTCGTCATAGTCGCCCCATGAGTTTTTAACCATGTAGTATTCGTTGCCGATCTGGTCTTTTGCTTTACCGTAAATGAGCATACCATGGTCGTCGGTGGTCTCCCAGTTGTCGAAGGCCTGCTGGCGTTCTTCCTGGGTTACCCAACGCTGCGGTGTGGGGTGCTTTGCGGCCTCGTCGGCAATTTCACTGGCCTTCATGCCACTCCATCGTGACTGGTCGCTACCGACACTGACTTTCTTGCCATCGGTCTCTGGCAGTACGCAGAATCCTTTGCGCACACCCATACGGAATCCCTGCTCGCTCACGTCACTGCCCCAAGCCACGGTATAGCCATTTTCGACAGCATAGTCAAAAATATCCATCATCTCGTCAATAGGTACATTATAACTCAATCCCCAGCGCCAGTTGTCTTGGATTTCCAGCACGAACTGCTGGTAGAAAGGATGGTGGGTGAACGAGGTGATGCTTACGTAATCGTCTGGATTTAGGCCAAGACTTTCGTAAAAGCTTTGAGGTGTGTATTCTTTTCCTTGATATTTGAATTTCTCAGGGACTTTACCCAAGTATATCTCATGTACGGCTCTGATGGCTTTCTTCCACATGGGTTCACCGTCAAGTCCGCACTGCAGTTTTTTCAGTTTCTCGTTCTTGGCAATGGCATTGACAATAGCGTCGGTGATGGCACTCAGTTCAGTGTGGTTCGAGAGGGTGTCGCCATACATGGCGCCGGGACGCATCACCTCTTCGGGTACAAGACCATAGGTCTTCATGCCATAGATGACATCGTTGAAAGCACCACCTTGGCTGAAACTTATATCACCATGTGTGCGTACTGCTGCGGCTGCTCGGTCGTTGTAGGTGTTGGCTACGATATACATCTCGCTGAAGTCGTATTCGCCTTTTCCCATACGGAGCAGTTCGCTCTCAAGAAATGCCAATCCGCTGTAGCACCAGCAGGTTCCGGCGTTGTTCTGGTTCTTAATGGAGGTGATGGGCAGCACATTCAGGGTGTCGAATTTGTAGCCTTCATCCTCGTCGTTTTTCTCTTGGTCTTGTGCAAATGCGGGAGCGCAAATCATCGCAACTGCCAATAATGCAAAAAGTTTTTTCATTGTGGTATATTGTTTTGTTATTATATTCAAACGTTTTGAGGTACATTATTCCTCGGGTGCAAACATTGGATCCCATGCGGGCAGCATGATGGGTTTCTGGTTGAGCTCGGCTTTCAGGTTGGCGGGGATATATTTGTCTTCGATAACTACACGGAACATGTATTCGTTGAACCAGTCGTTGGTCATGATAAGGAAACCGTCGTGACCGTACTTGCTACCCCACGAGTTTTCCACCATCCACTTGAGCGGTTTGCCGTCTTTGTCCAAATCCACGGCACAGAGGGTCATGGCGTGGCTGCTTCCGCTGGCGAAGGTGCGTATACGCTGCTCTTTGTTCATGCCGAAAGTGGTGCCCATAAGTGAAGCATAGTCGAAATTGTTCTCGTCCATGAAGCCTTTGTCGCGGTCGAGGAACTTGCCGACGTCGCAGCTGAAATACATCATGGTGCTGTCCTTGATTGAGGCGATGCACATTTTAGCGATATCCTCCATGGGTAGGTTGAGATAGCGCCAGTTTTGACCGTCATAGACATGGCGGTCGTACTCTATCTCATACACCTTGTGGTATTCGCGGGTAGGGTCGTTCATAATCATGTAGTAGGTTGAGAAATCCTGCTTGGCGAATTTCTCGTAGAACGACATTGGCGTGTATTCTGCGGTTTCTACAATATTACCTTTCGCATCGCGCTGAGTCCAGGAGAATGTCGCGGGAGGCTCACCAAAAGCCAATGCCAGCATACGGTAGATGGTCGTCAGCATCTCGGTCTTGGCGGCCTGCAGTTTTTGAGGAGTGCAACCTTTTTGAGCAGCCATCTCGCGCAGTTGCAGTCCGTCTTCGCGCAGCTTCAGCTTGATAAGGCCGCTTATCGATGATGTGTTGTTGGTGTTGTAGGTTTCCGGCATTACGTCGGCAGGCACAAGGCCGTATTTGTCAATAAGGTTGGCCACGCCCGTAAACTGACCGCCGTCCGACAGCGGGTTCTTGAACAGCCATTCCACCTCTTTGTCGTCAAAGGGTTTCTTGTAGGTGTCGATAATCGCTTGCAGGAACAGGTTTGACTTCTCCAACTGGTCGTAGAAGAAGGTGTAGGCCTGCGAAAACTGGAAGTCGGCGGGCAGGTTGTGCTGGCGAATGGCTTTGTTGCGCAGCACGTTCATGCCGGTGAACATCCAGCAACGACCCGACGATTTCTGGTCGGTAATGGCTTTACTTTCTACTTTGTGCGAGAAATGAGCGTCGAACTTGGTGCTGTTGTCGTAGTTTACAGCGAGTTTGTTGGGGCTGTTAGTCACCATGATGTTGCGCAAAGCCTTGTCGGCGGCATTGCCACCGTACGACTTCTTCAACTGCTGCATCATCTCAGTGGTAATGCCGCCGGTTGAGGGTTGTTGGCTTTTTTTCTGGGCAGAGAGAGGAGCAGAGCAGCACAGGGCCGCAATGGCGAGCACTAGAATCTTTCTCATTGCTTCATGTATTTAAGCATCTGAGTCACACTTTCAAATACGCAGACCTTGAACGACATGTCGTTGTAATTCGCTATGCCTACTGCATTCTGGAGGTCAGAAGCCTCGAACTTGAACGTAATCATACCGGTGCCGTTCTCATACGATACGTCGTATGTGAATGTTTCCGAATAGAAGTTTCCGTTGTCTTCTTGGAAAATTTCGTACGGCAGAGGGTTGTCGCGGTTGTCGGCATCAACCAGGAATGCCACCACGCATCCGTTTTCGATGACGTTGGGCGTGATGGAAGAGTTTTCGAAAGAGGCGTACATGTAAGCTCCGCTAGGTTCGGCTAGCCACATGTTAGGTTTCACGGTGTAGTAACATGTCTCCATGTTGGTTGTTTCAATCATTTTGTCTTTCTTGCAACCAGTTGTTGCGAACACGAGCATTGCCATGCAAACGGTGAAAAGTATCTTTTTCATAGTAGAGAAGTTTAATTGTTTCACATTGATTTATTTTTACAAAAGTACAATTTATTTTTTAATTTGTGTTTTGCTTAATCAAACTTGTACATTATCAATGCTTTCGGGACTGTATTCTTGCCACTATGTCATTTAGGCATTTCAGTCTCACTTTGATTTTTCCGATGTCCGACGATTCGTCACGAGGAATAAAGTAGGTTGTCATAATCCCACCGGAATCCAAATCAAAGTAGTTCTGCTCAAAATGGCCGTCAATATGGGGCTCCGTCTGCAACATGATGTCACGCATATATTGATTTGTACTTAAGGTGACGGTTAGAGTGTCGTTTTTGATGCTTTGAATTAGTTTGTATTCGGGCTTGCTCAGTTTCAAGTCTTTGGGGGATGTTTTGTAATAATTTGTCCAATAATCCAGGTCGGCATTTTCGTCGAAGAGGGCTTGAGCGCGGTAGTGGAGGGCTTTCCAGTTGCCGTAGTAGTCGATGCTGCTCCACGAAGCGACGGGCCAGCAGTCGTTGAGTTGCCAGTAGAGGGTGCCCATGCAATGGGGCTGAGCCGACAGATGTTGGAGTATGGCGTAGCCGGTGCCCCAAGCCTGAAGGAGCTGGCTGAGGTAGCAGTAGTCTTCGAGCGAGAGGGAGTGGCTGTCGATACCGTAGTACTGCATCATGGCTCGGTCTATTATCTCGCGACCACGCGGGTGTTTCTGATGGCTGCGCATCGTAGGCGAGTCGATGTTGCGCTCGTTAGCGGAACAGAATCGGCACACAGAGCTCCAGTCGGGATAACTCTGGAATCCGTATTCGCTCATGAAACGACCGGTCTTTGCTTTGTAGGTCTCAAAGGGTTCTAGGCCCCACCAAACGCCCCAGTAGTGGGAGTCGCCGTGGGTAGTGCACTCGGGGTGGCCCCAGCCGAAGAGAGGCGAAGTGGTGATGTAAGGCCTGTGCAGAGGATCGCAATCGCTGACAGCCTTAGCCAGGATGCTGGACTGGCTGCTGTTGCTGCGGGGGCCTTGGTATCCGAATATGGTGTCCATAGCGTGTTCCAGCCGTTTACGCTGTGAAGGCGTCCAGTTGTACACGCCTTGCCAACCCCAGTCTTCCCATCCGTTCTTCACCTCGTTGTTGCCGCACCACACCACCACACACGGATGTTTAGCAATCCTTGTCACGTTCTCGTATGCCTCGCGTTTTATACTTTCGAGCATCTTGGGGTTGTCTGGATATAGCATTGTGCTGAAGTTAAAGTCTTGCCACACCATGATACCAAGCGAGTCGCAAAGGTCGTAGAAGTAGTCGTGCTCGTATATGCCGCCGCCCCAAACCCGTATCATGTTGAAGTGGGCCTCCTTTGCGGAGCAGAGCAGGTAGCGGTAGCGATCTTTGAACTCGTCGTTCATGGATGGGAAGGAGTGAGCGGGAATCCAGTTGGCGCCTTTCATGAATAGGGGCTTGCCGTCGCGATAGAAAGTGAACGAACGACCGATGGAATCGTCCACCTGACGCAACTCCACGTTCCACGACTGTTTGTTGTCCGATGATTGCGGACAGATGGCAGCGGGGCGATGGTTGCACACATAAACGGGTTTCCATATTCCGCAGGTGGTCAGTTTCGGTCCCCAATCCCAGCCCTGCTGATAGGGAGCGATGCGGGTGAAGGCGCGTCGGTCGGGTAGGGGTATGCCGTATTCTTGCTCAAGGACAGAGTCGTAGAGGGGATAGAACTGCACCATGATGTCGTTGCAGAACGCCGGAAGAGGGAACACGTAGCTTACGAACATGTTGTCGGCCTCGTGCGACACCACATGTTTGGCGTTACGGATGTCGTCGTAGAACACTAGGTCGGCTCGCCCTGCCAGCCCCTCGAACACGATCCATAGAGAGTCACCTTTGGGCATGACGGTTCTGTCGAGATGACAGGTGTAAGTCCACTTGCATTGCGACACCCACTGGACGGAGTCTTCGTTAGTCCCGATAAAGGGGTCTTCAATCAGAGAGTTGGCCATAAGGTCGGTATGGATGAAGCCCGGGACGGAAGCGGGGTATTCGACACCGCCGTAGTCAAACAGCCATACGGAGAGTTCGACAGATGTGTCGTTTGTGTTGCGAGAACAACCGAAAAGGAGTGAAACAAGGAATGTGAGTAATATGTTCCGTTTCATTTGAATGGCAGATATATCACTTTTTTCGTCTCGAACCACTCGCCCTCGAACCACTCAGAGATGTCCCATGTCTGCACTTTCTTCCTGAAGGGTTGCAACTCTTCGGAAAGGTCGCCGCCTTTCAAATACAGGATACCGTTGCGCAGCTTGTGGTACTGGGTAGGCGAGATTTTTCCGCGGACCCACCCGGTAAACTCGCTCAGCGTCGTTACGGCACGAGACACGATGAAGTCGTATTCGCCATGTATCTGTTCTGCACGAATCTGCTCGGCACGGCAGTTTTTCAGGTCGAGTTTTTCTATAACGTCCTGTACGACCTTTATCTTTTTACCGATGGAATCAACCAAATGGAACTGTGCGTCGGGAAACATAATTGCTAGCGGAATGCCTGGGAAACCGCCTCCGGTGCCAACATCGAGAATCTCGGCCATGGATTTGAACGGCTGCACCTTTGCTATCGCCAACGAGTGCAGGACATGGTGCTCGTAGAAGTTCTCCATGTCCTTGCGAGATATGAGGTTTATCTTCGAGTTCCAATCCTCATACAGCGGTCCCATGGCCGCGAACTGCTCACGCTGGTTAGGCGTCAGCTCAGGAAAATATTTGATGATTAAATCCAACTTTTTTGAGGTGTGAAATGGTGAATGACGGCAGGGTAACGGCTCACTGTCCGGTCTTTGTGATACGATACCTTGTCTGTAGGTCTTGGTAGTTGTAGAGCTTTAGATAGTAAACTCCAGCAGGGAAGGGCTCCATGTCCAGACGGTACTCCACCGTGTTCCAAGTTCCCCGAGCAATCGGCTTTTCGTCGCGGTTCAGAAGTTCGTAATAAATCACATCGTTGCTTTGCTCGCGGCGCAAGCGTAGGTGGTTCTTCTTGGCATTGGGGCGTATTACAATATGCTCGCCCAGCGACGGCATGTCTCGCACCATCAACTGCTCGACTGCGTAGTTGTTGGATTTCTTATCGCGCTCAGGATGTCCATCGCTTTGAGCGCTGGCGCAACCGGCAGCAATGAGCAATGCCAAGGCGGCTATCAGTAAATTAAACTGTTTCATGTTTTTCAATTTAATTGCAAATATACTGATTTAGTACAAAAAAGCAATACTATTCTTGCAAAAAAAAGGTTGACCACACGGGTCAACCCATTCTTGTATGTGATAATGAATGTTGAAATTCAAATTTCAGAATTCACAATTCGGAATTACAGATATGCTATTAGGTGCTTGCTCTTTGAACTATTCTTCAACCTTTTCAGACCTTTCTCTTTTATTTGTCTCACCCTTTCTCTCGTCAGGTTGAACTTCATAGCAATCTCGTCAAGACTCAATTGGTGAGGCATGCCGATTCCGAAATACATCTTGATTACTTCACGCTCGTATTCGGTCAGGGTGGATAGAGAACGCTCTATTTCCAACGAAAGAGACTCTTTCATCAACGCATCGTCTGTCGGAGGGGTGTCTTCGTTCGGCAGCACATCGACGAAATTAGTGTCTTCATCGGCCACCAGGGGTGCATCGATTGAGATGTGACGGCCCGAAATACCCAGAATGCTCTTGATTTTGTCTTCCGGAAGGTCAACACGCTCGGCCAATTCCTCCTCTGACGGCGGACGTTCCAACTCCTGCTCAAGTCTCGACTGCTCTTTCTTTATCTTGTTCAGTGCACCAAGTTGGTTGGCCGGCAGACGCACTATCCTAGAGTTTTCCGCAATGGCCTGTAATATTGACTGACGAATCCACCACACAGCATAAGAGATGAATTTGAAGCCTCGGGTTTCATCAAAACGTTTTGCGGCTTTTATCAGACCCACGTTGCCTTCGTTTATCAAGTCGGGCAGGCTCAAACCTTGGTTTTGGTACTGCTTTGCCACAGACACTACGAATCTCAAATTGGCACGTGTCAGCTTGTCAAGTGCTGCCTGGTCACCGTTCTTTATGCGCTGAGCCAGCTGCACCTCCTCCTCGGGAGTCAACAACTCTTCGCTGCAGATGTCTTGCAGGTATTTATCCAACGACTTGATGTCGCGGTTAGTAATCGAATGGGTAATTTTTAATTGTCTCATCGTACTATTTTAGTTCTTAAATTCTCTTAACGGCAAAAACCCAAAAATGTTACATTTTCTAATGTTAAAACTCCAATGGACTTGTAATTGCCTTTTTAAAAGAGGTGTGCTTGATGATTTGCTGTGTAAAACGGTTGGAGAATTATGGTGTCTGGCCAGATGTTTTTGAGGAAAAGGTCTGAGTCAAGTCTGTATCATCTCTGTATGAGGTCTGTGTTTTTTATAATTGGTGTTGTACCTGCAAGTTGAATTTGAGGAGAAGGGAAAAAATAGAAACTCTTGCAGTTGTTGAATGTTTTTCGTAATTTTGCAAATCTATTTGCCAGTAATCTTGATGTTGTGTGGTAAGTGATTGATAGTTTGTAAATTAAACCATAGATTATGATAAAAAAAGTATTTCTTTTCATTGCTGTCATGTTAACGTGGGTTGGGATTTATGCCAATCCGGTTGATTCGGGACGCGCACTTGAGGTTGCCAAGACTTTTTGGCAGAAGCAGGCCGGTGTGGTTGAAACTCCCAGGTTCTTGGAATGTGGCGCCGAGCTTGGATTGGACGGTGTTTACATTTTCAACCTTGCCGATGGGGATGGATTCGTGATAGTGAGTGGTGACGACATTGCCCAACCGATTCTTGGCTTCTCCACCGAGACGGGCTTCTCCGCTTCACAGTTGCCCGACCATATACGTGGCTGGTTGGAACATTATATCGAGGAGATTAAAGTGGCTAACCGTATGGGTATGGTGCAAAGCTTGAAAGTGCAAAATGCGTGGGCTGAACTGGAAGGGCAAGTGACGCCTGCGCCGAAAGCTCCAGGTGCCAAAGTGGTTAACCAGCTGATGCATACGCAGTGGAACCAGAGTTCGCCATACAACGACCAGTGCCCGGTGGATACCGGTGGGCGCGCTGTTTCGGGCTGTGTGGCCACCGCCATGGCTCAGATAATGCGCTATTGGGCTTGGCCTCCCACCGGCACTGGCAGCCACAGCTACACCTGCTCCACCCTATACGAGCCACGCACTCTCAGTGTCGATTTCTCGGCGGCCACTTACGATTGGGACAATATGCCTGCCGGCGGAAGGGGGATTTATTTCTGGAGCGACGAGGAGAAAGCTGCCGTGGCGCAACTGGTCTATCATTGCGGCGTGGCAGTCAACATGGGCTACACTCGCAAAGAGTCGGGCGCAGGAATGGGCTATGTGGCGACGGCGTTGCGCGACTATTTTAGCTATACCTCCAACATAAGGATTGTAAGCCGCAGCAGCTACAGCGACGCCGACTGGATAGCGCTGATGAAACATGAGCTCGACTCGATTCGTCCTGTGAACTACAGCGGCTCTTCGTCCGACGGCAGCGGCGGCCACTCGTTCATAGTCGATGGTTACAACGACGATGACTATTTCCACATCAACTGGGGTTGGGGCGGCTACTGCGACGGCTGGTATGAACTTTCCAACCTTGTGACTGGCAGTGGCGGCATCGGCGGCGGCTCCTACGATTTCTCATACCGTCAGGGCGCTATCATCGGCATCGAATCGCCCTCCCTCGAACCTGCTACCATTGTCGTTGAACCGTTGAGCCTTGCGGTAAACGATACCTTCTCGGTGAGCGACACCGTGGCATACGGCGAATACATACGTGGCTTCTGCGCCATACGTAATTTCGGCGACGACGAGTTTGTCGGGCACTACGGGGTCGGCGCCTATCGTAACGACACCCTCATCAGCGTGTTGAAAGACGTAGAGTCCTCCTTGCAACCGATGTATTACAACTATTTCTCAATTAACACCCGGGCAACCAACCCCCTGCTTCCCGGCGACTATGTGGTCAAAGCTATCAAGAGCGCCGACGGCGTAAACTGGGAGACCATCGACCTCGCCTACGACTGCGAGTCGTCGCTTCCCCTCCATATATATGCCGGCGAGTACTACGGCGCGACTCTGGTGACCTACGACACCTTCGCCCTCGTGAGCGACACCGTGACCTACGACACCTACATACGCGGCCTCTGCCGCATCCACAACTATAGCGACGACGCCTACACTGCCCACTATGGCATCGGCGCCTACCGCAACGACACCCTTATCAGTGTTATGCACGATTACACCGACGCCATAAGTTCTGGCGGCGACAAGTATCTGTACATAAGCACCAGAGCCACCGCCCCGCTGATACCGGGCGACTATCTCGTCAAGCCTATTATGAGCGCCGACGGCAGCAACTGGCAGCCAATCACGCTCACACACGGCAACATCCAATCCTCGCTTCCTCTAAACATTCAGCCGTCCGAATTCTACGGAGAGTCACTGGTCGTCTATGACACTTTTTCGGTGGCCGATACCGTGACCTACGGTGAATACATTACCGGCATTTGCTGTCTCCGTAACGTTGGCGAAGCCGCCTATACGGGATACTATGGCGTGGCAGCTTTCCGCAACGACACCTTGGTTGGAGTGTTGAAAGAATATTCTGGAACCATTAATGTGGGTTACCGCACATACATTTATATTAATAAGAAAGCCGTGAACCCTCTGAGCCCTGGCGATTACTCGGTCAAACCCGTGAAGAGCGACGACGGAGAGACGTGGCAGGTTATAACCCGTGCCTACGAGGGGCTTGCCACCGCTTTGCCGCTGCACATCGATTCGTCGGAATACGATGGCGTGAGTTCGTTCGCCATGAAGGTTTATTCCACTTTTGAGGTGGCGGAATCAACGGCGTACGGCGATGTGATAACGGGTTCTGCATACGTGCTGAACGCTGACGAGAGTCCGTTTGAGGGATTTTTAGGAGTTGGTGCCTATCGCAACGGAGAGCGTGTGGCATTATTATCGATCAAAAGTACGACCTTGCGGTCACGGGTATATACGCCAATAACAATCAGCGCACTGGCGATTGGTGCCTTAACTCCAGGTGACTATACTGCAAAAATCATATATGGTCAGGACGGAGTGAATTGGCGCGAAGTAACAGTGGCTTACAATGGCGAACCAACCAGTGTCGATTTCACTATCACGGCTTCGGGCGAGGTGGACACTCCTGTAGTCAGCCTCTGTGTTTACAGCGATTTGACCATAAGCTCTCCGACGGCTAGGGATTCCAACATCTCAGGCCAATGCTGCATATTGAATCGCAGTATCGACACCTATAACGGCTATCTCGGCATCGGGGCCTACAATGGCGAAGATTTCGTCAAGATGATGTCGTGCGGAACATACTCCTTTGACCGAAACTACTACCGCTGCACTTATCCGTCGTTGACGGCACAAGACCCGCTGACCCCTGGCATCTACACTGCAAAGGCTATGTACAGCCTCGACGGCATCAACTGGACTCCTATCACCACAGGGTGCTACACCTCTTCTGTCGTGGAGGTCGATTTCAATATCACCGAAAACGGCATGTTTGACCAGACACAGCTGGCTCTCTTCAATTCGTTCACGGTGAGCCCGTCGGTTGAATATGAGTCGAATATCGAAGGCGCTTGCACCATAACCAACATGGGTGGTGCCACATGGCACGGCTACACAGGTGTGGCCGCCTATCAGGGCAACACTTTCGTGACCATGCTGGCACAGACGCAAGACAGTGTGCCTAACATGTCGCCGATAACCATAGCGATAAGCAAAAGCGCCACGTCACCACTGCTGCCTGGGGTTTATACCGCCAAGGCTGTCTATAGCGCCGACGGCGCAAACTGGACGGTGATTGGCGAAAGTGCCAACGGCTGTCCGACTGAGGTTGAGTTTACCATAACGAAATACAACCTGCAAACAACTGCTCCGTTCTCCATTGCCTCCGCCACTCCGTATGGCGGCACCCTGACGGGTAACTGCGCAATAGTGAACAGCGGCAACGGTCGCTTCGCCGGCCACCTTGCAGTGGCTGCCTATCAAGGTTCAACACGGGTGGCCATGCTTGCGCAGGAAGAGGGAACGCTCGACATCTCTATGTCGCAAAGCCTCTATGTGAACTATCCTACCGTTGCCACCCTCACCCCCGGCAACTATACCACCAAGGCTCTATATAGCGCCGACGGCACCAACTGGACGGCTATAACCACTTCCGCCGTCGGTGGTGCAACGGAAGTTCCATTCACCATATCAGAGGCACTACCTACTAACGGCGACACCAGTGCGTCGGCATGCACTTCGTTCACATGGGCACTCAACGATGCAACTTACACCGAGAGTGGCGTCTATTTTGACACCATCCCACACGGCAACCACCTTGGCGGCGACAGTATCGTTACATTGAATCTGACTATCAATGAGAAGCCTACGGTCACCATCGACGGTCCGACGGATATCTATACTGGACGTACTGCCGCGCTCACGGCTCAGGGTGCTTTGTCTTACGTGTGGAACACAGGCCTTGAGGGTGCGGTTCTGACCGTTACACCCTCCGTCACCACAACCTATAGTGTTGTGGGACGCGACATCAACGGCTGTGAAGACTCGGCGTCCCATACAATCAATGTCACAGGCCCTCCGGCTACACACAGCGATATATTAGATACTGCATGCGATAGTTTCTTATGGACACTCAACGGTGAGACATACACAGAGTCGGGCAGCTATGACTACACAATCACTGGCGGCAACCACATAGGCGGTGACAGCATCATCACCCTCCACCTTGTAGTCAACACCAGCCCTGTCATCCTCGTCACAGGCGACACCAATGTCTATTTAGGACACTCCACTACGTTGACCGCCAGCGGAGCGATGTCTTATGTTTGGTCGTTAGGCGGAAACGAGGTCTCTCATAGCAACCCATATACCATCGACTCTATCACCGACGAGGTGACCTATACTGTTGTTGGTACTTCAGTCAATCGATGCACCGGCTCGGCCTCGGTGACTGTTCATCCGATGCCGATACCGACAACTTATGGCGATACCACTGCCGTCGCTTGCGATAGTTTCACATGGCTCCGCAACAGTGCGACATATACAGAAAACGGCACTCACGAATATACGATTCCTGGCGGCAACTATCTGGGTGGCGACAGCGTCATCACGCTCAACCTCACTATCAACCATAGTTCAACCGCTTCGTTGACGGTTGATACCTGTGAGCTCTACGAATGGAACTCCACCGTTTACACCTCCGACACGACGGCTGTCTTTGTGACCACCAATGCTGCGGGCTGCGACAGCACCGTTACCCTGCACCTCACCGTCAATCACGCCTCCTTCGGTATAGAGACGGTCGAGGCTTGCGAGAGTTACGTCTGGCACGGTAACACCTATACGGCGAATAACAATTCCGCCACCTTCGTCACCACCAATGCCGCAGGATGCGACTCCACGGTTACGCTTCATCTTACCATCTCTTTGCCCGACACCACTTTTGTCACCGACTCAGTCCATTCCGGTCAGCCTTACTCTGGCTACGGCTTCAGTGTGTCGTCCGTCCAGACCCATGCCGCCCAGCCTGGCGACATCATCACGTTGAGCGAAAGCTATGCCACCTCCGCCGTTTGCGACAGCGTGGTTATACTGAACCTCTATGTCATGGAGCCTCTGCCGGTGCCTGTCTATTATTCCGACACAACTGCCTCGGTCTGCGACTCCTTCACATGGTACGGCACGACCTATACCGAATCCGCCGAGCCTGAGCATCTCCTCACCGCCTCCGACGGCTTCGACAGCATCGTCACCCTCCATCTCACCGTCCGCCACAGCACTTACGCTGTCGATAGTGACACTGCTTGCGACAGTTACGTCTGGACGAGGGGCGACGGCATGACCTACACCGCCACTACCAATGAGCCTGTGTTCGTCACCGAGAACGCCGCAGGCTGTGACTCTACCGTCACACTCAACCTCATAGTCAACTACAGCACACGCAGTATCGCTCGCGTGGACACCTGTGACTCGTATGTGTGGATGGGTGTGACCTATACCTCCGACACAACGGCCGTCCGCATGTACACCAACGCCGCTGGATGCGACAGCACGGCCACACTTCAGCTTACCGTCCGTCGCAGCACCGCCGGAAGTCTTGACGTAGAGGCCTGCGAAAGCTATGTCTGGCACAGAATCACCTACACCTCCGACGCCACGGCTACCTACACCGCCGTCAACGAAGCGGGCTGCGACAGCGTCATCACGCTCTATCTTACCATCTCTATGCCCGACACAACTTTTGTCACTGACTCGGTCCATTCTGGTCAGCCTTACTCTGGCTATGGCTTCAATGTGCCGGCCAGCCAGACCCGTGCCGCCCAGCCTGGCGGCATCATCACGTTGACCGAAAGCTATGCCACCACCGCCGTTTGCGACAGCGTGGTCAACCTGAGCCTCTATGTCATGGAGCCTCTGCCGGTACCTGTCTATTATTCCGACACCGTCGCCTCGGTCTGCGACTCCTTCACATGGTACGGCACGACCTATACCGAATCCGCCGAGCCTGAGCATCTCCTCATCGCCACCGACGGCGGCGATAGCATCGTTACACTTCATCTTACAATTCTCCATAGCACCACCGCCACGGTAACTGCTGAATCCTGTGAAAGTTATCTGTGGTATGGTACTACCTATACTGAAAGCACTACCGAGACCCATGTGACCACCAACGCATTTGGATGCGACTCCACCATCACGCTCCACCTCACCGTAAACTACGCTTCGATGGCTGTTGACACTCAAGAGGTCTGTGACTCATACGTCTGGATAGACGGGCAGACCTACACCTTATCTACCGACGAGCCATCTGTGGTGCTGACGGGTGCCGATCTACACGGTTGTGACTCTGTTATCACTCTTCACCTGACGGTTAACCACTCCTCAGTATCGCATTTCAACGACCTGGTTACCTTGGGTGAGTCATACTCCGGCTATGGATTCAACCTGCCGGCATTCGACTCGGCAGGCGTATATGACTACACTCAGACCGTCTTGTCCGTCGCGGGTTGCGACAGCACGGTAACGCTCCACCTCACTGTCGTTGACGATAACCCCGCGATTGACAGCTCTGCTTTGCAGTTGGTCTCATTCATCGTGGAGCCCGAAACTCCGTATGGGTCGGATATAATTGGTTCGTGCACGATTACCCCGACAGCGTCGGCTCCGATAACTGCCCATGTTGCTGTGGGTGCTTACAGTGATGGTAACCTTGTCTGCTTCTTAGCTGAAGAAACGGTTTCCGATGCAGAATTCATCTCGCTCAATATCAACTATCCGGCTACCGAACCTTTGACTGTCGGTACCTATACCGCCAAGGTGCTTGTTCAGAGTACCGACGGCGTATGGATGCAGATTGTGAATGCAGCTGAGGGATGTCCCATCGAGACCGAATTCTCAATTATCGACAACAACTCCATTACTGACAATCCTTCTGCCGAGTCACGGCTTGTCGTCTTCGCCAAAGGCCTCACCCTGGTTGTCAAAGGCTGCGAGGGCCGTGGACTCGAAGTCACCGACCTTATGGGACGCAGACACTACAGAGCGCTTCCCTCGTCCGACGTAATCTCTATTCCGCTGCCCGCTGCCGGCGTCTATTTTGTGAAGGCTGACGGCTCGAAGGCGGTTAAGGTCGTCGTGAGGTAACGCTAGTCCGTACCCTCCGTGAGGTAAGATACATTGCCGAATGGCATGTTGGAAAAGCCCTGATTCTATTCAGGGCTTTTCCCTTTTGCGAGAGTTGTTTGTCCCGATAGGTGGATAAATCTTTGCCGAAATCGGGATTCTGGGTTGTGCTGCTTGAATTTATTGATACGATATATAAAAAAGTATTCGTATTTTTGCAGTTTGAAACAGCCTGTTTGGGCATTTATTTTTCATATTTCAATTTTTATTCTGCAACATGTTCGAAAGTTTAAGCAGCAAGATTGATAAAGCGTTGCAAACCCTGAGGGGCAAAGGCCGCATCACCGATATTAACATTGCCGAAACCGTCAAAGAGGTTCGTAAGGCCCTTCTCGACGCCGATGTGAGCTATCCTATTGCCAAGGAATTCACCGACCGCGTCAAAGCCGATGCACTTGGTCGCAATGTTCTTCAGAGCGTTGAACCCAGTCAGATGATGGTCAAGATAGTCCATGAGGAGTTGACCAAACTTATGGGTGGAGAGACTGTCGATATCAACATCAAGGGGCAGCCGGCCATAATTCTCATTGCAGGTCTGCAAGGTTCGGGTAAGACCACGTTTTCGGCCAAGCTTGCGAACTATCTCCATACACGTAAGAACAAAAACGTCATGCTCGTTGGTGGCGACGTCTATCGTCCTGCAGCCATAAGCCAGTTGCAGACCCTCGGCGGTCAGATAAACGTGCCGGTGTATGCAGAGTTGGAAAACAAGAACCCCGTCGCCATCGCTGAGAATGCCATTAAAGAGGCAAAACTTAAACATGTGGATGTACTTATAGTCGATACCGCTGGACGTCTGGCCGTCGATGAGGAGATGATGGACGAGATTGCATCGCTGAAGAAACATCTGCAGCCGCAGGAGACACTATTCGTGGTTGACTCAATGACCGGTCAGGACGCCGTCAACACCGCCAAGGCCTTCAACGACCGAATCGATTTTGACGGAGTGGTGCTCACCAAACTTGACGGTGACACCCGTGGCGGTGCCGCGCTGACCATCCGCTACATCGTCCAGAAACCCATCAAGTTTGTCGGTATAGGCGAGAAGATGGATGCCCTCGATGTATTCCACCCTGACCGCATGGCCAGCCGCATACTCGGCATGGGCGATGTTGTATCGCTCGTTGAACGCGCCCAGCAGCAGTATGATGAGGAGGAAGCCCGTCGTCTCCAAAAGAAAATCATAAAGAACGAATATAACTTCGAGGATTTTCTCAAACAGATGGCTCAGATTAAGAAGATGGGCAGCGTGAAAGACCTTATGGGCATGATACCGGGCATGGACAAAGCTATGAAAAACGTTGAGATAGGCGATGACGCTTTCGTTCCCATAGAAAGTATGATAGCTTCTATGACTCCATACGAACGACGCAACCCGTCGTGCCTCAACGGCAGCCGCAAGCAGCGCATAGCGGCTGGCAGTGGACGTTCCATACAGGAGGTCAATCGTTTCCTCAAGCAGTTCGAGGACACCCGCAAGGTGATGAAAATGATGTCTGCCAACAAAGGCAAACTCCCCAAGATGCACCGTCACTAAACCGCATGTCAATAAATATTTATGGTGTGTCGGTATTCAAATAAAACCTATCAACGATAAAATAACTATGACTCAAATTCTTGACGGAAAGACACTCTCGCTGCAAATTAAAGACGAGATAGCCAACGAAGTTCGAAAGATAACCGCTAACGGTGGCCGTCCGCCTCATCTCGCCGCTATACTCGTGGGCGAGGACGGCGCCAGCCAAACCTACGTAGCCAACAAAGAGAAGTCCAGCCACGAAGTCGGCTTTATGTCATCCGTCTATCGTCTGCCCGAGAACATCAGTGAGGAGGAGGTTCTTAAGGTTATAGACTTCCTAAACAACGATGAGGAAGTTGACGGTTTTATCGTCCAGCTACCTCTGCCCAAGCACATCGATGAGCAGAAGGTCATCAACGCTATCTCACCGAACAAGGATGTCGATGGATTCACGCCAATCAACATCGGCAATATGGTGCTTGGTCAGGAAGCCTTCATTCCAGCCACCCCCAAGGGGATTTGCACCCTCTTGCAGCGCAACGGCATCGAGACCGAAGGCATGCACTGCGTTGTTGTGGGTCGTAGTAATATCGTTGGCACACCCGCGGCCAACCTCATGTCGCGTAAAGCCTTTAACTGCACCGTCACTATGTGTCACAGCCGCACCCGCAATCTGGCGGAAATAACCCGTCAGGCAGACATACTGGTTGTGGCTATCGGCAAACCTGAATTCATCACCGCCGACATGGTCAAGGACGGCGTCGTACTAGTCGATGTGGGCATTCACCGCATACCTGACTCCACAAAGAAAAGCGGCTACCACCTCTGCGGTGACGTGAAGCACAGCGAAGTTGACTCCAAGTGCAGCTGGGTTACTCCCGTTCCAGGCGGTGTTGGTCCGCTCACCATTGTCTCACTACTGCAAAACACGCTCCAAGCATACAAGGCTAATAACACGGTTCGCGGTTAGTAGTCATTTGGGAGACGAAAAATCTTGAGTCTCGGCTCAAGTCTTAGAACTTACTTCTTAAAACTAAAAATGAGGTATAGCACACCTTATCTGTGCCGCTTTGTTGAGTATGTCTATTGTGTCGAAGGCATCCATCATGTCCGTGCCTACGGCAATTATGCCGTGTTTCTCCCACATCACCGCGTCGTGATCGTGCAGCTGCTCCAATGTGCCGTCTGCCAGTGTTTGGCTACCAGGCTCTGCGTATGGCAGGAATCCTAACCCCTTGGGGCAGAACAGACGGGTTTCAGGTATCATCGCCCACAACGTCTCGTTCATCCTTTCGGTGCTGCATAGCTCCTCCACATGGCTCAATGCCACTAACTCGGTGGGGTGGGTGTGGAGCGAGGCTTTCATCTCCGGTCTGTTCGCTGCCAGGTAGTTGTGTATTGCTAGGTGCGACGGCAATTCTGACGTGGGCTGCAACGGCTTGCAGGCAATAATCTCGTAGGCATCGCCAGTCGGTGCTATTCTGATTATGACGCCGTTGTCCATAGGCTTACGAGCCAGGTCGCGCATACGGCAACTCGTGGCTTTGCAGTAGAAGTATTGACCAGCGATGGCTTCAAGTGTCGCACCGATGGATACAGGAGCCGCAAGCGGTGGCAGACGACGTATGTTGTCATCGACATCGGCGGTGATGTTCACCACCAGATTTCCCCCGTTGCGCTCGGCCCATCCACGTTGCCAAAGCATGCCCGCCACCTCGGCGCATTGGTTTATAGTGTCAGTGAAAAGCATTGTGCTAATTTTTTCGGTCTCGTCCGAACAGTTGTCCTATCCATTGACGGTTCAGACGGGCTATGTTCTGGCGTTTTATCTGTTTCGGGCACTCGGCTTCGCAGGCGTAGGTGTTTGTGCAGCCGCCAAATCCCAACTCGTCCATCTTCATCACCATGTTGCGCACACGGTCGAGGTGTTCTGGCTGACCCTGTGGCAGCAGGCCTAGGTGGCTTACCTTGGCACCCACGAAAAGCATGGCGCTGGCGTTCTTGCAGGCTGCCACACAGGCTCCGCAGCCTATACATTCGGCAGCGTCCATCGCTTGGTCGGCCGTATGCTTCGGGATGGCTATGGCGTTGGCGTCAGGCACACCTCCGGTGGTTATGCTCACATAGCCGCCGGCTTGAATTATCTTGTCGAAGGCACTACGATCAACCACCAGGTCTCTCACTACGGGGAAGGCTTTGGCTCTCCACGGCTCAACCCATATCTCGTCGCCGTCGCTGAACTTGCGCATGTGCAGCTGGCAGGTGGTCACTCCGTCGTCGTTGCCGTGCGGGCGTCCGTTGATATAAAGTCCGCACATACCGCAGATGCCCTCGCGACAGTCGTTGTCGAAACACACGGGGTGCGCTATCTTGTCGCTCACCAGCTGCTCGTTGAGCTGGTCAAGCATCTCGAGAAACGAACAGTCGGGCGAGATATTGTCAATCTGATAGGTCTCGAAATGACCTTTTGCGCGGGCGTTCTCCTGCCGCCATATATGAAGTGTGAAATGCATAATCTTTGTGAATAGTGAAGTTGTTTATCTGTGAATAGTGAATTATTCGACAAATGTTATTACTGACCACTGACTGCTAACCACTGATCACTAATTACTTGTAATTCCTCTTTACGATTTGTATGTGTTCGTATTCAAGTGGTTCCTTGTGCAGGGTTTCGGTGGTGTCGGTGCCTTGATATTCCCATGCGCCCACGAACATGAAGTTCTGGTCGTCGCGCTGTGTTTCTCCGTCCTCCGATTGGTGTTCCACGCGGAAGTGCCCTCCGCACGACTCTTCCCTCTGCATGGCGTCGGCCACGATAAGCTGTGCCAGTTCGAAATAGTCGGTCAATCGGCAGGCTTTCTCCAGCTCCGGGTTCATCTCCTCGGCTTTGCCTGGCACGAACACGTCGCGGCGGAACTCCTCTTTCAGCTTGGCGATTTCTTCGGCTGCCGTTGTGAGCGACTCTTTGCTGCGTGCCATGCCGCAGTACTCCCACATGATGCGCCCCAGTGCTTTGTGGAAGTGGTCCACGGTGTGGCTGCCGCCTACCGACAACAAGTCGTCAATACGTTTGCGCACTCGCGCCTCTGCTTCGTCAAACTCTGCTCCTTCGGGCTTAATCTTGCTCACATATATTTGGTCGGCCAGGTAGTTCTGCAATGTGTAGGGCAGCACGAAATAGCCGTCGGCCAGTCCCTGCATCAGCGCCGAGGCCCCCAGACGGTTGGCACCGTGGTCGCTGAAGTTAGCCTCGCCTGCGGCGAAAAGTCCGGGTATGGTGGTCTGCAGCTCGTAGTCAACCCACAGTCCGCCCATGGTGTAGTGCACGGCGGGATATATCATCATCGGCACCTCGTAGGGGTTCTGGTCGGTGATTTTCTGGTACATCTGGAACAGGTTGCCGTAGCGTTGCTCTATGACATCCCTGCCCAACCGCTCGATGGCGGATGCGAAGTCGAGATAGACGGCCAGGCCCGTAGGTCCTACACCGTAGCCAGCATCGCATCTCTCCTTGGCGGCTCTCGAAGCTACATCTCTCGGCACCAGGTTGCCGAACGCTGGGTAGCGTCTCTCAAGGTAGTAGTCGCGTTCTTCTTCGGCGATGTCCAGCGGCCCTTTCTCTCCACGCCGTATTGCCTCGGCGTCCTCTTTCTTTTTGGGTACCCAGATGCGTCCGTCGTTGCGCAGGCTTTCGCTCATAAGGGTGAGCTTCGATTGGTAGTCGCCGTGTACGGGTATGCAGGTGGGGTGTATCTGAACGTAGCATGGGTTGGCGAAAAAGGCTCCGCGTCTGTGACATGCCCATGCTGCCGACACGTTCGAGTTCATCGCGTTGGTCGAGAGGTAATAGACGTTGCCGTAGCCGCCTGATGCCACCACCACCGCATGTGCGGCATAGCGTTCGATATCTCCTGTCACCAGGTCGCGCGCTATGATGCCGCGTGCCTTGCCATCTACCACAACGAGGTCCATCATCTCATGGCGTGTGTGCAGTTTCACCGAACCTCTGTTGATCTCACGGCTCAAAGCGCCGTAGGCACCCAGCAGCAACTGCTGGCCGGTTTGTCCGCGGGCATAGAAGGTGCGGCTCACCTGTGCACCTCCGAACGAGCGGTTGTCCAATAATCCGCCATAGTCGCGTGCGAATGGCACTCCTTGCGCCACACATTGGTCTATGATGTTGCCGCTTACCTCTGCCAGGCGATAGACGTTGGCTTCTCTGGCGCGGTAGTCACCGCCCTTGATGGTGTCTTTGAATAGGCGTTCTACGCTGTCGCCGTCGTTCTGGTAGTTCTTGGCTGCGTTTATGCCGCCTTGTGCGGCTATTGAGTGGGCGCGGCGCGGCGAATCTTGCAGACAGAAGATATCTACGTTGAATCCCAGCGCGCCGAGCGATGCAGCTGCCGAAGCTCCGGCTAGTCCTGTGCCGACAACGATGATGTCGAGTTTGCGTTTATTCGCGGGGTTAACCAACTTCTGCGCCGCCTTGTAGCGTGTCCATTTCTCGGCCAACGGCCCTTCGGGTATATGTGAGTTTAATGTCATATCGAGTGAATATAAAAATGTTTAGACATTCTAACCTATCAACCTAAAAACACCACTATCGGTATCACCGCAAATCCGAGGCAGACAATCCAGGTGTATATCTTGCCGCATATCTCGATGGCGCGGTTGTATTTGTAGTTGTTCAGTCCCAGTGTTTGGAACGCCGAGGGGAATGCGTGTGTCAGGTGGAAGAACAATATCACGAAGAACACCAGATACCCCAATGCGATATACCACACCTTGAACTTCTCACGTGCCATATAGTAGAAGTCCGGCTCAATCTCGCAGTCGGGTATTGCGTCGAGTATCACCTCTTTGTCCTCTTTCGTGAGTTTGTGTATCCATATCATGTCCTTAGACACATTGCCTTCGGTATATGACCTGTTGATTATTCCCAAAAGCTTGAGCTTGCTTTCTATCTTGCCGAAGTAGTCGGCTGCTTCTGCATCGTTGGGGTCCATTTCCTGTCTCATCGCTTCGAGCAGTTGGTCGGGCGTCATCTGCATCTGGTTGGCCAGTTGAGCTATGCCGTTCATCTCGTCGTCCTGCAGCTTCTCGGTTTTCACCATGTATTCGCCTTTCACCACGCCGAGTTTCACCATGTAGAAATCATAGAAGTGCAGGCCGATGCAGGCTATGATGAGTATGCCAGTCCACACCATGAATTTCGAGGTGGTGTGGGTGGTCGATTTCTGGGCTTCGTGGTAGCGCACAGGTCGTGCCATACGGTTGGTCACGGCGAGCCACAGTGTCAGCAGAATGTGCAGCGCTATCACTCCGAGCAGCACCACTTCGCACAGTTTCACCACGATGTTCGAACCCATGAAGTGGCAGAACGCGCCGTAGGCTGCGCCGCCGTCATCTTTGAGTATCATAAGGTTCGCACACATGTGGAACAGCAGGAAAATCAGCAGGAAACCGCCCAGCAGTGCCACCGTGAGTTTCTTTGTAATCGAATGTAATTTCGGTAAGGTCATATTTGTGTTTTATAATATTTAACCGTAGGATTGTTATGTTATTTGAACTTAAGGGGTTGAGCTGTCCTGGCGGTCGTCGGCACGCCTCCTTCGGCTGCCAGCTCTCCGTTGACGAACACTTTTTCTATTCTTGTGTGCAACGTCTCGCCTTCCAATGGGCTCCAGCCGCACTTGTATAGCAGTTCGTCCTTTGTTATAGGGTGGGGGAGGGGATCTTCTTTCACCAATACCACGTCGCCCCAGTAGCCTTCGCGGATAAATCCTCTCTCCTTTATTCCGAATAGCAAAGCGGGGTTGTGGCACATTTTAGCCACAATCAGAGGCATCCAGGTCTGTATCACCTCTGTCTCAACTCTGCTTTCTGGGTTGAAGAAGGGCTCCATCATCATCGCCAGCGAATGTTGTATGCTCGGTATTCCACTCGGCGCGTCGAAGTAGGGTTTCTGCTTTGATTCTAGGGGATGCGGTGCATGGTCGGTGCCTATGGTGTCAATCAACCCGTCGTAAAGTGCTGCCCAAAGTGCCAGCCTGTCGTCGTTGCTCTTGATGGCAGGGTTGCATTTTATCTTGTTGCCCAGTTTCTCATAGTCTCTGTCGTCAAACCACAGGTGGTTTGGCGTTACTTCGGCGGTGATTCGCTTCTCCTCAAGTGGTTTGTTGCTCAGCAAGTTCAGTTCGGTTGCTGTTGTCAGGTGTGCTACATGGAATCGTGTGCCGAGTCGGCGTGCTCTCTCTATGGCTTTGTATGTCGAGAGATAGCAGGCTTCGGTGTTGCGTATCTGCGGATGCAATGCTGCGGTCTCTTTCTCCGTGCCTTGGTACTCCAGCTTGAAGTTCTTTAAGTTGGCCTGTACCACAGCTTCCTCCTCGCAGTGTGCCACTATCAGTTTCTTCGCCTCTGCGAATAGTTTCTCCAGTTTCGCCTCATCGTTTACCAGCATGTTGCCGGTCGAAGAGCCGAGGAAAAGCTTTATTGCGGCATAGCGTGAGGGCTCCAGTGTCAGCAGCCAGTCTATGTTCTCGTTGGTGGCCCCCACCATGAAGCCGTAGTTCACTGCCGACTTCTCGGCTGCCATGCGCTCTTTCTGCTCCAGCGCCTCCTGTGTCGTTGTCTGGGGTACGGTGTTGGGCATATCCACCACCGATGTGGTGCCTCCAGCCACTGCCGCACGCGACTCACTATAAAAATCACCCGCAGGGTTGCTTCCGTCACCGCCGTCTCTGAAGTGCACATGTGTGTCGATAACGCCGGGCAAAAGATAGCATCCCGTAGCGTCAATCTCTATTGCGCCGTCACATCCAGAAAGGTCAAACGTGATACGCCCATCTTTAAGCAGCAACGGGGACTCTGTAATAGAGCCCTCGTTGACTATTTTGGCGTTTCTGATTATGTAATTCATTTTTTAGTAGGTCTGCTTCACCTTGGTCTCGTTGTATCCGTTGAATTTGGTTTTCGAAGCCCATTCGCGGCATGCTTTATATGCGTCGGACGAAGTTTCGTAGATATTCTGTATCACGAACTGCCCAGTATGGTCAATGCCTCCCCACTTGCCCTCCTTCTTGGCTGGCGCCACGCGGTTGTTCCAGGTCTCTATGAACGTGCGGGCATCCTGGAAGTGTGGTATTATCGACCATTCGCCTTTGAAGTTCACGTAGCCCCAGTAGCCAGTCTGCGGGTTCTTTATTGGGTACTGCCAGTGTCCCAGCTCTTGGCGGGTGTCCCACTCTTGTCCGGCGCGTGTAGCCTCGCTTGAGAGGGTGAACACATGTTTGGTGATGGTGTTGCCATCATAGTCCACCACGCCCCAGAAATCGTTATATTTGGCAGCTGCAAAGTCGCCGGTGTCGTTCGGGAAGTGACACACATCCTGGTATTTCGGCTGAATTGCCCACTCTCCGGCATAATCCACCCAGCCCCACAAACCTGAAGCAGGCTCGGTCACTGGCAGGCGCCATCCTTTGATGTCGCGTCCCTCGATTTTCTGCTTCAGAGCGTATGCAGCGTCCTCTTTCGAAAAGAAGATGCAGAAACTCACCTCGTTGCCTTTGCGGTCTATGTTGCCCCAGCGGCCCGAGCGTTTCACCTGTGCGTAGGGGAACATCCTGTCTTCGCCGAAGTGTCCGCAGTCTTGGAACTGTGCAGGGACCACCCATCGACCTAGGTAATCGACATAGCCCCAGCGTCCACGTTCGTTTTGAGTCGGGTATGTCCATGTGTCGTAGTGCAAGCCATGAATCCACTGTATGCCGGCTTCCGTGGCGTGCTCTTTCTCCATGAATACGGGGGCTATCACCATCGTGCCGCGGCGGTCTATGCAGCCCCAGCGGTTGTTCTGCTTCACAGGAGCAAAACTCTTCGGTTCTACGCCCACGAAGGTGCCGGCGTCCTCAAACTGTGGCTCGAATTTCCAGTCGCCGTAGTAGTTCACGAATCCCCACTTGCGGTCTGTAGGGTTCTTTACCGGGTAGAGCCACATGCCGGGTTCGTCGCCCGTCTGCCATTGGCGTCCACATTCCAGCGCCTCCTCCTTGGTCAGGAAGATGCAGCGCACTATCAGTTCGCCGCGGTTGTCGATACAGCCGTAGCGTTGGTCGAGGCGCACCACGGCGAATATCTTGCGGCCCTTCTCGAAGGGGTAGGCATACTGATATTGTGGTGCCACCAGCCACGAACCGTCGGGGTTCTTGTAGCCGTAGAGTTTAGTGGCTTCGTCCTGGAAGAGTGTCTGTGCCTGGCACATCGAGCCAAAGGCAAGAACAAAGCAGATGGCTGCTAGAAACTTTTTCATTGTTATGTTAGTCATATTGGTTATATATCACTTATCTATTAGTTTATTTACGTAACACCTTCACATCTTCACATCTTCACACCTTCACCCCACTAACACACTCCCTATCAACCTATCAACAAAACTAACGCATTAACACATTAACGCAATAACGCAATCAAAATCATCTCTTCACCACCCTCCGTGTGGTATCTCCTGCGCTTGTCTGCAAGTACAGAGTGTAGATGCCTGCAGGCAGGTCGCTGATGTCAATGCGGTTGGTGTCGTCGAAGGTCGCCACCGTGCGTCCCACCTGGTCGAGCACCGCGATGCGGCGTATCTCGACACCTTCGAGGTTAACGATGCCCTGTGTCGGGTTAGGATAGACTTTGACGTCAATCATGCCGTCCTTGTCGTCAATGCTCAGGTTGACTATCAGGTGCAGCACCTCGGTCGAGTCGCAGCCGTAGCGGTTGTATCCGCAGAAGCGGCTGTAGTCGCCCGTGGTGGTGTATTCCTCGTCATACCATATCACCGAGCCCACCACCGAGTCGTAGAACTCGTTGTACGACACCGGATAGACCGTCAGACGCAGGTAGTAGATACTGTCGCAGTAGTTCTCGATGACGGCGTATGCCACATCCTCGTAGTCGCCGCTGTACAGCTCGTCCGTGTAGTCATGGCCGCGCCATACGAAGGTGCTGCCCTCGCAGAGAGCCGTGTCGGTGAATGCCAGCACGTCCTCGCACAGCGGAGTCCATGCTGCGATGAACGAGGTCGATTCCTCCAGGAACACCGTGTCGCCCGGCATCACCGTGTCGTGAACCACCTGGTTCACCCAGCCGTTGAACACGAACCCTTCGTTCTCGTATGCGCACTGCGGAATCGTGAACGACTTCCCGATGCAGCTGCTCATTTCGTCCATCGTGCCTTCGCCGAAGTCGGAGATGAACTCAACATAGATATGGTCTTCCATCGTCAGGTCGAGCACCGCCACCGAGTCGCAGCCGTACATGCTGGCGCCCTGGAACAGGTAGGTTATCTCGGCCACGTCGCCTGGGAAGTCGCTGAAGTAGGTGTTGCCGTCAATCCACACCAAGCTGTCGCATGCTGTCTGTGTGTCCATGCCGTAGGCGGTGTAGTGCATCGTCAGGTGCAGCGTCACCACCGAGTCGCAGCCGTCGGAGGTGTAGCCCACATAGTCGTGGTCGCCGCCCTCCTCAAGTTCCATGTCGTTCCACACATACAGGTCGCAAGCCGTTGCGCTGTCCTCGCCGTGGTAGCTGTAGTTCACCGTCAGGCTTATGTGAGTGATGAACGGGCATCCGTTCTCCGCTATATCGCCTATGGTCGGCAGGTCGGTCGATTCGGTGTAGGTCACGCTGTCGAATACGTAGCTGTCGCACGCCGTCTCGACCACATAGTCGTGTATGCTGTAGTTCACCGTCAGGTTGAGGTAAGCAGTCGAGTCGCATCCGTACTGGTTGGCACGAGCCATGAAGTAGCTCTGCGTCGTGTCGGGCGTCTCGGTGAAGAACATATTGTTCCACCAAATCGAGTCGCAAGCCAGTATCGTGGTGTCGCTCGTGGTCGGGTAGTTGACCGTGAGCAGCAGATGATAGACCGAGTCGCACAGCACATCGACCACGCCTGCGATGGTGTCGAAATATTCCGTCTGTGTCGAGGTCACGGTGTAACCACGCCAAGTGATGGTGTCGCCGTCGCACATCTCAGCATAGCTTACGGTATCGACATTGCTGCACAGTGTGCGCCACACGGTGTTGAAGGTCAGGTTCTCAGTCATCTGTAGCGTGTCGCCCGGCTGCACGGTGTCTCCCGTGCTTTGGTTGTACCAGCCTGCGAACTCGTGCATGTCATACACATATTCGTTCTCGGGCAGCACCAGCGACGGGTCTATGGAGCATACTGCGATGGAATCCATCGGGGTGTTGACACTCTGCAACGAGTCGTTGCCCGTTGTGAAGTACGCGATGTAGTTGTCGGCCATCGTGATACTTGCCACCACGACTGTTGTGTCGATGGTGGTGGTGTCGTCGATGTAGCAATTAGCGTCGCTTACCTTCACGCTATACACTATCGTGCCGCTTTCGGTGGTCGAAGGAACTAAGGTTTCTCCCCAATCCCACTCTTCTCCATCTTTATACCATGTGTAGTTGTATTCACCGCTGCCGCCGGTAACGCTGGTGATTCTCAGAGTGTCGGCATTGGCTCCGTAGCAGTAGGTGCTGTCTTGGTTCGTCACCGTCACCGCCATCGCATCGTGTACCGTACTGGTGGCAATCAGCACAGAGTCGTTCAAGCAGCCGCCGAATCCGGTTATCTTCACGGTGTAGTTGTAGGTACCGGGTCTGGTGGTGGGCAAGGTGTACTTGTTTGAGTCGGCGCCTGCAATGGCCGTGCCGTTCTCGTACCATTGGAAGGTGCGGTCGTCGTCGCCAGTAAACTGGCCACCTACGTTGAGGAATATTTCGCTATAGTCGTTCGAGTTAAGACAGAAGGTACTTTCGCTATAGTCGAACTCTACCGTACCGGTATCGTTGACGATAATTGTCGCTACCGTGACGGTGGTGTCGAAACATCCAGCGATGTCTGCGATATTTACTGAATAAGTACTGCCGGTGTTGATGTCGCTAGTGGACACGTAATCAAAGTAATTATTGGTAAAGGCCTCATCAATAATGCTTCCGTTTTCCAGCCAATAGTAGCCATAGTTTCCGCTGCCACCGGTGATGCTACCTATGCGCAGCGTGTCGGCTTGCTGTCCGAGACAGTAGTTGGTGTCTTGGTTGGCTACCGTTACCACCATCCTGTCATACACCGTCAGCACTCCGGCTACCACCGAGTCGCTGGCACAGCCGTAGCCGCTTCTCAGCACGAGGTAGTAGTTATACACACCCGATGTGTCTTGGCTCGGCATAAATTCGTTCACCATATCGCGATAGACCTCCTCGCCGTTGAGGTACCAACAATAGTCTATCTCGCCGTCGCCTTCGTAGGTTACGTTGAAGTTTCCGACGCTGGCACCAGAACCTGGGCAGGCAAAGAGGCTGTCGATGCTGCTGGTTATCCTGATAGAATCTGATGTATAGATGGATCCAACCGACACGGTGGTGTCGATTCCGCAAGTGAGGTCGGTCACCTTCACGCGGTATTCAACATCGCCAGGCTCGTTGGTAGCCGGTACATACCAGATGTTGGTGGCGCCGGCCAGTGTGTCGATTATCTCGTTGTTCGAGCCAGTTACCGCATACCACTGGTAGGCGTAGCTGCCGTTGCCGTTTATCTGACCTTCAAGTGTCAAGGTATCGGCGTCTGAGTTGAGGCAATAGATATTGCTCTGCTCCTCGACGTTCACCTCAAGAGCGTTCCTTACCGTGATGGTTGCCACTTCGGCGGTGTCAACTCCGCAGCCGCCATCTGCTATCACTATATAGCGTGTCGTGCCTGCCGTGGTGGTCGGCGGTACGTAGGTGTTCGACATGGTTTCGTTGTTCACGCTTGTGGTATCCGTGCCATTTATGGCATACCATGAAACCAGAGAGTTGCCCTCTTCGTCGAAGCCGGTTAGGCTTATTGCGATGGTGTCGGCCTGTACTCCGTAGCAATAATTGGTGTCATGTGCAAACACATTTATTGCGAACGGCTCATACACCTTAATCGTTCCGACTGTCACCGAGTCGCTTCCGCAACCGGCGTTCGAGGCAATTTTCAAACTGTAGTTGAAGGTGCCGGCGGTGTCCGTCCTCGGGGTGTATTTGTTCGCTGCGTCGTTGGTGTCGTGGTCGGTCACGGCCTCGCCGTTCATATACCACTGGCCGCTGAATGCGCCACCACCGTTCACGGGCACCTCAATCTGCGTGGCATTGGCACCAAAGCAGTAACTGGAGTTAATCTCGCTCACAGGTCCCACATAGAACGAGTCGAGCACCGTGATAGTAGGTACAGTCAACTGTTTCGTGCCGCAGGAGTTAGATACCGTAACTCCCATTTGTGAGTAGGTGGCTGCCGCATTTGTCGGCACGGTGATTGACTCGCCTTGGTAGCTTTGCTGGTTGTAGTCATACCATGTATAGGTGTATCCGCTGTTGGTGTCACCGCCCGTAACGGTTACGGTAACTGGCACCGCCGTTGCTCCGAAACAGTAGGTCGTGTCGCCGCCGTTGACGGTCACATTGATAGTATCATATACCAAGGTCGTATAAGAACCGGTTGCTGTACAGCCGTTCTCGTCCGTCACCAAAATGGTGTCGGTGCGAGTGCCAGCTATGCTGGTGTTCACCATCAGCGTGTCGTTGGTGCGGTTGGTGTCGTTGTTCCATATATAAGTATAGATGCCCGTACCACCGCTCACCTCTGCGTTCAACTGTTTGCCGGCTTCGTAGCACACAGCGCTGTCGGTGTAGGAGGTGACGTTGACGGTCAGCGCTTCCCAGTTGTTTATAGATACCTCTATGTTGTCGGTCACCCCGCAGGCGTCTTTCACCCAAACCATGTGTCCTCCAGCTGCTAGGTTCTCGAATTTGTAACCTGTGGTGTCGAGTGCCGCTGTGTAGTTGGAGTCGCCGAGGGCATACTGGTATGGTGCGTTGCCGTCCTCGACCGCCACGCTTATCCAGCCGTTTTGCTCACCATAGCAGAGCGGGTCTTCCTGTCCAGTTACGTTTATCATCGGCACACTCGGCACATTCACATGCAGGTAGAAGATGCTGTCGCACTCGCCGGGGATGACGCCAACCTTCGTCATAGTGGTGTCCCATTCGCCGAATTCCAGCTCGGGTCCGTTCCAGGTGAATCCGTTCCACACCACAGTGTCGTTCGAGCAGATAAGGGTGGTGTCATACCTTTCTTTGTCTTCGCAGTTGCTCTCCCACATACCGTACAAGTATATCTTTCTGCTGTCGGCGGTTTTCTCCTCGCCTGGCTCGACTGTCCATCCGCAGGCGGGGTTGTCCGTCCAGTGTACGAAGTCGTATCCCTCGCGGGTCACCGTGTCGGGACACTCGGGTGCGAAATAATTGTAGCCGTCGCACACATACATCGTCATCGAGTGCAGAGTGTCGAGTTCGGTGGCGCCCTCTCTATAATACCTTATAAAATATATGGTGTCTTCCTCGTCGCTTTCGTCGGTAATCATCAGCGAGAGCATGTGCAGCTTGCCGCATCCGTCATTGGCCGACGAATCGACAAATCTGACCGCCGTGCTCATGTCGAAGGCCCTATAGCCATCGTCGTCGTCGTCAATCCACTCCCAGCCGAAGTCGCTGTCGTAGTGGTTGCCGTCGATCCAGGTCAGGCCGGTGGCTTCGCAGGCCTCCATCTCGTCCCAGTCAAGTTTGTTCTCCATGCGCAGATTTAGCTTGTAGATGCTGTCGCACACGCCGCCCACGGCGCCCGCCACGGTGTCATAGACCTCGATGAAGTCGATCTGGTCGATATTGCCCAGCTGTCCGTGCTGTATGGCGTATTCCATCGTGATGGTCTTCCCGCGCCACTCATATTCGCCGCCCGTCGGGCAGAGCTCTTCATAGCTGGTCGTCACCGCGTCAACGTCGCATTCGAATTTCGGCGTAATATAAAGGGTGTCGCCTTCGATATAGTCGTATTCGTAGGTGTCGTCGGCATCATACCACTCACCGTCAATCTCCCAACCGACGAAGCGCTTGTATGCCATCGTCATCGTACACGCGGGCAGGGTGTAGTCGCTGCCTTCGCACTTATACTCTGGCTTCATTCCAGTGCCGGCATCCACGCCGGTGGTGTCGAACACCACGGTGTACCACGGATCAACTGTGAGGTTCAAGCCGTAGATGGAGTCGCAGCCGTATGTCGCCACGCCGCGTACGGTGTCCATGGCGCGTGGACCGTAGAAGCCATAGGCTGGGCATCCGCCGTCGTCGTATTGGTACGTACCCATGCTGTAGTCGTAGGTCACGCCGTTGCGCCAGGTGTAGGGTCCGCAACTGGTTTCGTGCGGGTAGGTGTAGTCTTCTATGTCGTAGTTGTTGTCTTCGTTATAGCGCTTAGTGATTTGCAGCTTGTATATGCTGTCGCAGCCGCTGGCGGTCACCTCCTCCACCTTGTCGGTATAGACATACACGTAGGTGTTGGTGGCTATCTGCACCTTGTGGTCCTCTATGTCGGGGTCGCTGAACGAGATGGTCATCCCGCGCCAGTCGAGCGAGGCGTTTTCGCAGAGGTTCGTATCGACCACCAGCGTGTCGTTGGTGCAGTTCTTATTCGAGATGAACAGCATCTGAGGACGTGTGTAGAGTGGGTTTTCAGCGAAGGTCTGAGGAATATTGGTCAGAACCTCACCCTCCATCGAGAGGGCGTTCCCGGATGTTGTATTGGGGCCGGGTGCGTATGTCTCGAGGTAGAATTTTGCGTAGCCTTCGTAGCCGTATGTTGCATCGCCTGCCCACGAATTGACGGCTATCATGAGGCTCTTGTCAGGGTCGTGGGTGAAGGTGGAGTCGAACTGTATGGTCCACCATCCGTCGCCTTTCGGGGAGAAGTAGGCGTTTGTCCATATCTGGTCCGGGGTGAAGGTATAAGGTGTAGCGTCTTCAATTGCGTACGAGCCGCCGTTGTCGGTGACGTCTATTGCCGTGATGTCAACATCCTTGACGTAGATTTCCACGTTTTGGAATCCATCGGCCGAGCAGTTCGGTGCCGTGCGGAAGGCTATTCCGTCGATGGTCGTTACGTCAACCTCTTCGGGTTTGAAGAGCATTATGTTGCTGCGGCTGTTGCCATAGCTGAGCGGCATGGTGTTGGAGACGTATGCGGTCTCGTTCAGGTCGGCGGTGGTGTCAACCGTCTGGTGTTCGAACATCGGTGCGAGATATTCGGCTGTCGCGAAGCCTGTCTGCTCCAGCGTGGTGCCGTAGCGGGCGCTGGGTTTGCGGTGGCTTACGCGTATGGTGTAGCTCACGCCTGGGTTGGTGTTGAAGGTGTAGCTCTTGTCGTAGGTCTCTTCGCCGAGGTCGCCGGTGCCGTCTGACGAGGTGATTTTGACGTAGAAGTTCTCAAATCCGTCGTCGGGGAGGCTGTCGTCCATATCGTCGCAATCCCACGACACGACGGCTTTGTTGCTCTCAGAGGGATGTTCGCTGACGCGCAGGTTGGTGGGCTCTTCGATATGCATGTCGTACATCACCATGAGGTCGCTCACCAATAGATCTGGCATCAATCCACCGTTGGCCCAATATTTGAAGGCTGGGTAGAGACCGGTGCCGTGATAATCGCGCAGCGGCACTATGTATTGAGCGTCGTCTATATAGCCATAGATGTCAAGGGTGTCAACAGGGGTGAAGGTGTTGGTGTTGGTTGGGTCGGTCATCACACCGATGATGAAATTATTACAATGGCCAGCGCTGCAATTCCCAGAGCCAAGTACATCCTTGTTGTTGACAGTGAAAGCGAGCGCCCACTTGTCGATGCTGCCATACGTGGTGTCTATCTTCGGCATGACGGCATAATGGTCTTGTCCTCCTTGTGCGCAGAAGTCGAGGGCGTAGTAATCCTCGTCGTCCTCGGTGTATTTGACAATGTATGGGTAGGTTTTTCCGTCAACGGTGTATTCTATGCGGTTCCAGCACGATGGCATGTTGTAGATGCCGTCGCCGGTCGCTACACTCGAGAAGTCAAGCATAGAGGGGGTCTCGTAAAACGCATCCTCCGCCAATCCCGGACGGATGCCGCATTGGTCGCCGATGCTCATGCCATAAACCTCGCTCGTGTCGCCGGCGCCGCATATCGCCCAGCAGTCGAAGTAGAAGTTGGTGTTGGCGGTCGATATCCACTCGTGGTTGACGGTGATAAAGGTGTCGGTGACTATGGTGTCAAAATATACTTCGCCATCGGTGCGGCCTATCTCCACATGGTAGCCTTCGACCGAGCCTTCGTGCCTCCAGGTGATGGTCTTTTCATAAAGGTCTGTCCACGGCCATTCTTCTTCTGCTTCATATACAGCGAGGCAGGTGTCGTCGAGCGACTTCAGCGTCACAGCCAGTTTGAAACCTTGGCCTACTACCGAGTCGCTGATGGCGAACTTCATATACAGGTTGCGCGACACGGAGACGTAGGGCCTGCCGCTCGGGGTGCCGTTATTATAGAAATAGTCGTAGTGGGACATGCCGCCGTTGTTGTCGAAATAGTCGTAGGTGTAGTAATGTGCGTCGTTTTCGGTGGCGAAGAGGTTCACCTTGTCGCCGTCGCCCACGTTTATCTCTTTGGCTACCACCTGGAGGGTGTAGCCTTCGGGGGCGCGGAGGACGAGCATACCGTTCTGCTCGAGCGAGTAGTTGCCCATCATGCCGCTCTCGTCATACACCCACACTGTGTCGCCTTCCACCATCGTGGCGAGGGTGGTGTCGGTGGTGCCTGTGGCCGGGATGGGTATGCCGTCGATAAGGGTGAGGTTGAGCGTATAGATGCTGTCGCATCCGTTGGCGGCTGCGCCGCTGTGGGTCGCGGTGGCGGCTTCGTTGTCGTATGCTATCGTCACCGGACAGCCGTCAACGGTGTCGCTATAGCCGCCCAGGTTTGTGGTGTAGCTGTTGCCGTCGGCAGGCCAGGTGTAGCTGCTGCCCCATGCCACCACATGCTCCTCTATCGTGGCGTTGGGCTTCACGGTTAGGTGCAGCTCGGCTATCGTCGGGCAGGTGCCTGCCGACTCAACGGTGTCGTAATATACATAGTATCCGTCGTCGAGGTGCTCGTCGTCGATGGTCAAGGTCTTCGTGTTCCATGTGTAGGTCGTCGCACTTTCGCACACCGAGGCTTCCTCGGCCTCTTCGCTCTCCACATAGTCAATCCAGCTCAGGTTGGTGGCGTAGGTGATGGAGCAGCCGCTGTTGTCCGTCACGGTGACCGAGGGCGAGGTGTAGGCCTCGCTCACGGTGATGGAGGCGTCGGTCGAGCCGTCGCTCCACGAGTAGGCGTAGGGTGCTTCGCCGCCGGTCACGCTGGCGGTGAGGGTGACGCTCGGGTTCACCGAGCACACCGTCGTGCTGTCGCCCTCGACGCTCAGCTCGAAGCTGCCCGCCGGAACGGTGAAGGTGGTGTCGTGGTTGGTGCTCTCGTAGGTGCCGTTATTCTTTATGTAGCTGTGCAGGGTGTATGAACCCGGGTCGGTGAGGTTGCTGAAGATAACTTCATCGTCCAAGCTGCCGCAGAAGATGGTGTCGGTGGTGCCGCCTGGTTTTGTCAGACAGTAATAGACGCCTCCGCCCGAGGGATTGGTCACCTGCACGCTGCCGCTGCCGCCGCAGATAGGCGTCACCGCCAGCTGGTCGGGCGACTTGACCCATATCGTTACTTGCTCCATACGGTGGCCTTTCCAGTAGCCCAAGTAATCATCTATGAATCCGCGCTTGCTGCCGGTGTAGAAGTGTACTGTCATCAAGCCGCCGCTAATGATGAATTTTGTATCGGTAGTGGGTAGGCTCCATGTTCCTTCTCGGTTGTAGAACTCTGTGATGTCCATGCCTTTGTAGATGCGAAGTGTGTCTTCGTCGCTCAGGGCTCCGCCGCCGTAAACATATACTATAAGTTTATCACGTTCGCCGCCTGCGGCACGGACGATGGCTGTGCTTTGGCTGTTGATCGAGTAGTAGCCGCTGCCGCCGCCGTCGTCAGTGAGGGTTATTTCGGACCAGATGGTAGTGTCGAGTGTGCCGCCTCCCGGGATGCCGATGGTGGGATCGGCAACGAATTGAATCTGCTTGATAGAATCGCAGCCGTCCATGCTCTGCAAGTTCACATCCATCGTTGTGTCGGTTCCGCAGTCGTAGGTGACGCCGAAGCGGGTGAGCGGGCAGAGGTTCTGCGGCACTTTGAATGGATCAGCCGGCTCGTCGTAGCTGTAGTCGTCGTAGTCGTTTTGCGTCTCCTGCGTGTAAGCGGGAAGGACTTCCCACTCGATGTATGTCTCAGCTTGGCAGTTGTTGTTGTCCGTCACTATGCAGGTCACATAGTTTGACGGGCCGTTGGGAATGGCCAGCGTATTCGAGCCGTCACCCAAATCGGGATAGTCGCCGTCGTAGTACCACTGGTAGGTGTAGGGCTGGGTGCCGCCGCTGACGTTGGCACGCAGAGTGTCTGTAGTGTTCTCGCAGACACGTGCGTTGTCGTTTTCGATAGTGAGCTGGACCCTTGTTCCGATGGTGAAGGTGGTGTCGAGGTATGCGTTGTAGGTGTTTTCGTCGGTGCCGTCGGTTACGTACACATACATTTTGTATTCGCCCGCAGCGAGGTTTTGGAGATCTATCATTGAACCTGAAACACCGGTTTGGGTGAATGTAATATCGCTCGGGTCATCTACGGGGAATATACGCACCCCAATGTTGGAGCTGGATTTATTGAACGGGTGTCTGAATATGACTGTTGCATAGCCGTCATTACCGCTGCAGACGCCGGTGCTGCTCTGCACGGTGAAGTCGGGATAGTGGTGTATGGTGTCGGTGAGGAGCCAGTCGCTTGTGGCATTATTATTACAGCAGTGTGTGCGCAGGCGTACCACCCAGTCGCCCTTCGACGTGATGGGGATGTAGATGATGGGTGTATCGCCGTCGGTTTGACTAAAATCGCCGTAGTCCCAATCCTCATCCCAGCCTCTTGTGCCTGCCAGGCAGTATTGTGCTTCGGCCCAATCAAAGTCACCGGAGATTGTGGGGAATTGGATGATATAGTAGAACCCGTTGTTTGAACCAGAGTAGTCTTCGGCGTCGAAACCGTTGCAGATGATCTCGGACGAGCCGGTGATAGTTGCTTCGCAGGTTATGCCCTCCGACACATTGATGGTGGTGTCGGCCGTACTGCTGTTGTTCACGTTCACAACGGTGAAAGTGTGCTCGCCTGGGGTGACGTCGTAGTAGGTTCCGTCGTAGTTGTCTGGGTCGCCGTTCCAATCAGGGTCGTCTAGGTAGTACTCATAGTTGTCGGCTGAGCCGCAGGTGGACGAAACCGTGAGTGTAACGGTTGTCGTTTCATTACATACGGGTTCGAAATCGATGTCGTCGATGACCGGTGAGGCGTTCTCGGGGGTACATTCGATGGGGAACGACCAGGTATTGCCGTTGGTGATGAGGGTTCTGGCTTGTCCGCCGCAGTAGGGACGGAGGCTTATGGTGTAATTTCCTGCGGTGAGGTAACTGAACTGGACGTACCATCTGGATTCGTCCACGTCGTAGGTGACGTTGGTCGAGTCGGTCCATCCGGTCGTGGTTTTGGTTATGATGAAATGGATGCTGTCGAGCGCCTCGGAGCCGCTGTAGTAGAGCGTGACCATGTCGTCGTAAGGCATGTCGTCGCTGGCGTCGCTGGCATTCACCGTGAAGTCGGATACGGAGAAGGTACAGGGCTGGATGATTTCGATGGATTCTTGATGGAGGATGGCCGAGGTGTCGCTGGTCGTACAGATGGAGCGCACGGTGCAGTTATAGGAACCTTCGGGCACACCGGACTGGGTGAAATACATACTTGTGGTGGTGTATTGCAGAGTTTGGCCGGTGTTGGTGTTGGTGAGGTCGATGACGATTTTGTTCTGCCAATATTCGCCGCCACCTGTGTATTCCCATTCAGCCTCGAAGCTTGCAGAGGTGTGGTTGATGACGATAAACGAGAATGCACTGGGCTCTATGTCGTCGCATTGCGCCTGGACGTTCCCCACGCCGAGGACCGTCAGCAGCATCGCCGCCAGTGCAACCTTCACGTTTCTTCTCTTTGCATTCACTCTCTCTTTCATCTCAAAAAAGGGTATTCTTTGTTCCATATATAGGGTGTGTTTTTTACTAATATATTATACTATACGACACTACGCTTCCGCAGAGCGTATATTATTAAGTAACAAAAGTATGTTAAAAATTTCAAAAAAACAAGAAAAGTTGAAAACTTTTTTCCAATCCCCCCACATTTCAACCCCTCGAAAAAAAACGAAACCTCCGAAAAAGATTTTAGATAGCAAATGTACCGAGGCACAACATCCTATTAACCTCACACTAGTAGTGTGGGGCGTATGCAATCACCCCCACCCAGCACCTGTGCCGAAGGCACAATATCCTATTAATCCCACACTAGCAGTGTGGGGTACTCACGCCCCCCAGTAGCCCACCGCGTGCCGAGGGCACAATATCCTATTAACCCCACACTGCGGTGCGGGGCATATGCAAGCATCCCCACCCAGCAGATGTGCCGAAGGCACAATATCCTATTAACCCCACACTAACAGTGTGGGGTACGCACAATCCCATCCTGCCCACAGCGTGCCGAGGGCACGCTACCATGCAGTCCTCCATAGAGGTATAGATGGCGTGTCTCCGACACGCTCAGGGTATGTGACTAGCCACCCCACACTGCGACTATCGTCTTAGTGTGGGGTTACTAAGATGGCGTGTCTCCGACACGCTCAGGGTATGTGACTAGCCACCCCAC
>JAFZXE010000015.1 GCA_017616895.1 Bacteroidales bacterium
AGCATCTTGGCCGTAACAAACGGGATTGCGTTCGTTAATGATATTGGCGGTAATCATATCCACCTCATCGGTTGTTAAACCCTGTTCTGATTCTTCGCCGGTCATTAACATTTTCTCTATCTTGAGAATGCCAGAGTAAGGTGTTGCTGTTTTGTCTCGTTCCCTTACACGTACATACCATATGGCAAAGTTTGCTTCGCAAAAGGCAGGATCTGGCTCCCACATTATTGCAGGGGTGCGGTGAAATAATGGAAGGTTCGCTATTTCTGCAGCGATGCTTTGACCCTTGTTATTTCGCATCAAGTTAGGGTTAAACATCTTGCTAACGCCAACAACACGCTGATAATTACTACGGATTTTTTTCATTTCACCATAATCGCCAGTTTTGATTGTGCGGTATTGTAGAGAGCCGTCCTTGATTAAATAGCTGTCAGGGGTGAGTTTGTGCTGGCTAACAAGTGTGGCTACAATCCTTTTTTCGCAATCGACCATTTCGTCTTGAATACGAGCAGTCGCCAATTTGTCAAAAGAACTATCTTTTTGTTGACTTGAAGGATACACCAAGATCTTTTGAAGATGCAATCCTTTACGTTGAGCATGTGCTGATTCATTTATTTTCTTGCAAAGATTACGGAAAAAAATATTAGAATCTATTTCTTTGGAATTTGCAGCAGTGGGTAGAGCTAGTACTGAATAAACATTTTCTTCGACATGTTGGAATGAACCAAAAGAAATACCATCCTTATGCATTATGCGTTCGCAGCATGCGACAGAAATTTGTCCCGCCACAAGTGGATATACTTTTTTGTCATATTGAATATCATCAACCTTGTATACCATTCGTGAGCCATCTAGAAAGTAGTGAAATACTGGTGGATATTGGCTCCACTGTTTGGCCAATGCAGTCATGTCGCGAGTTTGTGGGATTTTAGTGCTTTCAGCATACTGTTTGGGAGTTATGGGTAAGTCTTGCTCTTCATAGGGTATACGCATTTGAGGGTCATTGTCATAACCATATTTAAATGAGCCGAAAGGTTTTCCGTCGGTTTCGCTAGCAATATATTTGATAATATCACCCATGATATTCAATTCATTTTTTCAAACTGCAAAGATACGAAGAAAAATTGGAGACAGTTATAGTTCGCGCGCGTGGGAGCGTGATAGTTTGTTACAGTCCTTCGGTCCATAAGGTTTTGAAGAAGTCCAGAACATATAGACATTCTATCCCGTCGATTGTGCGGCTGAATTTGTCAAGGGATACAATGATTCTTCGGCTCTCAGGGTATTCTTCGGCAAAGGCTTTCAAACCTTTCAGATGACGGGGCTGTATTTCTTCAGCAGATTTTATCTCTATGGCAACCCTGGCATCGCCAATAACTGCGTCCACCTCGATGCCGGTATAGGTGCGCCAATAGGAAAGAGTCTCCTCGGAATGTGTGTAGTGTAGCCATGCATATAACTCCTGAATAACAAGATGTTCAAAAGCGTGTCCATAGTCGGCACTACCTCTGACGAGTTCTTTGCGGTGTAACAGATGGTTGGCCACACCGATGTCGAAATAATAAAACTTCGGGGCTTGCATCAGCCGACGCTTCATCACCTTTCGAAAGGCAGGAATGCGATAGCCCATCAGGGTATCCTCAAGGATGTCGAAATAGGCATTCACCGTAGTGGCATGCACGCCGCAATCCTGGGCGATATTGTTGTTGTTGACAATCTCGCCGTCAGTCAAGGCCGCCACCTCCAGAAAGCGTTGGAAGGCATCGAGATTGCGTACAAGTGCCTCCTCTTTGATTTCTTCCTTCAGATAGACGTTGATGTAGCCAGCCAAAAGACGTGTTGGGTTCTTTGCAAGATAATGCGGAGGAATCATTCCGTATGTGACGGCGCGGTCGATGTCGAAATCGGGTGTTTCTGCACTCACAAATGGGTATAAGTAAACTGGATAGGCACGACCTCCAAGGGTATTGTGCCCCTTGCGCTTCAACTTTCTGGCACTGGAGCCGCACAGAATGAAAACGAGACCACTCTCAACTATCAACCGATGAACTTCGTCAAGCAATGCCGGCACTTCGGGTATCTCGTCAATAATAACGAGTGTGCCTTCAGGATTCCCCTTTAGGACTTCATAAAGTAGGGTTGGATTGCGGCGGAATCTCTCTTTGACGCTGTTGTCAAGCAGGTCGATGTAAATGGATTGCGGGAATTGCTGGCGCAGAATTGTCGATTTTCCTGTCTGGCGTCCGCCAAAGAGAAAAATGCTGCTGTCAATTTCATTATGTAGGTCTAAAATTCGTTGTAGCATAGAAACTATGTACGCTTGATATTTGTTTAAAATATTGTTTTCTATCCTCGATTTTTAATCAAAATCGAGTACAAAAGTATGAATAATATTTGAAATGGCAAATATATTTAGAAACTTTTTTGAATTTATTGTTCGCTTTATTTAATTTTATCAAGCGGTGCTCACGAATGCTTAGCAATTCAATGACAATATTACAGCCTCTTGCTGGTGTTTTTTTACTGTTTTTCGGTTACAATGCCCCAACATTGCGCTCTCAAAACAGTTAAAAAATCCTACAACAATAGACAATAATCTTGTTCATCAATAAATTCAAAACAGTTTCTTATGAACAGGAAACGTCAGCAATGGAATGTGCCGAGATAGCGGCTGAGGCTGGCTTGGTCGGGGCGGACTTGGACGCGGGAACCGCTGGAGCGGTGGAAGCTGGTGGCTTGAAACCATGCGTAGATATGCATGGCAGCATGGGTGGCGCAAAATTCTTCGGGGAGTTCGAGCGTGCATCGGGCACAGTCGGCACGCAGGGGTCCTGTGTAGAGCTTTACGTCCGGGACATCGGGCAGGTAAACGGCCACGTAGAGTCGTTCGTCGGGTACGGCATAAGGGTTGCCAAGTCCGGTGTCGGAACAGGTGATGCACAGGCCGTTGCCATCGATTTCGGCGGTTATGTCGGAAGGGATGTGGCGTGGCCCTTGTGACAGAAGCAGGTGCTCGGGACAGAGTTCCCAGGCGGTTGTCTCTTCGTTCCAACACAAGGCCCCATTATCCCAGTTGGCTTTGACGAAGGCGTTGCGGGGTGTCTGTTTCTTCGTCTCTTCGGCGACTCGAAGGAATCCGAGGTTGACGGCATCGGCCAACTGCGCCGAAAGGCGGTTGGCGAAAGCGAGCTTGGCGCGGTGCTTCTGCTGATCGGGAGAACGGGGGTTGGTGGGGCGGTAGGGGTCTTTCTTTATCTGCTTGCCGTTGAGCACCACATAGACTTTGTCGCCTCGACGGCCGTGCTCCAATCCCGAAGGATCTATCTTTGACATAGGCTTGTTGTATGATAGTTATGTGCTTGTTACGCCCTTGTTACCTGGGAGTATCCCTAGAATTACCCTAGAGTTTCCCTAGAATTATCCTAGAGTTTCCCTAGAATTATCCTAGAGTTCTTGATTAACGTAATATTCTGAGGATTATTATCTCTATAGAGATAATAATATATGTTGCCGAGGGGCTGTTGGGAGGTGTGTGGGTGTCGGTTAGTTGTCTTCAACAACGGACTTCACTTCGTCGATGATTTGTTGGCAGCGCTCGCGGGATATCCTGGTGTTCGTGCAGACGGTGATCATATCCTCGTCGGTGGGGAGGCCTTTGAAGTTGACGGTGGTGGCGTGCTCGCCGAGGGTCTTCATACGCCTCGTTTGCGGTTTTTGTTCTTGTTTATCTCCAGCAGTTCTTCCATGGTGTCGTATTTCGGCTCGGCAAGGAGTTGCATCAGTTCCTCGGAATACCCCAAGGCCTTTGCCAGTTTGACATACGACTCGAGCGAGATGGAATGTTTCAACTCGAAACGCTGTATGGACGATGCGGGCACTCCGCTCATCGCCGCAAGGCTCTTGGTGGAGAGCTTCCTTTCCAGCCGACGGGCCTTCAGGTTCTCCGCCAGCCGCTGCATTGTGATTTGCAACGGATAGGGGTCGAATGTGTATTTGTTATACATATTATATTATGCGTATTTCTTTGTTTTCGTTTTTAATGCATCAAATATTATGTATTGTTTACCTTGCAAAGGTACGAAGATTTTTTTTAATTGACAAAATATAAATGAATGTTGAAATGCGTTAATGTAGGAATGTGAAAGATGCCGAGATAACGGCTGGGACTGGCTTGGGCGGGGGATTTTCATTGTTTTTAGTATATTTTTTGCAGAAAAAAAGTGGCCCGCAGGGCGGATGGCTGTAGGACGCCAGTTATATATTAGTGTGGTATGGGCGTCACAAAGAGGGCGTGTAGAAGGTGCGAAGAAGAGACGTTGAAGGGAGCTGCTTTCCGATACTTATTGTGTTGGGAAACAGGTAGTTGTGTGTAATAATACAATTGTATTGATTTTCTGCGTGTTACAGAGACATCGCCGAAGGATCAGTGTCAGTTCTAATATTTTTTGCTCCTTCTATAGAACCTGCGAAGAAGATTCGAAGAAACCACGAAGAATGGAATGTGTATATCGTTGTTTAATAGAGCAGTCCGAATGTCCACAGCGGTATACTTATTCCGTGGCCATACTCTATGTCGTCTTTCACGATATGGCTGTTGGCTACATCCTCAATTTGTTTCTTTCCTTTCTTTTTACCGCCGACCTCGAAGGTACGGTCGCCAATGACAAAATCGGAAACTCCTGATGAGATAACATCGCTTACTACTCGCGTCTGATTGAAAAAGAAGGTCTCACGCAGGTTGCCTTTGTTGGTGCTGTCCGCTCCAAGGGCATACATTATATTTGTGTTGTCGAGATAGACTTTTTCCACCTTTCCCAGACTCCTCACTCCACCAGTCTCATCACGTAGCTGGCCAATCATCCCCGCACGTTCCATATATAGAAGATAGTCGGGCAACACATTGCGGCTGACCCCAAGGGCGTTGGCGATGCTGGAATAGTCGGGTTTGAATGGCGCACTCTGCGCCACAATGGCCATCAGCCTACGCAGTTTGCGTCCCGTGGAGACGGAGAGGGAGGCATATTGCGGAATGTCGGATTCGAGAGTTTGGGTGATGATTTGGTCGAGCCGCGACCGGAATGCACCTTCTTTGCTGAAAGGATAGTAACCATCCTGGAGATACTGCCTAAAGAGCGGAAGCGGATGGGGAAGCACGGTGTCGTCCACCTTGTTGGCGGTAACATCCTCCAACGTGTATTGCGGCATCTTGATGCCGTGGAACATCTCTAAATATTCGCGGAACGAGAGTCCCTGCATAGTGTATATGACAGCGCGACGGCTCAAGTCGGCCTGCCCCTTGAGCAAGTCGAGCACCGACGATCCTGTGAAGACCACTTTCAACGCCCCATAACCGTCGTAGATATTCTTTAGTTCTGTCGACCAATTCGCATATTTATGTATCTCGTCGATATACAGATGTGTGCCACCTTCTTTGTTCCATTCCGAGGCCACCTCCAAGAGGGTGTGGCTGGCAAAATAACTGTGGTCGGCCGAGATATAGAGCGCCTTTTGGTTGTCTTTTTCGAAGATTATATGCTGTTTTATGAGGGTTGACTTACCCACGCCTCGTGGGCCCACAAGACCGAACATCCGCAATGACCAGTCAATTTGTGGATATAAATAGCGCACAAAATCAAGGCTTGTCGTTGCCAGTTGCTCGCGCATAAATTCGTATAATACATCTTCAATCATGGTTAGTTGTCGTTTTTGTTTCTGGCTGCAAAGATACGAAATGTTTTAATATGCACCAAAAAAAGTGCACATGCAATAAAGGTATGCACTAAAAAAAGTGCAAATGATGCAGGCGTTAATGTGTTTTTCGCCGTACATTGGCGGTGGCTTGGCCGGCATGGGTCACAAAGTCAGAATGCGTTTATTTCCTGTTATAAGCACGTTTCCGTGCTTATGTCACCCTAAAGGGCGTGCGTTCTCCGCTGGATATAACTACTGAGTCTCCTGCGGAGCCAGGTTGAATGCGTTAAAAGAATGTGTGAATGCGCTAATGTGTTAATGCGTTATTGAAAATACACGAGGTTCCACCGAACTATCGTCGGACCATCGCCGAAGGGTCGTCGAAGGGGGGGGCTGCAGCATGCCTTATCGGTGTAAACTTGTAAAAAAATATCGTTCTCATGTTGTGATTTGTGTTTTGACTGCGTCTAATATGGTGTAATAAAACAATGGTGTAACCGTTTTTTTGCAAAATGGAACAGGACGAAAGGACATTTAAGGATATCGTACACCGTCACCGCGATTTGATTTGGAGCGTCTGCAAGAGCTACCGACTGAGTGCGGCATGGACAACAGAGGATGCCTTTCACGAGGTGCTGTGTAATCTGTGGCGTGGATTCGGGAGTTTCGACAAGCGCAGTTCGGAGCGTACATGGATTTTCCGTGTGGCTACCAACACAATGATATCCCTGGCAAGGAAATCTTCAAACCGACCGGCGAACATAGGAGAGTTGTCAATTGTACGCCAGCATGAGGCATCCTGTATGGACGTGGATTACCGCGACTTGGTTGAAATGATTGAAGCCACGCAAGAACCTGACCGTACCATAATAAAGGCTCACGCGCAGGGATTCAGCTATGCTGAGATTGCAAAAATCACAGGCCTTACGGTGGCGGCGGTAAGTGTAAGGCTTTCGCGAGCCCTGCGCAAATTGCGGAAGAAGTATGGTGGGTAAACCGGTGAGCCCTGAAAACTTGAAACTTACAGTTAAAAAACTAACCTTATATATTATGCGCGATTTTAAGCAACAGATGAAAGCATACGGCGACGAGATGAAAAGCTCCCGTTGCCCATACAGCGAGGCGGAACTGGACAAGGAAATTCGCAGTGTCATTTGGAACACGCAACCGCAAGAGGTCTTGACATCGGCGACAAAGCTTCGGATGTGGCCAGCTGCTGTAGCAGCCGCCATCGTTGTCGCCATCATTATCCCGACGGCGATATTTGCAGGCAGGGGCAATACGACAGCGGAGATTGCATCGGTCGAAGTCGATGGAGATCACGTCTATTTTGCCTGCAATAACGGTTGCTCTGCGGATGCCACGATAGAAACTTTCAAAAAACTTTTAAAATGAAACGAATATTATTCCCATTGTTTATGATTCTGTTGGCCGTTGGCTGTCAGAGTGGAGAGGAACTGCCAGAAGCTACCTCGGCCGCCAAAGAGGTTTATCTGCAATATGCCGACCGCAAGGATTTGACCGTTGCCATAATAGGCGACTACCAAGGCTACAACGCCGTGATGCTGCGAGCACAGTCGAAAGATGGCTGGCTGCGGCTGTGCGAGGAGTTCGGTGTGAAGAAACATGTGGATGTCGAGGCACTCGACACGACTAGGGTGTCAAGTCTTACGGTGATGTCCAGCCGTATTATGGACAACATCAACGACTTGGACGGTGATGTCGAGCGGATGCTGAAAGAGATGATAGGATGTGACAGCATTGGCATCCAGGCGGTGCATATCGATACTATGTATGCCGTAAAATGTCGCAAGCACTACGACCATGGGATATTGGTCGACTCATCCACAAGTATTGACACGGCGCCACCTGCCCCAAACAACAGCCTGATACTGACTGCCCACACCAACGGCAAAACGGGCTATATTGTCCGTGACGACAGCGACGAACTCACACTGTGGCTCTTCTTCTACAGTACCCCTGCAGAGAAAGAACAGATACTCGGCCATGTGAAAAATATTTAGTTGTTATCAGTCAATGGTGAAGCGAAAAAAAGTCAATAATACAATGAGACACATTACATTAATTACAGTGGCGGTTCTGATATTAGCCGCCTGCCAAAAGGAAGTTCCGGCACCTGAACCTCAGCCGCAACTCGACATTGCATCAACGACATCGTTGGCTGGAACCTCGTGGGCGGGGAGCTTCGATGACAGTTATCACGGTTATCCTGCCACTATCACCGGGAATATAGAGTTCCTAACCGACAGTACGGGCACGATTCACTTTGAGTTGGTAATTGCCGCACAGTCGCAGCCATCGATGGATGTTAATTTTACCTACACATTCGATGGTAGGGAAGGGACATATATTGGCGACAACATGTCGGATTCCAGCCATTTCACATACAATGCCACCAACCGCACCATCACAATGGAACTGATGGTGGGTGACGGCAGCGCCACTCTTGGAGGCACCACGGTTTTCTATCCGCAAGGGCGTCAGCCTGTGATTTTTCCAGTCAATACCTCGTGGGAGACGGAGCAGCAGTTGTTGGTGTGCGACACGTTGATGCTAGTTGAGTGGGGGTTAGACTTTTGGGATTATGGCTGGGGTGGACAGATTAATTATTGCGCAAATGGCACCTGTTGCGGCATATCGATGCTATGGCAATACGATAGTACGACACATACAGGTTCCATTCGTATCAATGGTTCGCTGCATCCGTTTTCCTACGATCCCGCTACCGAAATCCTCACTCTCGACTATAGCACCAGCATTTACGGCACCAATGTTACCATCGGTGGCGAGCTGCAGTTCCACCGAGAAAATGAAACAAAACCATAAGTGTCCGTGCTCTTTATATTATAGTTATAGAGGGAGGTGTCCTGGTCGTGGGGCGCCTCCCTTGGTGTATTTGTGTGCCGGACAAAAGTCCGCCATCACAGTTATTTCTGCATGGCCTCTAACTTCGGCTTATGCCTTAGGTCTCCTATGCCTCAGCAGATGGATTAGGAGGGCGACTAGGAGGAGTGCTGCGCTGATGATTGCGAAGAGGTCTCCAAAGGGCCAATGGAACAGTCGGAAGGCGGCGTTGGCGACAAGGAACAGGCAGGCTACCTCGGCAAGGCGGATTACTGGGCGTTCGTCGGGGACGATGCGGGACAGGTGCTTCCCTGCGAACAAGACGAAGAACACTCCCGACAGTACGGCTGCGAAGTAGATGAGGTTGGCGAAGGGCCAATGCATCAGCTTGAAGACGAGGCCGACAAGGCTCAGCACGACCAGGACAAGGCTCGCCCAGTAGGCTTTGCCACGACGAAGGGACGGCGCTTCGGCTGTTTCGCTGCCGTTCAACCGCGCGGTCAGCGTCACGAGCTCGCCGCTCATCTTGGCCAGCCGGCCGATATGACTCAGTATCAGGACGACGGATATAGTGAGGACGGCCGCCACTATGACGAACGAGGGTCGCAGAAGGTCAACCTCTTGTTTGGCTCCCAGCTCGGTCAAGAACCACATCATCCACAGGCTGAGGGCGAGCACCGCGGTGCTCCACACCAGCGAGAACCGCGTCTGCGCACGCTTCATCTTTCGGGTGAGTGTCTGGACGTCGGCGTCAGACGTGTTGATTCGCTGCACTTTGCGACTGGCGAGCAGCTCGAACAGGCCTAAGAGCAGGAACAGCAGCACCGAAAGGACCGTGAAGGGGACTCGAAGGTCGAAGCTGTACCAGCTCCAAACTACGGCGGCGGCGAGCAGCCCGTAGGTGAGCGCTATCTCCACGTTGCGACGCTTGAAGTCGGATATTCGCGTATGCAGCATTTCGTACATCAGGTCGTCGTTGACGATTTCCTGCCGGTTGAATTTTTCCTGGAGCGTCTTGTATTGTGCTTGCATCGACGACAGCTCCATCTCCTGGTTTTGTCTGTTTTCTTCCATGATGATAAAGGATTATTGGGTGATGGATTTCGATTTCTGGATTAGTTTCTCCTTGATGCGGTGCAGCTTGACGCCCACGTTGGCCACGCTGATGCCCATGATGGCGGCAATCTCGTCGTAGCCGATACCTTCGAGCCACAGCATCACAAGGGCGCGGTCCATCACGTCGAGCTGCTGGATGAGCGTGTGGAGCTGACGCATCTGTTCGAGCGAGGTGTCCTGTGGGTCGTAGGGGTCGATGTCGGTGCTGAGCGGTACCGTCTGCGGGCGGCGTTTCGCATGTTTGTCGCAGTTGATGGCGGTGTTGAGCGCGATGCGGTACACCCATGTGTTCATGCTGCTGCGGCTCTCGAACTGGTCGAACCCCAGCCACAACCGGACAAGTATCTCTTGAAACAGGTCGTTGACCTCGTCGTTGTCGTGCGAGAACATATAACATACGGAGTAGATTGTCCGCTTGTACTGACTCACCAGTTCCTCGAATTGTTTTTCTTTCGTGCTTTTCATCTGACCGTTTTTGATTTTCTACTCCATTGGACAACGCTTTCCCGAAATCCTTACATCATTTGTGAAAAAAAAAGTGGCATCTGTATTGAAGCAGGTGCCACTCTTTTTTGAATGCAATCATGCGAAACGGTTATTTCTGCATGGTCTTCAGGCGCTCGGTGAGCATGGGGACGATCTTGTGGAGGTCGCCTACGATGCCGAGGTCGGCCACGCTGAAGATGGGGGCGAACTTGTCTTTGTTGATGGCGATGATGTATTCGCTCTCCTCCATGCCTGCGAGGTGCTGGATGGCGCCGCTGATGCCGCATGCCATATAGAGGGCGGGACGGACGGTCTTGCCGGTCTGACCTACCTGGCGGTCGGCGGGCATGACGCCTGCGTCAACCATTGCACGGCTGCTCGACACTTCGCCGCCGAGTTCCTTGGCGAGCGCCTCGAGTTTGGCGAAGCCTTCGGTGTTACCCACTCCGCGGCCGCCGGAGACGAGTATCTTGGCTGCTGCGATGTCGGTGACGGCTTTCTTCTCCTTTACGGTCTTGACGATCTTCACGCGGCTGATTTTCTTCTCGTCGAAATCGACTTTGTAGTCAACCACTTCGCCTTTGCGGCTGGGGTCGGCGGGAAGTTTCTGCATGACGCCGGGACGCACGGTGGACATCTGCGGGCGGTTGTTCTTGCAGAGGATGGTGGCCATGAGGTTGCCGCCGAAAGCGGGACGGGTCATACGGAACTCGTGGGCCTCGTCGTCGCTGATTTCGAGCTTGGTGGCGTCGGCGGTAAGTCCGGTGACGTTGCGGGCGGAGACGCGGGGACCGAGGTCGCGGCCGATGGTGGTGGCGCCGATGAGCAGGATGCTGGGCTTCTGCTCTTTGATGATCTGGGTGATGGCTTCGGTGTAGGGCTCGGTGAGGTAGGTCTCGAGCAGGTCGTGGTCAACTACCAACACTTTGTCGGCACCGGCGGCTATGAGTTCCTGGGCTTTGTCTTTGATGTTCTTGCCAAGCAGCATGGCGACGACTTTCTCGTTGTTGGCGTCGGCCAGCTCGCGTGCTTTGCCAAGCAGCTCAAGTGCCACATTCTGTATCTTGCCGTCGCGTTGCTCGGCAAATACGTAAACGTCTTTATAATCTGATAAATTCATAATCTTTGATTGTGTTATTGTGTTATTGTGTTATTGCGTTAGTGCTACGCAGTCAAACCATGCTCGCCACTTACACATTCACGCATTCACGCATTTACGCATTAAATAATGTGTTTTTCTTTGAGTTTGTTGACAATCAGTTCGACAGCCTCTTCGGGGGTCACCTCGAAGGTTTCGCCGGCGGGTTTCAGCTGCTTCGGGAATGCCTTGAACACGCTGGTGGGCGAGCCTGCCTTGCCGATGCGGTCCTCGGGCACGTTGATGCGGTCGGCACCCCATACTTCGACTTCCTTGTCCCATGCGGTCACGATGCCGCTGACGCTCATGTAGCGCGGCTTGACGGCGCTGGCCAGGGCGGTGACGACGCAGGGTGCCTGCATCTCGAGAATCTGGTAGCCGTCTTCGAGCTGCTTGCGGATGGTGAAGGTCTTGGTGGCTTCGTCATATTTCAGGTCTTCCATATAGCTGACCTGCGGCAGGTCGAGGTGCTCGGCAATCTGCGGTCCCACCTGAGCGGTGTCGCCGTCGATGGCCTGACGGCCGGTGATGACGAGGTCGAAATCCATGGTGCGCAGGGCGCCTGCGATGGCGCTCGAGGTGGCCAGGGTGTCGGCACCGCCGAGCTTGCGGTCGGTCAGCAGGATGGCGCGGTCAACGCCCATAGCCAAAGCTTCGCGAAGGATGGCTTCGGCCTGGGGAAGTCCCATGGTGATGACGGTCACATGTGCGCCGTACTGGTCTTTCAGTTGGAGGGCGAATTCAAGGCCGCCCTTGTCGTCGGGGTTCATGATGCTGGGAACGCCCTCACGGATAAGAGTACCGGTCACAGGGTTGATCTTCACCTCGGTGGTGTCCGGCACTTGTTTTATGCAAACTACTATGTTCATTGTTCTTTTCTTGGTTTTGTCGGACTAGTCGGACTAGTCGGACTGGTCAGACATTATTTAAATAACTTTCCTGCAATTACCATTCTCTGTACCTCGCTGGTGCCTTCGTAGATTTCGGTAATCTTGGCGTCGCGCATCATACGCTCGACGGGATATTCGCGGGTGTAGCCGTAGCCGCCGTGGAACTGGACGGCCTTGGTGGTCACCTCCATCGCGGTCTCGGCTGCGAAGAGCTTGGCCATAGCTGCCTCGGCGCTGTAGGGCAGGCCGTGGTCTTTGTTGTAGTGGGCCTTGCGGCAGAGCAGACGGGCGGCCTGAACCTTTGTCTCGAGGTCGGCCATCTGGAACTGGGTGTTCTGGAACTGGCTGATGCTCTTGCCGAACTGTTTGCGCTCCTTGGTGTATTTCACCGTCTCGTCCATAGCGCCCTGAGCGATGCCGAGGGCCTGGCAGGCGATGCCGATACGACCGCCGTCGAGGGTCTTCATAGCGAGGTTGAATCCCTTGCCGAGCTGTCCAATCTGACGGTCCTTGGGTATGCGGCAGTCTTCGAATATAAGCTCTGTGGTGGCGCTTCCGCGGATACCCATCTTCTTCTCCTTCTTGCCGATGCTGAAGCCCGGGTCGGTCTTCTCGACGATGAAGGCGCTGATGCCCTTGGTGCCGAGGCTCTTGTCGGTCATGGCGATGATGATGAACACGTTGGCGTAGGAGCCGTTGGTGATGAAAATCTTGCTTCCGTTGAGTACCCAGTAGTCACCGTCCTCGACGGCGATTGTCTGCTGTCCGGCTGCGTCGGTACCGGCGTTAGGCTCGGTCAAGCCGAAGGCGCCGATCCACTCGCCGCTGGCGAGCTTGGGCAGGTACTTCATCTTCTGTTCCTCGGTGCCGGCCTCGAGTATGGGGGCGGCGCAGAGGCTCGTGTGGGCAGAGAGTATGACGCCCGTGGTGGCGCACACGCGGCTCAACTCCTCGACGGCCATGCCGTACATGATGTTGGTGCCGCCGGCTCCGCCGTACTGCGTCGGGATGGGAATGCCCATAAGGCCGATCTTGGCCATCTTTTCTACCGTTTCCATCGGGAAACGCTCCTCCTCGTCAACTTCCGCTGCGAGGGGCTTCACCTCTTTCTCCGCAAACTCACGAATCATCTGCAGGAAGAGCTCTTCTTGTTTGGTGAAACTGAAATCCATATTGTCTTGTTAATTATTAATTTTCCTCGAAAACTATAAGTGCAACTCTTAAACCACTAACGCACTAACACGTTAACACATTAACGCGTTACTTGCACAGTTTGTCAAGAGTGTTGTAAACGTATGTATGGTTGATGGCGATGGTCTCGATTTCAACCAGAGCGCCCATCGGCAGGCCCTTTACGGCGAATGCAGCGCGGGCGGGGCAGTCCTTGCTGTAGTACTTGGCATACACCTCGTTCATGGGTTTGAAATACTCCATGTCGGCCAGCAGGCAAGTGCTTTTCACCACGTCGTTGAAGGTGAAACCAGCCTCGTCGAGGATGGCCTTGATGTTCTTGAATACCTGCTCTGTCTGCTCGGTGATGCCGCCTTCCACCAGTTTGCCGGTGGCGGGGTCGATAGGCACCTGACCAGAGATGTAGAGAGTGTTGCCGACGAGAATCGCCTGGCTGTAAGGTCCGATGGCTGCAGGAGCCTTGGGGGTGTTGATGACTTTCTTCATGTGTATTGTTGTTTAATTTGTTTTTCAGTTAGACTTGAAACTCAAAGTTTCGAATTTGCAAAGATAAGAAAAAAAAGTGTTTTTATTACGGTTACCGATAAAAAATGTATCTTTGCATCTATGATTGAAGAAAAATCATCGACTATCATCGGCCTTATGTCGGGCACCTCGCTTGACGGGGTGGATTTGGCTTGCTGCCGTTTTGCCGATTGCGAAGGCAGGTTGGAGTGGTCGCTGCTGGCGGCTGAGACAATCTCCTATCCCGACGAGTGGGTCGGGCGGCTCTCGACGCTCGAAAAGGCTTCTGCCTACGAGTACGCTCTCGCCGACGTGCAGTTGGGCCACTATTTCGGCTGTTTGGTGCACGACTTTGTGAAAAAACACGGCTTGCAGGTCGATTATGTCGCCTCGCATGGACACACCATCTTCCATCAGCCGCACCTCGGCCTCACCACCCAGATAGGCGACGGCGACGCCATCGCGGCCGAATGTAGCCTGCCGGTGGTGTTCAACTTCCGCCGCATGGATGTGGCACTCGGCGGGCAGGGCGCTCCGCTGGTGCCCATAGGCGATCAGACGCTCTTCGCCGACTACGACGCCTGCCTCAACCTCGGCGGCATAGCGAATATTTCATATCGGCAGTCAGGTGCGTGCCCGCACAGGGCGATTGAGGAGGTATCGTCTAGTTTCCGGTCACAGGTCACAGGTCACGGGTCGCACGAAAGAATTGCCTTCGACATTTCTCCGTGCAACATGGCGCTCAACCTGTTGGCGCAGAAGGTCGGCCTGACGTACGACAAAGGAGGCGAGGTGGCCAGGTCGGGAGAGGTCGTGGAGGCGTTGTTGAGTAGGATGAACTCGTTAGGCTACTATGCACAGCCGTCGCCCAAGTCGCTCGGAAAGGAGTGGTTTGTATCGCAATTCCAGCCGCTTCTCGAAGAGGGTGAACACAGCGTCCAGGACCTGCTGCGCACCTCTGTCGAGCATATCGCCGTACAGATTGCCGCTGTGCTCAACGCCAATAACATAAGGTCGCTGCTGGTCACCGGCGGCGGCGCGAAGAACGGTTTTCTTATAAGCCGTCTGCGTCGGTTGTCGCCCGACTGCGAGGTGACGGTGCCGTCAGACGACATCATCGACTACAAGGAAGCCATAATATTCGCTTTGTTAGGCTACCTCCGCCTGCAATCCAAGCCCAACTGCCTGAGCTCCGTGACCGGCGCCTCCCGCAACAACTGCGGCGGCAACATCGCGGGACTTCCGTTTTGTCGTTAGAAATATTTGTAGCCCTCGATAAGCTCCAGCGCTGTCTTCACCCGCTCCATGTTGGCGGTGCGCTCCAGCTCCTCGGGCGGATTCTCCTTCAGCAGCTCGAGGTATCTGCGTTGCATGTCGGCCACCTTCTGCAGGTGCTCGGCGTTGTCGCTCCATTCGACGTCGGCTTCTTTCATCATGGCGTCGTACAGTCTTGTAAGCGTGCGGAAGTTCTTGTAGCGATGCGCCGTGCGGTTGCCTTCGTCAATCTGCTCGAAGAGTGCGACGTTCTGCTCCAGCTGCCGTTGCAGCGAGTCCATCGCGGCGAGGTCTTTCAGCCGCACGTTGGCTTTCGTTGTGCGGTCGCTGAGCATGTTCTCGAATGCGGTGACGTAGTCGTCGCGCCAGCTCTTGATGTTGCGGCATTTCTCCTGTAGCGTTTTGTGTCGCTGCTTAACCACACGCTCGCGGTCGTCGACGGTGTCCCAGATGTTGGCTATTTTGCGGTATTGCTGTGCGGCGAGCTGTTCAAGCGAGAGGCGTCCGTTGTAGTCAACACGCACGCGGGCGGAGTAGGAGTTGTAGCCGATAGAGTCGGCTCGTTGCTGGTTGACTCGGCATTGTGCCACATAGCCGTGATAGGGCATCCAGCGTATGCTGTCGATCTGGCATCCGATGACGGGGCCGACCTTCTCGATGGCTTGGTCGAGGAGGGTAAAGAGAGTGACGCAGCGGGTGGAGGCGTCCGATGTGGAGTCTTTACGGTCGATGAGTTCGTATATCGCGTCCTCGTCGCTGTCGCAGCCGGCGAGTTTCTTGTTGCGTTGCATCTGAGAAAGGGTGACGAGGATATGGCTGAGTGAGCGCTCCTGGTCGATGCGCCACTGGCGGTCGATCTCACGTTCGGCATTCGAGCTGAGGTAGCGCTTGCCGTAGCGGGTGGCGTAGTGGGCGTAGGTTTTGAGGTTGTCGTATTCTTTGTTGCGCTGGCGGTAGTACTCCACGGCGGCTTCGTCGCGCACGGTCTCTATCTCGGTGAGGCGTCCGATGCGGACGGTGTATTTCGGCACGCTGAACCGCGGTGCGAAGGTGCCGATTCGTGCGTAGCGGTCACAGTGTTCGGCATAGCGAGCCCATTGAGCTAGAAACACCTCCTGGTAGTCGATGGTGTAGCCTTGGTCGGCGAGTGTGAAAAGAGTTTCCTTGCCATTCAGAAACTTTTCTATCAGATTCTGCTCTTTGGCGGTTGTGGTGCGGGATTCGCCTGTGATGTCGGTGAAGAGGTTGGTGATGACGCTCTTCTTCAGCGTCACTTTGTCGCTGCCCTTGATTTGGCCGCGCCCGTCGATAAGGCCTTTGTCGTCGATGGCTATGGTGTTGCCGTCTTGGTCGGTGATGGTGGTGGCTCTACCGTTTTGGAAGGTCACGCGCTCGCGCAAGGCGGTGGTACTACGGTCGTCAGGGCTGTTGTATTTAGAGTCGAGGGCGAAGGTCCATAGTCCTTCGGGTTGTCCGTCGCTGAACTGACCTTCCACGCTCCATCCGCGGTTTATCTTGTAGCGTCCGCCGGCCACACCGCTGCCGTTGTGGCGGTAGCTCTGGCGGTACTGCCCGTTGAGCATTCCGCGCACGTATGTGCGGCTCTCAGAGTACTGCTGGTTATCGTTGTGCTCTCCGGCGTCCCAGCCGCTCTTGCCCGTGACAGTCATCGTGCCGTCGATCTTGCGTTCGCCGCCCACGGTGGAGTATGGAATGCTCCTGACGCAGTGGAACGGCATCAGGTCGCTGTAGGGAGGACGGTATTCGACGGTGTCGGTGCGCGTCTGTGCGACGGCGCCGAACGTCACGGTACAAAGCAAAACGGCGGCAAAAGGCTTGAGGTTCAGCATAGGTGTTCAGTTTTTAGGGACTCCCTAAAAAAAACGCTGAACCCATTCCTTTTATTGCCTATGCGATGATCAGGTCGGCAGCAATGCCGTCGGCGTGGAGCAAGCCTTTCTCGGTGGGACAGTAATGTCCGTTGTGGATATAGATGTATCCCGCCGAGATGTATTTTAAGATGTTGTCTTTCAGGCCGTCGGCGAATACCGGGTCAAGCTTAGCGATGTCGATTCCCTGGGGGGTTCTGAGCGCGGTCATGATATACTCATTGAAGGCGTCGATTTCAGAGATTTTTTCCATTTCGAAATAGGTGTTGTTATTGTTTATTCCGTTGATATATTGCGTTATGTCTGCCACATTCCATCTCCGATGCGAGCCGTCGAAGGAGTGGGCGGCAGCACCGAAACCTATATAGGGAGTCCTGTCCCAGTAGCGGCTGTTGTGGCGCGAGCGGTAAGGCTCACGGCAGAAATTGGAAATCTCGTATTGCGTAAATCCGTTGTTGCCACACCATTCGAGAAGTGTTTCGTATCTCGCCAACACCTCATCCTCGTCGGGCATCATCACGCGTCCGCTCTTTGTCTGCTGGTCAAGTATGGTGCCGGGTTCCACCGTCAGGGCGTAGCAGGAGAGGTGCTGTATGTCGAGTTTCTTCACGGTGTCGAGGTTTGCTTGCCATTGCTCGGCGCTCTGACCTGGGATCCCGTAGATGAGGTCTATCGACACGTTGCGGTAGCCGCGTTCTTTGAGGTTCTCCACCGCTCGCAACGCATCTTCCCCGTTGTGTCGGCGGTTGAGCAGACGCAGGTCGGCATCTGAGAACGACTGCACGCCCACGCTAACACGGTTGACGAGCCCCATTGTACGCAGGTCAGCCACATACTCTTTGGTGAGACATTCGGGGTTGGCTTCGATAGTGCATTCCTCGATTTCAGAGAGGTTGAACGAGCGGTGCAGCTGCTCCACAATCTGTCCCAGTTGGTTGATGGAGAGTAGAGTAGGGGTGCCTCCACCGAAATAGACGGTGCGCACCTTGTGCGGCCTTGGCCACACCTCGCCGGCTCGCAGCTCAATCTCGCGGCAGAGCGCATCGACGTATGCCTGCACGTCACCGCCCACCCGCGAGTAGAACCCGCAGTAGCTGCACTTGCGCACGCAGAAAGGTATGTGGAGGTAAAGCATTGTTGTGACCTGTGTCCAGTTTCGAATGCAAAAGTACTATTTATTTTGGACACGAAAAAAGCCTCAAGCATAAAACTTGAGGCCTTCCTTTTTTGTAGCGGGGACGAGAATTGAACTCGTGACCTCCGGGTTATGAATCCGACGCTCTAACCTACTGAGCTACCCCGCCATTGCAATTTTGAAAGTTGAATTCTGAAATTTGAAGAATCCTACAATCTCGCTTTCAAAAGCGGGTGCAAAAGTACACATATTTTCCATAACGGCAAAACTTTTTTTCAAAATCCCCAAAACCAGGCGTCATCTCACACGGCTTTCACATGACTTTGACATGACTTTGATATGACTTTGATATGACTTTGATGCCTTGCAATTTGTCCGAATCCGCAACTTTGTTACCCCATCCCAGTTGGTCAAAAACAATAACAACTATAACAAACCTCCTCTAACAGTATTTTAACATCTCGTCTCAGCGACTTTTCAGCGACTTTGCAGCGGCTTTGCAGTGGCTTTGATGTGTATGTAAGAGAAAAAACGTATCTTTGCATCGTCAACTTCAACCTCCCAACTCAAAATTCATTATTCAAAATACAACTCCCAACTCCTATCCCCAACCTCCAACTCAAAATTCACAATTCACAATTCAAAATTATCCCTATGCCAACCGACGACCACCATCTTTACAGCAATTTTGAATACGAATCCGCCCTCAATGTGATGGACGGAGTGAAACAGCCGCAACAGGTGAGCAACAGCTATGTGGAGCGGGTGAAGGCGGCGCGCCGTAAGGAACCTACTGTGGAGGAACTGGTGAGCGGCATCCTGCATGGCGACCGCACAATGTTGAGCCGTGCCATTACGTTGGTCGAGAGTTCGTTGCACGACCATCAGGCAAAGGCGCAGCAGGTGATAGAACGTTGTCTGCCCTACAGCGGCAAGTCCGTCCGACTCGGCATCACGGGCGTCCCTGGCGTCGGAAAAAGCACGACGATTGAGTCGCTGGGTTGTATGCTCACCGCCCATAACCACAAGGTGGCGGTGCTGGCTATCGACCCCTCGAGCGAGAGGTCGAAAGGGAGCATACTCGGCGACAAGACGCGTATGGAACGGCTTTCGGTTGACCCCAATGCCTTCATACGCCCTTCCCCGTCGGCGGGGTCGTTGGGCGGAGTCGCCCGTAAGACGAGGGAGATAATACTGCTGTGCGAGGCAGCGGGATTCGACGTAATCATTGTAGAGACGGTAGGCGTGGGACAGTCGGAAGTGGCGGCGCACTCGATGGTCGATTTCTTCCTGCTGCTGCAGTTGGCCAACGCCGGCGATGAGCTGCAGGGCATGAAACGCGGCATCATGGAGATGTCGGACATGATAGCGATAAACAAGGCCGAGATAGATATGCAGCGGGCGGAATTGGCAGCCGGACATATCAGGAACGCTCTGCATCTATTCCCGCTGCCCGATTCGCAGTGGCCGGTCAAGGTGCTGCTCTGTTCGGCTTATACGGAGCTCGGTTTGCAGGAGATATGGAACAACGTGATGGAGTATGTGGCCTTTACGAAGGCGAACGGCTATTTCTACGAGAAACGGCGCCAGCAGAACCTGCGAATATTGAACGAAACGATAGAGAGGACTCTGATGGACAGGTTTTATAACCAGGAAGGGATGGAAGAGAGGATAAAGAAAGCCAGCGAGGATATACTCGACAATAAAGTGAGCGCCTATACTGCAGCAGAGCAGCTGCTTGGGGAAGCGCTGCTGTAAAATTTTGAATTTTGAATTTTGAATTTTGA
>JAFZXE010000016.1 GCA_017616895.1 Bacteroidales bacterium
CCCACCCAGGTCACAGATCACAGATCACAGTTCACACTAGGAGAAATGTAGGAGAAATGTAGGAGAAATACTGAAGGGGTATAGGAGGGGTATAGGAGGGGTATAGAAGGGGTATAGGAGATGATACGTACTTGATACGTAGTTAATACGTAGTTGATACGGCGTTGATACGGATGGGAACACAGTTTATTCCTGTGCGACAATATCTTGCAGCGGCCAATTTTGCACCGCCGTTGTCAGGTGTATTTCGCGAATACACCACAAACCACTGATATTTATCTTCTTACAAAATGACATATTAATCATCTCATCCCTGCAAAGTTACAACACTTTTCTCAAACTAATCTCAAAAAAAGCAAAAAAAAACACTTTTTTTCAAAAAGCCCCATCCTCCCAAAAAACAAAAACCACACGACACCCTACCCCCGTAAACCACAGGGCCTAGTGTCGCTGGCGGAACTTGTAGTATTCGTACTGCAGCATCAGTGCCGCGGCTAGGCGGTCGCCCATGATGTCGGCGCCTTTCTGGGTGAAGTGCATGTAGTCTTTGCCGGCATAGCCGCTGGAAACCCACGACTTCATGGAGTTCCAGCCTCCCATGGCGTCGTAGATGCTCCAATAGGCAGCGCCGTGTTGGTTGGCCATCTGCCGCAATCCCTCGACAAAGCGCGGCAGAAACGAATAGGTCTGCCACGAGCCCTCACCGGTGGAGGTCATGTCGGAGGGTCCGATGAAGAGTATCGTGGCATTGCGGCAGCAGGAACGGATGTGCTCAATCTGCTCGCCCAACTCGTCACAATAGCGTTGCAGAGCTTTCTCACCACGGATGTAGGGAACGGAGTTGCCACCGAACTGGAGTATGATGAGGGCGATGTCCATCTGGCTGTAGGCGGCGGCAAGGAGGTCGGCATTCACTCCTTTGAACTGGTGACCGGAGCAGCCGCGCATGGGTATGTTGTCAACGGCTACACCGTGACCATAGTCAACCATGATGCCGTAGAAGTCGGCAGAGCCGTTGTAGCGCAGGCTTATCTTGTCGGCACAACTGTCGAGTTGCCAGTCGAAATGCTGAACCCCTTCGGCGTCGGTGTGATGGCTCACATTGTACCCCATAGAAGGGACTGAGAGGGAGGCGTCGAACGAGCCTCCGCGGTTGTTGAACAGCACTCGCGCGTGGTCGAAAAGCTTGACCAGCGAGTCGGCGGTGTGCTGCGCAGAAGGTTTTATTCCAGCCGAAACCGAACCGTTGATGCGGTGGCACTGCATCATGGGACCGTAGTTGCCCGAGGAGCGCGAGACGGTGCTGTCGCCAAAGCTGGAGAGCTTCTGATAGCTGCCATTAGCCCATACCTGGGCAGCGGTGACAGGAGTGAATCCGTTGAGCGGAAGCAAGCCAGGGCCACCGCCGCCGAACTGCGTCTGCAACGCGGTGCGAAGACGGCCTGTTATATGGTCCATCTCTATCTGAGAGTCGCCATAATGGAGCACGCGCACCGTGCGTCGCTGCTGCTGAGCACTGTCCATCGTGGCAAACATGGCGTCGAAGAAAGTGTAGTCGTCATCGGGGAGGTAGAACCGCGTGGCACTGTCGTTGAGCAGCACCATATAGTAGTCGGTTGAATCAGACAGCATCTGCGCTATGCTGTCCTGACGCCGTTGCTCGTCTGAAAGGAATCCATCAATGTCGAACTTTTCCTCATGCTTCATGATTTTCTCGAGCGATGGGAAGCGGAGTGTGGTGCCAAACAGTTTCACTCCGTCGGCAGGGAAAAAGAGACAGATGAGCGCCAGCAGCGCTATAACGACTAGTATGAAAAGGAATATCTTGGTTGCGCGCATATTATTCATGGGCTATTTTGTCGAGTTGTACGGGTGAGCTGTTGTGAGACGGGGTCACGCCGTTGGCTTGAATACAAAAACGGATTGGTTTCGAGTGAATAGATTCGGCCATCCTGCCTAACTTGAAACAGCATGTGACTGTCTTCTTGGAGTTGGCGGGAATTGTGTCGGTCAGTGCGGACGATGTGTTAGCTTCATCGCGAGAAGTAATCATGGTGGAGAGTCGTAATTGAAGCCCGTTGTCAGCTGAAGGTGAAATGTCGTATGGATAAGGGTTTGTGATGAGCAGGGTTGCGTAGAGCGATGTGTCGTCAGTAGTGGCGGCGACCGGCTCTATGCGGACGCGGCTGAGCGGCAGGTATCGGTCGATTTCAATGCAGTGGAACGGGGTGTTGGGTACAACTTTGTCAGAAAGCCACTCCTGCACTATTACCAGTGTGGGCTTAAAGGCATAGGCACTGTCGCCCAAGGTGTAGCGCCACTGGCTGTCGCGCTCGTAGTAAACAGGAATACAGCAGGCCTCACGGTTGGTGTAAAAGATGTATTTGCAAGGAAGTGTGTAGTTGTGCAACACCACCACAGGGCGGTCCTGTGCCATCGCGGCAATGGCTTCGCAATTCTTGCGGTTGTTCCACAGTTCTCCTTTGAGATTCAGCGGGTTGAGCAGGAGGAATAAACGGGCACACAGCATCACTCCGACTGAGACATAGAGTACTATGCGGAATGTTTTTCGTGTTTTTTCGGAAAACTTATCGTTATAGCCGTCGATAAGCAACCATACAAGTGGCAGCGCCGCAACCAAAGTCCACTGCGGCTGTGTGCGACCTCTGAAGCTGGCAACAAAAAAGAAGAGAATATAAACCAAGAGCACCCAGGTCATGAGCGAATATTGGACCTCGCGATTCTTTTTTCTGTGACGGACAGCTCTGTATAGGAACCAGAGCAGCAGCGGATTAAACACCACTACAAGATTTATCAGGTATTCTATCGTGAACGAGGGCTTATAAGGAAGTGTGCTGCGCTCCTGAAGGTGATAGCGCAGGGGATCCCAGTCATGTTTATAGAGCCAAAGTATATGCGGCACATAAAGCAGCAGAGCTGCTACAAGCCATAAGGCAACATAAAGAAATACTTTGCGCCGCACCGAGGGCGTGCTGTAACGTATGGAATGTATCAAGTAAAGTACGAAAGCTGTAGCCACCATTATTATGCCTTGATACTTGCAGTAGCCTATCAAGGCTGTGGCAACGCCCACAATCACAGCATTGATTGCAGACGGTTTGCGCCAAAGGCGCAGCAAAGCCCATAGAAAGAGTGTGGACGAGAATAGGAGCGGGGCATCCGGCAATGCCAAAAGTCCATACAGCTGGAGCAGTGGAACTGAGAAGGCGAGGGCAACAAAAACCAATGCTGTTGCTTTGGAAGGCTTTGGATTGAATGATTGCCATATATACCATAAAAGGAATAGGTATAGTGGCTGCAGGATAGTTGTCGCGAGCCTAACCCCAAACTCTCCTGGAATCCAGTGCGTGAGCCATATAAGACAGGCCACCGCAGGCGGATGGTCAAAGTATCCCCAATCCAGCCCATATCCTGTCGCCCACCACCAATAGTAGGCCTCGTCGTTAGCAAGTTCCACCGTACCGGCCAGCACCAAGTTCAGAAGCAACCATAGCAACAGCGCTATGGCTACAATAAGCGATGGGGAGAATCTGTTCAGAAAAGCCTTCACCGGTCGGCAGATGTCCTATTTATCAGAGAGTCGTTTTTCGAGTGCTACAATGCGGTTGAGCAAGGCCTCCATATTGCGCATAATGGCAAAGTTGCGTTTCTGGCGAGATGCCTCTGTGGCAGGCGAACCTACGATTGTGGCTCCCGAAGGCACATTCTTCGTAACTCCGCTCTGAGCTCCAATCTTAACGTCGTCGCCCACCTCCACATGTCCAACGATGCCGACTTGTCCAGTAAGCAGGCAGCGTGCACCAACCTTCGAACTACCGGCTATTCCGCTTTGCGAACACATCACCGTGTTTTCTCCCACCTGCACATTGTGCCCCACCTGGCATAGGTTGTCTATCTTGACACCTTTGTGGATAATTGTCGAGCCCATCGTAGCGCGGTCGATACAACTGTTTGCACCTATTTCGACATCGTCTTCGATAATCACGTTGCCAATCTGATCAATCTTGTTGTACGCACCGTCTTCATTAGGTACAAAGCCGAAGCCGTCGGCACCGACTACGGCGCCTGAATGAACGATGCAGTTTCTGCCTATTTGTATATCGGGATAGAGTTTTACCCCTGAATAGAGAATCGTGTTGTCGCCAACGGTTACATTGTCGCCGATATAGACATTCGGGTAAACCTTGACGTTGTTGCCAATAACAACATGGTTGCCCAACACAGCATAATGCCCGATATAGCAACCTTTGCCTATCTTACAATGGCGTCCGTGACGGCTGTGGCACGAGATTCCTTTCTTTGGTGCGTCAGCCGTATTGAAAATGTGCAACACTTTTGCAACAGCCATATAGGGATTGTCAACTCGTAGCAGCGTCGAGGTAACCTGACGTGAAGGCTGGAACTTGCGGTCAACTATAACAGCCGTAGGCTGGTTGTCGTAAAAGAACTGCTCATATTTCGGGTTGGCAAGGAAGGTTATTGAACCTTCGCCAGCCTCTTCTATTTTGCTCGGCCGAAGTATTATGGCGTTGGCGTCGCCTTCAAGGCTTGCCTTAAGCATTTGAGCCATCCGGCCCGCAGTGAATTGTGTCATATTCAAACGAAATATATGGAATGAGTTTGTTTACTGTTTCGATATCTATGATGCTGACCTTGAGCAGGTCATTTGGATTTGAAAAACGTACTCCTGACGAACGCAGTTTTATAATCGCCCTCGCTTGATAGTTGTCTATGTATGGGTGGCGCTTAAGAGTCGCGTAGTCGGCTGTGTTGATGTTTATTTTGTGGATGTTGGCCGTGTCAATGGTGATATGTTGTGCGATGGCTTGATAGCGGTCGTCGGTCATACCGTAAACCTCCATAAGCTGCTCCTTGTGGACATATCCGCCAAGACGGTTTCGGTATTTGACTATGGCTCTGGCAAAATAAGGCCCGATGCCATAGAGGTCTTGCAACTCAAGGGTGTCGGCACCGTTTAGTTCAACAGTGAGAGCTCGACGTTCTTCGCGGTTGCGCGTAAAATCCGGTGGGGACAATTTATCCGATGGTTCTTTAACCTTCTGGTCAGAGCGGGTTGCATGGCGCCTGTAATGATTGGATGAATAGTGACGATATCGCTCGTGGCGATATATGCTGTCGTGCGTATTCAGGTTTGCAAATGCCTCGGATGTAGCTTCATCCATTGGAGTGGTCTTGCTTTTATGAGGGATGAGCAGGAGGACGAACAGTACTGCAAGCAGCACTATGCTCAGCCAAAGAAATCCTCGTTGTTCAGTTTTGTTCTTCATCCTGATTCTCGTTCCACTCGATAGTCCCTCTCTGGTGGAATATTTGAGGGTTTGTAAACTGGTCGTCGCTCTCGAATCCGTCGCCGTAGGTCAGTCGCTTGCCGTTGACTGAACGTATCAGGTCGTTTGAGAACATTTTGCCTTCGCTTTTGTCCCAAGTAAGGCTTTTTAGATAGACGGTGTCTCCGTTCTCGTGGTCTATGATGACCACGCTGTCGTGAGCACGAACCAAGTTGTTGTCGGTAAGTTCCTCTGCCCTAAGCGCCCATAGATATGCCCTCTTTGAGCCGTCCGTGTTGAGAAATTCAACCTGAAGCCCTTTAGGATACAATGTGCGGTGTTCGGGTGTGGTGTATTTTTGCACTAACGGTGTGGTCATAACCATCTGCACGTTACCAGATGTGCTTCGGCGAACAGTTGCATCCTTGACCGCTTGCGTCGGAAGTTCTTTCTGGTCAAAAAAACGAATCTTTTCAATGTCGTTGGAACATGCCGAGACGGTCAGGCAAAATAAAACCGAAAGCAAGAGTGCATGACTCTTGCTTCCGGAGAGTGATTGCTTTTGGTTGCGCAGGGGCATCCGGCCAAACGCTTATCTCGTTCGCACTGTCGTTACAACGCCTATACCTGGCACTGTGAAGGAGTGTCCGTCGATAAGGTCAACCATGAAAGCATCAGCTTTCTTTGGATAACCGGCGGCACACGAGCCGATGATTTTGTTGGCTGCTGCCACCACATCGGGAGTACTATCTACGTTTTTGGCTTTGGCGGCCATGTCAGCTGCTGCCCAGTAGGCGCTGCGTCCACCTATACCGTCACCGCTGGCAACGCTGTGAAACTTCATATAGAGTTGTGCGATGCAGAGATAGGGTTCGCCCTTTGACGGGTCGGTGCGGGCTGCTTCGTTGAAGGCGCTGCGGGCAGATCCCATCGAACCCATGCCGCTGTTGGCGTGACCAAGCAGGATGTATGCTTTGTAGATATCTTTCTTCTCGGTCAGACCTTTCACGGCATCGTTCAGATATTTCACAGCATCGCTGTACTTCTTCTTGGAAATGCTCATCTGACCCATGCGCATGGCTGTCACAGGTGACGGCTCCAAAGTGTAAAGTTTTTCGGTGGCGTCGAAGAAGAGCGGGTCTTCTGTGCACCCCTTCTTCATCATGATGTTTGTGATTTTCTTGAGCAAATCCACATTGTCGGGTGTTGCCTCGAATTTCTGCTTGTATATCTCTACCAGCTGGTCGCAGGTGGCGTATGGTGAGAAAACGGCCTCGACGTTACCGATACTCTCGCGAATCTGATTGGCGCGGACAGTGTCGGGATTGACTGTGTCTTTGTAGCACTCCTGCACCTCTTTCTCAAGCAGGTCGCTGGCTATGTCGTAGTTATCGACAACCAACGTTGGCTCGGCAAAACCTGCACGCACATATTTTACCGTCACCATGAAGTACTGGTAAATATAGAAAGCGTCAAGCTTATCACCACCCAGATTAACGGCTTCGGTATAGGTCTCAAAGCTCTCTTTCAATCCAGCCTCTTTTTTCAGCACGTCGATATCCTTGGCTTTCTTGGCCAGTATCTCGGCTTTGTCGTTGGGGTAGGCCTCGATACGTTTGTCGTGCATTGTCATCAGCGCGTTGATATATTCCTCCCTCTTTGCTTCGTCGGTTGTTTTAGCGAGCAGGCCGTTGATGATTTTGTCACCGTTGATGTATAGGTTTTTGCTCTGTTTAGGACATTTTTCTACAACAACTTTCCAATGCGGATAGGCCTCTTCAAGGTAGCGTGCGTCTTTCGACTCCTTGAAGTATTTCATGCTTGACTGGTAAACTGAGACGTCTTCGAGGATAGACTCTCTCTCCTCGTCGGTGCATCCCCAGTTCTGGGCGTTTGCGCTTATTCCGAATACAGTTACCAGAATTGTTGTCAATATAAGTCTTGGCGTTTTCATGGCAGTGTGTTTTGTTTGTTTTATGATTTAGTATTTTGTTTTTCTTGAAAATTGCTGTTTTGGGTTTAGGCGGCTAGTTGTATTTGCGTTTTACAAACCAGTTTTCGCAGCTGCCGAACGAGATGCCGACAGTCATACAGTCGCGTACCAGAAGGTCTGATTGGCCGAATCGACTATAACCTGCAGCCAGATGTATGGCCGAACGGCCTTTGCGCATCGGCAGGGTAACACCCACTCCCAAACCGTATTCATCAATGCCGCTGGTGGCGGTGTTGAATTTGTTCATCTCATAATGTAGGCCTAAGCTGTAACCCACTCTCTGCCAATAATAGGACCCCTGGGAGTTGCCTACCCATGCAAATCCTATCGCAAAGCGGTTATAGGGTCGGTAGGTGATATCGCTCTCTCCAAAAATACGTGTGTCGGCACCGTCTTCGTATTTCAAACCGTTCCACTGTGCCCATACCCAATCGAATGCCACCTGCCAGCGGTCTTCGCGGGTGAAAGAAAAACCAATGCCGGCACTCCAGCCTTCACTGACGTGACTTTTATATTCCGCCTCGTCACCATCGGCAGGATATATCACCTCGCGAGGGTCGTCGTTGACCATGTTGTATTTGTATGCGCTTTCTTTCACCGACTGTCGTATCGATGGCCGCATCGTGAGCCCTATCGCAAGGTTGTACTTCTCTGCTATCGGTTGGTTGTAGTGGAATCCGAAGTCGGTGCCGAAGTTCAATATCCGTGTGTTCTTCTGCCTTTGGTTGTCAATATAGTAAGAAGTGTCGTTGGCCAGGAAGTCGTAGGTGATGTAACGCGTCATGTTGCCGTAGAGCAGGTGTACATTGAATCCCAAAGCGAAACGCTCTCCAATATTGAAGGCATGACCCCAGGTGAATCGGTTAGACCCTCCTTCACCGCTGTATTCGGTGTTCATTTTGCCGTATGTGGTTGTATCGACCGACGGTATTGAGAAATCATATTCCACGTTTGAGAATGGCTGAACCGTGAAAGAGGTCTTCCACCATTTGCAGAACGGGAACGCAATGGAGATGTGCGACAAATAGCCGTCGGCGTCAAACTCCTTGGTTTTAGGGTCCTTCATCCAATTCATCTGCACACCGAGACCCACATCGAATACAAAACTGCGGCTTGTCACATATCCGTATGTCGCAGGGTTATATACGTTGACCATATTGGGAGCGCCTGCAGCAAGAAAAGCGCCACGACCTGTGGCGTAGGGTGAGTTGTAAGGCAACTCGCTAACTCCGATGCCGAACTGCGAATAGGGCGAGTTCAAGCCGTTTTGTGCTTTTGCCGTCGATACACACAGCAGTGTGCAAATTGTAAGTACGGTCAGGAGTCTATTCATTATAACGCTTTTACAGGTTCATCATTAGTATTTCATTCAAGCCACGCATAACCAAGTTGGGTTCTATTAGCCATTCGGCTGCAAGGTGCTTCGCGTCGCCGCCGGTCACCACCACCTGCACCTCCTCTCCCGCACGGCGCGACAACTCACACACATATCCCTCCAGCGAGTACCTCAAGGCGCACACCACACCCGAAACGATTGATTTACAAGTGCTGTCGCCAATAGAATCGCAGGCGGTTGCTGCATCGCTAATATTTAATAACGGCAAACGGGCGGTAAAAGTATTTAGTGCCCGAAATTTCATTTCAATGCCAGGCAGTATGGCGCCTCCGTGATAGACGCCGTCCTTTGAAACGTAATCTACCGTAACGCAGGTTCCGGCATCGACCACCATGATTGGGCGGTCGGGATATAAGCTCCAAGCGGCGCATGCAGCGGCTATTCTGTCGCTTCCCAGCGTCTCGGGGGTTGCATAATCCAATCTCACTGGCAGTTTCAGCTTATGGCTTACTTCAATGCAGTTTGTTGGCAGCCATTCGGGTCGCTCTCCTGTGAGCGAAGCGATGGCACAGTCGGCATCGGGCAACACTCCGTCCTCACACACCGTACAGCTCTTCATGACGCCATCTTCAAAAAGCGCCACCTTCGCTCTCGTGTTTCCCACATCTATAGCCAAACTTCTCATAACTGCTGACTACTGACCACTAACTACCGCTTTCTTATGATTAAACATGTTCATCGCCCTGTCCGGACCTTGTAGCACGAAAGTCTTGACCATCTCTACAGCCTCTTGCAGCTTGGGTTCCAGGATGGCCAGCTCGTCTTGGGTAAACTGTCCGAGAACATAGTCAATCTGACGTCCCCTCGAAAAGCTGTCGCCTATGCCCACTCTCAGACGGCAATAGGCGTTGGTACCAAGAACCTGCTCTATGTCGGCTAGTCCGTTGTGTCCTCCGCCACCACCCTGTTTTTTCATCCTCAGCTCTCCTACCGGAAGGGCGATGTCGTCAACCACCACGAGCACGTTCTCAAGCGGAGTCTTGGTTTCGTTCATCCAGTATCTCACCGCTTTGCCGCTGAGGTTCATGAATGTTGTCGGTTTCACAAGAAGCACCTGCTTGCCTCTGAGTTTCATCTCGGCCGTCATCGCAAGTCTTCCCAGCGTCCATTTCACGTCGGCATCTTTAGCCAACGCATCGGCCACCATAAAACCGCTGTTGTGGCGAGTCCCCTCATACTCCATTCCCACATTCCCAAGTCCCACAATCATGTATTTCATAGCTCTTTCCTCCTCTGTCTCAACGATAGTGTTGTTTCCAAAAAGTCTTTTTATCCAGCCAAACATTTTTTTATTTGATTTCGCAATTTCACATCTTCACAACTTCACACAATCCTCAACTTCATCCCGGCAAGAAGTGTGTCCGGTTTGAATTCGAACACGCTGCTCATCTCGCCCGCCATACCAAATCCGCATCGGTCGCACACGCCGGCCGTCTTGCCCACACACTCGTCAAACTTCGTGCCGTCGTGCAGTATGAAGTTCGACACCCAGCAATGCTTCTTGAAGCTGTTGTCGCGCAGTTTCTTCAACCCCGAGACGCTGTTCATTATGGGGGCACCGTGTTTTTTGAGTTCTATCAGGCGGTCAACCACGTCGGCGCGACGCTCCCAATCGAGAAACAGGTGTTCCGTACCCTCGTAAGGCGTGTGGAAACTGAACGACACAAGCCTCAGATGCGGGTTCTTCTTCACATATTTCACCACCTCCTCCACGTTGTTGTAGTTGCGGTTGTTGATGGTCATGTTGACGCTTATCGCCTTGTGGTCGCTTTCGGCGATGTTTTTCTCTAGCTTGGCGAAAGCCCCTTCGCCTCTAATGTCGTCGTGTATCGCACCGATACCGTCCAAGCTCACCCAGATGCTGTCGGCTTTCAGCCCTTTCATCGGCTGCTGCGCGTTGGTAGTGATGGTGCAGGAATAAAAACCCATCGCCTTCGCCAAATCCACCAGCGAGTTTATGTCCAATCCGCCTTCTTTCCACAGCAGCGGTTCGCCCCCTTCGAAATCGACAAACCTGCTCCCCTGGTTGTAGCTGTAGCGCAGTTCGTCTTCGATTTGCCTGTACGACTTCATCACAGGGTTCCTATGGTTGTATATCGCACAGTGGCGGCACGACAAGCTGCATGCGTCGGTGACGAACAGCACCGTCTGCAAAGGACGCTTCCTGCCCAGAAACCGCGCCCCGAAAAACCACTTCGCAAGATATACCAACTTCTTCATACTACTGACTGTTAACCGCTAACCACCGACCACTTAAAACTTACAGCTCACAGCTTAAAACTAATCTTTTCAAAGTTCAAAATTCACAATTCAAATCCCGCCCTCTCCGGGCACGGAGTCACAATTCAAAATTCACAATTCACAATTGTAAAAGGTCTTGCCCTATATCGTGGCGGTTATATTTCCCGTCAAACGTAATTTTCGAGGCCTCTTGGTAAGCTTTCAGCAAAGCCGACGGCAGATTTTCGTCTATCGCTGTCACCGCCAGCACCCTTCCTCCCGCTGTCACAATCTTTCCCTCCGTCTTCGCTGTACCTGCGTGAAACACTATCGCCTCGCTCACCGTCTCTATGCCCGTAATAGCATCGCCCTTACGGTATTTCTCCGGGTAGCCTCCCGCCACGAGCACCACTGTGGCGGCTGTGCGGTAGTTTATGTCAAGCGACGCCTTGTTCAGCGTTCCCTGTCCTACGGCTTCGAAAAGATCCACCACATCGCTCTTGATTCTCGGAAACACGCTCTGCGTCTCGGGATCGCCCATCCTCACGTTATATTCAATCACATACGGGTCGCCTCCGCAGTTCATCAGCCCGATGAAGATAAAACCCTTATAGTCGATACCCTCTTCTATCAATCCCTTCACCGTCGGCTGCACAATGCGGCTCTCCACCTTCGACATAAACTCCTTGTCTGCAAACGGCACAGGACTTATCGACCCCATTCCGCCTGTGTTCAGTCCCGTGTCGCCGTCGCCTATACGTTTATAGTCTTTTGCCGACGGCAGCAGTTTGTAGTGCTTTCCGTCGGTCAGCACAAACACCGATAGCTCTATGCCCGACAGGAACTCCTCTATAACCACCTTCGCCGAAGCGTCGCCGAATTTCGCACCCTCGAGCATCTCTTTCAGCTCTTTCTCAGCTTCCTCAACGGTAGGCAGGATCACCACACCCTTGCCTGCGGCCAATCCGTCGGCTTTCAGCACGTAAGGCGCCTTCAGCTCATGCAGGAACTTGATGCCTTCCTTTATGCTCTTCTTGTCGAACGACCGGAAACGGGCCGTCGGTAGCGAGTGCCGCATCATGAACTCTTTCGCATAGTCTTTGCTGCCTTCCAGCATAGCCCCTTGGCGCGATGGGCCGATAACGGTGACGCTCTTCAGGTTCTCGTCGTTGGCGAAATAGTCGCTGATGCCAGCCACCAGCGGTGCCTCCGGCCCCACCACCACCATCTTCACTTCGTTCTCCACGACAAACTTTCCCACGGCCTCGAAGTCCAGTATGTCTAGGCTTACGTTCTTTCCGCACCCGCTCGTCCCGGCGTTCCCGGGGGCTATAAACAGCTGCGTGCATTTCTTACTCTGTGACAGTTTGTAGGCGATTGCATGTTCTCTTCCGCCTGAACCCAATAGCAATATATTCATACAGTCTCTTTTGGATTTTTACGTTGCAAATTTACACCAAAATCTTGAATTACTCAAAAACTATTGCAAATCTAAGACCAATCTAGGCCCCAAGTGCTCTCTACCTGCTTTCTACCTGCTCTCTACCCTCTACAAAAGTGCATAACAACTAATACAAAAGTAAGACCAAAGTAAGACAAATGTAGGAGACAACTAAGGGAAATGTAAGTACTCAAGTAAGAGAAATCTAGGCCGCAACTAAGAGCCACTTTCAGTCCAACTGGGACGAACCTAGGACAAATCAGGGATTATTTGTCGGCTTACGGTACGTCCGATACCCGCTTTCCTCTCAAAACTCAAATATTTTCGTATCTTTGCACTATGAAAAAGATTGTTGATTTTACTATTGTGGCGAGGCGGCAGTTTGGGGAGCATTACTTCGGCTGGACGCTGAAATCGCCTGAAACACTTGAACCTATAAAGGCTGGTCAGTTTGTCGAAGTCGAGGTGCGCGACTGCAACGACGTGATGCTTCGCCGCCCTATCTCCATCCACGATTTCGACCTTCAAGCCGGCACTATGGATTTGCTCATACAGATTGTGGGCAAGGGCACCCGCAAGCTCGCCACCCTGAAAGAAGGCGACAAGGTGAACGTCATCTATCCGCTCGGCAACGGTTTCGCGGTGAGCGGGAAGAATCCGCTGCTCGTGGGCGGCGGAGCCGGCATAGCGCCACTGCTGGGTTTGGCAAAAGCCTATAAAGCACAAGGCGTAAACCCCACCATACTGCTCGGCGGCCGCACCGAACAGCTCATCCCCGCACGCGAGGCGTTTGTGGGCTACAGCACTCTGGCGTTCGCCACCGAAGACGGCTCGCTCGGCGAGAAAGGCCTTGTGACACAACACACGGTGTTCGGACAAACGTACGACCACATAGCCACCTGCGGCCCCACACCCATGATGAAAGCTGTGGCGAAGAGCGCACACGAGAGGAACATCCCGTGCGAGGTGTCGCTCGAGAACATGATGGCGTGCGGCGTAGGCGCCTGTCTCTGCTGCGTCACCGACACCGACGACGGCCACAAGTGCGTCTGCAAGGACGGCCCCGTCTTCAACAGCGAGAAAATATTGAGTTTCAAGTCATAAGTTTTTGAGTTATGTCAGATATCAGTTTAGAGGTAAAAGTTGACCGCCTGACGCTGCGCAACCCCGTGATGACGGCGTCCGGAACATTTGGATATGGTGAGGAGTTCACCGACTTCATCGACCTTGCGCGACTGGGTGGCATCGTGGTGAAAGGCACCACCGGCGAGCGCCGTCAGGGCAACGCCTATCCCCGCATGGCCGAAACACCCGCAGGTATGCTCAACGCCGTAGGGCTTCAGAACGTAGGCGTCGAGACCTTCTGCAAAGAGGTCTATCCCCGCATAAAACATTTCGACACAAACATCATAGTCAACGTCAGCGGCAGCTCCATCGAGGAATACTGCCACGTGGCGGAGATGATAAACGAGCTGGAGAAGATTCCGGCGATAGAGATCAACATCAGCTGCCCCAACGTGAAGAAAGGCGGCATGGGTTTCGGCACCAACCCCGAGATGGCCGCACAGGTGGTCGCTGCGGTGCGCAAAGTCTATAACAAGACACTTATCGTGAAACTCACGCCCAACGTGACCAGCGTGGTCGAGATAGCCAAAAGCGTCGAAGGCGCGGGCGCCGACAGCCTCTCGCTCATCAACACGCTGCTCGGAATGGCCGTCGATGTCGAGCGCCGTCGTCCGATGCTCAGCACCGTGACCGGAGGCTTGAGCGGCCCGTGTGTGAAGCCTGTGGCCGTACGCTGCGTGTGGCAGGTTGCCCACGCGGTGAAAGTCCCCGTCATCGGATTGGGCGGCATCCGTACCGCCGAAGACGCGCTTGAGTTTCTTATGGCCGGCGCCAAAGCCGTCGAAGTGGGCACCGCCAACTTCCTCGACCCGCAGGTGACCGTGAAGATAGTCGAAGGGCTCGAAGCCTACTGCCGCCGCCACAAGGTGGCCGACATCAACGAGCTTATCGGCATCATCTGACCGATTACCAACCCTTAGCCTCTTCCGCCGCCATCGGCAACGGCTCCTCCTCGAAGGTGTAGGGGGTGGGAGCTGGTTTCTTGTATAGCGAAAGCAGGTTCTCGTTGAGCAGCAGCTCCACCTCGCGCATGGTGTGTTCAATACGTTTGGCCGTCAACTGGCACTCCCAGATGACGATCACATGCCATCCGTTCTCCTGCAGTATGCGGTAGTTTTCCTGGTCGCGCTCCTGGTTCCGTCGTATCTTCTCCACCCAGAACTCGCGGTTCGACTTAGGGATCTTGCAGCACGCCGAATTTTCCACCACATCTGACCTCTTACATCTAACATCATCCATCTGCGCGAAGCGCAGCTGGTGTCCGTGCCAGAAGCACCCGTTCACGAATATCGCCGTGCGGTAAGGGCGCATCACGATGTCCGGCTTGCCCGGCACCGACTTCACGTTGAGCCGGTAGCGGTATCCATGCGACCAGAGCCACCGCCGCACCTTCAGCTCCGGCTTAGTAGCCTTAGAGCGAATGTGCGACATGCAGCGGTGCCGCTGTTCCGGAGTCATCGTGTCGGTCATATAAAGAAATAATATGTCAAATTATACTCCCAGCCTCATCCAGCAGGAACGGGATGACGCCCATATACATGATGCCATCCTCGTCTGTCCAGGGTTTCGCGTTGCCGTCCACGATGACAATCTTGCGGAAGAAGTCGCCCGAGTTCCGCAGCGAGAAGGTCTCCTGGCTTCGTTTCGTTTCGGTGTCCACATTCAGCGCCGACTGGATATACACCTTCTCGCGCCCGGTATTGACGATGAAGTCAATCTCGTATTGCGACTGCTGCTTCTTGCCGTCCTTCACGAGCACAAGCTCCACCACGCCCACATCCACGCTGTAACCCCTGCGGATGAGTTCGATGAAGATTATGTTCTCCATCAGGTGCGACCGCTCCTGCTGGCGAAAATTCAGCTTGGCGTTCCGCAACCCTGTGTCCATCGAATAGTATTTCAGTGTGTTCTCGAAGTAGCGCTTCCCCTTGATGTCGTATCGCTGTGCGCTCACGAAGAGGTAGGACTCCTCCAGGTAATCCAGGTAGTTCTTGATGGTGTTGTCCGAGGTGCTGCGCTTCATCAACGAGCCCGCCGCATTGGCCAGGTTGTGCGGGTTGGTCAGCGAACCCACAGCCGACGACAGCGCGTCGATCAGCGCCTCCAACACCTCGTCGTCCTTCAGCTTGTAGCGCTCCACGATGTCCTTGATATAAACCCTTTTGTGGAGTCCTTTCAGGTATTTGCGCTTCTCCGCCTCGTCCTTTTCCAGCACCGCCAGCGGCATCCCGCCGTAGGTCAGGTATTCCTCCAGTGCATCTGCCTTCTCCATTCCTGATACGGGGTAGAACTCCTTAAACGACAGCGGAAATACCTTTATCTCCGACCCGCGGTCGCGGAAGTTCGTTACAATATCTTTCGAGAGCATCTTCGAGTTCGAGCCGGTGACGTAGATGTCGAGGTTTTTGCGTCCCATCAGGTCGTTCAGTATGTCGTAGAATGTGGTGTAGAGCAGCTCGCGGTCCTCTTCTGGCACCAGCCGTTCGTCCACATCCTCATTCTTCACCTTGTACGACAGCTGGATTTCGTCGATGAACACATAGTAGCGCTTCTTGTCGTCCTTCGTCTTGCGGAGCACATAGTCGTACAGCTCGTTGGGATTTCTGTACTTCGCGTGCGCCTTCTTGTCTAGGGCCAGCTCCACAAAGCAGTCCTTCTCAACCCCCTCGTTCAGCAGGTAATCCTTGTAGAGGTTGAAGAGCAGGAACGACTTTCCGCAGCGACGGATGCCGGTAACAATCTTCACTTTTCCATTCCATCTTTTATTTAGCAACTCGCTGATATATTGCTCTCTTTGTATTGCCATTGTATTATGTATTATCTGTTTCTACTGAAAAAATGGTCGCTTTGTTCGACCTTTTTTGCAGTGCAAAGATACAACACTTTTTTAATTCACCCAAAAGATTTGCGGAAATCCGCACCTTTCAGGTTGGTATTATCACATTTTTGACACTCTTTTGGGCAGAAAAATCACATTTTTTGCATTGTTTTTTGCTCAAAAATCACATTTTCTTGCATTTTTCCACATTTCTGCCGCTGTTCGGGAGTCATCGTGTCGGTCATAGAGGATTCAAAGTTCAAAATTAGTAGTGCTGCCAACTAACCCGTGAAACCACTCTTGCAACTGTTCCATGCGGACAATCAGCTCATCGAACGACAGCGACTCCCCATAGATGAAGGTCTTTCGCATTTGGGCGTAGTCTTCCTGCCAATCGTGCAAGCTATCTTGCGGCGGCACAATCCTAATGCGTGATGGAGCGTTTGTGTCATAATCAACCTGCTTGATGGCATAGAATGTCCTTCGGTGTTCCATCACGGCTTTGTATAGGGCAGCATCCTTCAGCGCCTCTTCAGCAAAGCGTGTGTCCATCAGCCGCTCCAAATCATACAGATGCCGACTCATCCGCAGGCTTCTCGGCGTCTGCTTTTGGTACTCCTCGTTCAGCAGAAAGGCCTTCTCAAGAAACGTCCTCGTAGGAACGACGGTCGCCATCTCAAACGCGGCGGAGCTTTCTATCTGCGGAAATTGCTGTGCGATAATCGACGATATCAACCGCTTTTCGGTTGGTTCCGACATTGACAGACAGCTTATTTCCAGCTTCACCATCGGCTGCACATATTGCAACGAGCTGCTAAGGACGCTATGATACTTGATCAGCAACACGGTAGGGTCCTTGTCGCCATCAATGTCCACCTCACCTTCCTTGGTGTTGACTCTCGTCATGGGCACCACCTCGAAATCACGTGCCCCCATCTCGTTCAGACGGTCAGCTATCTCGCCCGACAAATTGTCTGTAAGAAACGTCCTGCACTCCTTCCTCAATTTCAATCGCTGGCTTCTGGTTGTAGGTTCTATACCGAAAAAAACGGGTGATATGGCGATATCGACATCTTCGCTGAATCGTTCGATCACACCCCAGGCTTTCGACAACGACGTGCCGCCTTTGAAACTGACATGCTTCGAGCACGAGGTGCCGAGCAAGGCCCTCAACACCGCCGTTACCCACCAGTCCTTCTCCACCACGTTGGGAGGCAATTGCACACGTTGGGACGTCTGCGATATAACCAACGCCCTGTCGCTGGAGTTCAGCGTTACGATGCTATTTTTCATACGCCCTCCTTACCATTTTCCCAATCCATTCAGGCATCAGGGCGAGGTCTTTCACGATGTTTTCCTTCGGTTCCCGCCGCAGCAGGGTGCCAATGGCGGTTGCCATCTCCTCGGTCACATTGTCGGCGCCCACTTCCCTAAGAGCAAAAGTGACCAGCATGGCCAATTCGTTCGAGAAGGCAAGGTTTTTCGGAGCCGTATGTTGGAACGTGATACCTCGTTCGCCATAGAGTTTCAACTTTCTTGCCGACCCATCGGTAAGATACACCACATTCATCGGAACCTGATCCGAGAGGCCAAGCAGATTCAGCGCCTGAGCACCCGTAGGGACAATCCTTGCCTTGTCGCGACGGGCGACGGCACGGGCGATCTCGTCGATGGACGGGTAGATGACGCTCAGGCCTAGCCGACGGTCGATTTTCGGGTAGCAGTAGATGCCTTTGGCCACACGGACAATTTTCTCATCGTTGGTCATACGCTCCAACGCTTTCAGCACCGAGCGAGGTTCGCCAAGGTTGGAAAAGTCCGATGGAAAGAAAATCCGACCACGACCACCACCTTTTAACCGTGCTAATATTTTATTTTCAATAGTTTGCATTATTATCACACAGTATATTTTGTCGCAAAGATAGGCAAAATTTGCGACAATGCAAAATATTCTTCAAAAAAAACCACATCAATGTTTTTCTTTGTCGCCATAACGAAACTTACTTTTTGCAAAGATACACAAACCCTTTCAAATTTAACTCACACAGAAATCACAGAAACCGCTGAAAGGTTTTCTTTTTGAACACAGATGGGAATGATTGGACGGATGGGAATCCCCTTTGTGTCCTCATTTGGTCGGGTTATGCTACAAGCCTTCCCTGTATTTAAGCAGATTCTCTGCTGTAGTAAATAACGGTTCCCCTGGAGAAAAAGAATCGAACTCTTTGCGGTGGGATTCTCTGAGATTCTTGAATAGGTCGGCGAATCGTAGTTTGCCCAATGTTACCTCTTCATCAAAACGGAAAAAGAAGAAAGGTCCATTTACATCAAAGGGATACCAAGTTTCGCGCATACGTTCCTCCGTAACCTTACTGGCCGTGTCTTTCACATGGAAAACACGATACTCTCCTGTTCGCTCGGCATCATCGGTATATAGAATTACAAACTGAACATTCTTCTTGTCGTAAAATCCTGCTGAGTGAGCGCCTGCTCTAGGTTCTTCTCCTTTCAACTGAAGACGCACATTATACACCAGCGACCCTTTATCGTTGTTCCCCAGTATCCATTGCAAGTGTTCCTCATCCTTATAATACCCCACAAGAACACCCCTATCTTTATAACGTTCCAGATAGTGCAACGTCAAATATTGCGATGTGGGCATAGGCTTTTTAAGTTCCTTCTCGATTTCTTCTTTCAGCACCTTTTGCGGGTCAGCTCCCATAGCGCACTCCTTGATGACGAAGTACTTCTCCAACTCGTCATATTGCGCTTGAGTCTCCTTCATCTTGGCTGTAGGACGGGCGTAGGCGAAATACGTTATTCTTTCCGCCCCGTATGGTTGGAACACTCTACCATTCAACTCGTAGAAGTGCTGCTGTAAATACAAAGCCCCATCCACACCCAGTCGGGCACGCATTGCATACACCATGAATTCTTTCTGAACAACTGCTCGTATTTCATCACGGAATATTTTCCTCACGTGCTCTTTCCATTGGGCTTTTTCATTTGTCTTGTTTCGGGCGTAGAGATAGAGCACATAAAGGAAGTTCACGTCATACTGTGAAAGGAAAAGAGTGTCTCTGTCAAACAATCTGTCCGGAAACTGGTACGACACCTTCGTGCAATGCTCATCGTTCTTGTCCTTATGCTGCCGAATGTTCTCCTGTGCATTATATTTGTGGTCGTCATAAACGAAGGCGCTGATGAAGAAATTGGGTATCACATCGTATCCTTCGGTGACAGACGAATCCTGCAGGTGAATCTTGCTGAAACGCTTTCTATCTTCCTGTCGTTTTTCTTTATCATGTTTGTCAAATGCTGTATCATCCGACAGGAACAGGTTAATGTTCCATTGTATCACATTTCGAGCGTAGGTGTACTGCTTGTAAACCGACTCCGAGGTCAGCGAGTGTCCACTCTTGTAGTATTTACTGTCGCCTATGTAGTAAACTTCCCGGCTTGTCTGTTCGTCGGCTGATGTCAATGCCAAATCGGTGTACAAATGATCCACTCGCTTGCCGTCATCCTGGTCGGCCAATCCCTTTGGAATATCAGAATGTGGCGTTCCTATCAACTCGTCTATCATCGCCTCAAACACCACATTGAAACTCTTGGCCAAGATGTACTCCTGAGCATTGGTATTTATTGCTATGCGATAGGAATTCTCAAAAAATGCGTAGCAGAGATTCCACAGTTGAAGGGCCTTATCCGAGAAATACTTGTACTTGATTTGCATCAAACGCGTCTTCCCCATTCCTCGCAGGTACTGCTTGAACTGATTGCCTGTTATCAGTTCGTATTGGATGTTTATCGGTGTGTGGAATCCATATTCCTGGTTAAGGTAGTTCAGAATGCTGTAGAAAATGACGAACAGTTCCTCCTCGTAGTTCACGATGCGTTTCTTGTTCACGGGATTCAGATATACTACATCGTTATCCTGAACAAAGGCCTGCGAGTGGGAAATGGTGCGTGTCCAATTGATTTTGTTGTTTCCCCGATGCAGGTTCTTTATGGTGAAGAGCACGAAGTCGCGATTTTCCTGATTAAAGTTAATGAGTGAAAGCACTATGTCGAGATATGTCTTTGCCTGATGCCTTCGACCTTTGCCCGCTTGTGGCAAATGTTTATATAGTATTGCCTTGCTCTTGGGGTTGGCCTTGTAAAATACGTTCAGCGCTCGATATATCCACACCGAAAACTCATAAATGAACTTGCGGTATTCCTTGCTTAGTTTTTCCTGTCCTTCGGGTGTCAGCACCATTTCGGGTGTTACCGACTCACCCGATTCCAACTTAACTCCCACCAATGTTTCCTGTTCCGTCAGCAGCACCTTGGGCAGGATGAACACACAGTCGTGCAGGTAAGGGTTATAGAAATACCCCACATACTGCACGCTCACCCGCTTATCGACATCCTGAAGGACGTAGATATCCTTCAGGACTTTTTCAACACAGCGGCTGTCGTACTGGTGCTCTTCAAACAGGATGTACATTAGTCTTCTGTATTGGTCGCTTTCTTCCAGTTCATCACTTTCTGCACGAACTCAGCCACCATCTCGGTATCAACATCATCGCCGTCTTCCTTGTAGAAATCCGGGAATGTCAAATCCTTTTTCGTCTCATTACCATCCTCAGTTTTGGAATATTGGAATAACGATGAATCCTCGAAACCATAGCCTTTGAATACATCGTTCCATAGATAGAACAGCACTTTGCTCACAAAGGTGTCTGTCGAGATAAGGTCGTTCTCGCTTTTCCCTTCGTCAGTTTTCTTGTCCGCTTTGCAGAAGAAGTACCCCAGCTGCTTATCGGCACTCGATGTCATCGAGGCGATGATGGTGTTTATTTTGCTTATGAAATTCCACCAATCCACAAGGTTTTCCTCGTTGTTGTCATCCTTTATCTTCACATCGATCTTCCAGTCTTTGCCCTCATTTTTTATCTTCATATATTTCCAATCCCAGCGGCGTTTGAAGGCGCTGTCGATGGGGAAGAGGCTCTGGTCGCTGGTGTTCATCGTCGCCCAGATGTAGAGGTTAGAGGGGAGTTTTAGTTTCTTTCCTTCTCTAATTTCATCCGTGATGTCCTTGTGAGTGCTGCTAGCCAGTTTTTTGCTCAAGTAATTTGCAAGGTCTGCATCTGCATCAATAGGGTATTCCGAAACACCGTTCTTACGGTCAAGCAATTGGAAAAGGTCACCGAATATCTGGGCACAGTTGCCACGATTGATTTCCTCAATGATTAGGTAGACATTCTCCTCGGTGTTCCAAGCTTTCACATATGCATTGGTAAAGGCCTGTGGGGTGAAGGTATAGATGATTTTTCCGTCCTCATCTTTGTTAAGATACTCTTGTCCGATAGCAACACCTTTGGAGATTTCCACATTCATTGACTCCGTAAAACCACAAGCCATCAAAATCTGTTTTATGGTATCTGCCGATAGGTCCTTAAGTGACCTCCAATACTGCGCAGCAAACTTATGGCAAGGGTAGGTGACGCCCGAGTTCTTAATCTCTTTTAGTTTAACCGCCAATTCTTCTGCCGAATAAATCCGGTCAGCGGACTTCATCCCCGGCTTATAGCAACCAACAAATGTAGAGTAATCGCTATCGGGGTGGAATGTGGTTCGGAAAACTCGATCTTCTTTTTCTGCTTGTTCAGTACTGTTTTTAATGGTGTTTGACTTACCGGTGCCAGGAGCACCATAGAAGATTTGCTGGAGAGATTGAGATATTAGGATATTTTCAGGATCAGTAACTATTTCTTCTCCCGTTCTCATAAAGAAAACGGAAGATGGGGAAATTGTTATCTCTCCCTTCTTGTAAAAATGAATATAAAAAGACTTCTTGGAACTGTTTTCTCGGCTCTCAATGCAAACGATGTCTTCTTCTTGGACATTATGAAGTTTAAATAACTCACCTAAACTTGGTATCCTTTTCTCTCTATTAGAGTTTATGAAATACACAAATCTAAGATTGACAGAATCAGAATCATTATTAGAATTTGTTGTGTCAATAGCAGTGAAGTTGACTTCCAACACGGGTCCATTTTCTGTGGCAATATTGCCAAAGAATGCTTCGTAATCAAAATTATTTGGCAAACGAATGTAAATTTCATGTGTTCCAGTTTTGCCAACTTCAGCTGGAGTCAATTCTTTGTAGAAGAAGACGGACTTTCTCATATATATTTTTTTATTATTGTTGCTATTTGTTTGGCCATCAATACTGGCACAGCATTACCTATCTGCATATAGGTTTTTAGATAAGCTCCAAGAAAGAGATAGTCATCTGGAAAAGACTGAACTCTTGCAGCTTCACGAGGTGTTAGACTTCTCACTTGATATGGATGAATGTGTGACAAGCAATCCATCTTCATGTGAGCAGTAATGGTTCTGCAAGGCTTGTCTGCATATAGTTTGAAATACTTATCCTTGAAAATCCCATTTCTGTGCGCATATGGCATAATGTCTGCTATTTTGGGATTTGTAGCATCTTCACCTTGTTCCAGACGTTTGAAGATTTCGTAGTTTACTTCGCTACAATAGCGAGCCTTGTGGTTGAATACATAAGGTAGTTTTCGTGCAGAGTTAATGTTTTTCAGATAAAGATTTCCACAGCTATCATAGTCGTTTATCCCAATTTTCATTCCAGTTTTTTCATCATCCACTTCCGTCTGACCTTTAATGCGAGGTGCATCAAGTGGTTTTATGAATTCAAGAGCTGACTGTAAATTATAGTGAGGATTCTCTTCACAAGCTTGTTCTATTTTTTGGAAAAGAAGCTCTGGAGTAATGTGCTTGGATTTAGTGATATCATTTCTGATGGCTACATAGATCAACCTCTCTCTGTTTTGAGACACTCCAAAGTTTACAGAATTAAACAAACGATAAGCAACATCGTAGGAATACTCTTTACCATCTTTTTGTATCAGGATGGATTTGTAGTCTTCAACAACCTGATTTGCGACAGAGAGCATCCCTCTAACATTTTCCATCACTACGAATTTAGGACAGATTCTCTTTATCGCTTCAATATAATATTTATATAGTTCATTTCGCGGGTCATCAATAATGCGCTGTTGATTTGCACTACTGAAACCTTGGCAAGGAGGTCCTCCTACCACAATGTCAACGTCTTCTGTCACATAGTTCTCAATGTTTGAAACAATCTTTCTAATGTCTTCTTTTAATACTTTGTCAGAAGGGAGTTCGGGGTGATTGTATCGATATGTTCTTACACAAACCTCTTCAAAATCGTTGGCAAAGCAAACTTTGAACCCTGCCTGAGTAAAGCCGCAACTAAGTCCTCCTGCTCCCGCAAAGAAATCAACCATCTTAGGCTTATGTGTTTTTGCCTCTTTTTTCTGGAGTTCTTTGCGTTTTTTGTTGTTCAATTTGTCGAGCTGATTGCCATACAACTGTTGGTGGGTCAAGTAAAAGGACAACGCCGACAAAAATCTATCATAAATGCCCGCAATAGTTTTCTTAAGTAGAATGAGGTCTCCTTCCGAATATATTACTCCCATATCCTTCATTTCTTTAATCATATCAACAGAAGGAATGGATACTTGGGGTATACTGATATTCTGTCGCTCGGCCAATACTTCTACCAAACGGATATATACCAGAATCTTTTCAAGGAATTCTTCTTTATTAGTGATATGTCCAACATCCTCAAATATCATTACTCAATATCTTCTAAATTTTTTTTTACAGATTTTGCCAAAGCCTCTGCAAAAAGGGGAGGAACGGCATTTCCAATCTGTTTGTATTTTTCACCCCGAGAACCTTTAAACTCAAAGTCATCAGGGAAGGATTGTATTCTGGCAGCTTCCCGAACAGTAAAAGTACGCCTCTGTGCTTCATCAGGATGTATGAATTGAAAACCATCCTTGTGAATATGGGCGAGAATTGTCTTGGACGGCAAATCCCACCACTGAACCACATAGCTGTTATCAAATACTCGTGCGTGTTCGTGCTCATATTGCGGCATTGCTCGTCTGAGCTGACCGAAAGACCAATGATTATGAATCATAACCTGAAATCTTTCTCTATCCAAGTCGTTATGTTTACGGGCAAAATGATCCATCAGGGGGTGAGTACCTTTCTTCCCTATTCTTTTCAAAAAATCATTATTGCAAGGATAGTTGTATTCTTCTGTTGATGCATCATATCCGGGCTCAACGGGTGGCAAGTCACCTATTGCCTGTTTTACGTCAACAAAGTGTTTTCTGCCTTTTCTTTCGAATTCTGGAGTTTCTGGATTCCAATGAGTCTTTACAACATCTTGGTACAGTTGCAAAGGATCTTTGTCGACATCCTTCCGTACACCGATGATTATTACCCTTTTGCGCAGTTGGGGAACACCATAATCAGCAGTATTAAGAACAAGTATTTCGGGATTGCCAATCACCTTATACCTCTTACCCAAAGACTTAAGTACCTTTGGGAATATTGGAGCACCCTCAACTTGAGCAGAAAGAAGACCGGTTACATTCTCAAAAACAAAGAATTTCGGCTGATAATGTTCCAGAATCTTCACATAACTCTCAAAGAGATAATTGCGAGGATCAGTTGCCATTTTCTTGCCATCTCTAACTCTACCTGCTGTTGAATATGCCTGGCAAGGTGGACCTCCTATGATGATGTCAACAGTTCTTCCATCTACAGCATTGTCAATTCTTTCAAGGATGTCTTTTGATGTTATGTCGTGTTCAATTACTTCTTTCTCATACTCTTTATACCCATAATACTTCATCCTTGTCCGCAATGTGTCACAAGCCCAGTGGTTTATTTCCACATGAGCAAGAGCCTCGAATCCTTCTCGGTAGAATCCTTCCGATAATCCTCCGCAGCCCGCAAACAAGTCTATGAATGTATATTTCTTCTTCGGCATTATTGAATTAGAATGTCTTTTTGAAAATAGTACAGCAAATCTGCTATATCACGATAATTGGCATTATCCTTGTGTTGAAGCAAACATTTGACGATTTCCACACTCGTTTGAAACTTGATTTTTTCTTTTAACAAAGGATAGTCCGTCATACTGTCAACCGTAATAGCATTTATTAGTATTTCTACCAAGGCATGATAATAGATGGATATATCATTTCTGGTAAAATCTTCGATGTGTATGCCATGTAAGTTCTTCCATTTTCGTGCATCGTCAAGACTTGTTGGCAGCATCCCAAAGCCAAATGCTTTATTTATTCGTTGTTTCTTAATAAAGTCTGCAGAGTTGCACGACAAAAGAAACAATCTTTTCCCTGCAAGAAGGTCAATGTTGTTCTTGTTAAACAAATCTACATTGTCTACAGTGCTTGCATACAATCGATCGCTAGTGCCATGACCAAAGAATAAAACCGTATCGGCGGTAGAAGTTGCCTGATAAATAATCTCCAAAGGGTCATCCTCACTATCAATGTCATATCCAACAATAACAAGTGTAAGCGCACTTCGGATGTGCTCTATTAGAGGGTCAAGGAAGGCCGTTGTTCCGTCTCGTTCCTGAATATATATACAAACAATCTTGCTCATTGGTTAACCTTTACAAGATATGCAATAGTTTGGGTAAGAACGGTCTCTATCCACTCGTCTGTACGGGCATCGGAGTGATTGTCAATCATGTCGGCGATTTCGTCAAATGACATGCCTTTGAATTCCGGGAAACATGATTCGAACGTTAGTTCTCCGTGTGCCCGCAATAGTGTAGACAGTCGATGTTCTAGAGTGTCTCCACCATTCTTTTTTAGGTAATTGATTAAGGTATCTTTGTAATCTGTTCTATCAATGCAGTCAATAATATTCGCATTAACTAATTTGTTGATGCCTTTGACCATTTCCTCGATGGATGCATTTTGATATTCTCGACCAACAACTGACTCAATGACTTTGTCCCAATTACCCGAGTAAATGAAGAAATTAAGCTTGTCCCGTATTTCATGGACCATGTGGACAACATCCAAACCATTAAAATATGGGCACTCCAGATCAAAATCGGTCAGAGCTATATCGATATGTTTATTTTTGATTTTTGATTCAATTTCTACCCTCAGTTTATTCACATCCAGTTCCTCCGAGTCATCTTTTTTGAACTCTGCTGCACTCGTTCGAATTGGAATGAATTCCAAGTCAAAATCGTTAATGGCTTTTGACTTTATTCCCTTTATTACCGCGCTTTGTGGTTTGTCATCGACTACCAATATACACCTGTTTTGTTTCATTTTATTCAAATGTTAAACGGAATGTTGCACCTGTCTTAAAATGCAAGCCATTCCCAAGAAAAACGATATCACCATTCAAATTCTCCCTCATGCGTTCCCTTATTGTACTTAACCCAATGCCAGATCCACCTCTACGGTTGGTGACACCTTCTTCAAAAATGTTTTCTGGTGTAAACATGTTTAAATCCACACCTATACCATTATCTGTAAAATCGACAATGTAAGTACGGTTTCTTTTTGTAAAATCTAATCGTAGTTCAGTTGCACCTGCTTTTTCAGAATTACTCTTAAGATTATCTAATACTATAGACAAATCCAAAATGGATATTTTCTTTTCTAAAGGTTCTGTCAAATTAGAATGATATTGTACCTTAAACGAGTTTTTAAAGTTGGCCAGATATTCCTTGATAAATGTTTGGATATCCACTAACCCGGTTTGCGTCAATAATGTTAAATCAGCTTTTGTTATCAACTTTGACAATTTGTTGATCTTAGTAATATGATATTCAAACTCATCTAATGACGCTCTTAAATCGTTGCTCTGATTGTTGGCCAATTGGCTTTTTGCTGTAGAAATAATCCCAATTGCGTCGTCCGAAGAAATCTTTATAACATGCAAAAGTTCTTGTGTCTCTTTTGTTGTATTCCTTGTGGCCGACAGATACTTGTTTTTCTGTATCTGTACATCTCGTTCTCGTTCTGCTTGTTCTTTTGCAATACGCTCTGCCTCTGCTTTGCGTTCTGCTGCTTCTTTTGCTTTACGTTCAGCCTCAGCCTTGCGTTCCGCCTCGGCTTTTGCCTTGCGTTCCTCTTCTGCTATGCGTTCCGCCTCGGCTTTTGCCTTGCGTTCCTCTTCTGCTATGCGTTCCGCCTCTTCCTTTTGGCGACGCAACTCATCCATATGCTTTTCAAACTCTGCTATCCTGTCTTGCAAATAGGGGTCGTTGGTTTTCTCTGCCAACTTACGGACATCATCGATCATCTGTGCCTGAATCACTTCGGTATCCGTAGGGTCTGCCACTATGTTCGCCAAATCCTCGTTGTATTTTAGAACAGTTATAGATTTGTCGTTGACAAGAGATTTTATTAGTTGCAGGAAGTCAACCTTGCTGCCTATATTTGAATATAGATGCTTTGCGGAATCAGAATCCTTGTCTATTCCTTGCAACTTTTTCCGGGCATCTTGTGCAATGTTTTGGTTGATAAAATAGTCTTTACGTAAAAAACTCCCACCCCACAATACACCAACAACATAACGTTCTAGTCTTTTATAGATATTCCAGAAATAATCCATTAATTGTTTGGATGCTTCTGTTTTAATCAAACCACCATCTCTACTAGAAACCTCTTTGATTAAGTCTATATTATCAGTCTCAACATCAACTCTTCCGAATAAATTACGTGTACCGAGGGAACGACTACGTCCTTGTTGGAGATGTTGATTTAGCCCCCAGCTATCATCTGTTGGTTCTCCAAATGGGAAAATCCTAAAGCCATTTCTAAATAGAAACACATTTCCATAGTTCACAGGCTCTATGCCCATTTTTGTCGTGAAATTATATTTTGCTGCTCGATTTAGGAAGAAAAGGCTGACTGATGCCGATTCCAATTTAGAGAATTCGGTATTGGACTCTTCAATTTCGTACATGAGAATTCCACGATCTGTTAATGCCGTGTGAATCGTTCCTCCTTGAATATGACTTTCTATTTGGGTAGTCTTTAGTTTCAGTACATCGGCAATGGAATTTTCGATCACCCCGTTCACTTTGTCATACTCAGATTCTATTTGAGAATCTTCATCCACCATTTCTGGTGCGATGATTTCTATTTGGAAGTCATCATCTGTCCCAGAAAATGGATTAATCATCTTTTCCAGCGACTTTCGGAGTCGCTTAATGTCTTCGCGGCCCCACGGAAGATGTAACCCCGTAAACTCCAATATGGTGCCGGTAGGGGCTCCTAATGGGAATTGTGGTATGGTGTCTAATGTCTCATGAGGAATATCGACCGTGTCAAACTCTTTTTGTTTGTTGATTTCAAACACACTCCAATCCACATGAAGCACCTCGGTCTTGTTTTCCGTTGCACCGCGAGTAGTAAGGGTCAGGTTACGAGCCAGACGGTCGCACGACATACGACCAATGCCTTTTGCTCCCGCATAATGACGCTTGAATTTACTGCGATAGGATTTGTCCTCTGTCCCATCACTCTTGGCAGAATAGGCGACAAAAAGCCACTTGTTAATCAGGTCATCTTTCGACATGCCTTTCCCATTATCAGCAATGGCAATATAGTCGTCGTTAAATGTGATTTCCACTTTGGTGGCATGGGCATCATATGAGTTCTTGACCAACTCCAATATGGCGATGTCGGGACTTGTAATCAAATCCCGACCCAGAATGTTTTTCAATTCTGTACTGACACGAAATTGTAACTTATCTTCCATACCCTAACATCTCTTTTAAAACAATTCCTGCTTGTTCTGCAAACAATGGCGGAATAGCATTGCCCACTTGAGAGTAGCGAGGCACCTCAAGTTTGCGCATATCTCCTCCCGTGGTGTATTTTGCTCTTATCTCGTACCAATCAGGAAAAGACTGGATGCGGGCACATTCACGGACAGTCATGATGCGAGGTTCGGAATAATGCAGGTAGTCGTCAGGCTGTCCGGTTATGGTCGGCGAAACTGCATTGGGGTCTAACACAGTTAGACCACGCTGCTTGATGCCCCAAGCCTCGCGGGCTTTTCCATCAATGCGTCTGCCTCTAGGCAGGTATTCGGACAAAAGGCGTTGGAACATTGCAGCCTTTTCTGATGTGTGGTGGGCAAAGCTATGGCTGTCGGGAATGGTATGCGTCTTCGGATAATCCCCACGCATCACTTTTGCATAATTGCTTATTCTTCCTTTGCCATATACTCCCGAATTGAAGCCTTTTCGGTCTGGTGTAGGAAGTTCACCGTTGCTGCGCAGCAAGTCGGATATAGCTTCCTGCAGAGTAGCAGTAGGCTTTAACCCTTTGCCTTTCAAGAAAGCGTCACGATGAGCCAGCAACAGTTGCTCAAAGTTGTCAGGGTTGCCTAATCCATCCTGAACGCCTATTAAAATGAAACGTTTGCGACGTTGGGGAACGCCATAGTTGGAGAAGTCAAAGACATGTGGTTTGACTTTGTACCCCAACTTCTGCAATCCCCGAATCACCTTATGCGAGTAGGGCTCAGCATCATTATCGTTCTTTTTGTCAAATGCATAGGTGAAACCTTTCACATTCTCGAAGAGGAGCATGCGAGGACGCACCAAATCGATGAACTTAATGTAAGAGAAGACTAGCTGGTTGCGGACATCATCTTCAACACGTTTCCCCGCCATAGAGAATCCCTGGCAGGGAGGGCCACCTGCAACCAAGTCAACTTTGCCTCGCAGGGCCTTCAGTTGGTCTTGGTATTTCTCAAGCACCTCGTTTATATCGTGGTTGGTTTGAGGCAGCCACTCGGGCCAATCAAAATGTTTCTTATTGTCGACAAGGTTATGCTTCAGCGTTTCGAAGGGGAAGGCATTTTTCTCAATAGCGAAAAGGCCCTGCCAACCAGCAAGGTACAAGCCGAGGGAAAGACCTCCACAGCCCGCAAACAGATCTATGCACGTCGGTTTTGCCATTTTTATTTCTGTATTAACGAAAATTTGGATTCTTTATTATATATCAGTAAAACATGAATGAATTGCCTAATTTAAGGTAAGAAGTGCAACACAATGAAAAAAATAGCCGAAAAGAATCGGTACAATCCTGGGAAATCAGTACAGTGGTGCTAAATTGTAAAAAGCATGGTTGAAACATGACCAGTGACTTGTGATGGTTTATTGGTGATAGGACGCCGTTGGAGTCATTCTGCTTTGAAGGGATTTTTTGGGGGGCAATTTTGAAGTGGGAGGTTTGTGGGAGTTAAGTGGGTGGGGCGACTTCAGGGGAGTCGGTGTCGATCGCTATTCGGAACTGTCCCGCAAGGATTGTTGTGAGAAACCTTGGATTTTTTTTGTGACGGATAATTGCACGATAATTAATATTTTACAAAAAAAAGAGATGGAAAATCGCTTCAACATTCGTAAACCGCAATGGGGTGGTTGTATCTTTGCAGCGTGATTGGCGGACGGATCATCGGCTGGCGTTTGCGGGATTACAAGGAAAATGTGTAACTTTGCAGTTGTTTTTAAGTTGGGTTCAAGGTTATTTCTGGTTCAAGGTTCAAGGTTCAGGGTTCAGGGTTCAAGGTTCAATGGGCAAAGTTCACTAGTCACTAATCACTCTTCACAAATTCACAAATTATGATAATCATTGCAGATAGCGGGAGTACCAAGACGGAATGGGCCATACGTGGCGAGACGGGCAAGTGGGCTCGGGTGACGACCGCGGGGTTGAACCCGAGGGTGACGTCGGACGCGCAGTTCCGCAGTGTGCTGGAGGATGTGAAGTGTGAGCTTCCGACGTGGGACGGCCGCCTTGAGGTCTTCTTCTACGGAGCCGGCTGCGGCACAGAGGCGATGCAGGCGAGGGTGAGGGGGCTGCTGGCGGAGGTGTTCGCCGGAGCCGAAGGCATAGTGGTGGAGGGCGACTTGCTGGGTGCCTGCCGGGCGGTGAGTGAGGGCAAGCGCTGTGTGGTGGGCATACTGGGTACGGGCAGCAACGCCTGCCTGTTTGACGGCGTGCGGATAGTGCGTCAGGTGCCTTCGACGGGCTACATACTGGGTGACGAGGGGTCGGGCAACCACATAGGGCGTCGGCTGCTGAAGGATTTTCTCACCGGACGCATGCCGGCGGAGGTGTCCGGCGAGATGAAGACCACGAAGGAGGAGGCGATGGGGAGGATATACGGCGGGGAGTTCCCGAACAGATACATGGCAACGTTTGCGCCGGTGGCGTACAGACACAGGGAGACGGATTACGGCAGGCGGCTGCTCAGGGAGGTGTTCGAGGCGTTCTGGCGGGAGATGGTGTGCCCCATAGCCGACGGCGGCGAGGTGAGGCTTGTGGGCAGCGTGGCGGCGGCCTTCGAGAGGGAGATAAGGGCGGCGGCGCCCGAGGGCTTCTGCATCGAGAGGGTGGTGAAATCGCCGATAGATTGTTTGATTGAAAAATAGAGCAATATGACAAAGAAAATCACGATGGCCTTGATGGCCTTGGGCATGATGGCAAGCCTGCAGGCGCAGGACAGCTTGAAGATAATCTTCGCGGGCGACCTGATGGGTCACGGCGGTCAGATAAAGGCGGCCCTCGTCGAGGAGGGCAAGTACGACTACACGCCATGCTTCAGGTTCATAGCCCCCTACCTGCAGAGCGCGAACCTGGCGATTGCGAACTTCGAGCTGACGCTGGCGGGCCCTCCATATAAGGGCTATCCGCAGTTCAGCTCGCCCGACCAGGTGCTGATTGACGCCAACAACGCGGGATTCGACATCTTCACGACGGTGAACAACCACTGCATGGACGGCGGAAAGAAGGGTTTTCTCAGGACGCTGAAGGTGTTTGACTCGCTGGGTGTGCCGCATCTGGGCACCTACCGCAACGCGGAGGAGCGGGCGAAAGAGCACCCGATGATTGTGGAGCGCAACGGGTTCAAGCTGGGGTTGGTGACCTACACCTACGGCACCAACGGCCTTCCGGTGCCCGACCCGCTGGTGGTGAACTTTATAGACACCGCACAGATGAAGGCGGATCTGGCGAAGGCTAAAGAGCTGGGGGCGGAATACACGATTGCGCTGATACACTGGGGCATTGAATACCAAACCAAAGCCAACGAGGAACAGGAGTCGCTGGCGAAGCTGCTGCTCGAAAACGGGGCGGACATAGTGATAGGCGGGCATCCGCACGTGGTGCAGAACGCGACGATGGACGCGCTGCCGGAGAACGACATCACGCCGCAGATTGTGGTGTACTCGATGGGCAACCTGGTGTCGAACCAGAGGGACATAAACACCGACGGCGGCATCATGGTGGAGCTGGATCTGAGGCGCGACGCCGAGGGGAAGATAAGGCAGAGGTGCGCCTACATGCCCTACTGGGTTTACAGAGGCGAATATGAGGGGTTGTACCAATACTATATCCTGCCGTCCAACGACGCCTGCCACAACCCGGAGAAATACCAACTGCCGGCGGCCGACCTGAAGGCACTGACGGTATTCGACGAGAACACGCGCCTGCGGTTGCAGGGGTCGGGTATTGTGGAGCGCGAGTACAACTGGCAACCTTAATAAAAAGCAATAAAACGAGGCGATTCTCGTTAATTATAGTCAGACGGGTCGGACTTGTCGGACTTGTCGGACGAAAAAAAGGAAATCACAAAACTAAATTAAATTGATAGCAAAATGGAACTTAACAACATTCTTGTAATTTCTGGGAAACCTGATTTGAGTGAAGTAATCTCGCAGACGAAGAACGGTGCGATAGTGAAGAACCTCGTGACCGGCGTGAAATTCCCGGTATTCCGCAACGAGCGCATCAGCTCGCTGGGCGAAATACGCATCTACACCACCGACGGCGAAGCCCCGCTGGAGGACGTGTTTACGGCTATGTACAAGAAAGAGTCGGCCAAGCCGCTCGGCTTCGACCCCAAGAAGGCGGAGAACAAAGAGCTGTTTGACTACTTCGGCCAGGTGCTGCCGAACTACGACACCGACCGCGTACACGCTTCGGACGTGAAGAAGGTGCTGCATTGGTACAACGTGTTGCTGCAAGCCGACAAGCTGACTCCGACCGAGGAAGGGAAAGAGCAGACAGCAGACAGCGGTCAGCAGGCAGCCGCCGAAGAGGTGAAGGCCGAGAAGCCGAAGGCAGAACCCAAGGCAAAGAAAGCCGCCGCACCGAAGGCAGCCGCCAAAGCCACAGCCAAGCCGAAAGCTACGACCAAACGCACCACCACCGGAAAGAAGTCGGTGTGAGGCTAGTGGTCAGTGGTTAGTGGCTAGTGGTCAGTAGATTTTCTGACGAGTCAGACTTTTCGGACACGTCTGACCAAAATTTTCAATTTTCAACTTACAATTCTCAACTTTCATGACTTATACCAACCAGCAATACAAACGACACACCATCACTTCGGCGCTTCCCTACGCCAACGGTCCTGTGCATATAGGACATCTGGCGGGAGTTTATGTGCCGGCCGACATCTATGCGCGCTATCTGCGCTCGATGGGCGAAGAGGTGCTTTTCATAGGCGGCAGCGACGAACACGGGGTGCCTATCACCATAAAAGCCCGCAAGGAGGGCTGCACGCCGCAGGACATCGTGGATCGCTATCACGGCATCATAAAGAAGTCGTTTGAGGAGCTGGGCATCTCGTTCGACATATACTCGCGCACCTCGTCGAAAGAGCATCACGAGACAGCGGCGGCGTTCTTCACGAAGCTGTATAACGAAGGCAAGTTCATAGAGCGCACCACCAAGCAGTACTACGACGAAGAGGCGCAGCAGTTTCTGGCCGACCGCTACATCACGGGCACATGCCCCCATTGCGGCAACGAGCACGCCTACGGCGACCAATGCGAAGCCTGCGGCACCTCGCTCAACGCCACCGACCTCATAAATCCCAAGAGCACGCTGAGCGGCAACCCGCCCGTGCTGAAGGAGACGAAACACTGGTTTCTGCCCTTGGACAAAGACGAGCAATGGCTGAGAGAGTGGATTCTGGAGCAGCACAAAGACGATTGGAAGACGAACGTATATGGACAATGCAAGTCGTGGATAGACGCGGGCTTGCAGCCGAGAGCGGTGACTCGAGACCTCGACTGGGGCGTGAAGGTGCCGCTGGAGGAAGCCGACGGCAAGGTGCTGTATGTCTGGTTTGACGCACCTATCGGATATATCTCCTTCACGAAGCAGCTGAAAGGCGATGACTGGGAGAAATGGTGGAAAGACAAAGACACCAAGCTGGTGCACTTTATCGGCAAGGACAACATAGTGTTCCACTGCATCATCTTCCCCTCGATGCTGAAAGCCGAAGGCAGCTACATACTGCCGCAGAACGTGCCCGCCAACGAGTTTCTGAACCTCGAAGGGGACAAGATAAGCACCTCGAGGAACTGGGCGGTGTGGCTGCACGAATACCTCAAAGACTTTCCCGGCAAGCAGGACGTGCTGCGCTACACGCTGTGCGCCAACGCACCGGAGACGAAGGACAACGACTTCACGTGGAAAGATTTTCAATTGAAGAACAACTCGGAGCTGGTGGCCATACTGGGCAACTTCGTGAACCGCACGCTGGTGCTGACGCACAAGTTCTACGAAGGCAAGGTGCCCGCCTGCGGAGAGTTGAGCGACCTCGACCGGCAGACGGTGGCGGAGATTGCGAAATATCCCGAGCTGATAGGGCGTTCGATAGAGAACTACCGCTTCCGCGAGGCGGTGGGCGAGATGATGGATCTGGCGCGACTGGGCAACAAATACCTCACCGAGACGGAACCCTGGAAGCTGATAAAGAGCGACCCCTCGCGTACGGCGACGGTGATGAACATCTCGCTGCAGATATGCGCCAACCTGGCGGTGCTTTGCGCACCCTTCCTGCCCTTCACAGCCGACAAGATGCACCGCATCATGAACCTGCAGGCGCTGGGTTGGAAAGATGCCGGCCGCACCGACATACTCATGGAAGGACACACGATAGACAAGCCTGAACTGCTGTTTGAGCAGATTGCCGACGAAACCATACAGGCGCAGATAGACAAGCTGGAAGCCACCAAGAAACAGAACGAGCTGAACGCCTGGTCGCCCGCAGCGGTGAAGCAGGAAGTGGCGTTCGACGACTTCGGCAAGGTGGATATCCGCGTGGGCACGGTGCTGGAATGCAGCAAGGTGCCGAAAGCCGACAAGCTGCTGCAGTTCAAGATAGACGACGGCATGGGCGGACGCACCATCGTGAGCGGCATCGCCAAGTTCTACCCCAACCCCGAAGAGCTTGTGGGCAAGCAGGTGTGCTTCATAGCCAACTTCGCCCCGAGGAAGCTGAAAGGCGTCGAGAGCCAAGGGATGATACTCAGCGCCGAAGACCGCGATGGAAAGCTGGTACTCATAACCCCGTCGCAGCTGGTGACAAGCGGCTGCTCAGTGGGATGATGGGGAATTTTGAATTTCGAAATTAGAAATTTGAAGATAATATAGCACAACTTTATTCATTTTGAGCATGACATAAAACGCACATAATAAAGACGACATATTGAGCTGACGCTCTTGTTCTCCTGTTGGATAAGCTGGTAACTTTCACGGAGTGGGAATGGGAAGCGGAGGGTTCACGCCTTGGGCGTGGATTGTTTCGCAACTTATTTACTCCAAAGGTTTCACCAGCACCTCCAACAGAAATAAGGAAAGATTAACGAAGCGGTTCGCGCCTTTTTATTTTCCATATCAAAACAACGGCTTTTGGCTCAACGGTCGGAAGCCGTTATTTTTACCTTAATACAATTAAATATGAAAACAAAACTAATCATTATTCGAGGCAATGCCAACACCGGCAAATCAACTGTGGCAGCATGTGTACACAACATGTTGGTTGATATGTACAAACTGGAAGACAAAACTATTCCGCTTGACGACGAGGCACGTGTGAGTACTTTTCATTCTAACCTTGTTGTAGAAGGCCACAGCATTGCGGTCATTTCTGAGGGCGACCGTGAGCAGAAGTTGAAGGAACAGATTGACGATGCAAAAAGTCGCAATGCGAACATCATAGTGACATGCTTGCGGTCAAAGAACCGAAAAGGCTCGTCTTGCCGTATGATAATGACTGATTACCCGGAACTGTATAACGAAAGTGTACAGGTGTGGACATCGTTTTCAACCGACAAAAGTATGATAATACCCCTCAAAAAGGCGGTCGCGGAAGTAATAGTAAACATAATTGTAAAACTTATTAAATAGCGCTATTATGAAAACAAAGAGTCTTGTAATTTTAGTCATGTTATTAGCTCTAATGCACACTGCTAATACACAGCAATATTATACAATCACCACTGGAGTAGATATGTGTTTCGGCGAATGTGACGGGTCTGAGGAGGTGATTGGAGGTGGAACATATGCAGAGGGGAGCGAAATAGATTTGATAGCTATACATAACGAGAAAGTTTATCCGAGCAACTGGACACGTCTTACATATCAGTGTGTACCATTAAATTCCACATCGGACACACTCCATATCACTGTCACCTGCGACGCAGAATATCTGGTTACACTTCAAGCCAAAGAATCCTGTACTAGAACTGTTGTTTCCGCCGATGAAAACATGGGTGCTGTTGTTGGTGACGATACGGTCTTATGGTATCGCGATAATAACGAATACAATTCGCTGGAACCTGGGGTAATACAAGCTATACCCAACCCTGGCTATGATTTTTTATTTTGGAATAGTGATGGCCTTACTTTTATGGAAAACCCGCTGACAGTGAGATGCGGGAATTTCACAGCGTACTTTCAACAAAGCGCTGCCCATGACACCACCGTTATTGAATATATCCATGACACAATATACCTCCATGATACTGTATATCTGCCAATTTATATCCATGATACCATTTACATTACACAAGATGGCGTTGATGCCGTAAAAGACTTTGAAACAAAAATCTATTCAAATCGAGGACAAATAGTGGTTGACGGTGCCGACGGCAATACCGTGACATTGCTGGATGTCAATGGTAGGATACTTGCGGTGAAAAAGGATGAATATACGCTTCTGCGCTTTGATGTGCCATATAGCGGAACCTATCTAGTGAAAATTGGACAATATTCCACACACAAGATTGTGGTGATAAAGTAAACTACAACATAAAAACAACCGATTGGCGGTAGTACTTCGATAGGTCCTCGAAAGATCATCGGAGGTACCATAGAGTTATCATAGAGTTACTGTAGAGTTTCACTAGAATTACCCTAGAATTACCCTAGAATTATCCTAGAATTACCCTAGAGTTACTATAGACCTATCGTAGAGTTGGGCGTGGAGTGGATTTTACTGAAAGTGCGCTCTCTAATATAATTTACTAGTAAATTATATACTGCTGCTTGTGCTTTGACGTCGGACATGAGTCGAACGTGGGTGTCTTTACACGCTTTTCTGCAATATTATTATAAAAAGGGCGTTAATGATAATGCGGACGATTGTGAAGCCGTGGGATTCTATCAAGAAGTTTAAACATTGAACGTTAGCTGTGAGACCTCTTAGTTCAAACGAAATAGAAATACTGACCGCCTCTGGCTGCCGCTCTGCGGAGTGGGGAGAGGTGACTGTGGCAGAGGGATTCGATGCCTCGAAGGTGTTCAACTGCCGCTTCAACGGGCGGGTGACGCTGGGCGAGTGCGAGGTGAGTGACTCGACTTTGGAGGACTGCACGATAGGCGACGGGTGTGTTGTCGGTTATGTGCGGCTGCTGAAAGGCTATACGGTTGAGAACAACTGCGAGCTACGCAATATCGGGGAGTTGTCGGCTGAGAAAGGCTATATGCCGCAGGCGGCGCCGATGAACGAGAACGGGGGAAGGACGATAGGGCTGTTTCGCGGGATGACGACGGGCGACGCGTACCTGTGGGCGAAATACCGCGGGGAAGAGCGGGTGATGCAGAAACTGCAGAGCTTGGCCGAGAAAGAGGCGAAAGACAAGCCGATCGGATATATAGGAGAGGGGTGCGAGATGAGGAACTGCGTGTGCCTGCGTAATGTGGCGGTGGGTAGCAACTGTGTGATAGAGAACTGCACGGCGCTGGAGGACGGCGTGATGGAGAGAGGGTGCAAGGTGGAGAACGGCGTGATAGCGCAGCGATTTCTGCTGGGCGAGAACGTGAAGTTGGAAAACGGGTTGCGGCTGGTGGACAGCGTGGTGGGCGACAACTCGACGCTTGCCTGCTGCGAGGTGGTGAGCAGCATGATATTCCCCGGACACGAGCAGCATCATAACAACTCGTTCCTGATAGCCGCCACCGTGAAAGGTCAAAGCAATGTGGCAGCGGGAGCGACGATAGGGTCGAACCACAACAGCCGTACGGCCGACGGCGAGATTGTGGCCGGAAGAGGTTTCTGGCCAGGATTGTGCTGCAGCTTCAAACACTCGTCGAAATTTGCGTCCTATTGCCTGCTGGCAAAGGCGGACTATCCATACGAGCTGAACATAGCGCTGCCGTTTGCGCTGGTGAACAACAACGTGGCGAAGAACCAACTGGAGGTGATGCCGGCATACTGGTGGATGTACAACATGTACGCATTGAAGCGCAACGCGGTGAAATACCGTCAGCGCGACAGACGCACGGAGAAACGGCAGCATATAGAATTCGAGATGTTCGCGCCCGACACGGTAGAGGAGATAATTGCAGCTAGGAAGCTGATAAAGATATGGACGGAGGAGGCTTACAATCCCGCCTTGATGAAGGTGCTTCCGCCAGAGGAACGACAGATAGAGATTGTGGCGCAGGGGATGGAGAACTCTAAGCGCAAGGTGCTGCTGCTGAAAGCCGGAAAGGCATACAAGGCATACGGAGATATGCTGATATACTATGCTATGAGTGTGCTTGGTGGTCAGTGGTCGGTGGTCGGTGGTCAGCAGTCGGCAGCCAGCTGGCAGAGGGAGAAGAATTGGCACAATATCGGTGGGCAGCTGGTGGCAGAGAGCGACCTGAAGAAGCTGTTTGACGAGATGCAAGATTTTTCTAAGTGGGACGAGATACACAGAAGGATGGACGACTTCTGGAACGGATATGAGGAGCAGAAACGGCAGCACGCCTACCAAGTGTTGCTCGACCTGCTGCTGTGTGACGAGATAAGCGACGAGCAGTGGAAACGGCTGACGGAGCGATATGAGGAGATTTGCAAGGAGATGGAGGAGCAGGCGAAAGCAAGCAGAGCGAAAGATTTTGAGAACGAGTTCAGGAAGATGACGTTTGAAACGGAGGAGGAGTTGAGTGCGGTGGTTAGTGGTCAGTAGTCAGTGGTTAGTGATTGGAAGTATGAATGGTTGAACTGATGATGCATAAGATGAAATACATACAGGTTTTCTTGGTTTTGGCGCTGCTTGTGGCTGGATGTAAATCGACGCAGACAACCGGCCAGAAAAACTCTGGCGACAAAGGGAAGCAGCGTATGGTGACCTCTGTCGACCTGGAGACGGAGTCGATGATGATAGAGGCCAAGATGAACCAGGAGCTGGATCAGACGGAGAAAGCGGTCAAGGGCTATAAGACAATATTGACTCGAAATCCGAACTTCGGCGCAGCTCTGTATGAACTGGCCAGTATGTACGAGAAAGTCGGGATGGTCGACAGCGCGCTGTACTACAGTCAGAGAGCCGAAGCCACAGACAAGGCGAACCAGTGGTACAAGCTGCAGCTGGCTACATTGTATCACGCCAAAGGCGACTACAAAAACGAGATAAAGACCTGGGAAGCGTTGATAAAGCTCGATCCCGACAAACTGGATTACTACTACGAGCTGTCGAACACATACTTGGCAGACGGCAACATAGAAGGAGCCATAGAGCCGCTGAACAGGGTGGAGAAAAAGATAGGAGTGACCGAGCCGATATCGCTGCAGAAACAGAAACTGTGGTCGGCATTGGGCAAGAACGACAAAGCGGCGCAGGAGATAGAAAAGCTGGCAGAAGCGCTGCCGCAAGAGAAGAAATACAGCGAGCTGATGGCGGAGATGTATATGAAGCAGAAGAACTACGCCAAAGCGAAGAAATACTACGACCAGATAGCAGCCGCCGACCCGACGGATGAATACATACATATATCGCTGGCGAACTACTACCACCAAGTGGGCGACGGAGAATCAACCTACAACGAGCTGAAGAAAGGGCTTCGAAGCAGTGTGTTGACCTGTACGGACAAAGTGCAGATTCTGTCGTCGATATACACCGCCCAAGAGTTCTACAGCAGCGAACCAGGATACGCATTCAGCTTGCTGGAGGAGGTGATGAAAGACTGCTACGACACGATGACCTTCGCCCCACTATACGGAGAGGTGCTGATGAACAGGCAGCGATACAGAGAGGCGGCAAATCAGTTTGGAGGTTATCTGAAACTCGACTCGTCGAGGTATGAGATATGGGAGGCTTACCTGATATGTATGTCGGTATGCGATGCGGCAGAAGACAGTTTGCTGGATGCCGCAAGAACGGTGCAGAAGCTGTTCCCGTTCCAGTCGCTTCCGTATTTCATGGAAGGTCAGATATATGTGATAAAAAAAGAATACGCCAAAGCGGAAAAGCCGCTGGTGCAGTGTGTGAAACTGGGATTCAACAACGGATATATTGAAGCCGACACCTACGCTTTGCTGGCGGAGGTTTACTATAGGCAAGAGCGGCAGGAAGAGGCGTGGCAATGCTTCGAGAAGTCGCTGAAAGCCTCGCCCGACAACATACCGACGCTGAACAACTACGCCTACTACCTTTCGGAGAACTCGACGAAGCTGGACAAAGCCGAGCAGATGTCGAAGAAGACGATAGTGGCGGAGCCGGAGAACCCCACCTATCTCGACACCTACGCCTGGATACTATACAAGATGGGGAGAGCAAAAGAGGCTTTGCCGTATATGGAGAAAGCCATCAAGAACGACCAAGAGGATAGCGCGACGCTGAAAGAACACTTGGAGGTCATACAGAAAGCAGCAAGATAACTGTGAAGAAAAGCTTGGCACATAGACAACTGGGAATCGCATTTATGGCGGTGGCGATGGCTTTGAGTGTGGCCGGATGTCGGAACAGCTCGAAGATTGCACACGATAGAAGCGAGACACCGCAGCAGAGCGGCAAAACGGCTGCCGAATGTGTGGAAGTCTCGCGTTGCGAAACCTTGATTGCCAATTTCGAATGCACCGTTGACGACATAACGGTCAACGGGCAACTCAGGATGAGACGGGATTCCGTGATATGGGTAAGCCTCAACAAATTTATAGAATTGGGGCGAGCCAAGCTGACACGCGACTCGATATTCGTATATGCCAAGATTGCCAGCCGCTACTTTGAAGGCACCTATTCGGATTTGGAGAAAGTGGCCGGAATAACGACAGATTTCGAATCCCTGCAAGAGCTTTTTCTCGGAGAGAAAGAGTTTGTGAGGAAAAACTGGGTGATAGCCGATTTCGGCGACTGGCGGCAGACGATTGAAGTGATGGATGACGGTTCGATGGTGAAGAACAAAAACTATCCCTATCGTGCCAACATCATGGTGAGGAGCAAGCTTTATTCCGGCACAGCAACTGTAATTTACAACAAAGTGAGCATGAACCGCCCCACGACCTATCCTTACAGCGTAAGCTCGGTAGCCCGAAAGTATGAAGTCAAGAAATGAGAACAGGAAACATTAAACATATAACGATTGCGATTGTGCTGATGACGCTTGCATGCGGCAGCATCAGTGCGCAGGAGCCAGTGACGATAAACACCGCCACCAATTCGGATACGGCGAAGGCGATAGTGGAGAGATTCCTCAAGGCGCTAAACTATGAGGCGCTTCCGGCCGACTCGATGCTATATATCGAGAGTTCTATCTTCGACTTCCACGACCGTAGTGACACCCTGGTGATGAAGCGCTGGTTTCTGCCGCCACACAGCCACCGAGTAGAGCTTTGGTCGCACGGAAAGCTGCAACTCGGTTACCTTACCAACGGCTTAGACAACGCACGGCTGTACGACACCATCAAACATGTGTGGCAGAAGATGACCCTCGCCGACTACTACGACAGAGGCGCTGCCTACGACTTCCACACCCCGCTATACAAATGGCGCACCAACGGCACTGAGGTACAGTATCTTGGTGAAAAAGAAATACAGGGGGTGAAAGTATATGAAGTCCATGTTGAAACGCCCGGGATGTATAAGAGAGAATACCTTTTCGAACGGGAAAACGGACTCCTCTTCTTTATCATCGAACACCCTGAAATATACAGCGGGGAAGTTGATCCCTATCACCGAAATGTTGACTGGCGCGCCTTCACCGACTATATCCACATAGGGCAATCGTTACTTCCATATACTGAGAGCTACAGACGCGACGGCCGTGTGACTGTTATAAACCACAGATATACTTTTCTCAAAAAAGAGAAGAAGAAATTTGAATAGCGGATGGCAATTATTTTGATGACAGATGAGTGACCAAGATTATATGCAACAAGCTTACAACGAGGCGTTGGCAGCGTACGAAGAAGACGAGATACCAGTGGGAGCGGTTGTGGTGTGCGACGGACGCGTTGTTGCTTCGGCACATAACCAGACGGAGCGATTGGGGGATGTGACCGCACACGCTGAGATGCTGGCAATCACCGCAGCGGCAGATGAGTTGGGTGGTAAATATCTTGACGAGTGTACGCTTTATGTCACCTTAGAACCCTGCATCATGTGCGCAGGAGCGATTGGTTGGTCGCAGATGAAACGGGTGGTTTACGGTGCAAGTGACGAAAAACGAGGTTATACACGTTATGCTCCGTCGCCGTTGCATCCCAAGACAGAGGTGACCACGGGAGTGATGAAAGAGGAATGTGAAGAGCTTATGAAGCGGTTTTTCAAAGAGAAACGATAAACGTGCCGTGACTCTGACACATACAGATAATCGATAATCAAACAATAACACACTCAAACAATTAAGCAATATCATGAAACCTACATTACTGGTACTTGCGGCAGGCATGGGAAGCCGCTACGGTGGATTGAAACAAATGGACGGCGTAGGCCCTCACGGTGAGGCAATACTCGACTACTCCGTCACCGACGCCATCCGCGCTGGATTCGGCAAGGCCGTCTTCGTCATACGTCACAGTTTCGACGAGGAGTTCCGCAAGGTGTTTAACAGCGAGAGGTGGAACAATCAGATAAAGATAGAATACGTCTATCAGGAGCTGGACAAGCTTCCCGAAGGATTCAGCGTACCCGAAGGACGCGAGAAGCCGTGGGGTACGAACCACGCGGTGCTTATGGCGAAAGAGGTAATACATGAGCCGTTCGCCATCATCAACGCCGACGACTTCTACGGCGGCGATGCCTTCAAGGTGATGGCCGACTACCTGATGACACTCGAAAAGACAGAGGGCAAATACTGCATGGTAGGCTACCGCTTGGAAAACACGCTGAGTGAGAACGGCTCGGTGTCGAGGGGTGTTTGCAAGGTCGATGCCAACGGTTTGCTAATCGGTATGGACGAACGAACCTCTATCGCCCGCACAGCCGAAGGTATAGCATATACCGACGCCGAAGGTCAGCACCCGCTGCCAGCCGACGCAACTGTGTCGATGAACCTGTTCGGCTTCACGCCTGACTATTTCGCCAAGAGCGAGAAACTTTTCGTGCAGTTCCTTAAAGAGAAGGGCGGAGAGTTGAAGTCAGAATACTACATCCCATACGCCGTCAACACTTTTATCGGCGACGGAAGCGCCACAATGACCGTTCTGAAGACCACAGCCAAGTGGTTTGGCGTCACCTACAAGGAAGACCGCCCGATGGTTGTGGAACGCCTGCGGAGACTCCACGAAGAGGGCGTGTATTAGTGGTCGGCGACGATATAATCGAATATGCCTGGCAGCATCGCGGGGAAGACCCTGTGAAGATGCTGCTGAAAGGTGATTTGCCAGACGGCCTCGACGCACAGAAAGTTGCCGACCAGCTGGAAGGTATGGCTATGGCACCTACCAAATGGCCGTGGCTGGCGGAAAACAGAAATATCGCTTACCCCCGTCGTTTGAATCGGGAACAGAGCTCGTCGGAGACGGCGGCACGCTACAAAGCCTCGCTCGTTGGGGAGGGAGAGACGGTGGCCGACTTAACTGGCGGGATGGGAGTAGATAGCATGATGTTCGCCTATCGCGCCAGACATGTCGATTATGTGGAACGTGACAGTGATTTGTGTGACATCATGGAGCACAACGCAAGGGTGCTCGGGCTTGGGAACATATCATGCCATTGTGGCGATTGTGTCGCCTGGCTGAAGGATTGTGACCGCTATTTCGACTGGATATATATCGACCCCGCACGGCGCGATTCTCTGGGCAGGAAGTTGGTTAGGTTGGCCGACTGCCAACCCGATGTTCTGGAGCTATTGCCACTGTTGAGGGAAAGATGCAAGCGACTTCTGATAAAGGCATCGCCGATGATTGACATCCACGACAGCGTCAGCCGTATTGGCATAGTGCAAGAGGTGCACATTGTGGCTGTGGGGCATGAATGCAAGGAGGTGCTGTTTTTGGCAGACAGCGGTAAGCATGCAGCCAGCGGCGGGCAGCGGGTGGTGGTCAAGTGTGTCGATACCTGGAACGGCGGCGAGTGGAAGAACGAATTTGTGTGGGGTGAGGAGACGCCACCTCGTTTTGCTGGTACGTTGCAGAGGTATCTCTATGAGCCCAATTCGGCGTTGATGAAAGGAGGACCTTGGGGGGAGATATGCCGGTGGTACGGCGTGGAGAAACTGGATAGAAACACTCACCTGTACACATCGGAGCGACATGTGGAGGAATTTCCGGGACGAGTGTTCGAAATGGAGCAAGAGATGAAGCTCAACCGCAAGGCTGTCCGTGCAGTTGTTGAGAGGGCCAATGTGGTGGTGCGCAACTATCCTGTGGATGCTACAACGCTACGAAAGCAATTGGGAGTCGCCGACGGAGGCGAGAAATATATCATAGCCACTACTCTCAAGGGCGAGAAGAAAGGCCTGCTTTGCCGAAGGGTGCTTGCAAACACATAGCTGAGCCTTTGACACCCCAAGGCGCACATCAAGTGATACAAACAAAGACTATACTAAGAGGTGTGATATTTCTTTTTAATCATAAGTAAAGCCTATCCTTGCGGGGATAGGCTTTTCTGTGTTGTAAGACGTCGGTGAAAGAACAACAGTATGGTCAATTAGACCAATCGCTTCAGTTCACTGTCACCTGATGCTCTTTGCCGTCGTCAACGAGGTCGATGGTCGTCGGGATGGGCATCGCCGACGAGTGGCGCTCGTAGCGGATGAGATAGACAGCGGAGCCGTAGCGGTAGCGGACCGTGAAGGAATCCCACTCAGAAGGCACACAGGGTGCAATGGTGAGCTGGTTGCCGCACTTGCGCAGGCCGAGGATATTCTCGATGCCGGTCTTGTAGGCCCAGGAGGCAGAACCTGTGTACCATGTCCAGCCACCGCGTCCGGGGTGCTGCGGGTTGCTGTAGATGTCGGCGGCCATACAGTAGGGCTCCACTTTGTATTTCAACACGTCGGCGAGGGTCTGCGTGCGGTGTATTGGGTTGATGAGCGAGTAGAGGAAGTAGGCCATATCGTAGCGACCCTCTTTGAGCTGCGCCATGATGTACCACATAGCGCCATGAGTGTATTGTCCGCCATTCTCGCGTACACCCTCGGGGTAGTTCATGATGTAACCAGGGGAGGGTTGCGACTGATGGAAGGCCGGCGTGAGGAGCTGGATAATCTCGTGCTCGCGGTTGACAAGGCGGTTGTCGGTCTCACGCATGACGCTCTCTTTCTGCTCGGGGGTCGCCACATCGGTGAGGATGCTCCAGGCCTGAGAGATAAGGTCAATCTGACACTCGGTGTTGTTGCGGGAGCCCATGGGGTCGCCGTTGTCGTAGTAGGCGCGGAGGAACCAGGCACCGTCCCATGCAGCCGACTGTATGGCATCGACTATCCGCGTGCGGAATTGCGACAGCTCGCCGCAATAGCTCAGGTCGGCGGAGGGCATCATCTGTGTGAGCTCTTCCATCTTTGGCAGCAGGTCGGCTAGGAAGAAAGCGACCCAGACGCTTTCGCCTTTGCCCTGCGAACCCACAGTGGACATGCCATCGTTCCAGTCGCCGCAACCCATAAGCGGAAGCCCGTGGACGCCGATACGGCTCATGGAGCGGTTGACTGATCTTCGGAGGTGCTCATAGAGTGTTGCAGACTCGAGCTGCACGCCGTCGGATGGCTGGACACCGCTGATGTAGTTCATGCCGCGCTCATTCTCGCCAGGGGCAAGCTGGTCGGCTTGGCAGAAGGGTACCTGCTCGTTGAGGATGGAGGTATCGCCCGTGACCTTGACATATTGGTGTGTGACGAACACAAGCCAGAGGTAGTCGTCGCTGAAGGTGGTTCGTGCTCCGAGGTGCATGCTCTCATGCCACCAGTGCAGCACGTCGCCTTCGGCGAACTGATGCGCCGCGTGGTCGAGAATTTGCCGACGAGCATATTCGGGGTCGCTGTATAGGAGGCTCATCACGTCCTGCAGTTGGTCGCGGAAGCCAGTGGCGCCGCCCACCTGATAGAATCCGGCGCGAGCATAGAGTCGCGACGAATAGACTTGGTAGAGATACCAACGGTTGAGCATGTAGTTGAACGAGCGGTCGGGGGTATCAACCTGTATGTAGCCCAATTTCTCGTCCCAGAAATTCTGTACTTGCGTGAACTCGCCGTTGATGTCAGCGATAGAGTGGGTGACGGTTTGCATGGCATCGCTCGGACTTACAGACAGCACAAAGGCCACTTCGTTCGTGCCGTGAGGCTCTATGTCGAATTTGAGTCCTATGCTCTTGCGGTTGGGTGCGTCGAGCGAATAGGTTGTTTCCGACGACTGTGTGCCGATGGCAGAGATGGCCAGCATCTGGTTGCGATATATTGGGTGATATACGTTGCGCACACGTATCGACTGCGACGCCTCGTCCCATTCAGAGTGGAGGAAGCGTGCCGTCTGCTCCTCGCACATACCCATCACCAACTTATAGACCATGTCGAGCCGTACCGCCTGTTTCTGGTCGCTCTTATTCTCAATCTTGATTTGGTAGTACTTCTCCATCTTGTCTATCGGCACAAAGACGCGGACGCTGACCTTGAAGTCAGCATATTCGGCATCGAAGGCCGAGTAGCCCTGACTGTGGCGCGCTGTGGCGGGCACAAACTGGCACTTGTTGATGAGCAGCATCTCGCTTGCCTGGTCGCGCACCATATCGTTGCTCCAACTGGTGAGCTTGAACTGCTGCGCATTATAAGCGAAGGTGAATCCAGACATTGTAGAACTAACCACGCAGCCGAACTTGCCGTTGGATATCACGTTCACCCACGGCATGGGTGTGTTGGTGTTGGTCACCACATAGTCGCGTCCTTCGTTGTCGAAACCTCCATACTGGTTGTAGTAGTCGAGGCTGCTCCACACGCGGAACTGCTTGTCCGACTTCATCACCGGGTATTCGACCTTATCCTGATAGTGCTGGTTGGCCTCCTCCAGCTTGCGCAGCTGCTGCTCGATGGTAAGTCCGTCGCGGGTGTTGAAACTGAGTCGTGCCACCGTGTGCAGCAATATGCGCTCTGCCTCGCTCAGGTCGTCGCCGTTGAGCACATACACGTGGCCCGCATCGCTGTGAGTTGACCACAGGTGCTCGGTGTTCGACATGTTGCGCACAAAATGTGTCAGACTGTCGCGGTCGGCTCCTTTGGCATCATTGACGATGACCAGGTCGAGCCGCAAACCGTGTATCTTGAAATATTCAAAAGCACGCAGCATCTCTTTGGCAAAGCCCGATTTCTCAAGCCTATCGACTTCAAGCAGCAAAATAGCCAAGTCGCCGCTGATGCCGAAGCGCCACAGGCCGCTTTGCGACAAGGTGTTCTTTGCAAGCACCGCCTGGCGGTCGTTGCCGAGGGTGGCCGTCTGTGCCATATATTTGCTGATGCTGTTGTACAGCCGCATCTGTGCTCCTTTGAGCAGAGAGAGGTCTGTGCGCATGTTGTTGAATACCGATGCGGTCTTGAAGGCATGCTCCACATCCACTGGGGTCTGATAGCGCTTAGTCAGTTGAAGCAGCTGCTCACGGGCTTTTGCAAAAGCGATGATAAGGTAGGCCTCAACCTTCTTGCCCGCCGGTATGTGTAGTCGGCGTCGCATGCTCATCACGGGGTCGAGCGTGGTGCCCACAGTGCCCGTGAGGGTGCGATGGCTCTCTATTATGTCGGCGTGCTGCAGGCTTCCTCCGCGGCCGAGGAATTTCAGACGCGAGGTTTCGTATTCGGCCAACTGGTAGTTCAGTATTGGTGCCGTCTCGTCGGGGTCTTCCTCCACCCATAACTTGTGCAGCACATAGTTGCGGTTACCGTTGGCGGCCGGGCGGTTGAACAGCAGTGCCTCGTGGTCGCTGTCATACTCGCTATGTATTTTCATTCCGTTGAACACGCGGTGGCTCTCATCCTCTGCGGCTGCCGCCAGAACCACTTCACCATAGCTGGTAATTTCGAGATCTATGTCGCGGTTTCCGTTGTTGGTGAAGGTGTAGCGGCGTATCTCTGCCGAGCGGTCTTTCAGCACCGTCACCTCGGTTTTGGTCTCCACGTCGTCGTCTATGCGGCTGAAGCTTATCTTGTCGCTTGCAAAATTCACATGGTACGACTTCGGCATTACGTCGAGCGGGGCGTAGGTGGCCGACCACAGGTGGTCGGTTCTCAGGTTGCGAACAAAGAGATAGACACCGTGGTGGTCAGAGCTTATCTTGCGGTAACGGTTTATCATCACCCCCTTGTAGCGCGAGAATCCCGAACCGCGGTCGTTCATGAGAACAGTATATTGTCCATTGCTGATAACACCTATCTCGGGCACCGTGGCTATGGTGTCGTAGTCGCGTGCGTCGCTCTCCGTCTGTGTCTTCGAGTATTGGTAGCGCTTGTACTGCGTCACCTTCAGGTCTATGTACGGCTTCACCTGAGCCTTCTCTTTCAGGAGCGTTTCCATCGACCGCATCGCAGGCTCTTGCATGAAATAGTTCTGCAGGCAGTGGTCGCCAAGATAGTTGGCCAAGCTTGCCAGAATCATGCCCTGATGGTGAGCATAGTGAGCCAAGACGGGCACATGGTCCTCTTCGTCGTAGCTTTCATAGAATCCGTAAGAACCATCTTCACTGTTGCCCGACATCATCTTAAGCCCTTTCAGCAGCTGCATGTTCTCATAGACAGCCTTGTCGTCGAGGCCAATGGTCATCAACGAACTGTAGGGCGAAATCACTATGCGGTCGGGGGTGGTGTTCTGGAATTTCAGATAAGGCACTCCGAATGCGTGGTACTTGTAGTTCTGGGCGTCGTCAAGCTCGTTGTATGCCGTCTCGCTTATGCCCCACGGGAGTCGTCTTGAGCCTTCGGTGTTTCTTACAAACGCCTTCTGTGCACGTATGGCGAAACTGTAGGTCTCGTCCATAAGCGTGTGGCGGTAGGTGGGCAGGAAGATTAGCGGCATGAAGTATTCGAACAGTGTGCCGTACCACGACGCCACACCCTTGTAGCCTTTATACTGCACCAGCGTTTTGTCGAGACAGAACCAGTGCTTGTAGGGCGCGTCGCCCTGCGCTATGGTCAGGAAACTGGTCAGTCGGGCTTCCGAGGCGAAGTTGTTGTAGTGGTAGGGCAGCAACGTGTGAGACCCATAGTCGTAGCCGATGCTGAACACATCGAGCTCGTGGTTGTAGAGTTTTGTGAAGTCGCAGTTGTCTATCAGCCGGCACACCTTCGCGAGCAACGCCTCGACCTGCTGACCGCCGTTCTCCGACTGCTGACTGCTAAGAAAGCCCTTCACCACATAGAGGCAAGCTACAAAGTTGCCCGAGTCGCAAGTCGAGATAAAGAAATGCGGCAGCGCACGCAGGGTGTGTATGTCGTACCAGTTGAACAGGTGTCCGTTCCACTTCTCCAGCTTCACCACAGTGTCTATTATATGTTCCAGTCGCGTCACCGCCTCTTTCTTCTTGATGAAGCCCAGCTCGGCTGCGCTTATCACCGATGTCAGCGAGTAGCCTATGTTGGTGGGCGAGGTCTTGTAGTCGGTCTTTTTCTCTCGGTTCAACTGGTAGTTGTCGGGTATCAGCCAGTTGTTCTCTTCCGTCAGCATCGAGTCGAAGAAGTGCCATGTGTCGTGCGCCAGCTGCTTCACCTCTTCCGTCTCCACGGCGTTCAGATTTCTCTTGCCGTCGGGCAGTTTTTTACCCAGTGAGTACATCAGGAACGGGGCACCGCACCAACTTAAAACGCAGAACACACACGCTATCACCGTGAGCCAGGGGAACTCCTGCGAAAGCATGATGCAGAAAAACGTTATCACCGCCGTCACCGCCGCACACACATAGTTGAACCAGAACTTAGCCACATAGTCACCCAGTGTGCCTTTTGTGCTTTTCGACGCCTCGTCGCTCGGCACCCAGTTGAGTAAGTTCCTGTGGCTGAATTGCATACGGTAGCAGCTGCGTATTATCGCATCGGTGTACATCCACGCCTCTTTCGGCATCAGCGCAAACTGCACCACCGAACGGCACACCACCACCCACATTCCGCGCATCAGCGTCATATAGTATTTGTAGCGCTTTCCGATGTGAGGCAGCTTGGATATCTGACCCAACAGGAAGAACAGTATCGGGAACGCCGCCACTATCAGCGCTATGGTGGTCAGCGCGAACGCCGCCGTGTGCCATATAGCATAGCTGGGCAGATGCAGGCTTGTGTCGGTGCTGATGACCGTAAGCACAAAGCCAACCATAATCATCACCAGCAGCGCGCTGTTCAGCACGCTTCGGCGCAGGTTGTCGAAAATCTTCCACCGCCCTATCGTGTTCACCTGATTCTTGACCTTCTCCCCTTTCTCGTTCCTCACCTGGTTTTTCAACCATCCCATCACCTGCCAGTCGCCTCGTGTCCAGCGATGGTGGCGTTTGGCGTCGTCTATGTAGTTCGACGGGTTGTCGTCAAACAGCTCCACGTCGTTTATCAAGCCGCATCTTATGTGGCAGCCCTCTATCAGGTCGTGACTCAATATGAGGTTCTCGGGGAACGTGCCTTTCAGCACCTGCTGGAACACGCGCAGGTCGTAGATTCCCTTGCCACAGAACGACCCTTCGTTGAATATGTCTTGGTACAGCTCGAACGACGCTGTGGTATATACATCCAATCCGCCCAACCCTGCAAACAGCTGTGCGTAGCGGCTCTTGTTAGTCACCTCCACATCCACGTTCACCCTCGGCTGCATGATGCCGTAACCGCTGTCAACCCTTCGCCCGTCGCCGCTCAATTTAGCCCTGTTAAGCGGGTGTGCCATCGCGCCCACAAGTTTCTGTGCCGAGTAAAGCACCAGCTCGGTATCGGTGTCTAAGGTAATGATAAACTGTATCGGACAATTTCTGTCCGCCGACTGACTGCTGCCGACTGCTTCCGTCTCTCCCGTCCGGGTGCGGAGCCACTCACTCACCGTCTCGCAGCGGAACCGCTTCTGTTTCTCCTCTTCGCTCGTCTCGCCCAGCAGCAGGTCGTTGAAATGCAGTATCGCTCCGCGCTTCCTTTCGTGACCCAGCCAGCATCCTTCGCCTTCACTCCACGCTCTGCGGCGATAGACAAAGTTGAATATCGGTGCGCCGTATTTTTCGTTCAGTTCCTTGACTTTCTCCATTCCAGCCTCCACCACTTCGTCGTCCCACGGGGCAGACTCTTCCCCGTATGCAGCCGCATCGCCTATCAGCGTGTAGTACAGGTTCTGTTCCTGGAAAGCAGACTTCTTTGTCAACGTTCCGTCGCCATTTTCAAAATTCGAATTGCCGAATTCAAAATTAATATGCCCCTCTCCCCTGTTTATATTGCTCAGATAATAAACCTCCAGCTGCTCTAACAGCTGAATCGTCTTGGCCTTATTCTTCAATATGGTCGGCATAATCACCATCGTGGCATATTCTTGAGGTATGATGCCGTCCTTGAACTTCAGACGGAAGGTGCCCTTGGGTTTATGCAGACGGTAAAGCACCCTGTTGAACAAGTCTATCACAACCTGACTTGCGGGTACCGCGAACACTATTGCAAACAGCAGCGCCTGCCACCACACGGGCATGAAAAGCCAAGCCAACCCGAAGGCGATGCCCAATGTGCACAGAGCCACTATCCACACGTATGCCTTACTGCGTGCGTCCCATTTCTTCGGCGGGAACAGCTCCCAACCCACATGCACACCTTTCTCGTCGGCCCTCGCCACCAGCCCCCTCACATAGTCGTATTCCTTCACCCCCTCCTTTTTGCAGTTACGCACAATCTTCGCCCTGTAGTCCTCCTTCGTCCGGTCATACATCTGCGCGTACATATCCACCTTTTCCGCCCCAAGCATTTTCTCCGAAAAGCTCACCCTCTCCACAAGCTCTGCCAGCGGCAGCTTCGTCATCTTCTTCAGCGAGTTGAAGATGTTCATCATCTTCAGGTTCTCCTTCGCAGCCCTGTCCAGCCGCTCCATATCGGGTTTCTCCGTCACCTTGTAGTGGTGGGCGCCTTCCTTCTCAAGCGCCGCGCACAACGCTCCCAGCTCACGTATCAGCTCCATCTTCACCAGCGGCAGCAGCCCATACACCTCGCGGTAGTTCAAAAAGTCTTTCTGCCCCACCTGCACCTGCGTCAGGTAGCGGAACATCAAACCCTTATCCACCTGCCAGTGGCATCTTTCCAGGTAACCCCTCAACAAGTCGCCAATCAGCTTCAGCCGTTTCCGTTCAATTTTCCATGCGCCGTGCTCCAGCCCCTTCAGCTCCTCACGCATCATCTTCTCCTGCTCGCTGATAATGTAGTAGTTGTCCAGCACCCACTCGTTAGTGCTGCCCACCGTGCGCTGGCTCTTTGTCTCATCCACAAGCAGCATGTAATAGTGCGTAATACGCTTCACACTCTCCCTGAATACCTTATAAGTGCTCTTCATAAGCTTATTAGTAATAATACATTTAAGGCTGCAAAGATACTAATTTCCCCAGACTTATTCAGCATCGCTCGAAAAAACAGCCACATCAAAACCACCAACGACCCCTGTAAAATTTCCACACAATCACCTAGAGCTCCCCACAGCTTCATACCGCCGTCTAGGCCACAAGTGCTCTCTACCCTCTTTCTACCTGCTCTCTACCTCCTACAAAAGTGCATAACAACTGCTACAAAAGTAAGACTATGCTAAGAGAATACTAAGACAAATGTAGGAGACAACTAGGAGAAATGTAAGACGCAACTAAGAGAAATCTACTACGCAACTAGGAGCCCATTCCCGCCCAACTTTGTTCCAGATTTCATTTACATTTCTCCTACCTGACGCCTACTTTTGTTTTACTTTTCTTTTACCTTTGTTTTACTTTTCTTTTACCTTCCTTTTACTTTTGTTTTAGATTTCTCCTACATGTCGCCTACTGCTCGCCTACATTTCTTTTACTTTTTACCTACTTTTCTCCTACTTTTTACCTACATGGGTTATCTACTGGTTTTATACTGACCCTTTACAGACCTTATACTGACCTTACTTTTCTACTATTCTGCTCCTATTCTACGCCTAGTCTTCTCCTACCTGTGATTTAGTTGCATTGAATGAAACGGCGACAATTTGGCACCGTTAGAAACCATCATCCGCTGATGGGGAATTAAAACCGATGTTTATGATATGAAACGGATTTTGAGTCTAATATACATAATCTTTTCTTCCAAGACTGAGGCTGTCAAGCGATAGCTGGCTGAGGTAGAGAGTCAACGTATAGACCAAATAATAGACCCCAAGCGGATTTTCTAAATGGCAAAATCGAAAAGTATATGCAATTATTTGCCATGTATAATTTTTGTTGTAAATTTGCAACCGCAAGCCGCAAGATAATGGTTTGCCGAGAAAGCGCATTTTCGCTTTATTCCGACAACGTGAACTTCGACAACTCACACATAAAACCGGAATACTGTGAAGATGAATTTTCATATTGGCATGTAGCATTTCTGTACATGCAATGTGGAGTTATTCATCAGGCATAGTTTTGGTTTTATAGGGAGTCGAAGCCCTCACGCAGCAGAATGAGTGTCTTTGGATTGGCTCCACTTTCTTCGTTGCAAAACCGTCAGCCGAGCCGCCGACAGTAACAAAAACAACCAAAACAATGAAGAAAAAACTACTCCTTTCGGTCACCCTGTTGGCAATGGCCATTTTGTGTTGAAACCATCGGCGGTTCTGCTTTCAGCGGCTGCACTGGCATTGTTTCTTTGACGGTTCCAAATAGCTGCACAAGCATTGGCAGCTCAGCATTTAGTGGTTGTACAGGTATCACTTCTGCAATACTCGGAGATGGTGTAAGAACAATCGGTGGCAGTGCCTTCAGCGGTTGCTCGCGTCTCACCTCTGTCCAGTTTGGTGAAAGTCTTGAGGAGATTGGCAGCAGTGCCTTCCGCGAGTGTGGCATTATAGGGCATGTCTATTTCCCGCAGAGCGTGATAAGCATGGGTGAAAGGGCTTTCTATCAATGCTATGGCATCACTGAAATCACTTGTCTCGGTCGTGTGGCACCGCTTATCAGCAACGATGGCTCTTATTCAACTTTCTATGGCGTCGATACGAACATAATCGTCAACATACCTTGCGACAGTTATAATCTCTACTCTGGGCGTTGGTCTTATTTCCACAACTTCAGCGAGTCGGCGTTCCTTTTCAATGTGGTTTCGGAGAATTTGAGCAAGGGTACCGTGACGGTGGTTTCTGCTCCTACGTGCAGCAATCCTGTGGCCACGGTGCTGGCCACACCACGCAGCGGTTACCGCTTCGACCACTGGAGCGACGGCAGCACCGAGAATCCATACTACTACACCGTGACAGGCAGCATGACGCTGACAGCCTACTTTGCATCAGCAGGCGGCACTGAGGGCATAGAGGACATCACGGCCGACCAAATCAAAATTTACTCTCGCGGCAGCGAGATAGTGATTGAAGGCGCCGAAAACAGCGATGTGTTGGTTTATGATGTTATGGGACGCATCGTCCATAAAGGACGCATCGAAAGCCCCATTCACGTAAGCAACATGGGTATCTATATGGTCAAGATAGACGACCAGCCGGCCAGGAAAGTCGTGGTGAGATAGTCGCTTCACGTTTTTATAACAACATACGCCTCTCATTGTTTTGTGCTATGAGGGGCGTTTTGTATTCGTTAATTTTGCTCCTTACAATCATATCTAATTTTCTTTGTAAAAGTACAAAAAATCTCCGATTCTTGTCCAAAAAATCTCCGATTCTCACTCAAAAAATCTGCGATTCTCCTCCAGTAAATCTCCGATTCTTCACCGCGCTTCATCGCTATATAATTTATTTACTGCATATTATCTTTAAAGCCACTTTTTACAACTCATCCTCTCAAATACCAGCAACCTAATGATGCACTCAGTCGGTTTTGACGACGACGATTTGCGGCGGTCTCATACAAAGGATGTGAACTATATCAAAGTCGAACTAATATCATTAATCTTTTCGTATCTTTGCACTCTGACTATCGGAATATCTAAAACTATAAACATATTAAAAATGAAGAAATTAATGGTAACCCTTATGGCACTTTCGCTCTTTGCCGCTTTCGGCTGCAAGAACAAGAAAGCCAACATCGAACCGCAACAGCCTTCTGAGATTGAGCAGAAAGTGAACGAGTATGCTGAATTCACGCTGACCACCGACCTGAGCAAGCTCAGCGAAAAGGAAAAACAGCTTATCCCGGTGCTTATCGAGATAGCCGACATCATGGACGACCTCTACTGGGAACAGTACTTTGGCACTGAGAACCGCAAGGCGCTCGACACGCTGAGCGACCAGTGGGTGAAAGAATTCGCAATGCTGCAGTATGGCGCATGGGACCGTCTGGACAGCGAGAAACCATTCGTGCCTGGCTATGGCGAGCGTCCGCTGGGTGCTAACTTCTACCCCGCCGACATGACGAAGGAGGAGTTTGAGGCTCTGCAAGACCCTGAGAAGACCAGCCTCTACACCGTCATACGCCGCGACGAGAACGGCGCGCTGAAGGTCATCCCCTACCACGAGGCTTACGCCGAGAAACTCGCCAAGGTTGACGAGCTGATGGGCAAAGCTATCGAGCTGGCCGAGGACGAGGGCTTGAAAAACTACCTCACCGAGCGCCGCAAAGCCCTGCAGACCGACGACTACTTCGCCAGCGATATGGCTTGGATGGACATGAAGAGCAGCAAGATTGACTTTGTGGTAGGTCCTATTGAGAACTACGACGACGCACTCTTCGGCTACAAGACCTCATACGAGTCGTTCATCCTCGTGAAGGACGAGCAGTGGAGCAACGACCTGGCCAAGTTCGTCAAGATGCTTCCCGCTCTGCAGAAACAGCTGCCCTGCGACGAGAAGTATAAGAAAGAGGTGCCGGGCACCGAGAGCGACCTGAACGTCTATGACGCCATCTACTACGCCGGCGACTGCAACGCGGGCTCGAAAACGATAGCCATCAACCTGCCCAACGACGAGCGCGTACATCTGAAGAAAGGCGCCCGCCGTCTGCAGCTGAAGAACGCCATGCAGGCTAAATTTGAGACCATACTTACCCCCATCGCCAACCTCTTCGTGTGTGAGGATCAGCTGGACAACGTGAACTTCAACGCTTTCTTCAGCAACGTCTGCTTCCACGAGGTGGCTCACGGCCTTGGTATCAAAAACACCATCACCGGCAAGGGCAACTTGAGAGAGGCTCTGAAAGAGCAGTACAGCGCATGGGAAGAGGCTAAAGCCGACATCTGTGGCCTGTTCCTCACCCAGACACTCATCGAGCAGGGCGAGATTACGAACTGCACCGTCGAGGACGCCTATGTGACCTTCATCGCCGGCATCCTGCGCAGCGTGCGTTTCGGTGCCACCGAGGCTCACGGCATTGCCAACATGATGTGCTTCAACTATCTGCAAGACCACGAGGCTTTCACTCGCAACGAGCAGGGCAAATATGTGGTGAATGTGGAGAAGATGCGTGAGGCTATGAACAGCTGGGCCGCTCTGATTCTTCAGGTTGAGGGCGACGGCGACTATGACTTCGCCAAGAAGTATGCCAAAGAGAACGGCATCATCCGCGCCGACCTCCAGAAAGACCTCGACCTCATCCGCGAGAACAACATACCGAAAGACATACGCTACAACCAGGGTTTGAAAGCCTTGGGACTGTAATTTCTCTCAAGGATAAAAACAGTAGGGGACGCATCATTCGGTGCGCCCCCTATTGTTTTGTATCAGTCCTAATATTTCTAATGTCCCATATCCGACCAGAACTTGATACGCATAAGGCGTATTTCCTCGTGGGTGTAGTCGGGGTCGTCCTCAAACTCATCATAGGCATCGTCCAACGAGCCGCCCTCCGACTCGCGCCAGTAGTCAAGCAACACCTCTTGATGTTCCTCCTCTATATTCTCATTGATGTAGTAGTCGAGATTGAGGCGGTTGCCCGACTGGATGATATGCTCCATCTCGGTGAGCAGTTCGTCCATCGTCATCCCCTTGCCGAGTGCAATATCTTCGAGAGACATCTGCTTATCAACAGAGCGCACGATATACAGCTTCGCACTCGACTTGTTCACCACCGAACGCACCACGATGTCCTGTGGACGCTCTATCTCGTTTTCTTCGACGTAGGTCTTAATAAGGTCTATGAACGGCTGTCCATATTTCTGCGCTTTGCCGATGCCGACACCTACACAATGCGACAGTTCGTCGATGGTGCAAGGATATTGTATTGTCATATCCTTGAGCGAACGCTCTTCGAAGATGACATACAGCGGCAGCTTTTCGCGTGTGGCTATGTCTTTCAGGAGAGATTTCAGCTGCTTGAAGAGTCCCTCGTCGGCAGCCTCTATCGCACCGCCGGCCTCCGGCGTGTCAATCAATTCATCCGATGCGTCCGGCTGGCTATAGTCGTGGTCACAGCTTACGGTGACATCGTAGGGTGATTTCATAAAGCGGAATCCGTCGGGAGTGATTTTCAGCACTCCGTACTGCTCTATCTCTTTGACGAGCAGTTTGCTATACACCGCCTGCCGTATGACCGCCTTCCAATAGAGGTCGTTATGATCGACTCCTTGACCGAACTGCTCGAGCTGGTCATGCTTGTAGGTTTTGGTGTGGGTGTTTACGCGACCCATCATCACGTCAATAACCTCCTTCATCTTGAAGGCCTGCTTCATGGCGAGGATGGTTTCGAGCATATATACCGTCTCCTCCTTGGCCTCCATGCGGGGCTTGGGGTGCAGACAGTTGTCGCAGTTGCCGCAGTTTTCCTGCGGGTAGTCTTCGCCAAAATATTTCAGCAGGTTTGCTCGGCGGCAGGCAGAACTTTCGGCATACGACACCATCTCCTGCACCAGCTGCTGCGCCTGCTCCTGCTCGGTGACGTTCTTGTCGGTGAAGAACTTGTATAGTTTCTCCACGTCGTGTTCGCTGTAGAAGGCGATACACTTGCCTTCTCCGCCGTCACGCCCGGCACGTCCAGTTTCCTGATAGTAGCCTTCGAGGCTTTTGGGTATGTCGTAGTGGATGACGAAACGCACGTCCGGCTTGTCGATACCCATGCCAAAGGCTATGGTGGCGACAATGACATCAACATCCTCCATCAAGAACTTGTCCTGATTCTCGGTACGCACCTGCGAGTCAAGTCCGGCGTGGTAGGGGAGGGCTTTGATGCCGTTGACCTGCAGCAGTTCGGCGAGGTCTTCCACGCGCTTGCGCGTGAGACAATATATTATACCGCTCTTGCCGCTGTTTTCTTTGATGAATTTGATAATCTCCTTGTGGAGCGCCACAGCCTCTGACGGTTTGGGACGCACCTCGTAGTATAGGTTCGGACGGTTGAACGACGAGATGAAGATTTTAGCGTTCTCCATCTTGAGGTTTTTGATTATGTCCTGCTGCACTTTTGGTGTTGCCGATGCGGTGAGAGTCAGAATCGGCACCTTGGAGTTGATGGCGCTTATGGCGTCGCGCAGCCGGCGGTATTCAGGGCGGAAGTCGTGTCCCCACTCCGAGATGCAGTGCGCCTCGTCAATGGCTATGAACGATATCTTTAATTGTTGTAGAAATTCAATGGTGTCGGGACGTGAGAGCGTTTCGGGTGCGACATACAACATTTTGGTGCCGCCTTTCAGAAGGTCATCCTTGACATCCTTCACCTGCTGTTTGTTAAGCGAAGAATTTAGGAAGTGAGCCACATAGTCGTTGCCTGAATTATAGCGCACAGCATCGACTTGGTTCTTCATAAGCGCGATGAGTGGCGACACTACGATTGCAGTTCCTTCGCTGATGATTGCAGGCAACTGGTAGCAGAGCGACTTACCACCACCCGTCGGCATTATGACAAAGGTATCGTTACCGTCGAGCAGGCTTTGTATGATGGCTTCCTGGTCGCCCTTGAAATTGTCGAATCCGAAAATCTCTTTGAGTTTTGCCTGAAGTATGCTACTGTTTGATTCCAATATGATATGAGTTGATGGGTTGAAATGTTAAATTTTTTTGATGACTACCGACCGCTTACTACTAACTTATAACTTAAAACTCAAAACTTATAACTTTTTAGTACCTTTGCAAGGTTTTACAAAGTTAAGAATATTTGTTTACATATCCAAATAATATTTGACGTGAAGACAAGAGAGGAGTTGCAACAAATTGCCATACAGGTAATTAGAAACGAGCGTGAGGCGGTGGCTCAACTGGAGAAAAGGGTGGGAGATGCGTTTTCCGAGGCTGTGGAATTGCTTTATTCGACCTCGGGACGTGTTGTTGTAACCGGTATTGGGAAGAGTGCGAACATAGCAACAAAAATAGTTTCAACACTTAATTCCACTGGCACTCCTTCGCTGTTTCTGCATGCCGCCGACGCGATTCACGGCGATTTGGGCATGGTGCGCAAAGACGACACTGTTATATGTTTGTCGAAAAGCGGAAACACGCCCGAAATCAAGGTGCTGGTACCGCTGCTCAAGCAGTTTGGCAACAAATTGATAGCCATCGTCGGCAACACCGACTCTTTCCTCGCCTCCGAGGCCGACATAGTGCTCGACACGACGGTCGAACACGAAGCCTGCCCCAACAATCTCGCACCCACCTCTTCGACTACCGCGCAACTTGTGATGGGCGACGCACTTGCTGTCGCTCTCATCGAGTGTCGCAATTTCACTGCTTCCGACTTTGCACGTTTCCACCCCGGCGGTGCCCTGGGCAAACAGCTCTACATGCGCGTGTCTGACCTTTCTGTACAGAACGAGAAGCCGCAGGTGTCCCCCGACACCCCTGTACGCGAGGTTATACTCGAGATGACCTCGAAACGGCTCGGCTGTGCCGTCGTTGTCGAGGACAACATGCCGACGGGCATCATCACCGACGGTGATTTGCGCCGCATGCTAAACCGCGACCAACATGTCTCGCACCTGAAGGCTCGCGACATTATGACCGTCAACCCCAAATATGTAGTCGAAAACGAATATGCGGTCAATGCGCTCCATATTATGCAGCAGCGAAGCATAACCCAACTTATAGTGGTTGACCCCGAAGGCCGGTACAGCGGGGTTGTCCACCTGCACGACATTTTGAGAGAGGGAATAATCTGAACAATTCACTATTTCACCAATCACCCATCATAAATCACTAGCTTTGGAACTACGCACAGAACATGTTGTCAAGAAATATCGTTCACGTACAGTGGTGAACGATGTTTCCGTATCGGTCTCTCAGGGCGAGATAGTAGGACTTCTCGGCCCCAACGGCGCTGGTAAGACAACCACTTTCTATATGATTGTCGGTATCATAAAACCCTTCTCTGGAAAGGTCTTTTTGGACGACAAGGAGATTACGCGTCAGCCGATGTACAAACGCGCTCAGATGGGTGTCGGCTACCTTGCCCAGGAGGCTTCCGTGTTCCGTCAGATGAGCGTCGAGAACAACATAATGTCGATACTCGAGTTCCGCAAAGACCTCACCAAGGAGCAGCGTCAGGAAAAACTCGAGTCGCTGATTGATGAATTCGGATTGGGTAAAATCCGTAAAAGCAAGGGCATACAGCTTTCGGGTGGCGAGCGGCGCCGCACCGAGATCGCACGAGCTTTGGCCAACGACCCGAACTTTCTGCTTCTCGACGAACCCTTCGCCGGCGTTGACCCGATTGCCGTACAGGACATCCAGGACATCGTCGCACACTTGAAAGAAAAGAATATCGGCATACTTATTACCGACCACAACGTCAACGAAACCCTCCGCATCACCGACCGCGCCTACCTGCTCTACGAAGGAAGTGTGCTGCATCACGGCATACCCGAAGAGATGGCCAACGACCCCGATGTGAGGGCAAAATACCTCGGCCGCGACTTTGTTTGGCACGGCAAAAAAGTAACTCAGCAACTATAAATTTCCCAACGATTCTAAAGTGGTTGACAAGTATTCAGACAGGGCTCGTGTGATAAAGGTGATTTTCATCGCCGTAGGTGTCATTTTTGTGGCTCGTCTCGCAATGCTGCAGATATTTAGCGACAAATACAGGGCGATGGCTGAGCGCCAGTCGCTCCGCAACATCACTATATACCCCGCTCGCGGGTTGGTATATGACCGCCACGGCGAACTGCTTGTCTATAACGACGTGGTATATGACCTCATGGTTGTGCCGCGTTCCGTCCACGATTTGGACACCGCCTACTTCTGCCGTTCCATCGGAATAAGCCGTGAGGAGTTCGAAATGTATATGAACCGCGCTCGTGGCTACTCCCCCTATGTGGCTTCTCCTTTCATGAAGCAGATTACTAAAGAGGACTACGCCCGCTGGCAGAATCTCCTCTACAAGTTCGACGGCTTCTATGTGCAGAACCGTACTCTGCGTGTCTATCCAAAACCTATAGCCGCCCATGTGCTGGGCTATGTCGGCGAAGTTGACGAAGCGGAAATGGAGAAGAACCCCGCTTACCAAATGGGCGACTATGTAGGAAAGAGTGGTATCGAGAAAACTTACGACAGTCTGCTTTGCGGCAAGAAAGGCAGGCGTGTAGTCAAAGTGGATGTCCACAGCCGCGAGATAGGCCCTTACGAAAATGGTGCGCACGACACTGTTCCCGTCGCGGGAGAAAAACTATACAGTACCATAGACGCTGGATTGCAGGAGTATGCCGAACGGCTTATGGCCAACAAACGCGGCTGCGTGGTGGCACTGGAACCTTCTACGGGTGAAATCCTAGCACTTGTGTCAGCTCCATCATACGACCCGAACCTTTTGGTGGGACGTGTACGTGGTACCAACTACCTCGAGCTTCTGCACGACATCTCCAAGCCTCTCTACAACCGAGCCCTTCAAGGTCAGTATCCTCCTGGATCCATCTTCAAGGTAGCTCAGGCTATGATTGCCCTTGACCTTGGTGTCATCAACCCGAATAGTGGCTTCGTTTGTGACAAGTCACTTGTCGGCTGCCACAACCATCCGTCAGCGCGTAGCGTTCAAGAGGCTATCAAGATGAGCTGCAATCCTTATTTCTACCAAGTCTATCGCCGCGTAATTCAACAGGGTAAATACAAGAACATCTACAAAGACAGCCAGTACGGCCTTACTGTCTGGCGTAGCTATATGTTGCGCATGGGCTTTGGCCGTGCATTGGACATCGACCTCCCCAATGTCAAGAGCGGACGGATTCCAGACACCGCATACTACAACCGTTGGTACGGAAAAGACCATTGGGCCTTCTCTACCATATATAGCAATAGCATCGGACAGGGTGAGGTAGAGGTGGTGCCGCTCCAGATGGCCAATCTTGCCGCAATTGTGGCCAACCGAGGCTACTACTACATACCACATGTGGTACGTTTCTATGGCGACGACTCCACCAGGATAGAGAAATATTACGAGCGGCAGGAAACTGGCATCGAACCGGAGTTTTTCGACATAGCTGCCAAAGGCATGTATGATGTGGTTCACGGAGCTGGCGGAACTGGTCACAGAGCCGATGTGCCGGGCATCGCCGTGTGCGGCAAGACTGGCACCGCCGAGAACTACGGCAACGACCACTCCGTTTTTATCTCTTTTGCTCCAATGGAAGACCCTAAGATTGCCCTCGCCGTCTATGTCGAAAACGCACAGGGTGGTGGTGGTACATGGGCTGCTCCTATCTCAGGCCTCATCATCGAAAAGTATCTCAAGGGAGAGGTTCAGCGCAAGGACGTGGAGAAAATGTATGAGGAGATTAACCCCTGTCAGAAACTCCCGCTCACCAAGCGTGTGAAGAAACCCAAGAAAACCCGCCGTCGTTAAACTCTACCGCAAGTGAAAGGAAAAATCAAATACAAAAGACCCGACAGTGCCTCGCACCTCCGTTTCGACTGGGTTACCATCGCGCTCTACGCGGCATTGGTGGTATTTGGCTGGGTCAACATCTATGCCGCCTGCTACAGTGAAGGCCACAAGTTCGTTTTAGATTTGGCTTCACAGCATGGTAGGCAGTTGATATGGATTGGATTGGCTACCCTGGTAGCTTTCATCACACTATATACCGAGCCCCGAATATTCTCCAACACTGCCTACATCATATACGCCTTTTTCCTTGGTTTGCTTCTGGTGACTTTGGTTGTGGCTCGTGCTGTCAACGGGGGTAACTCGTGGATTGACCTTGGGCCGTTCAAACTGCAGCCATCCGAATTCGCAAAGTTCGCCACGGCTTTGGCGCTGGCTAAATATGCGGGCAGCCTTGACGTGAAGATCAACAGCGTCAAAGGACGCCTCATTACGTTTGCCATAATTCTAGTGCCAGCCGCATTAGTGCTGCTTCAGCACGACACTGGCTCCACCTTGGTCTTTGCAGCATTCGTTTTGCCTCTTTTTCGTGAGGGGCTCACCAAGTACGTATTGATTTTTGCAGGGGTCGCCGTAGTTCTTTTCGTTCTGGCACTGGTGCTTAACAAGTATATCGTCATGGGAATTGTTCTAGCAGCTTGCCTGGCTTATCTTTTCCTTTGGCTCAACCGGCGTAGCCGCAGGTCATATATCAACACCGCTGCTGTTTTCCTTCTTTCCTGTCTCTTTGTCTTTTCAGTTGATTTTGTATTCAACAAAGTGTTGGAACCTCACCAGCGGGAGCGTATTGATGTGCTGCTTGGCAAGACGCAGGACTTCAAGGGCGTGGGCTACAACGTCCACCAGTCGAAGATTGCCATCGGCTCGGGCGGATTCTTCGGTAAAGGTTTTCTGAAAGGTACCATCACCAAGGCCGATTTCGTTCCTGAGCAGGAAACCGATTTCATCTTCTGCACAGTTGGCGAAGAAGGTGGCTTTCTTGGCAGCGCCACCCTTGTCATCCTGTATGTTGCACTGCTTTTGCGGCTGGTCAAACTGGCCGAGCGGCAACGCTCAACTTTTGCTCGTTTCTACGGCTACTCCGTAGTCGGCATACTTTTCATTCATTTTTTCATTAATATCGGTATGGTTTTGGGACTTGTGCCAGTTATCGGCATCCCGCTTCCCTTCTTCAGCTATGGCGGCTCCTCGCTGCTTGCGTTCACGCTTCTGCTCTTTGTCTTTATCAAGCAGGACACCTACCGCGCTCAGCTGCTATAAACCCACCGATTCATCTTTCACTGCAATGGCAAAGCAACCATCACAAAAGGAAAACAGATGCACTTTCTGCGGACTCCCAGAGTCCGAGACGGGTCAATTGATATCAGGTCTGCACGGATTTATCTGCAAATCTTGCGTCGAGCAGGCCGGCGAGATATACAAGAAGTACTACAAGTCGTCTGAAATAGCCACTCTTGACGCAATTCCCATCCCTACTCCTCGCGAGATAAAGGAACACCTTGACCGTTATGTTATTGGTCAGGACGATGCCAAGAAAGTCCTTTCAGTAGCGGTATATAACCACTACAAGCGCCTCAACTATAACGCTAGAAACAACAAAGGCAACGATACCGAAATCGAGAAGACCAACATTATAGTGGTGGGCGAGACGGGTACCGGCAAAACCCTTATGGCACGCACTATTGCGAAGATATTGCATGTGCCTTTCTGCATCGCCGACGCCACCACCCTTACCGAAGCGGGCTATGTGGGCGACGATGTCGAGAACGTGCTTGTGCGGCTGCTCCAGGCTGCCGACTATGATGTGGCGGCTGCAGAGCGTGGTATAGTGTTTATCGACGAGATTGACAAGATTGCCCGCAAGAGCGACAACCCATCCATCACTCGCGATGTGTCGGGCGAGGGCGTCCAGCAGGCCATGCTCAAACTTCTCGAAGGCGCCGTTGTCAACGTGCCACCGCAGGGCGGACGAAAACACCCTGAGCAGAAGATGATAGCTGTCAACACGCAGAACATCCTCTTCATAGCAGGCGGAGCCTTCGACGGTATCGAACGCGACATCGCTTCGCGCATGAAGACCAGCGTCATAGGCTTTAGCGGCACCAAGACTCGCGAAGAAATCAACCAGCACAACCTGCTGCAGTACATCCAGCCGATGGACCTCAAGAAATTCGGTCTCATTCCCGAGTTAGTCGGCCGTTTCCCGATGGTGACACACCTGCAACCACTCGACCGCGACGCTCTTCTGCGCATCCTCACCGAACCCAAGAACGCCCTCGTCAAGCAATACACCGAGCTCTTCAAGATGGACAACGTGCAGCTTACCTTCGACCAAGCGGCGTTGGAACTGATTGTGGACAAGGCGGTGGAGTACAAACTGGGCGCACGAGGACTCAGGTCTATCGTCGAGACGGTTATGACCGACATTATGTTCGACCTGCCTGCTCATCGCGGTTCTAGCATAACCATTACTGCCGAAACTGTTGGAGAACATCTTGGCAATCTGGAAACCATGAAAAGCTGAACAACCTTGATAGACACCCATACTCACCTCTATCTGGAAGATTTCGACGACGATCGTGACGAAGCGGTTAAGCGTGCCCTAGCGTCTGGTGTTACCAAGCTGCTACTTCCGGCGGTTGACTCACAGTCGGTTGAGCGCCTACGTCAGATGGTTGACCGTAACCCGGGTGTCTGCTATGCGATGGCAGGTCTGCACCCGACTTCCGTCACCATCGACTACGAGCGAGAACTCGCTTTGGTCGAGCGGCAGCTGCAACAGCCAGAGACAGACTATATCGCTGTCGGCGAGATTGGTCTTGACCTCTATTGGGACAAAACATATCTGGCACAGCAGCTTATTGTTCTCGAACGCCAGCTCCTGCTCGCCAACCAATACGGCTTGCCCGTCGTGCTTCATCTACGAAGCGCAAAAGAACCAAAGAACGACGGCGATGACGCCTACGAACTCTTCTTCAAACTTTGGGAATCTCTGCCCACTTCTCAACGGCCGACAGGAGTGATGCATTGCTACAGCGGCAGCGTCTCACAGGCCTTGCGGGCTGTACAATGCGGTTTCTGCATAGGCGTCGGCGGCGTGGTCACCTACAAAAACGCCCTTCTCCAGCAGGTAGTGGCGGCCGTGCCGCTTGAGTGCATCGTCGTCGAAACAGATTCGCCATATCTTGCACCCGTACCACACCGAGGTCGCCGTAACGAGAGTTCCTACATACCCGATATCGTACAAAAGATAGCCGAAATAAAAGCTATTCCTGCCGAGACCGTTGCATGGCAAACCACCCAAACCGCCCTCAATATTTTCAAAAATCTCCATTGACTTGAATGTAGAAAAACACGGCAAACCTTAAAAACTTTGCTCAAAAAGCCATCAATTTCTATCATTTTTGTACTTTTGCACTTTAATTCTCTTCTATTATGAATCACGATAAGGAAATCAAGATTTACGAATACGTTTCTTACGCCCTTCTGATAGGCGCTACTGTGGTTTTTCTTATGCTGCGCAAGCCCAACCCGCACCTCGCCAATACGCTCACGCTTTTGCTGTTGGTGGTGGCTATGTTTATGCGTATGCTTATGGAGCGCGCACGCCGCAAATCGTTTGAGGAGGAGAACGAGTCGCTCAAGGCCGACCTGAAGCACTTGACTTCGCTACTCCGCAAAGAAAAGAAAGACACCGACCACTAACCACCAATCACTTAAAACTTACAGCTTAAAAACTTAAAACTTAATAATATATGGCAACAACAACCGACATCAAAAACGGACTTTGTATCAACTTCAACAACGACATCTACTGCATCGTAGAGTTCCTCCATGTGAAACCAGGCAAGGGAGCCGCTTTCGTGCGTACCAAGATGCGCAACGTGAAGACCGGCCGCATGCTGGAGAACACTTTCCCCAGCGGTGCCAAGATTGACATCGTACGCGTCGAGCGTCGTCCCTACACCTACCTCTACAAAGAGGGCGACATGCATGTCTTCATGCACACCGAGACCTACGAGCAGATCTATATCCCCGAGCAGATAATCAACGCTCCCCAGTTCCTCCGTGACGGTCAGTACGTCGAAATCACCGTCGATGCCGACACCGAGACCCCGCTAATGTGCGAACTTCCGCCGTTCATCGAGACAGTGGTCACCTACACCGAACCCGGTTTCGCCGGCAACACCGCCACCAACGCTATGAAAGACGCTACCGTCGAACCCGGCGTCACCATCCGTGTGCCTCTCTTCATCAAAGAGGGCGAGCGCATTAAAGTTGACACTCGTACCAACGAATACAGCGAGCGTATCAAATAGCAACCGTATGGCTATCAAACCAAATATCCGCAGAGGCGCTTTAGTAGCGTCTCTGCTTCTTTTGACAGCGTTGCTGTCTGTGTCGTGCAACCACAAGCAAAAGCCAGCCGCCACGCAGCAGGGCATCAACTACGGTGCTGTGGCGACCCCCGCTTTCAGTGCCGACTCGGCTTACCGCTATGTCGAAGAGCAGCTCGCCTTCGGCTTCCGCACACCTGGGAGTAAAGGCCAGAAAGAGTGCTCCGCCTATCTGCAAGCCAAGATGAGACAGTGGTGCGACACCGTCATCGCACAGCCCTTCTCCACCACCCTCTGGAACAGTCAAACCGTCAAAGGTGTGAACATCATCGCCTCCCTCGACCCCGACAATAGCGACCGCATCATGCTTTGCGCCCACTGGGACAGCCGTCTCTGGGCTGACCACGACCCCGACGCAGGCAACCACCGCAAACCTATCCTCGGCGCCAACGACGGCGCCAGTGGCGTCGCCACACTCATGGAGATGGCTCGCATCATGTCTGCCCAGCGCCCCTCCGTCGGCATCGACTTTATCTTCTTCGATGTCGAAGACCAAGGCATGCCCGAATGGGCCGACGAAGACTATCAGGACAACACCTGGTGCAAAGGCTCCCAATACTGGGCTCAGAGCCCCCACCGCCCATACTATCGCGCCATCTACGCCATACTCCTCGACATGGTCGGCACCTCCCAGCCTCGCTTCACCAAGGAAGAGATAAGCCGACGCCACGCCCCCTCACTCATGGACAAAGTCTGGCGCGTTGCCGCAGCCACTGGCCATGCCTCCATTTTCGTTGACCAGAAGACCGACGCCATTCTCGACGACCACCTCTACGTCAACCAGATAGCCAACATACCTACCATCGACATAGTGCAGAACAACACCGACTGCAGCTTCTTCCCCCTCTGGCACACACTCGGCGACAACCTCGACGCCGTCGAGCCTCAATCCATGAAAACCGTCGCCGACGTCCTCCTGAAAACCATCTACGCCGACTACCCAGCTAAATAACTTATAAAAGCAAAGCCCCATGCTACGGGGCCTTGCTTTTACCTGTTGGACACGACATTGCCTTTGGTGTCTATGATGACTATCGAGCTCCAGTCTTGCAGTCTTGCCTTGAACAATGTGGCCGTAATACCTGAGATATCGGTATATATCGGTGGGGTAACCACTTTCCCTTTGCTGTCTATCAAACCCGAGTAACCTCCTACGTTGTAGGCATAGAAATTGTTGTTTTTCGCCTGTCCCACTTTCGGCTCGCCCGACACAAGGTCGTTGTATCTGACCTCGTAATATAGCTCGCTGATATTGTCTATTATTCCCTCCTGCACGACATTGCCGTTGAAGTCCACCTGCTTTTTGAAATCCCCCTCTTTATATACTATTGCATAGTCCTTGGCCAAGTCCACATCGTCGTAGAGCGGTTTCACCACCCAGCGGCCCTTTTTGTCTATGACTCCGATTCTATTTGCCGAGTCGGCCACCACACAATATCCGTTGTGGAATACAAACTCATAGAGCGAATTGCCGCGATAGGAGAATCTGAAGTCTATGGCCACTTTGCCCGACGTATCCACAAATCCTATGTAGCCCTTCCTCTCCACCGCTGCCAGACCTTCGGAGAAAACCCAGGCCTTTGTGTAGCTCTCGGGCTTTACTATCACCTCGTTGGTCATGATGTTGCAAAAACCGCGTTTACCGTTCTTGGCAAAAAGCACCAACGGATTCTCGTCGCTGTTGTCCGAATAGTGGCTCCAGTCGATATCCTCCACGATTACCTCCTTGGTAGCGGGGTTGACAATGTTGCTTTTGCCGTTTTTGTACGAAATGTGTCCGCCCGACGGCTCGTCCCCGTAATAATAGTCATAGAACGTTTGAGTGTGTTCTTTGCTTTGGCACGACCTGAATACCAGTACACCTGCCGCCACCGCCGCAATGACAAGCAGAACTATCGGAAACCATCTTTTCCGGCACTTCTTCCCCGAAGGCATCCCATCGCTTTCCGACGATTTGCCGTCGTCGGCCAATTTCTGTTCCTTCTCCGCAGCGGTTTCGTTTGTTGCCTCGTTCAAGACTTCCTCGTCTTTTGCGTTGAATTCTTTTGCGTCTTTTTCTGTCTTTTCCATGATGTAATGTTTTTTATTGTTGTGATAAATGTTTCCCCTATGAAATCATGGCAAAATTACATCTTAATGCAAGGACAACAAACGTTTTACACCTCCAATGTATGAAATGTGGCGTTTAATGTATGAAATGCAGCAAAACCCCTCTTCTCCGCCGTTTTCACCAACCCCTTGAACCCGTCCAATCCCGCCCTCCAAACCCTGGCAAATAGAAATCGTAGCGCTACCGATGCTTCGCCATTCAAACAAGTAAAGGAAAAAAGCGCTGGTGGGCAGACGCCAATAATCATGAGCTAACTGTTTTCAGCCGCAGCGCAAAAAAAATCAACAATTTCACATCCCACAAAAAACAAGGGACACCGTCCTGGTGACCCTTGTTTTTTACCCTTTCTTTCTCCTCTTCATCAGTTGAGGCATACTTCCATCCTCACTGAATCGAAACGGATTTGCTGGATGCAACGTTGGTGCTGACTTACATAGCGCAGGACGCCACATTCGGCCTCAGCGGCATTGAGGATAACCTCGAGTACTCGCTTGGAAGGTCCTTTTGCGCTAGCCGACTTCAATGATGTATTTGTGCTTTGGTCTTGAAGGGGGTAAATCTGCTCCATAAGCGCATGATTAGGTTTGACTTATTGTTTACGGCTGTCTATAAATTGGCGTACATTATATCAATCTAAAAACAACCAAGTAAAAAACTACATCTTGTGTGGTTTTATTGTATGCTCCTGTTTTTTTAACATTTCGAATTTGGGGGGGATGCGTGCCATAAAAAAGCAGAACCAGCAAGGTTCTGCTAAAAAAAATGAAAAATCAAGTTAGAACGATGTGTTTATATCACATTACAATTCTATGTGCATATTGTTTTCCTTTGCTAAGCGACGCAGATTGATGATGGCATAGCGCATACGTCCTAGGGCGGTGTTAATGCTCACCCCTGTGCGTGCGGCTATGTCCTTGAAGTCACATTTGCCATAGTGGCGCAGGATGACCACGCGACGTTGCTCAGGCGGAAGCATACGCACGAGTTTGCGTATGTTGGCATTGGTTTGCTGACGTATGATGCGGTGCTCTACATCCTCGTCCTCGAGCTTGAGGGTCTGCACCACGTCGAAGTCCGGACGGTTGGGCACCATAGGCATCTTGTTGCCGCGGCGATAGTGATCGACAATTAGGTTGTGGGCAATACGCATCACCCAGTGGATGAACTTGTTTTCATCCTTGTAAACGCCGGAGTTGATGGTAACGATAACCTTGAGGAAAGTATCCTGGAAAACATCATCGGCCAGTTCCTTGTCTTTTACAACCGAAAAGATGTATCCGTAAACCTTAGCTTGGTACCTGGCGAGCAGCATTTCAAAACAATCGCTGTTGCCATCCCTGTACCCTTGTATCAGTTCATTGTCCGTAAGTTTGGAAAGCTTCTTGTCCATAACTATGTCTTATTGGTTCAAAACTGATAGTCGTTGTTTCGATAGGCTAGGTTGTTTGTTTTTGATTAATTAACTTTGCAAAGATATGATATTTTTTTTAAATACCAAACCTCTACGGACATTTTATATTTTTAGTGTGTCGGGGCGGATGTTTATTTTGTTAAAAATCAAATTTTAACATTTCTGATTTCCATAGTTGTTTACAACTCATTGTTGATTAAATCTTTCCATCGTGGCTTTCGTTTATGCTTTTTGTTGAAAATTTCTCCATAATAAATAACTTCTTACGACGTTTTATGTATTTCAATACAATAAAACATATACCTTATTACCCAATTCTTTCAATGAATAAGATTTTTGGCAACCTTAAAGGCGACCTCTTTGGAGGTTTGACGGCGGGCATCGTGGCGCTGCCGCTGGCGCTCGCATTCGGAATACAGGCATTCAGCGGCATCGGCGCCGAAGGTGCTCCCATCGGGGCATACGCTGGATTGGTCGGTGCGACGCTTCTGGGTTTCTTCGCCGCCCTGTTTGGTGGTACGCACAGCCAGATATCGGGTCCTACGGGACCTATGACGGTCATCACGGCCACGTTGGTCACAGGGGCGTTCACCGCACCTGGAGGCAACCTTTCTACAGTTATGGTTTCGATGGCGTTAGCTGCCATTTTCTGCGGCTTGTTCCAGATATTGTTCGGCCTTATCAAGATTGGCAAATATGTGCGCTATATACCCTATCCGGTGCTGTCGGGCTTTATGAGCGGTATCGGTGTCATCATCATCCTGCAGCAGCTCTACCCGCTTATCGGTCAGAGCAAGGGCGGTAGCATGATTGACCTGCTCGTCGGTTTGCCCGCCGCTGTGAATTCGACCTCGCTCACCTCGCTGCTGCTGGGATTGGGGACGGTGACCATCATATACCTCTTCCCGCTGCTCACCAAGAAGGTGCCCTCGACACTTGTGGCGCTTATCGTGATGACGGTTGTGTCGCTGTTTGTCAACATGGAGAACGTCCCTACAATAGGCGAGATTCCGTCAGGATTGCCTATGCCGTTCTTTGCGAACAGCAAGGTGACGCTTGCGGGCATTCCATGGGGTGATGTCATTGTTGCTGCCCTCATACCTGGCTTGACACTTGCGGGGCTTGGTAGTATCGACACGCTACTGACATCGGTGGTGGCCGACAACATAACCAAAACCAAGCACAACAGCAACCGCGAGCTGATAGGACAAGGCATAGGCAACGCCGTGGCCGGACTTTTCTGCGGACTTCCTGGTGCGGGAGCCACGATGCGTACGGTGGTCAACGTGAAGAGTGGCGGACGCACACAGCTTAGCGGAATGGTGCACGCGCTACTACTGCTGGCCATTATGCTGGGGCTAGGCAGCGTGGTAAAATACGTGCCTCTATCGGTGCTGGCCGGAATCCTTATCACCGTCGGCTGGGGAATCATCGACTTCCGCGGGTTCAAGGATCTGCCCAAGATACCACGTGCCGACGCCGTCGTGCTTATCGTGGTGTTCCTCGTGACTGTCTTCGTTGACCTGCTCACCGCTGTAGGAATCGGTATGGTGATTGCCTGCGTACTCTTCATGAAACGAGCCAGCGACCTCGTAGAAGGCGGATACAGTAGCCAAGAGATGACCGGATTCGACAAAGAAAGCCCCTGGAGCGACGAAGGAGGAATGCCCGACACCGCGAAGCACAGCATTTACATACAGCGCCTCAACGGGCCGATATTTTTCGGAACAATCAACAAGTTCAAGGAGGTGATGCAGGATGTGCCCGCCGACGCCAAGATTGTCATCATCCGCATGCGGTTGGTAAGCTTTATGGATCAGAGCGGTCTCTATGCGATGGAGGAAGCCATTAAGCAAATACAGGCTCGAGGCGCACAAGTGCTGATGACCATCATCCAGCCACAGCCGATGTATATGCTCACCACCCACAAGGTCATTCCAGAGCTCGTACCCGAAGACCACACCTTCAAGACCTTTGAGGATTGCACAGACTATCTGCGTAAGACGGTGGGAGAATAAAAGTGTAACAAAAGAAAACAAGAAAGACAAGATATGGAAAAGAGAGACATCGTCTGCAGCGGCATCCGCCCGACGGGCAACCTGCACCTGGGCAACTACTTCGGAGCGTTGCGCAACTTCGTGAAGATGCAGGATGAATACGACTGCTATTTCTTCATCGCCGACTACCACTCGCTGACCACCCACCCCACACCGGGAAGCATCTACGGCGACGCACGCAAGATAATGGCTGCCTACCTCGCTGCCGGACTCGACCCGGACAAGGCTACGATATATCTGCAGAGCGACCTGCCCGAAACCATCGAGCTCTACCTCTTCTTCAACATGAACGCCTACCTCGGCGAACTGGAGCGTGTGACTTCGTTCAAAGATAAGGTGCGTCAGAACCCGAACAACGTGAATGCCGGCTTGCTGACCTACCCGACGCTCATGGCGGCGGATATACTCATCCACAAAGCCAACAAGGTGCCTGTGGGCAAAGACCAGGAGCAGCATCTGGAGATGACGCGCACCTTCGCCCAGCGCTTCAACAACATGTACGGCGCCGAGGTGTTCCCGCTGCCGCAAGCCATAGGCTCGGCCACAGGATTGGTGAAGATACCAGCCCTCAACGGCGCAGGTAAGATGGGCAAGAGCGAGGGCGAAGCCAGCACCATATTCCTCACCGACCCCGACGAGGTGATACGCAAGAAGGTGATGAAGGCCAAGAGCGACAGCGGCCCGACAGAGATGAACCAGAAGAAACCCGAAGAGATAGAGAACCTCTTCGCGCTTATGCGTGCCGTCTCGACGCCCGACGCTGTGGCTCACTTCGACGAGCTCTACAACAGTTGCCAGATACGCTATGGCGACATGAAGAAACAGCTGGCCGAGGATATGGTGGCTTTCGTGGCACCCATAAGGGAGAGGATAGCCGAATACTCGTCGGACGAGCAACGGCTGGCACGCATCATGGATCAGGGTAAGGAGAAAGCCCGCGAGAGCGCCCGCAAGACCATAGACGAGGTGAGACGGACCATTGGGTATAGGGATTAGGTTTGAGTTTAAAAGGTTTAAAAGGTTTGAATGGTTTGAAAGGTTTAAAAGGTTAAAAGGTAACTGGCTGTTAACTGCTGACCACTAACTACTGACTGCTAACCACTAACTACTAAAAAATTGAATCGTTTTAAGTATCATATATTGCTGATTGCCGCCGTGCTTGTTTGTGGCGGTGTTTCGGCGCAGAGTGTCGAGAAGACGGTGAGAGAATGTAAACACGCCAAGATTAATCTCGCAGCCAACACTCTGAAATACGACACCGCCTCGTCGTCGATGAAGTCTTTCTTCGCCAAATGGAACTCTCTGCAGCAGAACGGGCGCGGACGGTTGAGCATCATGCACATCGGCGGCTCACACGTCCAGGCGGGCACCATGAGCCATCGCATCCGTCGCCATCTGGTGAAAAGAGTGGGGGCGTCCGACCGAGGGCTTGTGTTCCCCTACTCGGCGGCCGCCAAATGCAACAACCCGGCCGACTACCGCATAAGCTGCAAGGAGAAGATGGGGTTGACGCGCAACGTATATAAGGAGCCGCAGAAAAAGCTGGGCTTGTGCGGCATCGCCGTCACCGCCGCCGACACCTTCTCGGTGATACGCTATTGGAACAACGACAGCACGATCGACTGGCATACCGACCGCATAGTGCTGCTCGGCTACTCGCCCGAAGGGGTGGTGCCGCTGCTGAGAGTCGAAGACCGCGAGGTGTGGCCTTCATACGTGGATGAGGAGACGCGCCGTTTTGTGTTTAACCTGCACAACGAGGTGGATTCGTTCGCTGTGGTGCTGAACTGCGACTCGCTGCACACCTTCACCCTTACCGGCATCTATCTTGGCAACAAACGGTCGGGAGTCACGCTCCATTCGGTGGGTGTGAACGGAGCTGCGGTTCCCGATTATCTGCAGAAATGCCCATTCCTTGCTGAAGACCTGAAGATGGTGCGTCCCGATATGGTGGTCTTCGGCATCGGCATCAACGACGCCGCCTCCAAAGACTTCGACACAGCGGTGTTCCGCCAGAACTACCTCGCACTATGCAAAACCATACGCGAGGTGTCGCCCGACTGCGCTTTCGTCTTCATCACCAACAACGACAGCTTCAAGCGTGTGAAACGCAAAGTCTACCAGGTGAACCGCAACGGCCTGCTGGCGCGCGAGGTCTTCTACCGCCTGGCCAAAGATACCGACGGAGCCGTGTGGGATCAGTTCGAGATTATGGGAGGGTTGGAGTCGATGGACAAATGGCGGCTCGACAAACTTGCCCAGAACGACCGCATACACTTCACCCGCGCCGGCTACGAGCTGCTGGGCGACCTGTTTGTCGAAGCGTTTCTTAAAGCTGCCGGACAGAAAGCCGACTCCGCAAAAAAGCTCGACTCCGCAAAGTATTCGCCGATAGACCGATAAACCAACCACAACATTCACGCATTAACATATCCCGTCATACAAATTGTTCCTTAACTATCTTACCGACCTCTTCGCCTTCGACAACTCCCACCCGTTGCTCTTCACCCAGTTCAACTTCTGGGCTTTCTTTCTGCTGGTTTACGCTTTGTTCTGTGCGATAGTTGAAGCCGGCGGCCGCAAGCGCCCCTTCTCAAAGGGACGTCGCCTGATGCGCAACGGCTACCTCTTCCTCGTGAGCCTCTTCTTCTACTACAAGACATCAGGTCTCTTCGTGCTGCTGCTTATATTCGCCACCTTCGTGGGTTGGATACTCGGCATAAGGATGGACAAGCTGCGCACAGGCGGCAAACGCAACAGGGCCAAGGCGCTGATGATTCTCGGAGTGGTGGTGAACCTCCTGGTGCTCTCCTATTTCAAATACGCCTATTTCTTCACCGACATCTACAACACCGTCTTCCACACCCACTTCGAAGCCGTCAACATTCTGGCGCGCTGGTCGAACCATTTCACCGCCACCGCCCGCTTCGACGCTTCGGTGATACTGCTTCCCGTCGGTATCTCTTTCTTCACCTTCCAGAACATCAGCTATATCGTGGATGTGTATAAGGGCAAGGTGCGACATGCGTCAAACGTGCTCGACTTCGGCTTCTACACCACCTTCTTCCCGCAGCTCGTGGCAGGTCCTATCGTGCGTGCCGACCAGTTCATACCGCAGCTCTACAAGCCTTTCTTCCTCACACGCCGCCAGTTCGGCATCGCCCTTTTCTGGATACTCAACGGCTTGGCGAAGAAGCTCATACTCGCCGACTACCTGGCGGTGAACTTCGTTGACCGCGTGTTCGACAACCCGTCGCTCTACACCCCGTTCGAGAACTTCGCCTCGCTGCTCGTCTATTCGCTGCAGGTCTATGCCGACTTCTCTGGTTATACCGACATCGCCATCGGTGTCGCCATGCTGATGGGATTCTACCTGCCGCTCAACTTCAACTCGCCCTATAAGGCGACCAACCCCGCAGGCTTCTGGAAACGCTGGCATATCTCGCTCTCCAACTGGCTCAAAGACTACCTCTACATACCCATCGGCGGCAACCGCAACGCCACCGTAGCCACCTACCTCATACTCGCCATAGTGATGGCGTCCGTCGGATTTATGGCCAACACCCTCGGGGTGTGGATAGCGATAGCTTCGCTGACTGTGGTGCTGGTGGCCGTCTATATCATCTTCCCGAAACACCGCCACGAGATGAACACCAACATCAACAACATGGACACCATGCTGCTGGGCGGCTTGTGGCACGGAGCTTCGTTCAACTTCATCACCTGGGGCGGACTCAACGGACTTGGCATCCTCGCCTACAAGTGGTGGAAAAAACTGGGTCCTTGGGCACGCATCATCGCCATCACGCTTGTCTTCATCGCCGTGTTCGACCTGCGGCTGGCGCTCCCGTCCCACACGATGAACTTCTTCCTTTACTTCACCGGCTTCGCCACCATCGGCATACTCCTCGTCACCATCCCGCGACTGTTCAAAGTTCAAAATTCAAAATTCAAAGTTCAAAATTCAAAAATCACCACCGTCTGGAACACCCTCCTCACTTTCCTCTTCATCAGCTTCACACGACTTTTCTTCCGCAGCGGTTCCAACCTCAACCCCGCCGAAGCCAACGAGGTGGCGTGGCGTACGGCCACCCAGATGGTCGATCAGATGGGTTCGCACTGGAATCTCGCACAAATTCCGCAGATAGTCGGTGCCTATTGGAATATTTTTCTCATCTTTGCAATCGGAATGGTTGTACATTGGCTGCCCGCACGGTTCAAGCGTCGCTACCGTCTCTGGTTCGCCTCGATGCCCCTGTGGCTTATGCTGATAGTCGTCGTCGCTGCGGTCTTTGTGCTCTACCAGTTCGTCACCGCCGGCCTTCAGCCGTTCATATATTTCCAGTTCTGAAATGAAACCATCTGTCAAAATATCTTTATCACTTATCGCGGCCATCCTTATCGGCGGTTTGTGCTCGTGTGCCAAGCAGGGTTTCCCTTCGGGCGGCCCCGTCGATAAGCAGCCGCCGAAGGTCAAAGGTGTGAATCCCCAGAGCGAGACCACCAACTACTCGGCCAAGAAGTTCAAGATAGACTTCGACGAGTATGTCACGATGAAGGATGCCGACAACAACGTGCTCATCTCGCCCCCGATGAAGGTGAAGCCCGAATACCTGATAAAAGGGCGCAGCGTGGTGGTGAAGCTGAACGACACGCTCACACCCAACACCACCTATCTCTTCCAGTTCAAAGGCGCCATAGTCGATTACAACGAGGGCAACCCCTTGCCGTCGTTCGAATATGTGTTTTCTACGGGCGACGCCCTCGATTCGATGACCATCGCCGGCAAGGTGGCCGACGCCCTGAAACAGGCTCCCGTCGAAAGCTCTGTGTCGGTGTTGGCCTACCGTATGACCGAGGAGAACGAAGCCTTGGGCGATTCTATCGTCGCCTTGGGCACACCTACCTATCAGACGCGCACCGCCTCCGACGGCTCGTTCCGCTTCAACTACGTGACTCCCGGACGCTACAAGCTCGTCGCCCTCGAAGATGCCGACAAGAACCTCAAATACTCGCTCTCCGAGTCGATAGCGTGGCTCGATTCCACCGTCGCAGCCTTGGATATGCCTAAACCTGCCGACACTACCCGCGCCGCTAACGACACCCTTGCCCCGAAGCAGGAGCCTGCGAAGGAGGTGGACGAAGAGAAAAAGAGCGAGCCCACACTCCTGATGTCGCTGAAGGAAAACCCATCACAGCGCGTCACATCGAGCGCTTTCACCGCAAAAGGATGCCTCCAGGTGACAACACAGATGCCTATGGTGGCTCCCGTCGTCGAAGCCGACTCGCTGATATGGACGCTCAACGCTGCGGGCGACACCCTGAGACTTTGGACGCTGCGAAGAAACCGCGACTCGGTGCATCTGGTGCTGCGCGACACAGCCACCTCCCTCGACGACACCCTCACCGTCAAGTACCGCGAACCTAAGAAGTCGAAACGCAAGAGCGACACCCCCGAGAAAGACCTGAACGTGGTGCGTTCGCTTGTAGCTTCTACACATCCCTACTTCGACACCATGAGAGTCGGCTTCGACGTGCCTGTCAATGGCGACACGTTCGATTCTATCCCCGTCATGAACCTCGCCGACAGCTCTTGGCTTTATGCCCGTATGACGCTCGACGATATCCGTTCTACTGGCGCCATCGTCGCCTACACCCCGTTGAAACAGGGCGAGAAATACAGGATAACCATCCCCGCCGGCCTCTGCCGCGACCTCTACGGCCGTCCCAACGACTCTCTGGTGTTCACCACCACCGTCTCTTCGGCCGAAGATTACGCCACCCTCTCGCTCGAAATCAAAATCAACGGCACCATGACCCACCCGGTCGTCCAGCTGCTCGACGAGGGCGGCAGTATAGTGCGTCAGCAGGAGGTCTCGTCGGCATCGATGCGTTTCGACAACCTGAAACCCACCACCTGTCGCGTCCGCCTCTTCGACGACCTCGACCTCGACGGGAAATGGACCGCCGGCGACTACTATCTGCGCCGCCAGCCCGAGCCGGTCAGATACTTCTCCAAAACTCTCCAGCTGCGTGCCAACTGGGAGATGTACGAGACCTGGAATCTGGAGTAGCCGTTGCAAAAGACAATAAAACGAGCCTCGTGGCGTTTTATAACTCAGGAAATTAATAAAAAAACAAATACCCTTTCAACATGACAGAATTTGAGAAATTTGCCACCAAACACTGTGGCATCAGCAGCACAACCTACGCCAAATACACCGCAGCCGCCAACCGCGCCATCATGAGCGCCGCCCCGATGGCTTCGCTGACACCCTATATCATCGAAGAGCGCCAGCTCAACATGACCCAGATGGACGTCTTCTCGCGCCTGATGATCGACCGCATCATCTTCCTCGGCACCGCCATCGACGACTACACCTCCAACGTCATACAGGCCCAGCTGCTCTTCCTCGAGTCGGTCGATAGCCAGAAAGACATCTCGATCTATCTCAACTCGCCGGGAGGCTCTGTCTATGCCGGTTTGGGCATCTACGACACCATGCAGCTCATAAGCCCCAAGATTTCCACCATCTGCACCGGACTTGCTGCTTCTATGGCTTCTGTACTCCTCTGCGCCGGCGAGAAAGGCATGCGCTCCGCTCTGCCTCACAGCCGCGTGATGATTCACCAGCCGATGGGCGGCGCCGAAGGTCAGGCTTCCGATATGGAAATCACCGTGCGTGAGATTCAGAAACTCAAGAAAGAACTCTACGAAATCATAGCCAACCACAGCGACAAACCCATCGAGCAGGTCGAGAAAGACAGCGACCGCGACCACTGGATGACCGCCGAAGAGGCGAAAGAATACGGCATGATTGACGAAGTGCTCCGCAAACGCGCTAATACCGAGGAATAATGCAGATAAAGATAATCAACCAGTCGCACCATCCGCTGCCGCACTACGAGACGGCTCAGTCGGCCGGCATGGACCTGCGCGCCTTCCTGCCCGACGGCCCGATAACGCTGAAACCGATGGAACGGGGCCTTATTAAGACCGGTCTCTTCATGGAACTGCCCGCGGGCTTTGAGGCTCAGGTGCGTCCGCGCAGCGGCTTGGCGCTCAAGAAAGGCATCACCGTACTCAACTCGCCCGGCACCATCGACGCCGACTATCGCGGCGAGATATGTGTCATCCTGATAAACCTCTCGCAGGAGGATTTTGTCATCAACGATGGTGAGCGCATAGCGCAGATGGTGATAGCCCGCCACGAGCAGGCGGAGATAATAGAGGTAACCGAACTAACCGACACCGAGCGCGGCGCCGGCGGATTCGGACATACGGGAAAGAAATGAAAGTGGTTAGTGGTCGGTGGTCGGTGGTCGGTAGGCTGACGCAGAGTTTTATTCTCTGTTTTGCGCTGCTGACGCAGATGCTCTTTGTCTCGTGTGCCGACGCAAGACCTTCAGATGCTGCTCCACAGCGGTCGGCCACTCGGTTTCTGACGGGTGCCGAGGTGCTTATGGGAGACCTCTCGCAACTGGCTTCTTCCCGCGTCGCCGTGGTGGGCAACCAGACATCGGTCGTCGGAGCCACCCATCTTGTTGACACCTTGCTGGCCAAAGGCGTTGGCATAAAAAAGATTTTCTGTCCCGAACACGGCTTCCGCGGCACTGCGGCGGCGGGTGCCAAAGTCGATAACAGCACCGACCCCAAGACCGGCCTGCCCATCGTCTCGCTCTATGGCAAGAACAAGAAACCCACGCCCGAGCAGCTGAAGGATATCGACGCAGTTGTCTTCGACCTGCAGGATGTCGGCTGCCGGTTCTATACCTACATCTCCACCCTCCACTACGTTATGGAGGCTTGCGCCGAATGCGGAAAACCGCTTTTCGTGCTCGACCGCCCCAACCCCAACGGACACTATGTCGATGGCCCTGTGCTCGACACCGCCCGCTACCGCTCCTTCGTGGGCATGCATCCCGTGCCTGTCGTCTATGGCTTGACCATAGGCGAATATGCGATGATGATCAACGGCGAACGTTGGCTCAAAGGCGGTGCAAAGTGCGACCTCACCGTCGTCCCCATGCAGGGCTACAGGCGCGACAGCGTCGGATACATACTCCCCGTCTCCCCGTCGCCCAACCTGCGCAACGCCCATGCCATAGCCCTCTATCCGTCGCTCTGCCTCTTCGAGGGCACCAACTGCGGCGTCGGACGCGGCACACCCTCGCCGTTCGAGATAGTCACCTACGGCAGCGACACCCTCGACCTGCGCAACGAACCCGCTCCCTCGGCCTTCAGCCTCCGCTACCTTACCACCATGTACAAGCGCGTGCCCAAGGGCTCGTTCTACCTAAAGAGCAACTTCTTCGAAAAACTCGCCGGCAACGGCGACCTGCGCCGTCAGATAGAGGCCGGCATGTCCGACGAGGAAATCCGCGCCACATGGGAGCCAGCCCTCTCGGAATACAAGCAAATCCGTAGCCGTTATCTTATCTATTGAGCCGCATAGAGACACCCCTGCGTCGTGTCTCTCCGTTCCAGCTCTTTCTCCACCATCGCGCCTATCTCCTCGTTGCGTATGAGGCGTCCGTCGCTGCGTCGCCAGCTGCGTTCGGGCATCGCCTGGTATCTTGGCGGCACCTCGCCGGCGAACCGCTCTATCGCTATGTCCGGCCGCAGGCGCTCCACGATGTCGCACACCAGCGCGATATATTCTTCCAGCTCGAAAGCGTGTCCGCGCCGCTCCGGCGGCTCTTCCGCCAGCCGCGTCCCCTTGAGTATCTGCAGCTGGTGGAACTTCACCGTGTTTATCTGCAGCGTGTTTATTATCTCTGCCGACGCCCTCATCTCATCGATGCTCTCGCCCGGAAGTCCCAGTATGAAATGGCCGCCGCAGTGAATCCCGTGTGCTGCGGTGGCTTCGATGGCGTGGCGTGTGGCGGCGAAGTCGTGTCCGCGCCCCACCAGCTCCAGCGTTTTGTCATAGCAGCTCTCTATGCCGTATTCCACGCCCACGAACCCGCGCTCCTTCAGCGAGGCGATATAATCCAGCTTCTCGTCGTCTATGCAGTCGGGCCGCGTGCCGACTATCAAGCCCGACACCATCGGGTGGTTCAGCGCCTCCTCGTAGCGTTCCTTCAGCACTTCCAGCGGCGCGTAGGTGTTGCTGTAGGTCTGGAAGTAGGCCAGGTAGCAGGCACTCTTGCGGTAACGCCAGCGGTGGAACTTGATGCCCTCGTCAATTTGCTTGGTGATCGACTTCACCTCACGGCAGTACGAGGGGTTGAACGCCTCGTTGTTGCAGAACGAGCAGCCCCCGACCCCTTTCGTCCCGTCGCGGTTAGGACAGCTGAAGCCCCCGTCGATGGAGAGTTTCTGTGCCCGTCCGCCGAAGAGCGTCTTGAAATAACTGGCGTAGGAATTATACCGCATCATGACCGCAGGTTGGTATCAAAACACAATGCAAAGATACGATTTCTAGCTGATTTCCGTGAGAAATGTTTACTGCCCGCCAATTAGGAGAGAAATAATCCAGATGGTTGAAGAAATCTTTCATTATTACAGACCGCTGACTGCTGACCGCTTTTTCAATATTCAATTTTCAAAACCAGTCTCAGTCCCACTTCCCATCAACAAAAAATTCACAATAAAAAAAATGTGCGTATATTTGCATTGTGAATTATTACGAAAAAAGTCGTAACGAAAAAATGCGTAATATGGAAAACCCTTTCAAATTCGGCACAATCGTCGAGGAGGAATATTTCACCGACCGTGTGAATGAGGTGGCCTATATTAAAGAGTTTGTACGAAGTGCCAACCATCTGGTACTGATAAGTCCTCGTCGTTTTGGCAAGAGCAGCGTGGTGGCAAAAGCCGTAAAGCAGAGCGGTCGCAAGCATATCACGGTGAACCTTCAGCAAGCAACCTCCGTGTCCGACCTTTCGGCAAAACTGCTGCGTGAGTTTTTCAAGGTGCACCCGCTTGAACGCGTCCGTCACCTGATAACCCATTTCCGAGTCATCCCCACCCTCTCCACCAATCCCGTAACCGGAGCGATAGAGGTGTCGTTTCAGCCAAGCGCTAACGAGGTGATCTTGATTGAGGACGTGCTGACGCTCATCGAGCAGTCGCATACTGGGAACGACCGTATGATTGTGGTGCTTGACGAATTCCAAGAGATAAAAGATCTGGCACCAAAACTCGACAAGCAGTTGCGCTCCATCATGCAGAACCACAAGAACATCAACTATATCCTGCTTGGAAGCCAGGAGAGCATGATGACCGACATCTTTGAGAACAAGAAATCGCCCTTCTACCATTTCGGACAGCTTATGCGGCTGGGAAAACTGCCGCGAGAGGATTTCCACCAATACCTCTCCGCACGGCTCTCAAGCATATTCCCCGACAGAAGCGACGAATTGGCCGACCGCATATTGGACTACACCAGCTGTCACCCCTATTATTCGCAGCAGCTCGCAGCCAACGTGTGGCAGATGGGAGTGTTGCAGCCGGGCCTTGAGAAACCTTTCGAAGCGGCAATCAGCCAGATCGTCACCGCACATGGGTTGGATTATGAGCGCCTGTGGATGAACTTCAACCGCACTAACCGTTGGATTCTAAAGACACTTGCCGCCAACAAGCCGTTGCAGTCGGGCGGACACAGCACCAGCACGATCTATAGTGCGCTGAAGCGTATGCAGAAAGACGGCTACGTCATCTACTCCGATCGCTACGAGCTCGAAGACCCGTTCTTCCGCGAGTGGATTGCCGTCAACAACGAATAGGCATCATTCCGCCTCACTTTTTCCAGCGGCGCGTAGGTGTTGCTGTAGGTCTGGAAGTAGGCCAGGTAGCAGGCACTCTTGCGGTAACGCCAGCGGTGGAACTTGATGTCCTCGTCAATCTGCTCGGTGATCGACTTCACCTCACGGCAGTACGAGGGGTTGAACGCCTCGTTGTTGCAGAACGAGCAGCCCCCGACCCCTTTCGTCCCGTCGCGGTTAGGACAGGAGAACCCCCCGTCGATGGAGAGTTTCTGAGCCCGCCCGCCAAAGAGCGACTTGAAATAGCTGGAGTAGGAATTATACCGCATGGAATCTATCAGCTGTTAATATGTTAGAAAGGTATAAGGGATTAAAAGGTAACTGAAAATTATATCAAAATTTGCATTGGACATTCTAGATTTGAAATCAAGCGCAACGGGAATCCTATGTAGCGTTCGTGTGTTTGTTCTGTCGAGGGCGAGAATTACAAATTCTCTTGTTAAACCGTTGTGGATGACACATCCGCAACAACGGGCAAATCCGTCACAGTTGGAACGATATCGTTTTTTTGACATTTCATTCAGCCATCTCCAATATTCTATAATGAATAACGCTATTGTCCTTTATGAAATACAGGACACTCCAAATATATCGCTTATACACCGTAACACACTCCCAGTCTTCCGCTTTGTAATATAATAAACTTACATCAACAAAGGGATATCCATAAACACCAAACTCATCATCGTCAAAAAAAACGGACATGGATAAGTGATGATTGTCATATTCTGTCGAATCTGTACTATATTTCAAGACTAAATTGTTATTGTCAATTAAGAGTCCTTCAAACATATCATGAAGCATCACCCCAACAATCTTGGATGTATCGGGTATTATCCGGACGCCATTTGACGAATTCACAAAAGCTCCATTTACAATCATTGAATCGGTCATGCGTATAGCATCGTTAAGGATTGTATTCTGGGCATGCGGATTCCATTCAATGCAACAAAAAACAACGAAAAGAACTATTGTCAAAAATGCCTTATTCATGTCACAGGTAAATTACACTATTTCACAAATCCATTCAACCAAATGGTACTGCCTCCGAATGAGAAAGGAATTTTACCATTGTACGGACTTTGAGGATATGCTTCCCTTGTTGGCAGCCCAAGCTCCCTTCGATAGATATTCACTCTATTAACAGCATCACCAGTAAAACCTCTTTTGTAGTAGTTCTCGTCTGTGCAGGAATAAACCTCACCATTAGGAATATTATCGGATAACCCAAAATAGCCATGCTGGAATTCGTGAAGAAAAACCATTCCAATATCAAACGTTGCAGGTTCATTACCTGTAAAATCAGCGAGATCTATTAACAGCCTGGATTCACTAAATTCTACCGATCTAGGATCTGCTTTACCTGCATTTACATTATCGGCACCATCCAGGTAGCTAACTATTATGTTGAATGAATTGTCGCTAATAGCTTTTAAGACATCTTCTCTTGCTGTCTTTGAGCCACCATTGATACAAGGTGAACCATCTTCTCCCTTTTCATACACTAATCTACCCTTTTCATTAACATATAAATTTAGTCCAGTTTTATTCGACAAACTAGATAATAGTTGAGAATCGCCTTTTTCTTGATTCTGACGCTTTATCATAATACTGTCACCATTAGGATCCACCAACTTCATCGGATTCCAAGCGCAGTAATTATACGGTGATAAACTTGGATACTTGTCAGACATCGGGTCAACACTCAACCATATACTCAAATCCGAATTATAGTACCTCGCACCGAAGTAGTAATAGCCTGTTTCTGAGTCCTTCTCCTTGCCCGAGGAGGCTGAATGGAAAATGACGGTGTTTTTCGGCCTGATTTGGTTCGAAAAAGTGGTGGTTTTATATGTGAATTGGGAGAGCATTTAGAACAGTCATTCATTATTTAGTTGACTTTGCGCCAGATTGCAAATCAGGTAAAACGGGAATATTATTGTTTCCTATACACATTTTAAAATCAATCCTAGTTTCAGCAAAGGGCCCCACATAAGCATCTAATATGCTTTGAGGTGTTATGTCGTCACGATTTACGCACTGTAAAGAGTATGTGCTGGTATCCAATATCGTTTTTATAGTTTGCAACAATGCTCGGTCTGATGGGCTACGCCAATTCATTGTGGTTTCCGTACGCAATCCTTCATTAATCGTCAAATAGAACCAGCTGGTATCCACCTCTGCAATCTTTATGGACAATGGATTTGCGTTGTTTGATGGCTCCCAAATTGCATCGCACTCTATTCGAATACGGATTGCGTCATTGGAACTCATCGAATAATCATATATTTGACTAGAAACACATTCATCTATTGCTTTTTTGACATCATCATGAGGTTTCAAAACATCAATTTCGAAATGATCCACAATCACATCGTCTTTTTGCCCATCTTGATTGTCAAAACATGAGCACAATGCAGCGAAAATGATTATAGCCCATATTGCTCGTAAAACATATTTCATACTGTTTTATAATTGTTTTAATAAACTTTGACTGAATAAATAATTACCAGGGTTATATCCATAGCCATTATAAGTACCTTTATAATTAGCCATGGAATTCCTTCGGAAATTTCTAACCAAAAAACCAAAACTATTACTGTTAAACCCTTTTGTTAGATTCATGCCATGAGCATTGTATTCAGCATTATTCTTACTTCTAATTCCAGTTGTCATATTATTAGATATAATGCTGCTAAAAACATAGGCTTCGACTTCGTTGTAGACGGTTTTTGGAGTTCTTCCGTGGTCATCCTGATACGCATGAAAAAGTTCATGCGACAAAGCCTCTAATGTATTCGATTCTCCACCGACCAAGGATACCTTGTTTTTTGAGGCGCTATAGTTTCCATCCCCTGATTTTGCATCTACGGCAACAGTATATCTCTGTCTACTCGTTGTTAATCTGTCAATCACCTTTTTCCCAGCTGAATGTTTTAACATTTTGTCAATGTTGTTTTTTACTTTACTGGCCTCCTTCCCTAAATATCCATCCATGGGAATTCTTCCATGTTTTAAATAGACATGACCATTTCTATAGTAATATGTTTGATTTCTATCTTTAATGAGAATTTCTGCTCCGTTTGGATCAACTATCTTCAAAGGATTCCACGCACAATAATTATAGGGACTCAAACTTGGGTATTTGTCTGCCATCGGGTCAACACTTAACCACAAACTTAGGTCTGAGTTATAATACCTCGCACCGAAATAGTAATATCCTGTTTCCGAGTCTTTCTCCTTGCCCGAGGAGTCCGAGTTGAAAACAGGGGTGTTTTCAGGCCTTTTTGAGGTCATGAAATTGGAGCTTTTATATGTAAATTTCGGGCACATTTGACGTATTATTTCACACAATGTTTTTTGCCCTCGTAGGAAGTGTAAGATTGCATAATCCAACACAAAGGTTCCCGGTGTAGTCGATTTTCAATATATTGAGAAATGCTGTTTTAGGCAACAAATGCCGCACAAAAAGAACAACTGTCATCTATTGTATTCATTGCGAAGATATTTAAAACTATCAGTCAGACACCGCATCGTTGAGTCATCGAAGGACATGTTGTGCAATGGAAGTAATTTTTTCACCACATCGTTACGATATAGATTCTCCACACTTATAATATCCAATTCTTTTTCCTGTGATTCAAGCTTTAATATAATATCCTGAATCGAAAAGCCCTGTTCCATCATTTTAAAAATAGAAGTCATAAAAGAATAATCCAAACCACTGTCAAATACCTCATTGGATGAATATTTGTCCAAATTCCATTGTAATCTTGCTACGACTCTGTTCCAATAAAAACAAAAAACCACTTTAAAATCTGAAGAGTTTTTATTGGGTCTATGGGAATCTTCGACTGCACAATCTGTTTCATACAGCGTGAATGGCCAGCAATAGATGATTAAATTCGTTGAATCTTCACAAATTTCGACTAAATATTGGGAGCAACCAATCGATAAGAAAATTGTATCTCGGAAATCGTCTTTTGTTTGCAGAATAATATTTATTTCACTGGAGCCAATTTCCCATTGCGAAGCCATGTCACTGTAAGGACATTTTAGAGTGTTGTTTGTAACATCAAATACAAAATCTTGAGAGTGGCAAATACCCTCAATTAACACCAGTACAACAAAAAACAATTGTTTCATCTTTTTATATTTATGGTGGGTGATTTAAATTCCTCATAAGTGTACCAATCCCTTATTCTTTTTTCCCCACCCATCGGTTTGCTTGTTCTCGATGTTGCACCAGCATACTGGGCAAGGCTCCACGAAGCATCCCTTGAACTCTCCAAATCGAATCGCTTTGATCCAGAAGCATTAAGTGAGTATGCATTCGATATAATTAAACATCCCGTGGACCAAGAGCGCCCCGTCCCATAGTGTATCCTGACCCCGCTTGACACGCCACCACCTGATAGTCCAATATAATTATACCAACGTTCCCCCTTTCCAAGATATGACGTATATGTTCCCGGACCAACTTGCTTGTGTTTTTTACTGAACGACGAGGGTTGAACGAAGAAACCTGCTTTTTTCTCACCAGATAAATGATACACACCGAATGATTCATCGTTATCCTTGGAGTCTTCGAGTAATATCATATTCACTCTGTTTCCATAGACTCCTTCAGAAAATGAATAAGTTCTAGTGTCTCCATCCTGTCCCGTAACATTAATGACATCGTTTCCTTTGGAAATAATATGATCCGATATTTCCCACTTTTTATTTTCTTTATTAAACAGCACACTAAGTGTATCCATCCCATTCGGATCCACAATCTTCATTGGATTCCATGCACAATAGTTGTATGGTGACAGACTTGGATATTTGTCCGCCATCGGGTCTACACTCAACCAGATTGACAAGTCGGAGTTATAATACCTCGCCCCGAAGTAGTAATAGCCTGTTTCTGAGTCCTTCTCCTTGCCCGTGGATAACGGACACAAAGTGGCAGTGCTTTCAGGCCTTTTTCGGGGTCTGAAATTTGTGTTTTTATATGTGGATCTAATGTGCATTTATTATATTTCACACAATGCTTTTATATGCCTTTATCGAAAGTGCCAGATTGTGTAATCCAGCACAAACTGGTTTATGATACAGATCATCTCAATAATTCTGGAGTTAAATATATAGTATCTTGAACACAAACAGAATGGGCGGACGTATCTCTTAAAACTATCCTTACCGTATTAATTGATGTATCAATTGATACAACATTGTTATACAATTCATAATTGCCTATAATCCTCATCCTCCCGCTGCTATCTAGCAAGCAGATCTGCATCATATTCTGTGACGTTGCGTTCGCTGATATATAATAAAAACAAATTTTGTTTCCATAATATGGATACTCGTATATTAACTCTTTTTCTACTTCAGGAAAAAGAGAACAACCTATAATTGTGAAAAAAAAAGTAAAAAAATAAGGGAATATCTTCTTTTTCATTTTTTTATTGATTTCTCATAATCAGCGAAGCCTCTTCTAATCCACATTTGATCTCTTGGATCATCACCATATGGTGGCAATAGTTGCGGGATAATTGGAGCCGTACTCATTGGATCTGGCTTTGGAATAAGATGAATATTTTCATATGTTTGCCATTCAGACCTTGATGTTCCTGACTTTATTTGATAGTTTCCTGCTTGTCGCAAAATAAACTCTTCAGAAAATAGCCCAAATGCTTTTGCCACGTATCCAAAATGATGGTTTCCTAAATCCTGAGATTCCATCTTGTTACCATTATATAAAAAGGTAGTTCTATTATCATTCCCCAAGCCATAGATGGTTTTTTTATTATTTTTTAAATCCCAGTCTCCTTTTGTTTTTACTAACTTTCTAAACCTAAATGGATTCCACATGGATTTTGCCCTTTCTGCATTCTTTTTTAGTAAATTAGAGTAAATATAATCAGCCTTTATCTCTCCGCCCAACTCACCTAAACGTGTCATCTTGTTATTTTCACTGAGGTATACACTATTATCCGTCTTGTCATTTCTAATAACATCTCCATACCTATTTACTACTATCGTATCACCATTCGGATCCACAATCTTCATTGGATTCCATGCACAATAGTTATATGGACTCAAACTTGGGTACTTGTCCGACATAGGATCGACACTCAACCACAGACTCAAATCAGAGTTGTAGTACCTTGCTCCGAAATAGTAATAGCCTGTTTCTGAGTCCTTCTCTTTGCCCGAGGAGTCCGACTGAAAAACAGGGGTGTTTTTCGGCTGGTTTTGGGTCGGAAAAGAGTCTGGTTTATATGTGAATTGAGATGGCATTTTACCGAGTTTGTTCTGTCTTTTTTTTCTTTTTAGTGGAGTGCCGGATTCGGAAATCCAGGGGGATGGAGTTGCGGATGACACATCCGCAATAACAGGAATTCCGCAACATTCAGAATAACAGATACGATTACGGAAATGTGGGCGGGTATGGTTCTACATTGTATCTTTTCTCATTAATAAGTCGATTAATAAAAAACGAATTGTCAACATTATATGCGGGGTATTTTATATGATAATTTACAATTTGATCAATAACAGCCTGAAATGATTTATCAAACTCTTTTTTTTGACCGTCAACTATCAAACAAGATGTATTATTAGATATGGTTTCGGATGTAAGCGAATGTGACATATTCACCACATGATATGTACAATCTGTTTCAATAAACACAATTTGAATCATAGCGGTTGGCATATCTCTATAACAAGACATACCTTTCGCATCTTTAAATGAGCGGATTTTCGAAGACAAATATTTTGTAAATGACGTATCTCTGATTTCAATTTTGTTCTCCGGTGGGCAATACCTCTGAAACAAGTAAACAGGGACATCGGCCACTCTGAGTACAGGATCATCATAGTATATGATGACATCTTGTGCTTGTAGCTGTGTAGTGGACAATATTGTTATTGCGATAATAAAATACAAACGCTTTCTCATATCTCAAAATATTATAAAATGTAATATCTATTGAAAGGAGTCTTCCACCTTATGGGTAGAAGTCGGTCCAGCTACCGATACAAGCTTTCCTCTATGATTTTCCCTTGTTACCTCGCCATCTTGTATTTCACCCAATAATTTCGCGGTTCTCTGCTCAATTCCAGTAATTACTTTTTTCTCCTCCTCAGATGAATATGGGTTATCAACACTCTTTTCTAAAGACTGTATAAAAATCCCCCATTCTCTATCTGCAACATCTTTTCCATACTTAGAATAATTCTTCTGATATTTATTTAAGGCATCGTCATAATGTGTAGCATGCGTCATTTCGTGGTTTAGTATAGTTGTTGGTGATAACAAATGGCCCTGATCTGTTTCTAGGCCTGCAGTAGGACACCAGTTGATTGTTTTCGTAGAGGGGTTGAAAGAAGATGTATTAGAAGGATTGCTGATAAACGAGATTGTATAAACATTTTTTGAATTCTTTAATTGCCCGTATCTACCTCCACAATTGTGAGAGTCAAGATGTCTTACTGCTGTATAGAATTGTTTCTTCTGTTCAGAAGTTGTTCCTTTTGCGAAAACAATTTTATTACCATCAGGATCCACCAACTTCATCGGGTTCCAAGCGCAGTAGTTGTATGGACTCAAACTTGGGTACTTATCTGACATCGGATCCACACTTAACCACAAGCTCAAATCGGAGTTGTAATATCTTGCTCCGAAATAGTAATAGCCTGTTTCTGAGTCCTTCTCCTTGCCCGAGAAAG
>JAFZXE010000017.1 GCA_017616895.1 Bacteroidales bacterium
ACCAGTGTGGGGGATTAGCCTCTCAGCTCCCCTAGACATCGCAGCCTTGGTGGGCCGTTGCCCCGCCAACTAGCTAATGTCACGCATGCCCATCTCCAACCACCGAAGCTTTCGTCAGAAAGTCATGCGGCTCTCTGACTATACGGGGTATTAGTCCGGATTTCTCTGGGTTATCCCCCTGTTGGAGGCAGGTTGCATACGCGTTACGCACCCGTGCGCCGGTCGTCAGCAGGGTATTGCTACCCTCTGTTACCCCTCGACTTGCATGTGTTAGGCCTGCCGCTAGCGTTCATCATGAGCCAGGATCAAACTCTTCATTGTAAGAATTTTATTTTCGGGGTGTCGGAATCTCTTCCGACATCCTCTAACCTTGAACTCATCTGTGTCGTGTCACACACCTTATATATGTGACTGTTGACACACGCTATCTCATGTTCCAAAATTTCAATGTTCTCTTCGCTTTTTTTCAACACCCGTTTTTTGGGCGAAAGCGGGTGCAAAGGTACAACGAAATTTGAAACTACCAAATTTTTTTTGTCTGTTCAGCAAAAATAATTTTTATGACACTGATTATCAGACAAAATATTTTGAAAAATTTTTTGGAGGGTGCGTGGTTTAAGGTGTATGTTTGGTTTTTTAGGGGGTGAAAATGGAAGAATTGGGGGTGATTTGTTGCAGTTTTCTTGACGATTTTTGTTGATAAGTCTGTAAGTAATTGGTTTTCTTATCAATTACTATTTCCGGGAGTTTCTGAGTCATCGGAGTTTTCGGAGGTATTGGAAGGGGTGGAAGTGGCTGGTAGATTGAAAGTTGAAAGTTGAAAATTGAAAGTTGAAAGTTGGGAGTTGGAAATTGTGAATCGGTTAGTGGTGGTTATTGGTTGGATGGGTTGTCTTGAGAGGGTTGGTTGTCTTGGGTGGAGGGGGTTGTTGGGTTGTCGTCGTCTTGGGTGGGGTTTGGGTCGGTTTGGTTGGAGAAGGCGTTGAGAGAACGGAGGGAGATGAAGTAATAGGTGATGAAGAGGAGGCTCATCATGACGTCGCCGATATTGAGATACTGGCGTCCGATGAAGACGAGCGGAGTGGCGATGAGGAGGAGTTTGGCGAGGGTGTAGTAGTGAAAACCGAAACCTTTGAGGCGCCACATACGCAGGCATCCGAAAAAGGCGACGGCGGAGAAGATGGCGGAGGCGATATAATAGGCGGCGGGGATGGAGAGCATCATCTCATAGGTCTCGTGGAGCACTTCGGGGATGAGCTGCATGTTGTCGCGCAGGGTGGAGCGCATGGCGGGAAGGCTCATCATGAGGTTGGAGAAGGCGCCAAGACCGTTGGCGACGAAACTCAGTATGAGTACGATGTGCAGGGCACGGATGCGGGATTTGTACTGAGGGTCTTCCATTATTGAATTTCGAATTTCGAAAGTTGAATTTTGAAATTTTCTCGGTTTTTTTTGTTTTCGGTATAACGTGCTAACGGTATATCGAAATGGTGGGGCTTGTAGGGCTAATAAGTCTTATGGGTCTTATAAGTCTTATAGGTCTAATAAGCCTAATGGGTCTAATAGGTTTAGAGGGTGGGGCAGAGGGTGGAGAGGAGGTGGTCCATCTGCTGCTGGAGTTTGTGGGCCTCTTCGCCGGCACGCTGTGCGAAGTCTTCGCCGTTGGAGGCGTAGATGATGCCGCGAGAGGAGTTGACGATGAGTCCGCATTGGGGAGTCATGCCGTGACGGGCGACCTCTTCGAGGCTGCCGCCTTGGGCTCCTACGCCTGGGACGAGGAGGAAGGAGTCGGGGACTATCTTGCGGACATCGCCGAGCATCTCGGCCTTGGTGGCTCCGACGACGTACATCATGTTGTCGGGGTTGCCCCACTGCTTGGAGGTCTCGAGGACGCGCTCGAAGAGGCGTTTGCCAGAGGCGCGGTCTTCCATGAGCTGGAAGTCGAAGGCGCCTTTGTTGGAGGTGAGTGCGAGGAGGATGACCCACTTGCCATCGTATGCGGTGAAGGGGACTACGGAATCTTCGCCCATATAGGGAGCGATGGTGAGAGCGTCGAAGTTGAAGTCGCCGTCGGGCGAAAGGAAGGCTTTGGCGTACTGCTGGGAGGTGTTGCCGATGTCGCCACGCTTGGCGTCGGCTATAAGGAAAGCTTTCTTATTGAGCGAGTGGAGGTAGCTGACGGTGAACTTAAGCTGACGGAGGCCTTCGATGCCCATAGATTCGTAGAAGGCGAGGTTGGGCTTGTAGGCTATGGTGTAGTCGATGGTAGCGTCGATGATGGCTTTGTTGAAGAGGAAGACGCCGTCGGTTTTAGAGGCTAGATGCTTTGGCATCTTGTTAAGGTCGGTATCGAGGCCGACGCATAGGAAGGAGCGGCGTTCGCGTATGAGATTGACAAGTTCTTTGCGGTTCATGGGTTGTGATTTTAAAAGTAACAAACAAATGAACGTGAAGGAGCGGGAAATATTGTGTGGTCAGCAATGTCTGTGGAAAGGGGAAGCAGTCATACAAGGTTTTCGCTACCGTTCGCCTACTTTTCTTCGACTTTTCGCCTACATTTCTTTTACGTTTCACCTACTTTTGACCTACATTTCATATACATTTGGCCTACTTTTGTTTTAGTTTTCTTTTACTTTTGTTTTACTTTTGACCTACTTTTCTCCTACATTTTACCCACATGGGTTATCTACAGGTTATATACTGACCCTTTACTGACCTTATACTGACCTTACTTTTCTCCTATTCTGTTCCTATTAAAGAAAATTTTTTTAACGGCATATTTTTTATATATTTGCAATTTGTAAAATACGGTTAGGATGCCGTGATGAATTGGAGTAAAATTATTAAATTCATAATGTTATGAAAAAAATCATGTTTCTATTGCTTGCTACGATGCTAGGTATTGTGGCGGCGAACGCTCAAGATCCTTGTAATGTTCCGGTCAATGTGGAAGTGTCAGGTGTAACAGCCAACGGAGCCAGAGTTAGTTGGTCGGGCGGTGATGCACCTGAGGCCGACGGTTTTCCAGGAGAGTGGAACATGGCATTTTCAGAGGGCGACGAGTTGCATATGACTGTGACATTGTCGCAGACGCTGCATATGATGTTGCAGATGCAGGGGTCGGACATGGACGACATCGACACAATGATGTCAGCTGCTGGCACACCTGTGTTTGTCACGATAGAGCAGGGTAGCGGCGACCAGTACACGGTGACCGGTTCGTTCGACATGGAGTTCGGTTCGTTTATGGATCCCATCGCATTCCATTTCAACACCACGGGCACGCTTGGGGCCAGTGGGCTTTCGATAGAGCCAGCCACGATAAGCGAGTCGGTGGCGCTGATGGGTCAGCTGCCGATAGAGTTTACCGGCACAGTAACGTTTGCACAACCCACGGCCCTGCCGACCGACGGAGTGCTTACGATAGAGATTGCGTCGCTCGATATAGACGGTACCGGTTCGATCGGTGGGATGCCAGATATGATTAGCATTACACTGGACGGAGCGTCGCTGCACGCTGTGGGTTCGCTTGCGATACCGGGAGTGGAGGGGTATGAAATACGCCTCAATGACCTTGTGATGGGTCAAACCAACACGTACAGCACGACTTATACGCACTATGCATTTTACGAATTGGAGTCGGAGACCAACTACACTGTGGAGGTGCGCACGCTGTGCAGCGGCAGTACTTACAGTGATTGGAGCGATGCAGTTCCGTTTACCACGCTTGAAGGAAGTGACTATTCGGAGTATTGCGATGTGCCGACCGGGCTGGCTGTAGAACAGAGTGTAGAGGATGGTCAGCTGTATGCCAACATAACCTGGGAGGGAACATCGGACAACTATGATATAGAAATCAGGACCGAAGGGCAGGACCAGCCGTACAGAGAGATGATAAGCTATAACGGTTATGGTCTGAACGAGGAGCCCACGACAACCTACACGGTGAGGGTGAGAGCCCGCTGCATGGGCGGCTTCACGAGCGAGTGGACTGAGGCTATCACCTTCACGTCGCCTGCGGCGCCACAGCCGCAAGGCATAGCGGATATGAACGCCAAGAGCGAAGTGAGCATCTATCCCAATCCGGCCAACAGCCACACAACTGTGAGAGTGGATGGCATGAGTGGCAAAGCACGTCTGAGTGTTGTCGATATGAGCGGCCGCACGGTTATGATAACCACGATGACGGCCGGCACAGCAGAGCTGAACGTGACAAAGCTTGCGAAGGGCACCTATTTTGTCAGAATCAGCAGCGATGAGATGGCTACGGTGCTCAAACTGATTGTGAAATAGTAAAAAGCAAACAAAACATACATAAATGAAAAAGTTAATGTTATTCATGCTTGCCGCATTGCTAGGCATTGTGGCGGCGAACGCCCAGATTACACAGGGACGTATCGGTACCGGCGATATCACTATCTCCGGGACTGATTGGCCTGATGTGTATGGTCTGGACTTTGACAATGACGGGACGCTAGAGTTCCGTATTCAGGATTTTGATGGTGGGTCATGGGATCCGACCATCACGAACGGCTATCTCTCCTACAATTGGACAGATGGCGGCAACAACATTGCCGCAGCCACTGACTATGCCGAGCTCATCGGTGCGGGAGTTACCATCAATTCCTCCACAGAGTTTGGCGGAGCAGGCGATGCCACGATTGAATCGACATCACTCGCAGCTGGAACCTACTACATGGGCTTCCGTATCTCGCTGAGCGATGGCGTCCACTACGGCTGGGCCGAGTGCACCGTGGCCGAGAACGGCGATGACTATGACATCACCTGGACCAAGTGCTACTACAATGCCACCGTCGGAGAGGCTATCACCACCGGCGACGAGGGTGGCAGCACTCCTACGCCCACACTGGGAGCTTTCACCGTGGCTAACGGCACGGAGACGAATTCGAATATACCTTTTTACGGCAACTATGCCGACGACAACTACCAGCGCAGCCAAACCATCTATCCAGCTTCGATGCTGACCGACATTGTCGGAAAGGACATCTACGCTATCACCTACTACCCGAGCTCGGCGGCCATTGCTTTCAGCGGAACCTTCGAACTGCGTCTTGGCATTTCGGAGGCCAGCTCGTTTTCTGGTAATGCCTACGACGAGACACCTTCTTTCACCACCGTCTATACTGGTACGTTTGACTGTTCGAGCACTGAGGTGACCCTCACCTTTGACAGCCCGTTTACCTACACTGGTGGCAACTTGATGGTGGATTTCCGCCAGACTGTACGGTCATCGAACTACCGCAATTTCAATTTCTACGGCACCACGGTTAGTGGCGCATCGGTATATGGCAAGAACTCGAACTCGGTGGCAGCCATAACGCCGACCACGAGCAACTTCATGCCGAAGACGACATTCATGGTGCCAGAGAGCTGCACGGCCCCCTCTGCGCTTGAGGTCACGCCCACAGAGACGACGGCGGCAATCAGCTGGACAGAGAACGGCTCGGCCACTGCATGGCAATACAAGCTTGGTGACGGCAGTTGGACAACGGTGACGAGCAATCCCTACACGATTACAGGGCTTACGTTGAACACGGCCTACACGGTGCAGGTTCGTTCGAAATGTGGCGATGAGGATTTCAGTTTTGCGATTTCGGAGACCTTCCGCACGAATTGCGGAACCGAAGCATTCCCTTATTTTGAGGGCTTCGAGTCATACACTGCCGGTACAACCAGTTTCCCCTACTGCTGGACGAAAGTGGAGGGAACCAGCTATGTTCAGGAGAACGGCAGCTATACCACCTACGCCTCGCAGGGCACAAAGACTCTCGTCATAAGTGCAGATGCAACAGTCGTTTCGCCGGTAATCAATGTGGCCGGCAGCGACGTGTATGTCAATTTTGACCTTAAGCGCAGTTCCACGTCTGCTGGAACCCTTGCAGTTGGTATAGCAGCATCGCCGGAGCTTGTTGCTGCTGCAGTCTATTTTGACACTATCGAACCAGCCAATACAAATTATGACAATTATGAGTATATCTTCCACAATACGTTGAGTCTCACCAGCGGATGTCTGGTGTTCAAACAACTTAATAGTACATCCAACTACGCTTATTTCTATCTCGACAGTTTGACGGTGTCTGAACCCCCGGCATGTCCGAAACCTACAGGACTTACTCTTGATGAGGCAACGGACCGCAGTTTGACGCTTTCGTGGACGGAAACAGGATCGGCAACGAAGTGGGTTGTGAAGGTTAATGATGGAGAATGGACGGAAGTTAGAGACAATCCGTATGAGCTTACCGGTTTGACGGCTAATACGGAGTATGCCATTTCGGTGCGTGCTTTCTGTGATCCGGATACTAGCGACGCCGTTAACGGTACGTTCAGAACGCTTTGCGGAACGGAAGCTTTCCCGTATAGCGAGGACTTTGAGTCATACGCTGCCGGTACAACCAGTTTCCCTCCATGTTGGACCAGCATAAGTGGTAATAACTGCATCGTCTCATCATACGCTTCCCAAGGAACAAAAGCACTTCAATTTGGAGGTACAACCACAAATGTTGTAACTTCGCCTATGATTGCGGTTGGAGGCAACCCTATTTACATCAACTTTGACCTCAAACGAGAGGGAACATCTTCGGGTACTATGGCTATTGGCATTTCCGAATCGACCAGCGATATCAGTTCGGCTGTTTTTATTGACACCATAAATCCTGGAGCCTCCGACAATAACTACAACAATTACGAATATTTCTTCCAAAACGAAGGTCGTCTTGACAACTTATGCCTTGTCTTCAAGCAAATGGCCACTTCGACAGTCTATTACTATTTCCTTGACAGTTTAACAGTGTCTGAGCCGCCCGCATGTCCGAAACCTACAGGACTTACTCTTGATGTGGCTACGGACCGCAGCCTGACGCTTTCGTGGACGGAAGCTGGATCAGCTACAACGTGGGTTATGAAGGTCGGTGACGGAGAATGGACGGAAGTTAGAGACAATCCGTATGAGCTTACCGGTTTGACGGCTAATACGGAGTATGCAATTTCGGTTCGTGCATTCTGCGACCCAGACACTAGCGACGCAGTTAGCGGTACGTTCAGAACGCTTTGCGCAGCGGAAGCATTCCCATATAGCGAAGACTTTGAGTCATACACAGCAGGAACGAGCAGTTTTCCGCCATGCTGGACCTCCGTTAGCGGAACCAACTATGTAGAGGCTAACAGCAGTTGGACTACATACGCCTCACAGGGAACTAATGCGCTCCACATGCAGGGACCCGGAACTGTGGCCACCCCTGTAATCAACATCGATGGCAACGATGTCTTTATCAGTTTCGACCTCAAATGCGAGAATGTTTCCAATTCAGGAGACATGGCAATCGGAGTTGCCGCCTCGCCCGCATCGGTAGAGTCGGCGGTATGGATTGACACAATAGATGCGGCTACGACCTACAACCGTTATGAATATACCTACCACAACACATTGCACCTCACCAGCGGATGCATAATATTCAAGCAGGTGAACACGACCTATTCGAACTATTACTACTGGATCGACAGCCTGACGGTGACGGAGCCACCAGCATGTGCAAAGCCTACAGCACTCACACTTGATGAGGCAACTGAGAACAGTCTGACGGTCACTTGGACCGAGAACGGTTCGGCCACCAAGTGGCTTGTCAAGAAAGACGGCGATGCCGAGTATCAGCTTGTTGAAGACAACCCCACATACACTTTCGAAGGTCTCACGGCCAGCACCGACTACACCGTCGAGGTGCGCGCGTTCTGCGACCCGGACACCTCAGATGCTCTTACAGGTACATTCCGCACAACATGTGCAACACAGACCGTTCCCTACACTGAGAACTTCGACGCTATGACCACCTATGAGGCACCTGAATGCTGGACGGTTGCACAAACATACACCTCCTATGGATCGTCTTATCCCTACGTTTCCACCTATGCGGCCAACGGCGGCAGCGGCAACGGACTCTACTTCTATGCTTCAAGCAGCAACTCAAACATCATTGCCACGCCGATGCTGGACCGTAATGCGAACAGCTGCCTTGTGACATTTGATGCAAAACTGGCTAACTACTCGGTGGTAAGACTCATCACAGGTGTGATGACCAACCCGTCGGACGCCTCTACTTTTGTCGGAGTGGACACTATTGTCGGAAACGTCAATGCGGCAACGTGGAAATTATACGAAATCGACTTGAGTACCTATGACGAGATTGCATCGAGTGAAGCCAAATATGTGGCCTTCAAGTTTGACGGCAGCAGTGACTACGGCTACTTGGACAACCTTTCGATAAGTGGGTCTCTACCTTGCAAGAAACCTACTGACCTTTCGGCCACAGCAACCGAGAACAGCTTTGAGCTCTCGTGGACCGAGAACGGCTCAGCCACACAGTGGCTCGTCAAGGTTGACGACGGTGACTATCAGCTCACCTCTGACAATCCATACACCGTAACAGGTCTTACTCCGAGCAGCACTTACACAGTAGAGGTTCGCGCCTATTGTGGCGAGGGCGACACAAGCTATGCTGTAATTGGCACGTTCAATACCGAGTGTGCAATTGAAGCGGTGCCTTACACCGAAGACTTCGAGGGCATCAGCTCAGGCCTGCCCAACTGCTGGGAACAGGTGGCCTCGAACGAAACCCGTTCCAAATGGGACTTCACGGCTTCCGGACATGAAGGCAACGCCGTGTTCTTCGAAGACTACTGGGCAGAGAACTCGCGCCTTATCGTTCCGGCTGTCGATTGCTCGACGCTTGCAAGTGACGGTGTGATAAGGTTCTCATACAAGAGAACTACCAACAGCTATGATTTATATGTGACGGCCAATGCGTACTACCGCACATCATCGGATGGCGAGTGGACGGCCATAGAAGGCTGGACGCTCAGCGAGACGATGGACGAGTGGGATGATGTTGAATTGACGCTTCCTAGCTCGGCTAACGCACCCTACTATCAGGTGTCGATACTGGCGACAGGTGCAAATACATACAGCCCCAAGCCAAGCCTATACATAGACGACCTTTATATAGGCGACGGTTCGACAACGCCAGGTACTTGCGATGTGCCTACTGGATTGGCTGCTAACAATGTGACTGAGAACTCGGCTGTTATCAGTTGGACGGGCAGTGCCGCTCAGTATGAGGTTGAACTCAATGGACAGGCCAGCACCGTTACGACTAACAGCTACAATGCAACAGGATTGACCGCAGCTACCGATTATGCGGTGCGTGTACGTGCACTGTGTGACGGCGGTCTGACCAGCGACTGGACGGCGATGGTGAACTTCACCACCCTCGATGAGCAACAGCCGACAGAGTGCAACACTCCGACCGGTTTGGCTGTTTCGAACATCACCGAGAACTCGGCCAGCATCAGCTGGAACGAAGTAACGATAGCTGAGACCTTCGACGGCGAATGGAACCTCGCTATGGGCGCTGAAGATTCAGTACACACGATGATTACTCCCGACGCTACGATGCATACCCTGCTGAACGCCTTGAATATGGACTTCGAGGATGTTGACGAGAATGTATCAGTGGCTGGAACACTTGTCCCCGTGACCATTGAGCCGGCTGCCGGCAACCAGATGAACATCACTGGTTCGTTCGACATGGCTATGTACGGTGTGGAGGATCCTGTGACCTTCCATTTCAACACAACCGGCACAGTGACGAGCACTGGCATGACTATCGCACCGGCCACTATCAACGAGACGGTGAGAATCATGAACGCTATGGATATCGACTACACCGGAACGTTGACCTTCGTACAGCCGACAGCATTGCCTGAGAACGGCACCCTGACGATTGGCATCGCCTCGATGAATATCACTGGTTACGGTGACACCACCGTATATATGATGACTGGCAGCGTCTCAATCAGCATGGTTGGCACCAACCTGACAGCCAGTGGCACAAGAGAGACCGCCAACGCATATCCGACCTACGAACTGGTTGTGACCAACGTTGCTACCGGTGTTGAGACGCCGATAGCCAACGCTACCACACCATACGCTTTGCAGGGTCTGACCTCTTCGACGGACTACACCGTGAAGGTACGCACCCACTGCGACGAGAACAGCACCAGTGAATGGAGCGCAGCAGTGCCGTTCACCACGCTTGACGGCCAGCAGCCTGTTGAGTGCGATGTGCCTACAAATGTGGCTACTTCGAACATCACCGCTACTTCGGTGACGGTATCTTGGACGGGTACAGCAAGCGAATATCAGATTGAGGTCTCGGACGGCGGCGCAACACCGATAATGCAGACCGTTTCGGCCAGTCCTTATACCGTTGAAGGTCTTACCGCCAGCACAGACTACACAGTCCGCGTCCGCGCGCTCTGCGAGAACGACGAGACGAGCGACTGGAGTGCTGCTGTCAATTTCACAACACTTAACGGTGAGCAGCCTCAGGGTATAGATGATGTGAACGGAAGCTACAGTGTGAGCATCTATCCTAACCCTGCCAGCGAGAAGGTGACAGTCAGCGTTGACGGCTTGAGTGGCAAGGCTCAGGTGAGCGTCATAGACATGAGCGGCCGCACGGTGATGACCACCATGATGGAAGGCGACAGTGCGCAGCTGAACGTGTCGAAGCTGGCACAGGGTACATACTTTGTGCGTATCAATGGCGAGAATATCTCGACAGTTCGCAAACTGGTGGTGCGTTAAGAGCACGGACTAGTATATACCTTATAATATAAGGAGCGACGGGGTGACCGAGAGGTTACCCCGCCGCTTTTTTGTTAAAATTTGTGTATTAAAAAAAGATTTATATCTTTGCGTTGCTAAATAGTCGAAAATTATTTACAAAACTACAACAATATGAAAAGATTTATGCTTTTGGTGGTAGCTGTATTGTTAGGCATTGCGGCTGCCAACGCGCAAGGCACAGCGACGATTGTGGTGGCCGACAGTACGGCTACGAACAATTATGTGCCTGTCTACGGTCTGTATGCCGATAATTATTTGCGGTGTCAGACAATTTATCCTGCAGACATGCTTTCTGGCATAGTGGGCAGTGACATTATGGGTGTTACGTACTATCACTCTGCGACTTCTGGTCATGATTACACCAGTACTTTCGAGGTGAAAATCGGGATATGTTCAGCGAGTGCGTTTGAAAGTGAGGCTTTTGACGATGCTACGGTTTTGACTTCGGTCTATACTGGAACGCTTTCTCGCGAAAGCGATGGTACAATGAACATTACGTTTGCCACCCCGTTTACATATAGCGGAGGAAACCTTATAGTTGAGGTTGATTGTATAGAACACACCACGGACTATACCTCTACTAGTTTCTATGGTGTTACGGCCACAAATGGGTCGGTGCAGGGCTATTCGTCGGGTAGTGTTGCTGCAGTGTCAGCATCGTATAGAAACTTCATACCCAAGACAGGATTTGTGGTTTCGGTGAGTTGTGCAGCTCCTATTTTTGGAACCATAATTCCGACAGAAACTTCGGCCACGATAGCATGGACTGAGTCAAATACGGCAAATGCTGCTACCAGCTGGTCGCTTAAGGTCAACAATGGCGATTGGACTACTATTAATGACAATCCTCATAACCTCACTGGTCTTACCAGCAACTCGGCTTACACCATCTCGCTGCGTTCTATTTGCGCCCCTGGCGATACCAGTTTCAGCACGACTACCTCATTCCGCACCACCTGCGGCACACAGAGTCTTCCTTACGTTGTAGGTTTCGAGCCATTTGCTGCCGGTGCCGGAAACATGGCAGAATGCTGGACATCAATAGAAGGAACCAACTATGTTTATTCGAGTTCTTCCTATGCCTCATCGGGTACCAAATCACTCTATATCAGTGACAGCGGTGTGGTTGTCACTCCTGTAATAGCTGTTGGTGGAAATGATGTGTATATTAACTTTGACTTAAAGAGAGGTTCAACGGCATCGGGCAAGATGGCTGTGGGATTCGCTGTTTCGCCCGAGATGGCGGCATCCGCGATATATGTTGATACCATCAATCCGGCAGATAACACATATCATAATTATGAATATGCAATACCCAACACAATACACTTACCCAGCGGTTGCATAGTGTTCAAACAGATTGAGAGCACTTCGGCTGCGGCATACTATAATTTAGATAGTTTAACCGTGATGGAGTACAACGGTTGTATGCGTCCTGCTAGCGGAACGATAGCCAATGTCACACCTTCGACGGCGGATATCAGCTGGTTGGCGGGTGACGGCGCAACCTCATACGAGGTGGCATACGACACCTTGGATGCCGTTGCAGCTACGACAACAATAGTACCGGCAAATACCAATTCCCTCACGCTCACAGGTCTTGAAACCGAGACAGAATACAACGTGTGGGTGCGCACAGTGTGCGGAACAGAGAATACGGTGTGGCGTTATATAGGTGATTTCACGACAGAGCCAGCCTGTGTACCGGTGTCGGATGCGACGGTGACGGCTACCACAACGAGTGCTATAGCGCTGAGTTGGGCAATTGACAGCGAGGTGGGATACCCCTCAACCGGCGTGGTTGTTAGTTATAAGGCAAGCGACGCTACCGACTGGACGGAAGTGACGACAACGAACAATTTTGTAATGTTGACAGGGCTTGAAGAGGGAACTACCTACAATGTGAAGATACAGAATGTATGTGGTACAGACAGTGCAACGGTGGTCACGAAGACAGCCTCGACTCAGGTGTGCGGCGAAGTGGCAGATGGAAGTACGACATTAAGCTATGTGCCTGCCTATACCTACTATAAATACTCCTACACACAGTCTATATATACCGATGCAGAAGTTGGTGATATAAATACCATAAGTGGAATATCGTTCAAATATTCCACCTCGCTTTCACGCACGGTGGATGTATATATGGCCGACGTGGCAAATGCATCGTTCGACGATGGGTGGATAGACATCTCAAACTTCACGCAGGTTGCATCTAATTACACATGGGATCTCTCCGCAGACTGGAGTGAGATAGTTTTCGAAACACCGTTTGTCCATCAGCCAGGTAATGATATAGTTATTGCTATTGATGACAATACAGGTGACGATAATGGAACTTCTACCTACAATTTTAAAGCACACACGGGCAAAAGCTATTACATTTATAATGACTATACCAATTACGACCCCGCAACTATTACAGCCAGTGGCTCACAGATATCAAAGTCTCCTGATATCCGATTCACCACTATATGCAACACCGATTGCCAGGCACCGTTGGCAGTGATAAGCGATGTGGATGCCCACTCAGTTACTGTTGCATGGACTCCGATGAGCAGTGAGACCAGCTGGACGGTAGGCTACAGAGCAACTGGCGAAACCGAATGGACGACCGCAAGCAACAATGTGACAGCACACGAATACACTGTGAGCGGTCTGAACGCAGGCACATACTATCAGATTCGCATCGGCGCTAACTGCGGCAGCGATACATCCTACGCCATGTTGGCAACCTATACGGAGTGCGATGTGATAGATGTACCATACACCGAGGCCTTCGGTGGAACCGTACTCAACCCGTGCTGGAAATACTCAGTTGGTGCATCGCTTTCGAGCGGACGCCTCTATGGTGGTGCCAGCTCTGCTGGTTATGCAATACTTCCGCAGTTCTCCTCCGACATCAATACACTTAGGATGAATTTCGACGCACAATATTCGGGCTACAGCGGAACTGGAAAACTGCAGATCGGTGTCGTCTCGAACCAGAACGGTGTGGAGACATTCGAACTGGTGGATTCAGTTTCGGTAACTACGACAGCGTCGCACTTCGAGGTGCTGTTCAGCAACTACAGCGGAACGGGCAACTATATTGCCATCAAGTTCGCCTCCGCGTACATCTATATGGATAATGTAGAGGTTTCGGAGATTCCGAGCTGTGTGCATCCTACGGCACTGACTGCTACAGACACGACGGTCAACAGCCTGACCCTGACGTGGACAGAGAACGGAACGGCCACACAGTGGGTCATGAAGGTGAACGACGGAGCTTGGCAGACCGTTACCAACCCATATACACTGAATGACTTGACGGCTAACACCGCCTATACCGTGACCGTAGCATCGCTGTGTTCTGGCGACACCAGCGAGGTGATAACCGGCACATTCCGCACAGCATGCGGCGTGGAGAACCTGCCCTACATGGAAGGATTTGAGAACTATACCGTAGAAAGTTTCCCGGATTGCTGGACTTCGGTCAGCGGTACTAATATGGTGGTGCAGGATGGCAACTCTGGTGTTGCAGCGGGCAAAACTCTTCGTTTCTCAGGTCCTGGCGTTGTTACCACTCCTATGATAAATGTGGCTGGAAACAACCTGTTTATTAGTTTTGACCTTGTGCAAGAAAGTGAGGATTATTCGGGATCTATGGCAGTGGGCTATGCAGCGTCGCCGGCAGCTGTGGAGAATGCTATTTATCTCGACACGATAACCCCTGAGGATGAGGATGTGCTCTTCAGCTATGAATACACCTTTGAGAACACGATGAATATCCAGACAGGATGCATAGTGTTCAAACAAATCGCAACATCGTCATACTACTGGTACTGGTTGGACAACCTCAATGTAGCAGTGCTTTCAGACTGCCAGAGACCTGATTCAGGCTCGGTAACGGTTAACTCACCTGTTGCCGCCACGGCTACGTGGGGTGCAGTCGAGGGCGCTTCTGGCTACGAACTTGCCTACGGCACGGAGGCCGCTGTCAACCAGGCTTTGGAAACATTGCCTGCCACAGGTACAACACTGACGCTGTCGGCCCTAACGCCTAACACCACCTACTACGCATGGGTACGCACCGTTTGCGGTACAGAGCCTTCGATGTGGCGCGACCTTGGAAGCTTCACAACACAGCCCGCCTGCGCTCAGATTCAGAACGCCCGTGTCGTAAACGCCGAGGTTACCGAGCTGACCATCGGCTGGCAAACCGACGCTAACGTGGGCTATGCCTCGACAGCGGCGAGAATTCTCTACAAGAAATCCACTGGCCAACAATGGGCCGACGCCAACGACACTATCGTAATTGGAACTCAGCTCACGTTGACTGGCCTCGAGGCTGGAACAACTTACAACTTCCGTATCTACAATATATGCTCGACCGACACCGCCAGCTATGTTGCTCTCAACGGCACGACCGATGTGGCTTGCGCCAAGGTTATCGATGCACAGGTACTGGCTACAGCCATGTCAGCCGTGGCCATCGGTTGGAACATCGATAGCGAAGTAGGCTACGCCTCTACCGCAGTCGAGGTGAGATACAGAACTGGCGACGAGGAGTGGAGCGACACCGTAGTCACAGGTACAAACCTTGTGCTCACAGGCTTGACCTCGGGTACAACCTATAACTTCAGCATCCGCAACATCTGCTCTGCCGACACTTCGCAGGCAGTGACATTGAGTGCTACGACCAGCACATGTGGCGAAGTTGGCGGTGGGAATGCATCAACGAGTTATATACCGACTTATCCACTCTATAACTACTCTTATACTCAAGCGATATACCGCGATGCAGAAGTAGGAAATATAGATACTATCAGCGGTATATGGTTCAACACCAGCGGAACAAACAGTGTGACCCGAAATGTAACCATATATATAGCCGATATTCCGAATGCATCGTTTGCAAATGGATATATAGATATAGCACAATTCACCCAGGTTATTACAGATTACAACTGGGACATTACAAGTGGTTGGAATCATCTAGTATTTGACCAGCCATTTGTGCACCAAACCGGGAATGATATTGTGATTGCCGTTGACGACAATACGGGATCTTGGGAGTCGGGCAATACGTATGTAGCACATTCGGGAAATGGTCTATATAAGTATAACGACGCAACAAACTATGATCCAGCTAATCCACCGGAAGGCAGTCCGAGTACGGTTGTTCCGGACATAAGATTCGATGCAGAATGCAATGTTACCTGCCCTGCACCTATATTGGTTATTGATGCAGTCGAATCGCACAGTGCAACTCTCAACTGGACAGTTCTCGGTGAGGAGACAAGCTGGATTGTGGAATACAAGAAAGCCACCGACACCGTGTGGACAGTCTTCAACGACAATATGACCACGACCAGCTGCACGATAGAGAACCTTGAGGCAGCTACTGGTTATCAGTTCCGCGTTGGTGCTATATGCGGAGAAGAGACAGCATACGCCAGCGCCGCTACCACAACCGAGTGTGCTCCATACGAGGTGACCCTGACTCAGGACTACGCCCAGGGCTTTGACAGCGGTTCAGGAATACCTATCTGCTGGAACACCGAGAATGACAACTGGTATAGAAGTTCGACGGGTGGACATAGTGGCGGCAATGTATATACCAGCAGCAACGACATGCTGATAAGCCCACAACTCGACTGCTCGACTTTGGCTCTCGGTGCTCAGGTACATTTCTGGTACAAACTTCCGGAAGGTTACTATGGCGGCAATTCCACATTAAAGGTACACTACCGTACAGCAGAGAACGGCGATTGGACGGCGATTGAGTCGGCAACGTTTGCGACTCCAGTAGAGAATTGGACGGAAGTGGAACTAATGCTTCCGAATTCAGAGAACGCCTCTTATTACCAGATAGCGTTTGAGTCACAGGCAGGTACAGGCTACTATACACCGTATCTTTATCTGGATGAGGTGATTGTGGAGGCAGCACCGACTTGCCCGAGAGTGAACGAATTTACGCTTGATGCAGTGACGTCCTCTACAGCCACAATAAGCTGGACAAGCACAGCAACTCTGTTTGAGGTGAAATACCGTACAAGCAACGGAGCGTGGACAACAGTAACACCCGCACCGACGACCAGTACAGTGGAAATTACCGGACTGGAGCCGTCCTCTATGTACGAAATATCGGTTAGGGCTATCTGTGCAGCAGATGACACCAGCCGAGTGGCTACGTATAGCTTCAACACTGAATGTGGAGCAATTGCAGCCACATCGCTGCCTTACTTTGAAGGTTTCGAGAACGGCATTGATTGCTGGACGCAGGAAGTTATAACAGGTGATGCAGAATGGGAAGTGGGTGCTGACTACTATACAGCGATTGAAGGCTCTTCATGGATAGCGATAGAAGATTATTCAGGCAATGAGGTTCGACTCATAAGCCCGACATTTGATGTCGCCGATGTAGATACGCTTGTTGTTAAGTTTGCTCATGCACAGAGAGCTTACGAAGACTACGATGAGATCGATCAGGATGCGCTTACGGTCGAATACCGTTTGAGCCCGACCAGTGAATGGATTACTTTGGCCAATTATACGGAAGAAGTCTATGACTTTGAACAGGTTGAACTAGTGATTCCGCAGACAAGCTCGACGTTCCAGCTCGCATTCCACGCAGTTCTCGAATATGGTTACGGTGTGGCTATAGACTCCTTGAGCATCACAGGCATAATAGCTGAGGTGCCCACTTGCGATGTCCCGACCAATGTGACTACCTCGAACCTGACTGCCAACACCGTGACGGTGACATGGGATGGTACTGCAGCTCAGTATGAGGTTGAGATCATCGGTGGCGGTCAGACCATCACCGAGACCGTGACCACCAACTCGTTCACCACCCAGGTTCTGACGCAAGAGACGGATTACACGGTAGAGGTGCGTGCGCTTTGCTCCAACGGCCTCAACAGTGACTGGACAGCTGCACTGAGCTTCACGACTCCGCAGCCCGAATGTGGAACACCGACCAACGTGCAGACTACTTCGACTGCAACATCGGTTATCATCACTTGGACTGGCTATGCTTCAGAGTACGACGTGAAGGTGACGGGCAGTGAGATTGCCCCGATCAACCGTACGGTCAACACGAACAGCTGCACGATAGACGGTCTTGTGCCTGCAAGCACGTATCAGGTGATTGTACGCGCGAAGTGCGACGGCCAATATACCGACTGGACTGAGGCAGTGACCTTCTACACCGCCGACGGAGAGGGTATTGAGAGCGCTGAGGGTGATTTCTCAGTATCCATGTACCCGAACCCGGCCAAGGAGCAGGTGAGCATCAGAATAGATGGTGTGAGCGGCAAGGTGAACGTTGCGCTTATCGACATGAGCGGTCGCACTGTTATGAGTGACACGATGGAGAGCAGCGAGATCCAGTTCAACGTCTCGGCGCTTGCAAAGGGTACATACTTTGTGAGACTGAACGGCGAAGGAATCTCGACAGTACGCAAACTTGTGGTTCAGTAATCGCAATCTAGTATAGAAGGAAGCGGGGCAGCCAACTAGGTTGCCCCGCTTTTTTTGGGGGGCTAGTATGTCTAGAGTGTCTAGAAAATCTAGAGTGTCTAGTAAGTCTTATTGAGATTGGGTGAAAAAAGGTGTTATTGATGGTAGTGAAGTTGGAAATATTTATCAACAATGGGAATGATTTGAAAAAAATGTAAGGATATTCGCTGTTGAATAGCAATGGGTTAAGAAGGTTTGGCGGATTTATTTAGAAAAAATATTTGGTGGATAAAATATTATTTGTATTTTTGCAAACTCAATTTGAGAAAAAGAGTCGTTTGAAAAGGTTGAAAAGCCGATGTAGCTCAGCTGGTAGAGCACGTGATTTGTAATCTCGGGGTCGGGGGTTCAAGTCCCTTCATCGGCTCGAAATAAAAGGAGAAAGAAAAATGATGGGGGAGTCGCATAGCGGCAATTGCAACAGACTGTAAATCTGTCCTCTTCGGAGTTCATTGGTTCGAGTCCAATCTCCCCCACGACCAGAAAGAATGCAAGCGGAAGTAGCTCATTTGGTAGAGCGATAGCCTTCCAAGCTATAGGTGGCGGGTTCGAGCCCCGTCTTCCGCTCAAAAGAAATAAAAAAGCGGGAGCAGGCAAGAGAGACGCCAGGCTTCCAAGAGAGAAAAGCTGCAGTAGCTCAGCTGGTAGAGCGCATCCTTGGTAAGGATGAGGTCACCGGTTCAAATCCGGTCTGTAGCTCTAAATTATGCAAAAAAATTGAGGACGAGTATTAGTGCTCGCCCTCTATGAATGTGAAAGTTAAAACTAATTGTTAACATTTAATACGTATTAGAAATGGCAAAAGAAAAATTCGAACGCACTAAACCGCACGTCAACATTGGTACGATCGGCCACGTTGACCATGGTAAGACCACCCTC
>JAFZXE010000018.1 GCA_017616895.1 Bacteroidales bacterium
CGCTAGCGTTCATCCTGAGCCAGGATCAAACTCTTCATTGTAAGAATTTTATTGTTAACCTTGAACTCATCTGTGTCGTGTCACACACCTTATATATGTGACTGTTGACACACGCTATCTCATGTTCCAAAATTTCAATGTTCTCTTCGCTTTTTTTCAACACCCGTTTTTTGGGCGAAAGCGGATGCAAAGATACAACCATTTTCATAACTGACAAATATTTTTTTGTCTCACAGGGTGGGCATTCTACCGATACGATTGTTTTTCAACAACTTAATCGCAGAAAATATTTTTCACAACTTGAATGATTGCTCTTTTTTACTGGCCAAATGGCGACGATGGAGGGCATAAAACAAGGCGTTTTGTGGAAGATTGTTACACAATTTTGTTAATAACGTCGTAATAACCTAAAGATTAAACAAATAATTCAATAAAAGCTGATGACTAGTGTGTGCTGGCGTAGTCGCTGTTATTTTTTCATTGTGACTTTCGTTTCCTTGTCCCGACACCGTATCTAGCCGATGGTTATTCGATTCTGATTATGAAAGATTCGTGATGAGGTTTGAGTAATGAGGTGTTTGCGGGCTGATAGCATAATGGCCGTTAGATTAAGTGAAAAGTGAGCCACCCCCCGTTCGTTGTAAAAAGGAGTAATAGTAGTAGACACTATGGTTGCGAAAATAGGTTGCGTGGAAAATGTGTATCTTTGCAGTCGAAAACAATTCGTCCTAATTCAACTTTCAATTCCCCCTCATGGCTCTCGACAGAAACAAAATGTTGCGATACAAAGTCCTGAACGAGTGTTTTCGGGACATGTCTCGACAGTATCGGGTAAGCGACCTGCTGGATTGCGTCAACCGCGAGATGGAACGCTACGACTTCAAGTCCGTGTCCCGCCGCACGATACAGAAAGACTTGCAGGATCTTCAGATGGAGCCACATAATGTGGAGTTCGATCCGGTCTTGTATGCGAGCAACTGCTACCGCTATGCCGACACCTCGTTCTCGCTCGAGGTGTTGCAGCTTACGCCCAAAGACCGAGATGCTTTGGCCCGCACAATCGAGGTGCTGCTTAAACGCTACAGTGACCCCGACGAGCAGAACCCCCAATGGCAATGGATGCTCACCACGTTGCAATCCATTGCCGGCAACCGACCACTGGAGAGTACCGATCCATATGTGAGTTTCGAGAACAACGAAGCTTATTCTGGCAATGTTAATTTCGCCGACCTCTTGGAGAGCATCATCAACCGTCATCCAGTTATAATCAGATATAAGCCGTTCGTTCAAAAAGAAGCAGAAGAATACAAGGCCCATCCCTATTATCTCAAACAGTACAACAGTCGTTGGTTCCTCTTTGCGGAGGTCGAAGGCCAGGAAGGAATTTGGAATTTCGCCCTCGACAGGATACGGAGTGTACGCCAGTGGAAACACTCATACCGCCCTCCGCAGGTTGATTTCAACGACTATTTCAGCGATATGATAGGCGTGAGCCGCAATGCCGACATGCACGTCGAGCAGATAACGTTGAAAGTGTCGAACAGTCGTTACCCTTATGTCGAAACTAAGCCGTTCAGCGAAAAGCAGCGCATAAAGGCGCACGACGGACAAACCCACACCATCACCTTCCCCATGAGGGTAAATAACGAGTTGGTGCAGAAACTGCTTTCCTTCGGCGACGACATAGAAGTGCTGCAACCCCAGCATCTGCGCCAACGTATGGCCGCCATAGTCGAAGCGATGAAAGAGAAATATTCTCCCGCGCAAAAAGATTGTGTGGGGAGGTAGTACTTTTGTTAACGAAAACGATTATTGGTATTAGGTCTTTCCTTTAATGAAGGGAAGGCGATAGGTGGTTTCTTAATAGGAGGCCGTATGAACAATAATTATATGTTATGGTTGTGTTAGAGTTATCTTAGAGTTGATAGCTTTAATATGCTGTGTTACAGTTGAGGCATGATATAGATCTAAGCTTGTTTCTTTTGTAAAATAATGCAGTGGGAGATGCTGATTTTTGTAAAATAATGCAGTTTGAAAGTGGGGGATTTTGTAAAATAGTGCAATGGGATGCGCTTTTTTTTGTAAAATAGTGCAGTGTGTTGTTTTTTTTGTGTATCTTTGCATTGCAATTTGCTAAGCAATGATGGACAAACGAACATTAGAATTTATCCTATCCGATCAGCGAGAGGAGATAGAAGAAAGGTCGCACGAATATTTATGTCACAGGCAGGAAGAGTCGCGTGTTGACCTAAATAGCTCACAGGCACAGGTGGTGATAGGTGTACGCAGAAGCGGCAAATCGACGCTCTGCTATCAGGTGTTGAAGAACAATGGCGAAAATTTTGCCTATGTTGATTTCGACGATGAAAGGCTGGTCTCCCTCGATGCCAGTCAATTGAATGATGTGCTGGAAATTTTATATAAAATCTATGGGGACTTCCAGTACCTTTTTCTCGACGAGATACAAAATGTCGAAGGCTGGCACCTTTTTGTGAACCGCATGCTTCGTAAGAAAATACATGTTGTTGTCACCGGTTCCAATGCCAAGTTGCTCAGTGGAGAACTTGCAACGCATCTTTCCGGTCGAAATAAGGAAATACCCCTTTATCCCTTCTCTTTCAAGGAATTCTGTACAATGAAGGGAGTTGACATCGAGCACCGCACCACAAAGGCGGAAGGTTTTCGCCGTGCGGCTTTCGACGAATATTTGAAACAAGGGGGATTTCCTGAGATGCTGACTATCCTAGACAATAAGAACTATGTAAGTACCCTCGTGGAAAACATCTTGAAGCGAGACATAGAGCAACGTTACAATATATCGTACAAGTCGGCTTTCGAGCAGATGTCCCACCATTTGTTGAATGTGGCTCCCACCCCGGTTGTTGTAAACGATTTGGCAAGGTTGTTCAATATAAAGTCCAATAACACTTTAAAGAACTATGTGAAATATCTGAAGGAAGCTTATGTGATGATAGGCGTTCAGAAGTATTCGCAGAAAAGCCGCCAACGAGTTGTTCAGGAGAAGGTATATGCTGTTGATGTCGCAATGATGAATCAACGGGAGAATGCTTTTGCTGGAGAGAACCTGGGGCACCGACTTGAAACCATAGTGGCGATTCATCTTACAAGGAAATGCAAACAGGAGAATTATGATGTATATTACCTCAACGATCGTTCTGGCGAGTGTGATTTCTTGGTATGCAAAGGCAATCAAGTAGTACAAGCCATTCAAGTCTCATACGACATATCGTCAGAGAAGACTCGCAAGCGAGAAATCAATGGACTGCTTTTGGCAGCGCGACATACAAAGTGCGAAAATCTTCTTCTACTGACCGACCATGAGAGCGAGGATATAGAAGAGAACGGGCATCACATAAAAATCCAACCAGTATATGAGTGGTGCCTTGAAATAAAATGAATTGTTACGATAAGTAATGGAATCGAAAGCGACGCAACAATTTAACCCTATGCGCAAAAGGATTGAATAGGACAGATAATACCGAGGTAAACACACAACAAATTTTTGCAAAAAACTCTATATGACAAAAGAAGATATACTCAAACTGCGTGATTCGTCCGAGCAAACGCGGGTGCAGTTCAAGGAACGGGTAACTCGCGACAACCGATACGACGTGAGCTGCGAGATGGTGGCGCAGAGTAACTCGCACGGCGGACATATTGTTGTAGGTATCGAAGATAAGACAGGCGCAATGAACCCCTTGTCATACCAGGAGGTGCAGGAAACAACAAACCTGTTGGCAAGCATCGCATCCGACAGCGTGCTACCCTCAATCCTAATTGACACCGAAACGGTAGCTGTAGAGGGTGGAAGCCTTATGGTAGCTACAGTAAAAGAGGGTTTGAACAAGCCTTATCACGACAGTAAGGGTATCGTCTGGGTAAAACAAGGTTCCGACAAACGCCGTGTATTTGACAATTCTGAGCTGGCCGAGATGATGAGCCAGAGCGGAACCTTTGCCCCTGATGAGATGGCTGTGAACGATTTCACTATCAAAGATCTTGACGAGCCGGTGGTGAAGAGATACCTGTTAAACCGCTTTGCGGTGGTGATGGAGAAGAGTGGTGTCAGCGAGGTTAACCTGCGCGACTTCACGTTAGAACAGATGGTGCGTTTTGTCGCAGGTGGACTTTCGCTGGAAGGCTTGCTGCGCAACCTACACTTCATACGTCCCGACGGCAAGATGACGGTGGCCGCTGTGCTGCTGTTTGCCAAGTACCCACAACGGTGGTTGCCCGCCTATACGACAAAATGCATCAGCTACGTAGGCAACTCGGTGGGCGGCAACACGTTCCGCGACAAGGTGAGAGACGAGGATATGGAAGGCTGCCTGCTGCATCAGTACGACACCATCATGAACTTCTTCATCCGTAATCTTCGCAATGTGCAGGTAGAACTGGAATTCAACTCTCTGGGCAAACTGGAGATTCCCATTGCCGCATTGGTGGAGTTCACTGTGAACGCGTTGGTACACCGTTCGCTCAATTGGAAAGCACCCATACGCATCTTTATCTTCGACGACCGAGTGGAGATACACAGCCCTGGTGAACTCCCCAATGGACTGACGGTTGAAGATATTATGAAAGGAACTTCGATGCCAAGGAATGAATTTCTTTTCACCAACGCCAACTACCTGTTGCCCTACACGGGTGCCGGAACGGGCATCCTACGTGCTATGGAAGAGAAACCAGAGGTGTCGTTCCAAAATTTCGAGTCGGCTCATGAATTCGTAACGATTATCAAGAGAAAAACTGGTGCAGGTGTCCAAGATGGTAACGGAGTAATTAACGAAATTACGAACCAAGAAACGAACCAAGAAACGAACCAAGAAACGAACCCCAAAAATTCCATAAAGATTTTATTGACAGGGTCTCAGAAGGATGTTGTAAATTTTTGCTCTATTCCAAGAACTGCACAAGAAATTTTGGACAGAATAGGTGTTTCAAATCAAACAAGAACACGAAAAAAATACATACAACCTCTATTGGATTTGGGTGTTTTGGAAATGACCATCCCGGAGAAGCCGAACGACAGGAACCAGAAATACCGTAAAGTCAGAAGATGATTGCACTTGAAAAGACAACAAGGAATCCGATACAAACGATTTTACTAAACCGAACATAAGCAATAATATGATACCACTGCTACAGAGCGCCCGTAATGAGTAACATTGGGTGATAAATGAAATGAATGCATCTCCGCGCAAAAAGATTGCGTGCGACGGTAGTACTTTTGCAAACGAAAATCAGATAAAACAATACCATTATGGCAAACGAGAAAAATATGAATCCGGTTTTTAGTATCAAGAATTTCCGATCCTTTGGCGAAGAAGGAGCCGACTTTGAACTTGCCCCGATAACGGTGCTGACGGGATGTAACAGTGCGGGAAAGAGTTCGCTGGTGAAGGCGTTGATGTTGTTAGCTAGGCAGTCAGACAAATTTCCAACAGAAACATCTGCTAAATTTTTCTTCGAAGACACCAAAACACCGGTAGGTAAGGATGGACTACTGGAAGTTGGATTGCCAGAGTTCAAATTAGGCAGATTCAAGAACGTGTTGCATAATAAGTCTAAGGACACTATCGAGATGTCGTATATTGTTTTTTCACAATATTTACAGGAGTATGTAAAAGTTAAACGGTTGTTTAGGGCTAGAGAAGAAGACTCCGTTGGCAACGGAGAATGTATCTCCTATGCAATAGAGAAAATAGACGGTACATTCACTTATTATTCATCTGATTCCGATGATTCTTCTCATGTGGAAGACCTTCTGTCAAAAAAACTACAATCGTTCGAAAAATCATTCAAACAACATCAAAAAAAATGTAAAAAAACAGATTATGGAGAAAAGGGGAGTTTTGCTGAGATAATAAATGATTTCCCTCTTATGAAGGAGGAAAACGACTTCTCTCTTATGCCAAAAGATGCAGAGGAAAGATTTAAGGCATGGGATATTTTGGAGAAAATAGTTATTGACCGTGAACTTGCACAAAAAAAAGACAAGATACTCGTAGGTATAGTCGACAAGGTACGCCAACTAAAAATAAAAGATCTTGAAAAATATCCTGAATTAGATTTAGAGAAATTCAAAAAGAGTGGCATAAACATTTCCCAAAAAACAACTTTGGGTGAATTATTGGATAAAGCAACAGAGGACAACCCGGAGGATCGCAAAGTGCTTGAATTCATCAAGGAGTTCGCTTCTGGAATTATTGGTGTAGTGGTAAATGACTTTTGCTCCCCTCTTAGCGTCTTTAAACTCCTAGTACATGCTGAAATAGTGTACCCCGATTTCCTTCGTGATACAATCTATGTCAAATCTGACTCCGTGAATGTCAAGCGGTCATATTCAATTTATGGCGATGACAAAATGAACGCGGCCCTTCATGGCAAATACGAAAAACTGCTGTGGCATCCATGGGACGATTGGGAAGAATCCTTTACCGACAGATGGGTTAAAAAAAATGAAATAGGAGACCGTATTGAAATGGTAGGAGATGACGACGACTCGACTATTAAGCTGTATTTGGTACGTGGTGACGAAAGGAGACTACTTGCCGATGAGGGTTATGGTATCACCCAGCTTGTTTCGCTTCTATTCAGCATAGAGAATCATATACCGTCGGTTCCAGATGGACCATCCGGTGGCTATCTACCCAAATATATCTGCGTCGAGGAACCCGAAGTGCATCTTCATCCGAAATATCAGTCGCTACTCGCAGAAATGTTTGTTGAAGCATACAAAAAATACAATATCCGTTTTATCATTGAGACTCACAGCGAATATATGATTCGCAAACTCCAAGTGATGGTAGCTGACAAAGAGAACGAATTGAAACCCAGCGAGGTTTCGATAAACTATGTGGACAAGGGAGATGACGGTGCCGCCACAAACCGAAAGATTGAAATACTTGAGGATGGACGGTTGAGTGAAGAGTTTGGATCTGGATTCTTTGATGAGTCGAGAAAACTTGTGCTTAAAATGATGAAATTCTAGCCAGGCAAGATGACAAAGAGATTGATATATCTACAGTCAGGCTTTTGGAATAAAATACGAGCCAAGGATTCTGTTGAAGATAAACGAGTCTTTTGGGATTTGTATGGGGCATTGGAATGTAGCAACATCGTTGCCGATATTCCAGAAGAATGCTGGAAAGAAGACGAACTATTATACAGATTAGCAGAGAAATCGGCCGATGGTAGTGGTGTAAAAATAATACACAACGACCCTAAAAAAATCGAACAGGCTTTAGATCCACATGAAGAACAGCCAATAGAAAACCTCTGTGCTGTATATTTGTTAGACAAAGACACCAAAAGATGCGATGGAATAAGCAATATGCAGGGGATTTTATGCATTAATGTCGACATTTTACTCAGGAATGATAAATACGTGCGAGGTGCAGCCACTATGTATACAAAGGGAGAACCTCACGACAAATTTGCAAAATGTAAAGGTTTGTTTAACAGCTTCTGTAATTCGGCATTGATAATTGACCCATACATTGCTAGAGGCAAAAACAGTCTTGACTGGAATTTAATCCCACTACTTGATGCCATATTACCAGAAACAAGCCCCAACGCTTTCCATTTAACGATAATGTGTGACACAAAAAAATGTTATGTCGGTAAAAACATACCACCGATAACTAATGAAAAAATAAAAAAACATATAAAAGGCAAAATTAAAGAAATTAGAGCAAATCTGAATTTATCACTAACTTTGTGTCATATAGAAACAACGGGGAATGGAGATGGCGATTTTCACAGTAGGCATATTTGTACTAATAACATGCTTATTAATTCAGAGGATGGTTTTGACCTCTTTAAGTGGGATAGAGAGAAAAATGAATATGTATGTGGTAAACATGCTAGAATTGAATTTCTTTTTCCGACCTTAATGGATAACAGACGGTTGGATGGTGACAATTACTACCGATGGATTCAATTAGCTGCAAAAAACATTTCCTATGAGAATTCATGGGGGACGCGCGAGAATCGGCTGTTTGAGTTGGTTAAGGATTAGGTTCTCCTTTTGGCGGTTTGATATTGGGGAATGGGCTTTTGCTTGTTCCCTTTTTTGTTCTGTTTTGTGTGCTTGTGCAAATAGGTTGCGCGGCGGGGGTGTACTTTTGCAGCCGGAAACAACAAAAGAAATCCCCTCGCTGAATGAGTATGGCAGAAGTCGCTTCGGAGAAGAAATCCGTCGCACAATTCCTGAAAGAGAACCGTCCAAAGCTGAACTGGCATTTCACCACCGCTTGCAACTTCAAGTGCCGATACTGCTTCATCGACGCCGCCCGTAACGTGAAACTGCCTGACTACCTCGTTGCCCTCGAGCGTCTGGCACCCTACTTCTCAGAGATAAACTTTGTCGGAGGCGAGCCGACCAACGACAGCCGCACGCTGCTGACCCTCATGCGTAGGACGCGAGAACTTGGAATGAAATGCTCGATGGTCACGAATGGCTATAATTTGATACATCGTCCAGACAAATTCGATGAAGTGTTTGACCTTTGCGAATGCATTGGCATAAGCGTTGACTCACTCTCGTCGGAGACCAATAGGTCTATTGGTCGGCAACACGCCAGACAGGTCATCTCCTTCGACGAATATGTGGGTCTTTGCCGCAGAATCAAGTCGGCTGGCTGCCGGCTGAAGATCAACACCGTCGTGAGTGCCCTCAACCAAGACGAGGATATGTCGGACTTTTTCAGAGAGGTCAATCCCGACAGGATAAAACTGTTCCAGATTAAGCCGTCGATGCGGAAAGTGTACGGCGAGCTCCTTATATCCACCGAGACCTACAGGTCGTTTGTTGCGCGTCATCGGGAGTTTCGCGAAAAGATGGTGTGCGAAGACAACGACCTGATGACAGACGCCTATTATATGCTTAACAGCGAATGCCGGTTTATGTCCGACTGCTCTCATCAGGAGAACCGGAAGAGTCCCTCCATTGCCGATCCGAGTACCGATATGGAGGAGGCTTTTGGTTATCTTATCGTCACGCAGGAGAAGTACGAGAAGCGGTACTGATAATCTCGTATTGCTTACTTCCAGTTCTGCGCCTGTTGCACACAACATTACACGACCCCTCAAATGAATTTTATTAGATAGGTAGGATGATTATCAGATGTTAGTCGAAGGATCGCCGAAGGGAATGATTATTTGTGTATTCCCGATTTTTATGAGAAAATCGGGAGTATGGTCCCGAATTTAGTGGGTTTTGGGAGTTGAAAGTTGTCGCCTTCGGCGTCATTCTGCTCACCTTGATCGCAGAAGGGCGATAGGAAGACCTAGGATCGCCTAGGATACTCTAGGGGGGGGGAATCTGCCAGCCGAACTCGGCTGGCAGTTGGTGGTGTGAGACGGCGGGGGATTTTTTGGGGGGGTGAGGTGCAAGTTTTGGTGACGTTGAGGAACTGAATAGTGGTAGTTTTGCTATCTGAAAAGAATTGAACCACTATGAAAAACCACAAGAAAAAACGGAAGGTGCCTTTGGCTTTGATTGCCGTCAGAAAAGGGAACCGCGAGGCGGAGCGGGAGCTGCTGGGCGACGGCTTCCACGCGCGCACTCACGTTGCGAAAAACAAAAAGCACTACTCGCGTAAGGCGAAACACCGCAATCTGCCGGAAGAATAGCGGATGCGGAGGACTAAATGTGTCGTCGTAAAAATCATACCGGTCAACACGGAATCGAAACACACAATTATAATTTATAATAAGAAACCGAGTTTGGCGTTATTTAAGTTGACTCTTTTAACGTCAAAACGTGAAACGACTGTTATTCATACTCGCGATTGTCGCAATGGCCGCCTCGATGTTCATGGGCGGCGTGTCGTGTGTGAAGGAGGATGAACTCTTGAAGGACAGCGATGTACAGCTGACCTTCTCGTCAGACACCCTGACCTTCGACACCGTTTTCACCACCTTGGGTTCCACCACTCGGCAGGTGAGGGTGTTCAACCGCGGGAAGAAAACCGTGCGCTTCGCGTCGGCGGGATTGCGCGGCGGAAGAGGCAGCCGTTTCCGCACTAACATCGACGGCGACACTTCGATGGTGGTGCAGGGATTGGAAATCGCGGCGGGCGACAGCTGCTTCGTCTTCGTGAGGGTGAACGTGAACCCGAATTCGCAGACGGAGCCGTTCCTGGTGGAAGATTGTATCGACTTTGTGGTGGAATGTGAAGGGGGCATCGTAAGGAAGTCGCTGGTGCTTACGGCTTACGGACGCAACGCCGTGTATCATAACCCGCAGGCGGGCAGGAGCTACTCGGTGATCGACTGCGACAACTGGAACCACCAGCTTCCGCACGTCATCATAGGTCAGGCGGTGGTCGATTCGGCTACGACGCTGACGCTCACGGCCGGCGACGAGCTATACTTCGCGCCCGATGCGACGCTGTGGGTTTACAACTGCGGGACGCTGAAGGTGCATGGAACGGAGGAGCAACCTGTGCTTTTCACCTCGCTGAGGCAGGACGAGTGGTATCGCGGACTGCCCGGTCAGTGGAACGCGATATGGCTCAGCGCGGGCAGCAAGGACAACGAGATTGACCACGCATATATAGAGAACGGAACCATAGGCATCATCGCCGACACCAACGTGAACGGCAACCCGACGCTGCGCCTCTCGAACACGGTGATAATGCATCACGCGACGGCGGGCATCGTGGCGCAGGGCGCCTGGGTGGAGGCGGAAAACGTGCTGGTGGCCGACTGCGGCACCGCGGCGCTGGCAATGCAATATGGCGGCAAGGGCAGCTTCCGCAACTCGACGCTGGCGAACTACTGGCGGTATTCGGCCCGCAAGATGCCGGGAGTTGTGCTTAACAACTGGTACACCAGCTCGGAGGGACAGGTGGTGCTGCGCGACCTGAGCCAGGTGAGCTTCGAGAACTGCATAATCTACGGCACATACGCCGATACGGAGGTGATGGAAGACAAGAACGAGGGAGCCGCCTTCGACGTCACATTCTCCGGCTGTCTGGTCAAAGGGGTGGGACGCCTGCAATACTCGACGGCGATCGGCTGCATCGACGACGACCCGCTGTTTAAGGACGTAGAGAACCACGACTATCACCTCAAAGAAGGCTCTCCAGCCGAAGGGAAAGGATATACGTTTCCGGCAGAGCCGGAATAGTTTCAAATATTAAGCTGTAAGTTTTAAGCTGTAAGTTTTAAGTATTAAGTTTTAAGTTTTAAGCTGTAAGTTTTAAGTCACAGGTCAACATAACCCCTATCAACATATCAACACAAAACATATCAACAAACTCGATGTACGAATATATTTCAGGAAAGATAGCATCAGCAACTGCCACACAGGTGGTGATAGATTGCGGCGGGGTGGGATACCTGCTCGAGGTGTCGCTCAACACATACGCTGCGGTGAAAGAGCAGGAGAGTGCCCGCCTCTGGGTGCACGAGATAGTGCGTGAGGACGCCTATCTGCTCTATGGCTTTGCCACAGTCGAGGAGCGCGAGATGTTCCGCCTGCTTCTCTCGGTCAGCGGAGTGGGTGCAGCAACAGCGAGAATCATGCTCTCGTCGCTCACGGTGTCGGAGCTGGCGTCGGCCATCTCGACCCAGAACACTCGTGCGGTGCAGGGCGTGAAGGGCATCGGCGCCAAGACGGCTCAGCGTATCATACTCGAACTGAAAGACAAGGTGGTGGGCGGCCAACTGGTGGCGGCTCTCGACCAGCAGACATCGGCTGGCGGTCAGCAGGCGGCGTTCAACCAGAACAAGGCCGACGCCCAGGCGGCTCTCGTGATGCTCGGATTCCCCAAACCTGCTGTGGAGAAGGTGTTGCGCGACATCGACCCCAGCATCTCGGTCGAACAGATGATGAAACAGGCAATGCAACGGTTGTAGGAGTTTTTAGTTTCAGGTTTCAGGTTTCAAGATTCAGGTTTCAGAATTCGTTTGAGAGCTTTCAGGCACATAGGAGGATTGGTGATCGCAATGATGATAATTGCGACGGGGAAAGTGTGTGCTCAATCTGACAGCACCTCGTGGCATCAGATGGGTAGCGACTATGTTCCGACGGCGATAACCACTACGGTGGAATACGACGCCGAGACGGGCGACTACGTGCAGGTGCGCAAGGTGGGCAACGTGGTGCTGGGAAGAAAATATCTAACCTTCGAGGAGTATCAAGATTGGCAGATGGACCAGCTGATGAAGGACTACTGGCGCACCACCAACAAATCGAGCGGCGAGGATGAGACGTCGGGCGGGTTCCTGAGCAAGATTCCTGGATTCAAGGAGATAAGCCGCAAGCTGGAGAGCCTTATCGGTAAACCCGAGATAAAGATAACGCCGAGCGGAAGCGCGGAGCTGACCTTCCAGCTGGTCAACAACTACCGCAAAGACCCGCAACTCGATGCCAACAAGCGCAGCATCACCACCTTCGACTTCGACGAGAACATACAGATAAGCCTCAACGCCAAGATAGGCGACCTCATAAACTTCGACATCAACTGGAACACGCAGGCGACTTTCGACTTTGAGAACAAGATAAAGCTCAAGTACGAAGGCAAGGAGGACGACATCATACAGCTCCTCGAAGCCGCCGACATATCGTTCCCGCTCAACACCACCCTCATCAAGGGTAGCCAGCAGCTCTTCGGATTCCACACCAAGCTGAAATTCGGTAAACTGACGGTCGATGCGGTGGTGAGCGAGAAGGAAACCAGCACCGAGAACATGCAGGTGAAGGGCGGCGCCAGCAGCAGGGAGTTTGAGATACGAGCCGACGAATACGAGGAAAACCGCCACTATTTCCTCTCGCAGTACTTCTACGAGCAGTACAACAAATCGTTGCAGACACTTCCTGTGGTCAACTCGCCGGTGAAGATACTGAGGGTTGAGGTGTGGCGCACCAACATAGGCGCTGCGGTGACGCAGAACCGCAACCTGCTGGCCATAACCGACCTCGGCGAGTCGAACCCAAGCGCCCCAGGCGTGTTCGGCAGCGGCCAGTGGAGCGACCCCAACCGTCCGCAGTCGCAGCGGCCCAACAACAGCGTCAACAACTTGATGCAGCTCATTAACCTCTCGGCCATACGAAGCGTCAACAACGTGTCGAGCTATATGCAAGGCCTCGGGATGACGGCAGCGGCGGATTACGAGAAGATTGAGAGTGCGCGACTGCTGAACAGCAGCGAATATACGCTCAACGAGGATCTCGGTTTCATCTCCCTCAGCCAGCCGCTGAGCAACGACCAGGTGCTGGCTGTGGCCTTCCAGTATCAGGTCATCGGCGACACCACCGTCTATCAGGTGGGTGAGATGACCACCGACGGAGTGAACGACCCGAACACCCTCGTGGTGAAGCTGCTGAAAGGGACAGCCATCGACACCAGAAGTCCGATGTGGCGCCTGATGATGAAGAACGTCTATTTCCTCAAGAGCACACAGATAAGTCGCGACAACTTCAGATTGAACGTCATCTATGAGGGAACCAACGGCGGCGTGGGTACGGGATTTTTCGTTGACGGACCTAAGGAGGGTGTACCCCTTATCGAACTCTTGGGTCTCGACCGCATGGATGCCTCCCGACAATACTACTATGCCGACGGAGTGATGGATTGGTTCGACTCGGCAGCGTTTCACGGCGGCGTCATCCAGTCATCGACCGGCCGCATATTCTTCCCGTTGGTCGAACCCTTCGGTAAAGACCTCCGCGAGCTGCTCGGCAACGGCGAGTATGCCGACAAGTACTGCTACGACTCGCTTTACACTATGACTCGAACACTCGCACAGCAGTATGCCGACAAGAACAAATTCTATCTCGAAGGTTACTTCACCTCCAAGGTGAGCGGCGAGATATCGCTGGGTTACAGCGTAGCGCCGGGAAGTGTTACGGTCACCGCCGGCGGCGTCCCGCTCATAGAGAATGTCGATTACACCGTCGATTACACGATGGGTACGGTGCGTATCGTCAACGAGAGCATCCTCAGCAGTGGCACGCCAATCAGCGTGTCGAGCGAGAACAACTCGTTCTCGATGATGACCAAGCGCATGTTGGGCTTGCACCTCAACTACGAGTTCAAGCCCGACCTCAATCTGGGCGCGACGGTGATGAACCTCTACGAGAAACCTCTCACACAGAAAAACAACTTCGGCGAAGAGCCGACCAGCAACACCATCTGGGGCATCGACTTCAACTGGAAGACCGAGGTGCCGTGGGTGACGAAGATAGTTGACTTCCTGCCGGGCATCAGCACCAAGGCGGCGTCGAACCTCACCCTCACCGCCGAATTCGCCCACTTCATCCCAGGTATGACCAACACGGGCAGCGAGGACGGCAAAACATCGTATATCGACGACTTCGAGGGCGCCGAGAGCTCGATTGACCTGAAGGGCATCAACTATTGGCATCTGGCCAGCACCCCGCAGGATTACAACTCGGAGAACCCGTTGTTCCGCGAGACGGAGTTGGGAAGCGGCCTCGCCTACGGTTTCAACCGCTCCCGTCTGGCGTGGTATCGCATCGACAACCTGTTCTACAGCAGCAACTCGCCGCGAAACATCGATGCCGACGACCGTTCGCAGCCTTACGCCCGTCGCATCACCGAGCAGGAGGTGTTTCCGAACAAGGAATTGGCCGCCGGCGAGCCTACGACGGTATATGAACTCAACCTCGCCTACTATCCCGACGAGAAGGGCCCCTACAACTATGAAACCGACGCGACGCAGTATAGTGCCGGTATGAACGCCGAAGGTAAGCTGGAAGACCCGAAGTCGCGCTGGGGCGGTATCATGAGAGAACTCGACTACACCGACTTCGAGACGCAGAACATACAGACAATCGAGTTCTGGCTTATGGACCCCTTTATCGACAAACCCGAGCACAAAGGCGGCAAGCTCTACATCAACCTCGGCGACATCAGCGAGGATATACTCCGCGACGGCCGCAAGTCGTTCGAGAACGGTTTGCCCACCAACTCCACCATCACCAACGTCGATACAACCATTTGGGGCCGTGTGCCTGTCGCCCAACCTGTAGTCAACGCCTTCGACAACGAGGGCTCGTCGCGTAAGTATCAGGATGTGGGTTACGACGGATTGTCGAGCACGCACAACATCAACGACGAGCAGTCGTTCTTCGGCAGCTATGTGAGCAGGGTAGGAGAGCTCTTCGGCACCTCGTCACAGGCTTATATCAACGCCGCCGCCGACCCCAGTAGCGACGACTTCCGCTACTACCGCTCTTCGTACTACGACGACAACGACGTCAAAATCAACGACCGCTACAAGTACTACAACAACCCCGAGGGCAACTCGTCGGTCGATGAGGACAGCCCCGAGAGCTACTCGACGGCTGCCACGAACTTGCCTAACGTCGAAGACATAAACAAGGACAACACCCTCAGCGACGCCGAGAACTACTACGAGTACATGGTGGAAATCGACCCCGAGCACATGAACATCGGCGAGAACTACATCGTCGATATACAGGACGCTCGCGACATCGAGCTCGCCAACGGAACCACTACCAACTGCCGTTGGTATCAGTTCCGCATACCGATAAGGGAGCCGTTGCGCAAGGTGGGTAAGATTAACGGTTACCAGTCGATTCGCTTCATGCGTATGTTCATGAAAGACTTCGAGGAGCCTATAATACTGCGTTTTGCCACTCTGGAATTGGTTTACGGCACTTGGCGTAAATATACCGAAGACCTCCTTCAGCCGGGCGACTATCCCACGGGATACGGCGAGAACACAAGCCTCAACCTGGGTACGGTAAACATCGAGGAGAACGGCAGCCGCGACCCGGTGCCATACGTCCTGCCTCCGGGAATCGAGCGTGAGGAGTGGTACAGCACCAGCAGTTCTTACACCCAGCTCAACGAGCAGGCGGTGAGTCTCGACATCACCGACCTCGCATCGGGCGACGCTCGCGCCATCTACCGCAACACCTCCTACGACCTGCGCTACTACGGCAAACTGAAGATGTACGCCCATGCCGAGAAGAAGTTCGCCACCGATGTGCTCGACGACGGCGACCTCGTGCTTTTCGTACGTCTCGGAAGCGACTACACCAAGAACTACTACGAATACGAGATACCGCTCAAACTCACCGAGTGGGGCACTTCGGCCGACGATCCATACGCCATCTGGCCGACCGAGAACAACGTTGAGATTGACCTCCAGGCGATGACCGAGATAAAGACCAACCGCAACCGGAGCATCCGTAGCGGCGAAGAGCTGTACAACTCCACCATGCTTTACAGCGAGTATATCGACGGCAAGAAGTACTCGGTGCTCGGCCGTCCCAACCTCGGGAAGGTGAAGGTTATCATGATCGGTGTGCGCAATCCAAAGGGCGAGACCGAGGCGGAAATGGTGTCGCGTAGCGCTATCGTATGGATCAACGAGCTACGCCTGAGCGACTATACCAACAAGGGCGGATGGTCGGCTATGGCGTTGGCTCGCACCAACCTCGCCGACGTGGGTAACCTCTCGCTCTACGGCGCCTACACCTCCTCTGGATTCGGCAACCTCGAGGACAAACTCACCGACCCCGAGCTCATCAACCGACTCAACCTGCAGGCAACACTCGACTTCGAACTCGGTCGCATGCTGCCCGAAAAATGGGGTATGCACATCCCTCTCTATGTCGATTGGGCCAATGAAATCGGAAGCCCCGAATACAACCCGCTCGACGAGGACGTGATTCTGAAAAAAGACATACAGACCTACCAAACCTCTGCCGAGCGCGACTCGATAAAGAGGATGACTCAGCAGCGCAAGCAAACCACCAACCTCACGCTCACCAATATGCGCAAGGAACGTGTCGGCAAAGCCGCCCTCAAACCCCATTTCTACGACTTCGAGAACTTCAGCTTCAGCTATGCTTACAGCGGCGAACGCAGCTCAGACGACGACATCGAGCACTACAAGAAAGACCAGCATCGCGGCGGGTTCAGCTACAACTACTCCGTCCAGCAACCCAAGCAGTACCGCCCGTTTGCCAAAGTGAAGGCGTTCAACAACAAGAACTGGAAGATATTCAAGGACTTCAACTTGATGTATCAGCCGAAGAACCTCTCCTTCTCTACCGAAATCTACCGCGACTTCGAGGAGACGATGCTGCGCAACAAGAGCGAGGCGCTTATCATCATGAAACCCACCTATTTCAAGCAGTTCACCTGGCGTCGCGACTACGGCTTCCAATACGACATATCCACCAACCTCAAAATCCAATACAACGCCAATGCCAACGCCCGCATCGACGAACCTATCGGACGCATCGAGACACGCTCGGGTTCCGACTCCATCTGGCATTCCATGATTCGCGGCGGCACCATGCAGAACTACCATCACGACCTACAGGTCAGCTACGATGTGCCTATCGGCAAACTGCCTTATATGGATTTCCTGCGACTGCCGTTGACCTACCGCACCAACTACAATTTCCAGGGGGCAACCGAAGCACTGAAGTCTATGGGAAGCGTCATCGAGAATTCGGCGACTTTCACCGCTGGAATCTCGGCCAATATGCAGACTTTCTACAACAAGTTCAAACTTATAAAGAAGGCTCAGGCACCTCCGCAGCCCAAGAAGGACAACAAATCGAAGAGCAAGGACAAAGACAAGGATAAGAACAAGCTCGACAAAAAACGCGGCATGGATCAGAACGACTCGCTGTCTAAAGCCATAGCCGACTCGCTTCACAAGGCCGAGGTGGCCGAACGGTGGCGGCAGGTGGGCTATTTCGGCTTGCGATTCATCACAGGACTCCGCACACTCAACATACAGTACAGTCAGTCGGGCGGTGGACATATTCCGGGCTTTATGGGCGAAGCCACCCTTGTAGGTCTCGACCCCCGCAACTATGGCGCTCCGGGATGGTTTGTGCTGGGTAAGACGGAGAATGCTGCCGAAGAGCTCTTGAAGAACGACCTCCTCAGCCACGACTCGCTGCTCAACCAGCCACATTGGAACACCGGCAACCGTATATTCTCGCTTCAGGCCTCCCTCGAGCCGATACGCAACATGAAGATTGACATCAACGCCACCGAGAACTATTCTCGGCGTGAGGAATACTACTATAAGTTCGACGATGTCGAAGAGGTCGTAAAAGGTCCGCTCTCGCCCATGATGACCGGCAGTTATACCACCACAGCGTGGGCGCTCGCCACCTCGTTCCGCAAATCCGACGAGCTCTATGCCGAGTTCTTGCAGAACCGCCACACTATAGCCGACCGCCTTGCAGCCGCCAACCCCGACCCCTATAGTTCGACTACGGTGCGCGACTCCATAACCGGCGAATACTACCCCGCAGGTTATAGCGCCAACCAGCAGACGGTTCTCCTCACCAGCTTCCTCGCGACCTATATGGGCAAGGACGTGTCAAAGCACGGCTTCTCGCCTTTCCTCAAGATGCCGCTGCCCAACTGGAGCATTACGTACACAGGTCTCGGCAAGATTGAGTTCCTCAAAAAATGGTTCTCCAACATCTCGCTCTCGCACAAATATATGTCCACCTACAGCGTCGGCAATTTCTACACCGATGCCGCCATATCGGGCATCGACGGCTACGACTACGGCGCCGAGTCGGTACTCAACGCCGCCGGCGACTATGTGCCGCCGCTCAGCGCCGAGGGCATCTCTATCACCGAACAGTTCAACCCGCTCATCAAGTTGGCTTTGAATATGGTCAACAGCTTCCAGATCAACTTCTCCCTGCAGCGCAACCGCACGTTGGCACTCAGCTTCGCCAACAACCAGCTCACCGAGTCGTCGCGCAACGGTATCACCGTCGGAGCGGGCTACCGCTTCAAGGATGTCGAACTCCACCTCAAGGTAGGCCGTCTGCAACACGACATCAAGAGCGACATAGTCCTTCAGTTCAACCTCACCTACAACAGCAACAAAACCGAGATTAGAAAGATCAACCAGAACGTGAGTCAGATATCTTCGGGCAGCCAGGTGTGGATGGCCGAAATCTCAGCCGAGTACGCCCTCTCCACCACACTCACCCTCCGCGCATTCTTCCAGACAAACATCAACACGCCGTTCATCTCTAACGCCTATCCCAACTCCACCACCAAAGGCGGCCTAACAGTCAGGTTCTCCTTCTAACCGTAAAACATAAAAACATATCCACATATCAACTTATCAACAAACCCTCAAACTTTTCCCACTGTGCAACTCGACCGATTCAAAAACTTCGATAAAGATACCCGCGAGGCTGTCCTCAACTACGAGAAACTCCGTCGCAAGGGCGGCATGCAGTATGTCGATATGGATCAACTAGAAATCGTCCTCGACTTCTACCTCGAAACCAACGATGTCGATTCCGTCCAGTCGGCCCTCAAATACGGCGAACGTCTCTTTCCCAACGCCAACGAGCTCAAGCTGCGCCGCGCCCACATGTACAGCATACAAAACAACCCCCAAGGGGCTCTCGCCCTCTTGAAGGAAATCCTCCGCTCAGAGCCAGGCAATACCGACGCGCAGTACGCAATGGGCCTCGTATATGGTATGCTCGACCAACCGCAGAAAGCTCTCCAATACTACCAGATGGCTTCAGCCGACGGCGTCGAGCTGGGCCTCATCTACGGCAATATGGCCGACGAATACTACAAGATGGACCGCTTCGACAAAGCTGTTCAATACTACAAGAAGTCGATTGCCGAAAACCCCGACGAGGAGCGCTCGATGTTCAACTTGCTCTGCATCTACGAGGACGAAGGGCTCCACAAGGAGGCCGAAGCCTACTTCCGTGAGCAGACAAAGGCTCACCCCTATTCGTTCTCGGCGTGGATTGCCTACGGCCGTTCCTGCATGAACCTCGATATGTGGCAGCAGGCCATCGACGCTTACGAGTATGCTGTGGTCATCGATAAAACCAACGTCCAAGCCTATTTCTGTCTCGCCGACGCCTATCGTCAGGCGGGCGATCCGGGCAAGGCCGTCTCGGTCCTTCACGAGTGTCTCGACTTCTCCGACGACAAGTCGTGGATCTATTACTCAATGGGCATGATATACCTCGAAAGCGGCAACGCCGCATCCGCCACCGTCTATTTCCGCAAGACCGTCCAGGAAGACCCCTATTTCGGCGACGCGTGGCAGGTTCTGGGGCAGTGTTATGCCGACCAGAACGATTTCTATACCGCCATCGAGGTCTCCGAGCGTGCACTCTCCATCAACCCTCAGTCCTCATCCTATATGCTCCAGCTCGCAATGCTCCAGGAGCAGGTAGGCGACTACGATAAGGCGGAGACGCTCTACCAGTGTGCCATCACACTCGACGAGGTCTCCGACGAATGTTGGCTGCGCTATGCCGACTATCTTATGCGTCATGATGAGTATATGGAGGCCGTCAACGTGCTCGAAAAGGGTGTCATCGACGCCCTCGACCAGCTCGAGTTCAACATACGTCTTGCCGTCTGCTATTTCAAGTCCGGCCGGCGCGGACTCCTTTTGAATGCCATCCGCTCCTGCACCGCCGACCCCCAGTTTCACGCCAACGACCTCCTCGCGCTTTGCCCTGAGATGGCCAACGACTACGAAATAATCTCCACCCTCGAAAGCCGCTAAAATCGAATCTCTATGAAAAAACTTCTCCTCGCTGGAATTTTCTTTTTTCTGTCCTTCGCCGTTTCCGCGCAGCAGGTTGATACCATCGCCGTCGCTCCCGCCTCGCTAGCCGAATCCGTCCACGGAGACGACAGCACGTCGCACGGTTTTGTAGCCTCCGCTTTGCGCTGGTACGACGCCAATATGAGCTATGCTGCGGTAGGCATACTCATGACCGTAGAAAGCTCCTTCATCCCCTTTCCCTCCGAGGTGGTCATCCCGCCCGCCGTCTATGTGGCGAGCAACCCCCAAAGTCGCGGAGGAATGAAAGTGTGGCTCATCGTCGTTATCGGAACGCTGGGAGCCCTTCTTGGCGCCTATATCAACTATTTCCTCTCGCGTTGGCTTGGACGTCCGATAATATACAAACTCGTTGACAGCCGTTTGGGACACCTCATGCTGCTCAACCGTGAGAAGCTTGAGCGAGCCGAGAACTACTTCAACTCCCACGGCAATATCTCCACCCTCATCGGCCGCCTTATCCCCGTCGTCCGTCAGCTCGTCTCAATCCCCGCAGGCCTCGCCAAGATGAATATCCTCTCGTTCTCCATCTTCACCTTCATAGGTGCAGCCATCTGGAATTCCATCCTCGCCCTAATCGGCCACCTCGCCTACCGCGCCGCCGACCCCACGGTGATAGAGAAATACAGCCATCAGCTCTCCATCGCCATCCTCGTCCTCTTTGCCCTCGCTATCCTCTGGTTCACAATAAAACTCCTCCGCAAAAGAAAAAAAACAAATACCAAAACCACTTGAGCCATTGAACCTTTTGAACCCCTTGAACCCTGAACAATGAACCCTGAACAAAAATTCGACTGGGGCCACCTACTCCGCCGCAAAGACCGTCCGCTGCCCCCAAAAGGCTGCAGTATAGCTTTCTACATCTTCCTCCTCGCCCTCTTCATCTTCCTCGCAGTGCTCTACATCACCCACTAGACCCCTCTATAACACGTTACCACAGTACAATTCACCTCAGTATTGTTTCGTGATGAGTACACAAGAATCAACGCCCGACTAAGAATCTAGTCGGGCGTTGTATGAAATGTCTATTATCCGTCGTGCCTCTATCTCACATACAAGTCGAACATCTCGTTTAGGCGTTTCTGGCAGACGGGGCAGAAGTGGGCGTAGTGGTTCATCATGCAGTTGGTGACGGGGCGGTAGAGGCCTTTCGACTGGTATCCGGCACCTTCATATACTCCGAGCGGGCCGCAGTCGCGCTTGTCGAGGTTCTTCACCGGCGGGGTGGGTATGGGCGTGTCGTCGGGCAACATGTCTCTCCACTTGCTGTTGAAGTCCTTGAGCGAGGTGATATTGGGCTCGACGGGCTCGAACTCGCCTTTGTAGATCTCGGTGTAGCTGAGGTTCTCATCGACATACTCGTCGGCGAGGCCGCCGATAGAGTGTCCGAGCTCATGGGGTGTGACCATATCGGCCATCTTGTTGGTGGAGGCGACGGCGTAGAAGTTGTAGATGCCGCCACCGCCGTACTTGTCGTTGTTGACCAGGATAAGTATATGGTCGAACGGCACGCCGTCGAGGAGGTCGTGGAGCTGGAAGAGGTTGTCGGTCATGAGGTAGCGGTCGGCGCCGAGGGTGCCGTAGTGGGCGCCGGCATCGCCTGCAACGCCCCAGATGTTGAAGTCGTCCTTACGCGAGGCGAAGGGCTCCTCGGAGAGTATGACGTTCTTCATGCGCTCGAAGTCGCTTTTCAGCTTGGTGGGGTCTTTGGAATAGCCCTGAGCCACGATGACGACATCGACTTTCCAGTTGGGGCTTCCTTTGTATTGTAGGCGTTTGGCGTGGTTGGAGGTGCGGCGTTCGGGTTTGTTTTTCTTGGGGTCGAAATGGAACTGCCCTATGGCGTGGAACTCCTGGTCTTTACCGCGGGTTTCCATCACTATATCGACGGGCTTGAGGGGCATGGGGATATGCACCACCTCTTCGTAGGTGACCATCTTGGTCTTGCCTTCGTCGGTGCCGCAGTATTCGCTGAAGAGGCTTCCGTAGGTGCGGCTGTAGATGGCTTTCTGGGATTCGGCGTCTTTGACCACCACGCGGTAGTCGCCGTTGTTTATCGGGTCGATAAGCTGGGTGAGCGAACCTGCCCACTGGCCGTTTTTGGCGATATATCGCACGAGCCTCACCGACTGCATCTCGGCGTTGCCCACGCGGTGGTAGTCGATGCGGAGGGTGCGGTTTTTGAACCAGTTGGAGAATTCGGAAGTCTGGCTCCAGGAGCACAGGGCGACGGTCATCGCGACCGTGATACACAGTAGTTTTCTGAAATTCATAGATGCTTACTTTTTTTGCAAAAGTACGATTTTTTATTTGTTTGCCGTATAGAGCTTCACAGTTGATGGCAATTTCGGAAAAAGTTAGTAATTTTGCCCCCCGATTATGATAGTAAAACTGTACGAAGAAAACCCCAATGTGCGCGATGTGAGGCGTGTGGCCGACTGCATCCGCGAAGGGGGCATTGTGGTTGTGCCGACCGACTCGCTCTACGCTTTCGTGTGCAGCATGCAGCACAAGCAGGCGGTGGAGAAGCTGGCGCGACTCAAAGGGTTCTCGCTGAAACAGGCCAAATTTGCGCTACTCTGCGCCGACATCTCGCAGCTGTCGGAATATGTGCGTCCGCTGGACAAAGAAACCTTCGCCCTGCTGAAAAGTGCGCTGCCCGGCGCTCCGACGTTTATCATGGACGCGAACAACAACGTGGGACGCAACTACCAGAACGCCAACAAGACGATTGGGGTGCGTGTGCCGGCCAACCCGATCTGCCACGCTATCATAGAGGAGGTGGGCGAGCCGCTGATCGGCACGTCGGTGAGGATTCCTGACGCCGACTACGACGAGGAATACCTGACCGACCCGGAGCTGATTGAGGAGAAATACAGCCACATAGCCGACATCGTGGTCGATGGCGGCATAGGCGACACCGAGCCTTCGACGGTGGTCAACTGCTCGGGCGGTGAGCTGGAGGTGATAAGACAAGGGAAAGGAGAGGTAGAACTGTAATGAAAATCGTCATAGGAAATAGCAACCACCGCGGATTCTGGGGTTTTGTGGCGCAGACAATCGTCCTCACCCTCGCCGTCATCATAGCCGCCAAGCTGATGCCGGGTGTCTCGATGAACAACCTGTGGACGGCGCTGCTGACGGGTGTGGTCATCGCGTTGCTCAACCGCTTCGTGCGGCCGATACTCGTGTTCCTCACGCTTCCCTTCACCGCTATAACGCTCGGGCTGTTCCTCTTCGTTATAAACGCTGTAATCATACTGCTGGCGGGCGCCATAGTGCCTGGATTCACCGTCGATGGGTTTGGCAACGCGCTGCTCTTCAGCCTTCTGCTCACACTGCTCAACTTCCTGCTCGAACTCCCCAACCGCCTCAAGAAACACCCCGACAACCAGACAATAGACAAACCCACCGACGAAAACGACGAATTCACGCCATACGAAGAAATTGAAAATTGAAAGTTGAAAGGGGTCAAAAGGTTTGAAAGGTTTGAAAGGTTTGAAAGGTTAAAAAGGTTCTAAAAGTTCAAGAAGTTCAAGGTTCAAGAGGTTCTATTGTCTATTCACAATTCTGCGATTAAGGTGAGCGAAAAGCAAACTCGCTTGTTTTTCCGAACCGAAGCAGAATGACACCGCAAGGTGGCAATTCACAACTTTACAATTTAACATCTTAACATATCATCATATCAACCTATCAACATAAAACATATCAACAAAAACAATGAATACAATCTCTACAATAGCTGAATTAACGGCGGCCATAGCGGATGCGAAGGGCGCTAAGAAATCAATCGGTTTGGTGCCCACGATGGGTGCGTTGCACGAAGGTCACCTCTCGCTCGTCGAGCGTGCCCGCAAGGAGAACGACATCGTGGTGGTGAGCGTCTTCGTGAACCCCATACAGTTCAACAACAAAGAAGACCTGGCCAAATACCCGCGCACCGTCGAGAACGACCTCGCTTTGCTCGAGAAGGCGGGAGCCGACATAGCCTTCACCCCGTCGGTCGAGGAGATGTACCCCGAACCTGTGACCACCGTCTATCACTTCGGCCCCATCGAGGAGGTTATGGAAGGACCGCGCCGCCCGGGTCATTTCTCGGGAGTGGCCGTCGTGGTGCGCCGTCTGTTCGAGCTCACCCAACCCGACCGCGCCTACTTCGGCGAGAAAGACTTCCAGCAGATTGCCATCATACGCGACCTGCTGCGCCAGATGAACTCGTCCATACAGCTCGTCCCCTGCCCTATCGTACGCGCCGACGACGGATTGGCGCTCAGCAGCCGCAACATGCGCCTCAGCAAAGAGGCACGCGAGGTGGCTCCCACCATCTACGCCACCCTGCAGCAGGCGGTGGAGATGTCCGAATTCGAGGATGTGGAAGATGTGAAGCTGTGGGTGCTCGACACCCTCGCCTCGTTCCACGAGGTGAACGACCTGCCCATCGGACTCTGCTTCGAACCCGAATACTTCGAGATTGTCGATGACACCACGCTGCAACCCATCGAGAACTGGGACGACGCCAAAGGGTCGGTGGGATGCATAGCCGTATGGCTCGACGGCGTGCGCCTTATCGATATGGTGCGGTTCAGATAGAACGCGACTTTCGGAAAGATGGAAAGCTCCCTTTCGGGGGGAGAGAAAAAAACTATTCCAGCGTAAGCTTGTGGAACTGCTTGGTCAGCTCCTCAGCCGAGATATTCGCCATCTGGTGGTCGGCGATGATGCGTCCGTGGTTGATGATGACCGCACGGTTGCACATAGCGGTCACCTCCTGCATGATGTGGGTTGAGAGCAGCACCACCTTATCCTTGCCGACGGTGCGTATGACCTCGTGTATTTCCTCGAGCTGGTTGGGGTCGAGGCCGGTGGTGGGCTCGTCGAGTATGAGTATCTGCGGGTCGTGGATGAGCGCCTGCGCCAATCCCACACGCTGACGGTAGCCTTTGGAGAGCTGCGAGATTTTCTTGTTGGCTTCGGGGGTGAGGCCGAGACGAGAAATCAGCTCCTCGATGCGGTCCTTGGGGTGTTTCACATTCTGTATGCCTGCGGCGAACGAGAGGTACTCACGCACATACATATCGACATAGAGCGGGTTGTGCTCAGGCAGGTAGCCGATGCAGCGACGCACCGCGAGGGTGTCGTCGTCGATGGAGTGTCCGCACACGGTGGCGGTGCCCGACGAAGGGGGTATGTAGCAGGTGAGTATCTTCATCAGCGTCGATTTGCCGGCACCGTTGGGGCCGAGCAAGCCGACTATCTCGCCTTTGTCAATCGACAGCGACACATCGTCGAGGGCACGCTGCTGTCCGTAGAGTTTGGTGATATTTTTTATCTCGAGCATTAGACGTTGATATGTTGATAGGTTTGAAGGGTTTGAAAGGTTAAAAAGGTTGGAAGGGTTTGAAAGGTTTAAAAGGGTCGTGGTTTCGTTGATAGGTTGATAGGTTTGATAGGTTTGAAAGGTTTAAAGGGTTAAAAGGGTTTGAAGGTTTAAAAGGTAACTGGCTACTGACCACCGACCACTGACTACTGGCTACTGACCACCGACCACTGACTACTGACCACCGACCACTGGCTGCTGACTACTGACCGCTGGTTTCCGTCATCTTGCGGGCTTGCTGGAGGCTTATGCGCGAACCTTTGAGGAACGCCACCAGCATAGCGTCCTTGAAGCCTTTGGAGCGCACCGTGTTTAGGTATTCGGTGGCGTCTTTCATGTTGGCGAACTTGCCCGTGAGGTAGTAGTAGTACTGACCCTGCTTGTGGCGGTCGAAGTCGTCGATGCCGCGCAGGTCGGGGTCACCCTTCTCGATGATGCGTGTGAGCGTCATGAACTGTATGCGGTAGGTCACCTGGTCGGGTGCCGGCTTGGCGGGTTCCTTCTTCTCAACGGTGTAGGGCTTGCCCTCGTTGGGGTCTTTGGGTGCCTGCGGCTTCTGCTCGGCCGGCTTGGCGGGTATCTCTACGTTGTGTACGGGAGTGATGGTGGCGGGCTTCTCTGCCGGTTTCTCTACCGCAGCCGGCTGTTCGGCGGCATCCTGGCCGTTGTCGTTGAGTGGCTCGACGGTGATTTCGCCCGTACGTCCGTCGCTCGTCTGCGTGGGTTCAACTCTTTTGCTGAACGTCAACTCGGGAACCGGCTCGCTCTCCTCGGCGGCCTTGTACATCGCAAACGCTTTGACGATACACTGTGCTATGGTGTTCTGGCCCTCCTCCGACATCATGTAAGCCTCCTCCTTGGGGTTGGATATGAAGCCTATCTCGGTAAGCACCGACGGCATCGTGGTTTTATAGAGCACCATGAACTCCGCCTGCTTCACGCCGCGGTCGATGGTGACGATGCGTTTCTTGTACTGATTCTGGATATACTGGGCAAAGGTGAGGCTCTTGTCGCGGTAGGCGTTCTGATACATAGCGAAGAGCACGTAGCTCTCGGGCGAGTTGGGGTCGAACCCCTGGTAGTCGGCGTTGTTCTTATAGTCGTCTTCGAGAAGTATATCAGCGTTCTCTTTCTTGGCGATTTCGAGGTTGGCCTTGCTCTGCGAAAGTCCCGCCACGAAGGTCTCGACGCCGGTGGGGTTCGAAGTGGGGTGAGAGTTGGCGTGGATGGAGATGAAGAGGTCGGCCTTTGCGCGGTTGGCGATATGGGCGCGCTCGGAGAGGTCGATATCGACATCGGAGGTGCGGGTGTAGATGACCTTCACGTCCTCGTAGTTGTCGTTGATGAGTTTGCCCACCTTCTTGGCCACCGAAAGCACGAGGTCTTTCTCGTCGATATGCTTGCCGCGGGCTCCGGGTTTATTGCCACCGTGACCTGGGTCGATGACCACAGTTCGCACCTTACCGAGCTCTCTTTTTTGTGCAGAAAGAGGTGCAACAACACACACCAAGGCAATAAATAATATAAATATACGTTTCATTTCCAATGGATTTGAATTTGTTATCGACATATTGGGCAAATAGTTCTATCTTTGCATACCGAAGTGCAAAGATACGTTGAAAATCTGTACTCAGGAGTTTGACAAAGGTTTTTTTTGATATATTGCTTGTTAATAACTCAATAGCCCGCTTCGGCGGGAGGCTTGTGCGTCATGTGTCGCTGGCGCTGCTTCTGACTGTCGCCGTATGCCCTGCGGCATGGGGCCAGGAGGTGGCTACCGACGGTCTTCCCTCGGCCATAGCCGACAGCATATCCGTCGCCGACTCCGTCAAAAAAGACTCTGTCTCATCCGAGCTCCCACTCTCGCCCAACGCGATGGAGGACATCCTCAAATACAAGGCGAAGGACTCGGTGGCGTTCAACCTCGACAACCGCCGCGCATTCATCTACAACGAGGGCGAGGTGCACTATCAGGACATGGAGCTCAAAGCCGACGCCATGAGTGTCGATTTCAACACCAACCTTATACGGGCTTCGGGTGTCGAAGACAGCAACGGACACACACTAGGCAAGCCCTACTTCAAGCAGGGCGACGCCGAATACAGCGCCGACACCATAGCCTTCAACTACGACACCAAGAAAGGCATCATCCACGGAGTCATAACCCAGGAGGGCGAAGGCTTCCTCCACGGACAGAAAATCAAGAAAGTCAACGACTCGGTGATGTATCTCAGCAAAGGACAATACACCACCTGCAACTACGCCCACCCCCACTACGCCATCAACTTCACCAAGTCGAAGCTCATCATGAACGACAAGATAGTGACCGGCCCCGCCTACATCTCCATCGAGGATGTGCCCACGCCGTTGGCGGTGCCGTTCGCCTTCTTCCCCCTCACCCACGACCGCGCGTCGGGATTCCTCATGCCCTCCTACGGCTGGATGAACAACCAAGGCTACTATTTGAAAGACATCGGATGGTATTTCGCCATCAACGACCGCTTCGACCTCGCCCTCACCGGCGACATCTACACCAACCTCAGCTGGGCCGCCGAAGCCAAGTCCAACTACTACAAACGCTACAAATACAAAGGCAACGTCGATATCCGCTACGGCATCACACGCGAAGGCATCCGCGGCGACAGCAACACCTACAACAAATACAGCGACTTCAAGATTACGTGGCGTCACGACCAAGACCCCAAGGCCAACCCCAACAGCCGCTTCTCGGCCGACGTCAACCTGCAGAGCCGCAACTACAGCAAGAACACCACCAACCGCAACGACTACTTCAACTCCACCACCACCTCCTCCATCAGCTACTCCACCAAGCTCGGCTCCTACTTCAATCTGGCCCTCGCCGCACGCGAGTCGTTCAACGCCCAGACAGGCCTCATGAACATCAAGCTGCCCTCCATCTCGCTCAGCTCCGTCACCATCTACCCCTTCCGCCGCAAAGCCCCCACCGGCAGCTACAAATGGTGGGAGAACATACAGTTTTCCTATCAGCTCAACGCCGAGAACAACGTGTCGGCTCAGGATTCCGAGCTCTTCAAAAAAGCCATCCTCAACAAGATGCAGTACGGCATCCAGCAGTCCATCCCCCTCTCGCTGTCGGTCAAGGTGTTCAAATACTTCAACTGGACAAACTCCATCTCCTACAACGAGCGGTGGCATTTCTCCACCATACGCAAAGACTACGACCCCACCACCTCGTCCCTCGTCATCGACACCGTCTGGGGCTTCCGCACCAACCGCGACGTCTCCTTCTCCACCTCCCTCTCCACACGCATCTACGGCATGTTCAACTTCAAGCACGGCTGGCTTAAGGCGTTGCGCCACGTCATCAACCCCTCGCTCTCACTCAACTACCGCCCCAACTTCGGCTCCGACAAACTGGGCTGGTGGAAACAATACACCGACGCCACAGGCTATGTCCACCGCTACTCCATCTTCGAGCAGTCGCTCTACGGCGGTCCTGCCGACGGCCGCTCGGGCATGGTGCGGCTCAACATAGGCAACAACCTCGAGATAAAGGTGGGCAAATGGCACAGCACCGAGGACTTCAAGAAGGTCACCCTGCTCGAGAATCTCAACCTCGCCATGAGCTACGACATCGCCCGCGACTCGCTCAACTGGAGCGACTTCACCGTCACCGGACGCACCACCCTCTTCCGCACCCTCGTGCTCAACTACTCCGGCTCCTTCTGCCCCTACGTCATCGACTCGCTGGGCAACAAACACAACCAGTTCCTCGTCAAGACCGAGCACCGCCTTTTCCGCACCGACAACTCCACCTGGAGCGCACAGCTCTCGTGGAGCTTCAACCCCAACACCTTCAAGAAAAAGAAAGAAGGCGAACAAATCAAGAACCAAGGCCACGCCGTGCGTCCCACGCTGCTCTCGCCCTACAACGACAACCCCGCACTCTTCGTAGGCGAGTATGTCGATTTCTCGGTGCCGTGGAACATCTCACTCAGCTACACCTTCAGCTATGTCTCGCGCTATGTGGCGACGCAGTACGGCCTCAACCACGAAGTCGTGCAGTCGCTCTCCGTCTCGGGCAACTTCAGCATCACCAAGAACTGGAAGGTAGCCTTCTCCACCGGTTACGACTTCGTCAACAAAGGACTCTCCTACACCTCCATCGACATCTACCGCGACCTCCATTGCTGGGAGATGCGGTTCAACTGGACGCCCTTCGGCTATTACAAAGGGTGGAACTTCGTCATCAACATCAAAGCCCCCAGCCTCCGCGACGTGAAATACGAAAAGAAGAAAAACTACCAAGACAACCAAGGCTATTACAGCTACTAAGTGCATGCCCGCACAAGGCGGATTATTAGTTTTAAGTTTTAAGCTGTAAGTTTTAAGTTTCAGTTCACAGGTCACGGTTCACAGGTCACAGGTCACAGGTC
>JAFZXE010000001.1 GCA_017616895.1 Bacteroidales bacterium
ATGTTTTTCTTAAAGAACCTGAACGGCATATTTTCCACCTTCTCTCAGTTACAATGGACACCCATTGCGCCTTCGATAAGGCGAAAAATCTGCTCGTCCATGTCCATAACAAAATTCATCAATCAAATTTAAACAGTTTCTTAAATATGGTGACCTCTAAAATTCCACGTGCGAATAGGATACAAAATATATTTTTGAATCTAAATTTGTGGGTTAATGTATTGATTATGTGGGTTGTATATTGTTATAACCATGTTTATTTGCTGTAAATCAGATGTTTATTAAGAGTAAAGTAAGGGTAAAGTAAGGATAAAGTAAGGGTGAGGTTTGTGTAGTGTTGTTGCAATGATTGTATTTGGTTGGTGTTTTGTTGGTGTGGTGATGGTGTTTGGGCTGGTGTTTGTGTTGTGTTTGGTTGATGTGGTGATGTTTGGTTTGTGCTGTGTTGGTGTATGGTTAGGGGGGGGATGGATTCTTAACAGGTGTTGATATTTTAGGTTGCGGAGAATGGGTGGGGTGTTGTATCTTTGCTTGCTGACAAGGTGGGGGATAGGTGTGTGGTAAGTGTTTGAACATCATATTACAACTCTCAATTTACAGTTTGCTATGACTGGTCAGAAGGATTTGCTTTTCGATTTTGGTGAGGAGGCTGCGGAGCCTTCGGTAAAGTCTCAGAAAAAGGAGGATAAGGCTAAGGTGCAGTCGGTGTCCGAGAAGAAGGCCGTGGATGTGGCCAAGACGGCGGGTAAGGCGGATACGGAGCCATTGAAGGAGTATGGATTCGGGGAGATTATGAAGTCTTCGACGGAATATTTCGGAGGCGACGAGTTGGCGGCGTCGGTGTGGGCGAACAAGTATGCGCTGAGGGATGAGGGACATATCTATGAGCTGAACCCAGATATGATGCACCGGCGTATTGCGCGGGAGTTTGCGAGGATTGAGAGGAACTACCCCAACCCTATGTCTGAGGATGAAATATACGGGCTGCTGAAGGATTTCAAGTATGTGATACCTCAAGGGAGCCCGATGGCTGGTATAGGGAACACGTTCCAGGTGGTGTCGCTGAGCAACTGCTTTGTGATAGGCAACAGCGGGAACAGCGACTCATATGGCGGCATAATGAAGATAGACCAGGAGCAGGTGCAGTTGATGAAACGTCGCGGCGGAGTGGGGCACGACCTGTCTCACATAAGGCCAGGCGGCGCGCCTGTGAAGAACTGTGCGCTGACTTCGACGGGTATCGTGCCGTTTATGGAGCGATACAGCAATACCACTCGTGAGGTGGCGCAAGGCGGCAGAAGAGGGGCTCTTATGCTCTCTATCTCGATAAAACATCCTGACTCTGAGAATTTCATCGATGCGAAACTGGAGCAGGGGAAGATAACGGGAGCGAACGTATCGGTGAAGATTACTGACGAGTTTATGGAGTGTGTGAAGAGTGGGAAGCCGTTTGTGCAGCAGTATCCGATAGATGCGAAGGAGCCGATGGTGAGGAAGGAGATAGACGCTCGTGCGCTGTGGAACAAGATAATAGCGAATGCGTGGTCGTCGGCGGAGCCGGGAGTGCTGTTTTGGGACACGATAATAAGAGAGAGTGTGCCCGACTGCTACAGCGAGTTCGGCTACAAGACGGTCTCGACCAACCCATGCGGAGAGATACCGCTGTGTCCATACGACAGCTGCCGTCTGATGGCGATAAACCTGTACAGCTATGTGAAGAATCCGTTCACGAAAGAGGCGGAGTTCGACCACGAGCTGTTCAGAGACCATGTGGCTAAGGCTCAGCGTTTGATGGACGACCTGATAGATTTGGAGTTGGAGAAGGTGAACATGATATTGGCGAAGATAGAGAGCGACCCCGAGGACGAAGAGATAAAGAGAGTGGAGAAGAACCTGTGGTTGAACATAAAGATGAAGTGCATGGAAGGCCGACGGACGGGATTGGGCATCACGGCGGAGGGCGACATGCTGGCGGCGATGGGGTTGAGATACGGCACCGACGAGGCGACGGAGTTTGCGGTGGGCGTGCAGAAGGAACTGGCGTGCACGGCCTACGGGTCGTCGGTGACGATGGCGGAGGAAAGGGGAGCGTTCCCGATATACGACGCTGCGTTGGAGAAGAACAATCCGTTTGTCAAGCGGCTCGCCGAAGCCGACAAGACGCTGTATGGCAGGATGAAGAAGAGTGGGAGAAGGAACATAGCGCTGCTTACGATAGCACCGACAGGGTCGGTGAGTATCTGCACCCAGACGACGTCGGGTATAGAGCCAGTGTTTTTGGTGAACTACAAGCGCAGAAAGAAAATAAATCCCAACGACAAAGACGCATCGAAACATCGCATAATAAAGGACGAGAGCGGCGATTTGTTTGAAGAGTACAACGTGTTTCACCCGAAGTTTATTGACTGGCTGCGGATAAATGGATATGATGTGGAGAAGGTGACTGCGATGAACGAGGACGAGTTGGCGAAGGTTATTGAGAAATCGCCCTACTACAAAGCAACGTCGGCGGACATCGATTGGGTGAACAAGGTGAAGATGCAGGGCGAGATACAGAAATGGGTCGATCATTCGATAAGTGTGACGGTGAACATACCGAAAGAGACGAGCAAGGAGATGGTGAGTCAGATATATATGACTGCGTGGGAGAGCGGCTGCAAGGGGTGTACGATATACCGCGAAGGGTCGAGGAACGGAGTGCTGGTTTCGAACACGGAGTCGAAAGAACAGCAATTTCATGAAACACGTGCACCGAAACGTCCGAAGAAACTGGAGGCAGAAATTCTGCGGTTCAAGAACAACAGCGAAGACTGGATAGCGGTGGTGGGAATGTTTGAAGGACATCCATACGAGATATTTACAGGAAAGGCAGATGCCTTTGTGGTACCCAAATGGGTGGAGAAAGGATATGTGATACGCACAAAGGAACAGGGAGAGGAACATGCGCGGTATGACTTCCAGTTTCTGGATAAGGATGGCTACCGAGTGACTATAGAAGGACTGTCGCGAATGTTCGACCAAGAGTATTGGAACTATGCGAAGCTGATATCGGGCATACTGCGTCACGGAATGCCGATACCAAATGTGGTGGAGCTTATCAGCAAGCTGAACTTCACGGTAGATAGCATCACGACGTGGAAGAACGGAGTGGCGAGAGCGCTGAAACGCTATATCAAAGACGGCTCGGCAGCAGGAGAGGCCTGTCCCGACTGTGGAAGCCAGTTGGTGTATAGCGGAGGTTGCAAGAGCTGTCCAAACTGCGGCTGGAGCAAGTGTAGCTGACCTTCATAACACAATCATATTTTCCCACGGCTCCCATTGTTTTGGGGGCCGTTCTTTTTTAGTGGCAGTGGTGGGTAGTCAGTGGTCAGTGGTTGGATGTATTGTTGAAAAGTGTAATTGGCTGATAGAGTGATATGTGTGATGTTGTTAAGAAAAAAATGTTTATAAAATCCGTGAAGTATGAATTAATTTCATTAACTTTGCCACTCCAAAAGTTTGTAAAACTTAAAGGAGTGTTAAAAGACAACGAGTGTAGAAATTAGATAGATAACGTTTTTATTCACTTAATAAAAAGTATTATGTCACTTTTAGCAGTTTTATTGGAAATCGGGGAATACGCGATTGGATACCTGGGAGCAGGTATAGGCGCGGGCCTCGCTGCAGTTGGTGCAGGTATCGGTATTGGTAAAATCGGTCAGGGAGCTATGGAGGGTATCGCCCGCCAGCCCGAAGCCGCCGGCACCATCCGTTCGACGATGATCATTGCCGCCGCTCTTGTTGAAGGTGTGGCTTTCTTCGCAGTGGTTATCTGCTTGCTCGTCTCCCTCAAATAGTGGAAGGCAGGCAAGGCGAACAATTAACCGACGGAGCGGCTGACGAAAGCGATTGGCCCAGGAGGCCGCTCCTTTTCAAAACGCAAACAAAATCATCTTATATATGAACAATCCTTTGATAAGTCCGGGCATAGGTGTATTCTTCTGGATGCTTGTGTCGTTCGGTATTTTGGTATTCATCCTTGGCAAATGGGCATGGCCCGTGATGATTAAGGCTCTGAAAAAACGCGAGACCGCCATTGCCGACTCGTTGAATGCTGCCGCCAAAGCGCGCGAGGAGATGAAGCAACTTAAAAGCGGCAAGGAAGAGGAATTGCGTCTGGCCAAGCAGGAACGTGATGAGATTCTGCACAATGCACGCATGACGAGTGAGCAGATAATCGAAGACGCCCGCAAGAAGGCAAGCGAGGAAATAGTGCGTATGCGCGAGGAAGCTATAGAGAGCATCAACAACGAAAAGCTCCGTGCCATGCACGACCTCAAGAACCAGATAGCCACACTCTCAATCGACATAGCCGAGAAACTCATCAAGGCCGAGTTGGTAAACACCGAAGCAGCCAAGGGTCTCGTAAATTCCGAATTGGAGAAGGCCGAACTTTAAGAATCAATGGGCGGAGGCGTTTGTGATGAGCAAAGCGTTTCCGTATGAATAAAAATTCTGCGAAGTGGAAAGTTACAGAATTAATACAAATTACGCCAAGGCGCTGTTTATGCTGGCGGGCGAGACCGGGCACTACGACGAGGTGGCAGAAGATATGAGGCTGGTGAGTCGAGTGTGTGGCGAGAACCGTGTGCTGAACACAGTGTTCAACAACCCGACCATTCTTGAAGTCAAGAAACGGGCCATTGTGGCGGATCTCTTTGGCGAGAAAGTATGCCGGGAGTCGCTGGCGTTCCTTAACTTTGTGGTCAAGAAGAACCGCTCGGTGAACCTGCGAGGCATAGCCGACGCCTATCTGGAGATGTACCGCGAGAGCAAGAATGTAATCCTGTCGAAGCTCACCACAGCCTTTGAGGTGGACGAGAGCGTGAAACAGGAGGTGTCGAAACTCGTGAGTGCTCATACTGGCAAGACCGTTGAACTGGAAACCAAAGTCGATCAGAGTATAATCGGAGGCTTGATGGTGGAGTTCAACAACACCATGTATGACAGCCGCATAAGCGCCAAGATAGCGAAGCTGCGCAGAGAGTTCAACAAGAACTACTACGAGAGCAAACTTTGAAAATTAACTACTAAACAATAGAACGTATGTCAGAAATCAAACCTGCCGAAGTATCGGCGATTCTGAAGAAACAGCTGGCTGATGTCAATCTCGATGTGGCATTGGAGGAGGTCGGCACCGTGCTTACCGTCGGTGACGGTATTGCGCGTGTCTATGGCCTCAACAACGCCCAGTCGGGCGAGTTGGTAGAGTTCGAGTCCGGCGAGCAGGGCATTGTCCAGAACCTTGAGGAGGACAATGTTGGTATCGTGATGCTTGCCGAATCCAATTGCATCAACGAGGGCGACACCGTGAAACGTACCAAGCGCATCGCATCGGTCAAAGTCGGCGAGAAACTTGTGGGCCGTGTAATCAACACCATCGGAGAACCCATCGACGGTAAAGGTCCTATCGAGGGCGAACTGTTCGATATGCCTTTGGAGCGTAAAGCCCCTGGTGTTATCTATCGTCAGCCTGTGGAACAGCCTCTACAGACGGGTATCAAGGCTATCGACTCGATGATTCCTATCGGACGCGGACAGCGCGAGCTTATCATCGGAGACCGTCAGACAGGTAAAACGGCTATCGCCATCGATACCATCATCAACCAAAAGAATTTCTACGATGCCGGAGACCCGGTATATTGCATATATGTCGCTTGCGGTCAGAAAGGTTCCACTGTGGCCAACATGGTGAAGAACCTCGAAGAGAAGGGCGCTATGGCCTACACCATCGTGGTGGCCGCCACTGCGTCTGACCCCGCCGCCATGCAGTTCTACGCACCGTTTGCAGGTGCAGCTATCGGAGAGTATTTCCGCGATACGGGACGTAATGCCTTGGTCATCTACGACGACCTATCGAAACAGGCTGTGGCTTACCGTGAAGTCTCGTTGCTTCTCCGTCGTCCGCCCGGACGTGAGGCTTACCCCGGCGACGTATTCTACCTGCACAGCCGTCTGCTCGAGCGTGCGGCCCGTATCATCCAGAACGACGATATAGCCGCACAGATGAACGACCTGCCCGAATCATTGAAAGGAAAGGTGAAAGGTGGCGGTTCATTGACCGCTCTGCCCATCATCGAGACACAGGCTGGTGACGTCTCGGCATATATCCCGACCAACGTGATTTCAATCACCGACGGTCAGATATTCCTCGAGACCAACCTCTTCAACTCGGGTGTGCGTCCTGCTATCAACGTCGGTATCTCGGTGTCGCGTGTCGGTGGTAAGGCTCAGATCAAGTCGATGAAGAAGATCGCTGGTACGTTGAAGCTCGACCAGGCTCAGTATCGTGAGCTGGAGGCCTTCTCCAAGTTCGGCTCAGACCTCGACGCTGCCACGAAGGCGGTGCTCGACAAAGGTGCTCGAAACGTGGAAATCCTGAAACAGCCACAATACACGCCTATGCCAGTTGAAGACCAGGTGGCCATCATCTTCTGCGGAACAAAGGGCTTGTTGCAGAAAGTGCCGGTTGATAAGGTTCGCGATTTCGAAAGTGAGTACCTCTTCTTCCTGCGTCAGAACCATGCGTCAGTGCTTGAAAACCTCAAAAAAGGCAAACTGCTTGACGAGGATATGGAGACATTGAAGAAAGTGGCTCTCGATTTTGCAGGCAAGTACGCGAAGTAACGATTGAATGTTTAAGTGTGTGATTGTTTGAGTGTCGTCACTCAAACAATCACGCATTCAGACAATAACAAATAATAGAAGTCAATGGCTAATTTAAAGGAAGTACGCACCCGTATAGGCTCGGTGAGCTCGACGCAGCAGATTACCTCCGCCATGAAAATGGTTTCGGCGGCTAAGTTCCGCCGTGCGCAAAATGCCATACTCGGGATGCGTCCATACTCCGCACAGCTCAACGAGATAATGAACGACATCGATGTTGAGGACGGAGTTGTGACACCTTATCATGATACTCGAAAAGTAGAAAATGTGTTGCTTGTCGTGGTTACCTCGAACAAAGGACTTTGCGGAGCGTTCAATTCTAACGTTATCAAGGAGGCCACTGCACGAGTGAACCATTATACCAACGATGAGAAGGTCTCAACGCTGCACATGATTACCATCGGTAAACGTGCCTCTGAGTTTTTCGGTAAACGCAAGATGAATGTAGTGGCAAGTCACGACGAGTTGCTCGACAAGCCGGAATTCGACAATGTTGCAACATTGGCCGACAGCGTGATGCAGTCGTTCTGTGATAAGAAGTATGACCGAGTTGAGTTGATATATAACCAGTTCAAGAACTCGTTGGTGCAGATACTCTCAACAGAACAGTTCCTGCCGGTCATGCCGAAAAAGACGGAGTCGGTAAACGCCAAACGCAACGATTATATCTACGAGCCAGGCAAGGCCGAGATACTGCGAGAGATGGTGCCGCTTACTTTGCGGTCGCATTTCTATCGTGTCATCCTTGACTCGCTTGCAGCCGAGCACGGTGCACGTATGAACGCCATGCAGAAAGCCACCGACAATGCAACAGAACTTTTGAAGGAGTTGAAACTCAGTTATAACAAAGCACGTCAAGCCGCCATTACAAACGAGATTATTGAGATTGTAAGTGGCTCTGAGGCCTTGAAGGGCTGAGGCTTGAAAATGATTAAAAAACTGTTAAAAAAAGTGCCGAATCGACCTACGATTTGGCACTTTTTGTTTTTTTAATAATTCTTTTGTTACTTTAAGAGTCAAAAAACGTTATAATCAATAAAATATTAGTACATTTGCAATTTGAATGGAAAGTGTGTAAAAAGCAATGGAAAAAAAGCAAAAGTTTATAGTTCCGATAATTGTGATGATTTTCATATTCGCCATGATTTCATTCGTGACCAATATGGCTGCGCCATTCGGCAATATATGGAAGAATCATTACGAGTGGGCAGGTATGCTTGGAAACCTTATGAACTTTCTGGCATACTTGATTATGGGCATCCCTGCAGGTAAGATGCTTTCCAAAATAGGCTATAAGCGTACGGCTCTCGTGGCTCTTGCCGTCGGTTTTATCGGTATGGTGGTGCAGTATCTCTCTAGTCTTGTCGGTGCCGACACCGCAACATTTTCGGTGAACGGAGAGCCTGTGATGCTGAATTTCCTGATTTATTTGCTTGGCGCTTTCATTTGCGGTTTCTGTGTCTGTATGTTAAACACTGTGGTGAACCCAATGCTTAACACCCTCGGTGGAGGCGGCAATCGCGGCAACCAGCTCATACAGACTGGAGGAACGTTGAATTCGCTCACCGGTACGCTAACCCCGTTGCTGGTTGGTGCCATGATTGGCCAAGTGACCGACAGCACCGCTATGCGTGATGTTTCGCCGTTGCTTTTTATTGCGATGGGAGTGTTCGCTGTGGCGTTTGTCATAATATTCTGTGTTAATATTCCAGAGCCGAACCTCAACCGCGCGAAGAGTGACAGCAAGGATAAGTACAGTGCATGGAGTTTTCGCCATCTTGTGCTTGGAGTTGTCGCGATATTCTTTTATGTCGGCACCGAGGTTGGCATACCGGCCGAACTGAACTTTTACCTTACCGATATCGACGGTAAAGGCACGGGCGCAGCCATCGGAGGTGCGATAGCAGCAGTCTATTGGCTGCTTATGATGGTTGGCCGTGCTGCCAGCACCGCTATAAGCGGAAAAGTCTCCACGCGTACACAGCTTACCTTTGTGGCTACGCTTGCAATAGTGTTCGTTGTGGTAGCCATATTCCTCCCGTCTAGCATCCGTGTCTCGATGCCTGGCTACAGCGTTGCCGACGGATTTAAGATGTTCAGCGTGCCTGTCAGTGCACTGTTCCTTGTGCTGTGCGGTCTCTGCACATCGCTTATGTGGGGCGGCATTTTCAACCTCTCGGTCGAGGGGCTAGGCAAATACACTGAGCAGGCTTCGGGCATATTCATGATGATGGTTGTGGGTGGCGGTGTGATGCCGTTCATCCAAGACCAGATTGCACGTGTGACAACATATATGACCAGCTATTGGCTGGTGGTAGCCATGCTGGCCTACATACTCTTCTATGCCCTCATAGGCAGTAAAAATGTTAATAAAGATATACCTGTTGAGTGATAATAACGCAACAGTGATTAAAATACATCAGAATTACATACTTCAATTGATATGGTAAAAAGGTTAACATCGTTGTTGTTTTTGATAGCGGCACTGCAATTTGTGGCGCAGGCACAGTATGGTACGATAGTGAATCTTAACGCTGCGACTAATGGCACTTCTGGTCAAATGGCAGGAGGAGACCAAGGTTACTACCTGCGTGATGATGATTCTGGTCCAAATAATTCTTATTCACCGGGTATTGACTATACATTCACGGTGTATGGGTCGTGTACATCCCCGGAAGTTATGTCAATATACGTTGAAGTATTTGACATAGACCCGTCAGATACGGTGTTTATATACGATGGACCTTCGACGACATATCCGATTATAGTTGCTGCAAACAATGATAACAATATCCTTTCATACAATTTCTATGTCAGTTCCCGTAATGGTTACAACGCCCTTACTGTGCGTATAAAGTCAAACAATGACAGTAATGTGGGCCAGGGTTTCTCGTTCCTATTCAGGTGTGCAGTTCCATGTGAGTATTCTACACCAATAATTGAGGATGAATTCAACAGGGTGGTAGATGGACAGATTGTCGGAACTGGGAGTTTGCGTAATATTGTACAGTATGACACCTCGATAACCTTTGTCAATGGAGAACCAGTAGAAACAATTCATGAAACTCGCTTTATGGCGGCTGAAATATGTGAAGGAGAGTGCATACAATTGAAAGGGCATGGAGTATATGGCAATAGTACTGGTACATACACTCCAACCGATGCAACCACAACGTTTTACTGGTCTTTTGGAGCAGGAACTCCGCAGGAGGGCGTTGGGTTGACAACAACAAGAACCGTATGTTATAATGAGGCAACATGTTACTATGTCACGCTAAGTCTTGTTGATGAAAATACCTGTGCCTCCAATGGTACTGCAACGATGTATGTGCGTATTGCCCCTAATCCTATCAAAACACTAGGTGATTTGGAAACGGTGTGTGCCAATGACTCGGTATTGGTTTCTGTCGGATTTGACGAGACTTCAATAGTGACGATGGACCACATCTATATAGAGAATACCCGTACACGTGTAAACAATACCAAGACGTTTATTCCCGACGGTCCCAACTGTCCGACCCCGTGTTATGAGGCACCAGTTGTGTTCGATGAGTTTCCAGCAGGAACTGCTATAACCTCTGCCGGTGAGATTTGTTCGGTTTGTATCAATTATGAACACGAATTTATGGGTGACTATCGTCTTCAGATAGTATGTCCCAATGGACAGACGGCTATTTTGAAATATGCAGATGATATGTATGATCCGTTGTGGACATCGTCGGTCCCTGATGGTGCTTATGGTGGTAGTGGTACGTACACAGGTTTCCCGTATGGTGGTTCTTCACATCATACCTATGACGGTAGTGGTAGTGGTGTTTGCGATTCTGTGTTCAATGTCTATGGTGACGGATTGGATTATTGCTTCAGCCGTAATGGAAACTATACACTTGTTGATGGTTATCCAGCCGATGACAATACGACTTTGTCATCACACTATATAGCTAATACGAATACCCAATATCAGATAACAGTCAACCATAGGTACCAGACAATCCCGCGTCCGTATGCTCATGCGGGAACTAGTTGTGGAACACTTTCGGTGACTACCAAGAAACCGAGTAATCGTGAAAGTAAAAGTGACTACTATATGCCTGCAGACGACTTTACAACTCTTGTCGGCTGTCCGTTGAATGGCGAATGGAAAGTGCGTGTGTGCGACTTCTGGGGTTCGGATAATGGTTGGGTGTTTAGTTGGTCGATGGACCTTTGCAATGCTCAAACCGATAGTTATAATTGTTTTTATGATGTAAAGGTTGACTCTTTCCAATGGGCAGCAGACCCACGTCAGAGCGACATATATCGTGGCGAATATCGCGGTCTGCATATATTCCCGGTTGAAGGAGATGATTTTTCCAGATATGTCTCAACGTTGGATACGAGTGGGTCTTTTGACCTCTACCTTACTGCTATCGATGACTTTGGTTGCCACTGGGATACAAGTATGGTGTTTACCTCCAACCCTCTGCCTCATACGGTGGCGATAGTTAACAAATGCCCCGAAGAGGAATATACTTGGGTTGACGGGAATACATATATAGTTCCTCCTACGCCACGTCCGGAGTGGATATTCCCGGCTCAAACGGGATGTGATAGCATTGTGGCGCTGCAGATTGTCAATGATATAATTCCCGAGGCTCGCATTTCTGTTGTACCGTCATACGTCTCGTATGACAACCATGAGGTGACACTATACGATGTTTCCACCAGTGGAACAAACCGCACGTGGTACTTTAATGGAGAGACTAGTAACGAGGCTATTGCAACATTCGACTATCCTATAGATAAAGACTCGCTTAGGGTCATGTTGGTAGAATCCAGTCAATTCAATTGCCCCGATACTGCATACGTGACCATCCCGATGGACAAGACATTGATTTTCGTGCCGACGGCATTCACTCCCGATCGTGACGACAACGCCCTGTTCTTTGTAAAGGGCAATAATATCCTTGATGATGTTCAGGTATATATCTACAACCGTATGGGGGCGTTGGTGTCGTCGTGGGTAGGCTTCGAGGGCAGCTGGGATGGGCATCACGGCGGCAAACGCTGTGCGGGTGGTGTATATACATGGGTGATTAAGTACCATTCGTCGTTTGAACCCAGTCGCTGGCACTATAAGACGGGTACTGTGTCGTTGTTGCGCTGACGAAATATATAATACTGCTAAAAGGGGCGTTCATTTACGTGATTGCCCCTTTATTTATTATAAAAACAGCTGTTTTAAGCTTGCTTTAGGTCAATTATTACAGATATGCCAGTTTTGTAAGCGCTTTTGCTACAGGATTATATGTAGAATTGTATATGGCATTGAAAAAAAATGTGTAACTTTGCAATCCTTATGAAAATTGACGCAACAGAACAAATCTATCTAGAAAAGGCTCAGCAGTTTTGCGCAGCCGACGAGCAGTGCTCGGCCTCAGTAATGAGAAAGTTGGCCGATTGGGGATGCCCCCTTACTTCGGCTCCGAAAATTGTGGATGTGTTAACCTCAACGGGTTACATCGACGAGAACCGTTATGTGTGCCGTTACTGCGAGAGCAAGGCTTTCCACCAGAAGTGGGGCCGTATTAAAATAACCTCGATGCTACGCCAGAAGCACATTCCGGGAGATGTGATTTCCAAGGGAATCAAGACCATCAACGAGGAGGAGTACAGGAAGGTGCTCTGCGAGGTGGCTGCTACGAAATGGGCGACTTATACCGACGACGACAACGAGCGAAACGTCAGCCGACTGACTGCGTTTCTCCTTTCGCGTGGCTATGAAATTGAAATTATCAAGGAAATAACAAAAGACTTCATAGAATGAAAAAGATTGTTTTAGCATCATTGCTGATGTTTGCGGTGTCGATGCCGCTTTATGCACAGGAAGAAATAGACGAGCAGCCTGCACAGGAAGCCACCGAGCAGGTGACCGAAGAGACTGCGGCAGCGGAGGAACAGCCATCTGAAGAGGTTGCGGCAAAGCCTAAGGGTACGTGGACGACGTCTTCTACGCCAGCGTTGAAAATCGACGAGGCCTACTATAACAACTGGTCGGCAGCAGGCAACTCACAGTTGGCTATCACGGCCGCTTTCAACGGCACATATAAATATACCAATGGCAAGGACTTTTGGGATAATATCATTGACCTCGCGTTCGGTATCCACTGGCAGGACTTGGACGGTAAGAACACGCCGTTGCTTGAGAGTCTGCGCAAGAACGAGGACAAGATTGACCTCACCAGCACCTACTCGCGTGCGTTGAAAGGTGCTTGGAACGTGAACGCGATGGCCAACTTCAAGACTCAGTTCTACAAAGGATATCAGTATGGCGAGGACACGGCTCTGATTTCTAACTTCATGGCGCCGGCCTATTTGACCACATCCCTCGGTTTTGAGTACAAGAAAGAGTGGTGGAACGTGTCGCTCTCGTTCTTGACTGGCAGAACGACATTTGTATGCTCCGACTCGCTGATAAAGAACGGTTATAACTACGGAGTTATCCAGGATACCGACTTTCTCAAAACGGGTCATTACAGGCATGCTTACTTCGGACTCGGTTCGTATGTGAAGTTCTACATGAAAAAAGACATAGCGAAGAATCTGAACCTGTATGTTAGAGCAGAACTTTTCTATGACTATATGAAGCGCAGCAACCTGCAGCGAGAGGCAACTACCCGTCTGGAGTTGGAACACAATGGCTATGCCGATTGGAACTATGGCAAGAAGTTAGGCTACTGTCTGTATCATGAGATGGATTTCGACCTCGAGGTGAAGTTGGAGTACCGTTTCAGCTCGTGGTTGGCTGCCTATGCGGGATTCCAGATGAGATATGACAGCGACTTCCGCTCGCCATCGGAGACTTATCCGGGATTCAGCGTGACAAATAAAGGAGCTATGGGTGCCTTACAGTTCTTCCAGACGGCAGGATTGCAGGTCTATTTCAACTGGAAGACTCCGAAAGAGGCCTAACGCTTTGTCAATAATAAACACGTTGTCGGTTTAACATTTTATCAATAAACCATCTGGCAGAAAATGTCGAGTCCGATAGTCACACTGACAACCGACTGGGGCGATAGCAGTTTTTTTGCCGGAATGGTCAAAGGACGGCTCTACTCCGCCATTCCAGATGTTAGGGTTATCGATATCACACATTCCCTCAAGCCTTATGATTTGGCGGGTGCGGCATTTGTGATACGGAATGCCTGCATGGGCTTTCCGGCCGGCACGGTCCATATCATAGACATCCTGTCTGAGGAGAAAGAGGGTGAGGGCTTCCTTGTGGTTCAATACAACTCCCAATACTACCTGTGTACGAATAACGGCCTGCCATATATCCTCTTTGGCGACACCTACCAGCAGGCGGTGGAACTGACCGCATATTGGACTTCGAAGTTTTACAATTTCGCCGCCTATGAAATCTTTTGTCAGTCGGCAAAAAGTATTTTGTCGGGTACGCCGATTTCAGAACTGGGACGTGATACCGTCCTTGTCGAGCGTCGTCTGCTGCGGTATATGGTCAACGGCGACGTCATCAAAACCCATGTATGTCACATCGATACATACGGCAACGCATATCTCGACATCCGCTATGACGAGTTAATGGAGATACTCCAAATGCGTTCTTTCGACTTGGGCATCCGTGGTGTCCATATCAACGAAATCAAGACGTCCTATGCCGAATGTACTCAGTCGGCGCTTACTGTCTCGCAGTCGGGCTATATGGAGTTGGCTCTCTATAAGAACCACGCTGCCAATATGCTGGGAGTGAGTGTCGGCGACATTTTGGACATCAAGATAAAATAAGATTTAAAATAAAACCATAGCAATTTATTATGTCACTGCTTTCAATACGCGACCTTCACGCCGGGATTGGCGACATGGAGATACTGAAAGGCATAAACCTTGAAATCAATGCAGGCGAGGTGCACTCTATAATGGGACCCAACGGCAATGGCAAGAGCACCCTTGCTGGTGTCATCGCGGGCAATCCCAAGTACCACGTCACGGCTGGAGAGGTGTTATATAATGGAAAGAACATATTAGACCTGCCTGTTGAGGTTCGTGCCGCCGAGGGCATCTTCCTCGGATTCCAATATCCGGTCGAGATACCTGGTGTCAGCATCGCCAACTTTATGCGCACAGCTGTCAACGAGCAGCGCAAATACCGTGGCCTCGACCCGCTTAGCGGCAGCGAGTTTCTCAAGCTTATGGAAGAGAAGAAGAAGGTTGTCGAGATGACAGCTTCGCTGGCCAACCGCTCGGTCAACGAGGGTTTCTCGGGAGGTGAGAAGAAAAAGAACGAAATCTTCCAGATGGCTATGCTCAACCCCACGCTCTCCATCCTTGACGAGACCGACTCGGGGCTCGACATCGACGCACTACGCATAGTTGCCTCCGGGGTTAACAAACTCCGTTCAAAAGATAACGCCACAATCGTCATCACCCACTACCAGCGCCTGCTCGACTATATAGTGCCCGATTTCGTGCATATACTCTACGAGGGTCGTATCGTTAAGACAGGACCGAAGGAGTTGGCCCTTGAACTGGAACAGAAAGGTTACGAATGGATTAAGAAAGAACTCGAACAATGATACGCAAAGATGTATTGCCTGAAGCACTTAAGGGCGTTGATTTTTCCGAATTCTGGAACGATGACTTGATTCGACCCGTATCCAGAGCGGATACAGACATCCATTGTTCGTGCAATATCCCCAATTTGGACACCGAGAAACGCACCATCGTTAACGGCTTTGGCGATGGTTTGGACATCAGGGTGGGGGAGGGTCAGATATTCGAACGACCTATTCAGATTCAGTCTGTCGTTAAAACCGAATACAAGTCGCTGATAGAACTCCACAACTCCATTACTGTCGCAACCGGTGCTAAAGTCAAGATTATCCATTGCGACGACACCATCGGCGACACACGCTCTCTCAGCAACAACGAGACCCATATTGAGATAGGCGAAGGGGCAGTGGTCGAATACTACAAGTTACAGAACATCAACAACCGTTCGGGTCTAATCAACAAGACCTATATAACCATGGCCGAGGGCTCTACGTTGCGAACGAACTGCATCACTCTCAACGGCGGACATATCTATAACCATTGCGAGGTACGTATGCAGGGACCGCACTGCGAACTCAATGCCGACGGTCTCTACCTTATCGATAGCGACCAGCGTTGCGATAACTATATATTCGTCCAGCACGACGCACCCCATTGCACAAGCCATGAACTGTACAAAGGCATCCTCGACGACCAGGCTCGTGCCAGCTTCAACGGTCACGTGCTGGTTATGGACGGTGCCGAAAAGACTGAGGCCTACCAGACCAATCGCAATATACTCCTTACCGACAAGGCGCACATAGAGACCAAGCCCTTCCTCGAAATCTACAATGACGACGTCAAGTGTTCTCATGGCAGCACTGTCGGTCAACTCGACGAGCAAGCGCTTTTTTACATGCGTTCGCGCGGCATCAGCGAGCGTGTGGCCGTCACAATGCTCTCCTACGCTTTCTGCGACGAGGTGATCCGTTCCATCGGAATCCCCGAGTTGCGGCAAGCAATAGAGGACATGGTGAAGAAACGTCTTCATGGAGAACTGCTCCCGTGTGGCAACTGTGCCATTCCTTGCAGCACGCCGTGCAACGGCTCCGAGGCGCACTTCGACATAGACATCTCAAAACTCTGACAGATGCTTAAAAGATACCTGGTCATAATGACGTTTCTGATGCTTGCTGTTGCGCTTAGTGCACAGGACGAGGGCGTGACCTGTGGGCCAAAGTTCAAGTCCGCCGACCAGGCTACATTCCAGAAGGCAAAAAGCCTCTATGCATCCAAGCACTACAAAGAGAGCCGTGAGATGCTCCATAAACTTTCTTCCAAGTATCCTTCGGCTCCCGACCCCTACTTTTATCTAGGCATGGCCGCCGTCAACAAGGACTTCAACGCCGCTGGCATCAGGCGCTATTTTTCAAAGGTGCTGGAACTCTGTCCTAACTATCCCAACGCACTGGCCCACTACTATAAGGCTATCGTTGACTACACCGACGAGAACTACGATGATGCCGTAGCAAGTCTCAACCGCTATTTTGATATCACAAACCAGACACGTTTAGCTGAATACGAGGCCGTCTATGAGGAGGCGTCCAACTACCTCTATTGGTCGCAGTTCCTGGCCGAGGCTAACAAGTCCAAGGTTCCGTTCAATCCCTCCGTGGTTTCTGGCGTTTCAAGCAAACACAACGAATACCTTCCTTATCTCGCTCCTGACGGCAATTCGTTCTATTACCTGCGCCAGGTGCCCGAAGACCGGTCGGCGAGTTTCTATAAGCGCGATTTGCAGGCAAAGATATGGCGTCTTTACCGTAGCGACCGCCGCGACACCGCCTATTCCGAGGGAGTTGAGCTTGCTGCGCCGTTCAATACTTCCGAGAATGAAGGCGCCATGTCTATGACTGCCGACAACAAGGTTATGTATTACTCGCGTATGGTCATGAATAACGGCAAACTCAATTGCGATATCTTCCGCACCACTTTTGCAAATGGCCGTTGGGGAGCATTCGAGAGTGCCGGAGCCAACGTGAACGGCGACAAGTCGTGGGATTCGCAGCCCTCAGTCACTGCCGACGGCGAGTATCTCTATTTCGCTTCTAATCGCGAGGGTGGTATGGGAGGCACCGACATCTGGCGTTGCCATCGCCTGCCCAATGGCGACTGGAGCCGTGCCGAAAACCTGGGGCCGTCCATCAACACCCCAGGCAACGAGAAGTGTCCATTTATACATGCCGACGGCAAGACCCTATATTTCGCCTCCGATGGATGGCAGGGCTTCGGCGGCTACGACATGTATTTCATCAACGTCAACGACACCTATCTTCAGCGGCCTACCAACATGGGACTGCCCATCAATTCCGAGGCAGATGAAATCTGTTTCGGCGTTACCACCGACGGCCGTCTCGGCTACTATGCTGGCAAGCCGCCCGAGGGTATCGCGGGCCGCGGTGGCTCCGATGTGTTTTCCTTCGACCTCTATCCTGCGGCTCAGCCCGAACCCATGCGCCTCTGTTCGGTTCGTACCCTGTCGTCCGAATCCAAGCCGCTTGCAGCCCAGGTTACGGTCTATCGCAAGGGTGCCAATCGCATGCGCTATGTTGCAGATGCTGCTACTGGCGAGCTCTCGGTCATGCTCTCCATGCAGGTTGACAACTTGGTGGTCGCATCCGCCAAGGACTATGTGCCTGCAGTACGTATTATTAAGGCTTCTGCTGTCAAACAGCAATCCACCTCCACCATATCCGACCTTCAGATGCAGCCGCTCAAGAAAGGTGGACGCTATCCCCTTTCTGGCATACAACTGACCACCTCTGGCCTTAACGACGCTGGGAAAACCATACTCGACGCCTATATTGAGTTTCTTCGCGAAAATCCTATGGTGCATATCCGTATCGAAGGTGTTACCGAAAACGTTGTTCGGGCGGTTTACGACTATATGGTTGCTCAGAAGCTCCGTCCTGAGCGCCTTTCCTACAAGGCTGGCGGTTCTGCCGACCTGCAGTTTGTCGTGGTTCAGAAATAGTACAGTCACTGATTCTTTCAAATACAGCCGCGCTATCAAACACTCATGCACCGCCCATTCCAAGTCCATCTCCACACAGCCGCTCTGGCGCGTGTTCCTCTATCTGCGTCACTATCCCAAATACATCATACTCTGTTTCCTTTTCGACCTCCTCAGTGTCCTTTTCAACCTCTCTTCCTTCGTATTCATAGTTCCCTTTGTTGAACTTCTTTTCGGTGGTGCAAGTTCGGCTTCTCCGCATGCCTTCTCGTTAAATCAGCACGACCTCAGCGAATGGCTCGACTGGCAGCTCTGCCAGTGGAGTTCCGCCCATGGGCTCTTCTTCTGCCTCGTCGCCATTGCGCTTGCCTTTCTTCTCTGCTCGTTCCTCTCCAACCTCTTCCGTTTCCTCTCCACATGGTGCGTCAGCCCTGTTCGCAATGGTGTTGTCGAGCGTCTTCGCAATGATATCTTCCACAAGATTACCATACTTCCAGTCGCTTATTTCAAGCGTCAGCGCAGTGGCGACCTCCTCAGCCGTATGTCCAACGACATTGCCGATGTCGAGTGGAGCATCGTCAGCTCCATCCAGTCGTTCCTTAAGTCGCCGGTCAACATTATCGTCTTTTCCGCCACCCTTCTTTTCATAAGCCCCGCGCTCTTTCTCTATTTCCTGCTGGTGGCGCCTGTACTTCTTTTCCTTGTAGGCGTGGTGGGCAAGAGTCTCAAGCGCAACTCGCTGAAAGGACAGAACAAGCTCGGCTCGCTTTTCTCGCTCCTTGAGGAGAACATCGCAGGCATACGTGTTGTCAAGGCCTTCGGCTGCGAGAGCCGCCAAACTCTCCGCTTCTCCGACGCACTCCGCGATTACACTCGCCGTATGAACCGTGTGGTGCGTCTAAAAGAGCTTAGCAGCCCACTCTCCGAGATGCTCGGCACCGTTGCAATGGCTGCCATCCTTGTCATCGGCGGCACCTATGTCATCAGCGGTCGTATGCATGCCTCGGTGTTTATCTTGTTTGTGGTCGTCTTTGCTCGGCTTATTCCTCCCGTGCAAGCCCTCGTCCGTGCCTACAACAGCATGCTCAAGGGCAATGCATCTGCACGTCGTATCATGGAGGTCCTCTCCGCCGACGAGGTGGTGCTGGAGGCTCCCGATGCCATTGCGGTCACCTCGTTCAACAACGAGATTCGCTACTGCGATATCTCATTCTCCTACGACGATGACGTTTCCACCTCGATCCTCAGCCATATCGACCTTGTGGTTCCCAAAGGCAAGGTGGTCGCCCTAGTCGGCCATTCTGGTTCTGGCAAGACCACCCTTGTTGACCTGCTCCCGCGTTTCTACGACCCCACGTCTGGTGAAGTACAGATTGACGGCATCGACCTTCGCCGGCTCAACATCGCAAGCTTGCGTGCTCTCGTCTCTATTGTCACGCAGGATTGCATCCTCTTCAACGATACCGTCGCCAACAACATAGCCTTCGGCAACGCCACCGCCACGCCCGAATCCATACGCCGTGCCGCTCAGCTGGCATGTGCCGATGAGTTTATAGAGTCGCTGCCCGACGGCTACGACACTATTGTCGGCGACCGAGGCATCACCCTCTCGGGCGGACAGCGCCAGCGCATCAGCATCGCCCGTGCGCTCCTCAAGGATGCCCCCATACTCATCCTTGACGAGGCCACCGCCGCACTCGACAACGACTCTGAGCGGCAGGTGCAAGCCGCCCTTCATACCCTTATGCAGAACCGCACAACCATCGTTATCGCACACCGCCTTTCTACCATCCGAAACGCCGACGTCATTCATGTGATGGATCACGGTTCTATTGTCGAGTCTGGCACCCACGACCAGCTACTCGCCCTCAACGGTGCCTACGCCCGCCTGCTCTCGCCACAGATTTAGCGTAGTAATAAAGCAAGAGTAATCCTCCCACCACGGATCCAGCAATAGTGATAAAGCGTGAGCTGTCCTCTCGCCACCGCCCCAGCGATAGTGATGATGCCTGAGCTATCGATTCTCTGCATCGCATCCGTATAGGTAATAGTTACACCGACTTTCCATCAGTGTTATTATGGTTCTACGTTGGCTCAACTCAGAAGATAATCAAAACTTGAGCAAAACCTGAGCAAAACCTGTAACCGTACAATATTGAATCATACGCAGTTGCGACCCCTAAAAACGCCAATTTCCGCACATCTGAAAATGCGTTTCTCGCTGATTTGTAATAATATAACTTTTAGAAAAAAATATCCCACAAGCACACATCCCAACCACACAAACCGCTTGTTTTTCGCAATAAAATAAATTTTCGAGTTTTTTTCGTGTCTTTCGATGTTAACAAAAAAACAGTCGCCTCAAAAAGCGACTGTTCCTGTGGAAGTTATCGGATTCGAACCAATGACCCCCTGCTTGTAAGGCAGGTGCTCTGAACCGGCTGAGCTAAACTTCCGTTTACCGACCATCTCACGGTCGAAATCGGCTGCAAAGATACAACTATTTTTTTATTTACCCGTATTTTTTTTCGTTGGTGTCATCCTTCGGTGATCCTTCGGCGATGTTTCGGCGAACCGCCGTCACAATATCCCGTCTTTACATGCGTTATTTTCTTGTTTTATATTCATTTGATATGCATATTGATATTGAACACCTCTACGAGGTATATCTGAAATCCCGCACAGTCACCACCGACTCCCGTGCTATCACGCCTGGATGCATCTTTTTCGCTTTCAAAGGGGCTTCGTTCGATGGCAACACGTTTGTGCCTTCAGCCCTTGAACAGGGTGCGGCGCTCTGTGTTACCACCGACCCACAATATTCTGGCAATCCGCAGTGTCTCGTGGTCGATGATGTGCTTGCTACGTTGCAACTCTTGGCTCGCCACCATCGTGAGCATCTATCCATACCCGTTATAGGCATAACCGGCACCAACGGCAAGACCACCACCAAAGAGCTGCTTTCCGCCGTGCTCAGCCGTCGCTATCGTGTGCACGCAACCGCTGGCAACTTCAACAACCACCTTGGCGTGCCGCTCACACTTCTCTCCATCCCTGCCGACTGTGAGGTCGCAGTGGTTGAGATGGGTGCCAACCACCCGGGCGAGATTGACTTCCTCTGCAATATCGCTCAACCTGACTTCGGGCTTATCACCAGCGTGGGCAAGGCTCACCTCGAGGGTTTCGGCAGTTTCGAGGGCGTTGTCCGCACCAAGACCGAACTCTACCGTTTCCTCGATTCCCGCAAGGGAACAATATTCGTCAACGCCGATAACGACATTCTCCTTGCCGAAGCGAAGAAATGCCACGATGCTTCCGTTCTCCTCTACGGCAGCACCAATACCGAGGCAATCAAACAGTCAGGCAGTCAGGCAATAGCCACTGCCACCTATCTTGGCTCTAACCCCTACCTCTCGTTTTATACCGAGCTCGGCGACCAGATCTACAACATCACCACACACCTCTTCGGCGGCTATAATTTCGCCAACGCACTCGCCGCACTCGCTGTAGGACGCTTCTTCAAGGTCGAACTTTTCGACATAAAACAGGCCCTTGAGCAGTATAACCCCTCCAACAACCGTTCCCAGCTTAAATCCACTGCCCATAACCAACTCCTGCTCGACTGTTACAACGCCAACCCCACCAGCATGGAAGCCGCTGTCCGCAGCTTCGCCGACATGCATACTGACCACAAGGTTGTCATGCTCGGTGGAATGCGTGAATTGGGCACCGAGTCCGATGCCGAACACCGTCGCATCTTCGATCTCGTCAAGTCTTGCCACTTCAGCCAGACGGTCCTTATCGGTGAGGAATTCGCCTTTACCGCCTCCGACCCTGCTGTCCTCTGGTTTGCCGACAGCCTCAAAGCAAAAGACTATTTCGCGCAGAACCCCATCTCTGGGGCTTCCGTGCTGCTCAAAGGCTCCAACGGCACCCGTATGTGGCTTCTTGAAGAAGTCCTCTAACCCCCCCCCCCACACACTAACCCACTAACGCATTAACGCACTAACGCAATAACACATTAACGCAATAACCCAATCCCATATAAAACTATTGCTGCCCCTCCTGCCGCTGCTCTTCACGTTTCTCGTAGGGCAGGCGCAGCCGCAGAGGATTGTTTTTTGGAATGTCGAAAACTTCTTCGACACCAGCAACGACTCCTTGACCAACGACGACGCCTTCACCCCGCAAGGAACAAACCACTGGACGTCCAGTCGTTTCAACCTCAAGTGCAACAACATCTATAAGACCCTTGTGGCACTCGACGCGCCGATGGTCGTCGGCCTCGCCGAGGTCGAGAACTCCTACGTGCTTTCCCAGCTTTGCCTCGCCACCCCGCTGCGCAAGTTCGGCTATGATTTCATTCATTTCGACTCGCCCGACCCTCGCGGCATCGACTGTGCGCTTCTCTACCGCCGCAATCTCTTCCGTCCCTTCTACTCGTCGGCTATATCGGTTTCTGACACAGCCACGCGGTGGTATTCTCGAGACCTCCTTCTGGTTGGAGGTACCACCTCTTCTGGCGACAGCCTTTTCCTCCTTGTCTGTCATCTCCCCTCTAAGCTGGGAGCCGCACTCGCCGACCATCACCGCGCACGCATAGCACGCCGCATCCGCGCGTTGGCCGACTCGCTAGCCGTCAGCCATCCCTGCCTTCCGTTGGTCGTCATGGGCGACTATAATGCCGACCCGCGCGAGCCAGGCTTCTGCTCGTCTTTCGGCTTTCCCGACAACCTGTTGCCCGAGGCTTATCCCGATGATTCACTCCCATCCAATCCCGAAGGGCTTGTGGGCCTTATGTATGCCTTCGCCGAAGGTGACGGTTCGTGCTCCTACGCCGACCGCTGGTCTTTCTTCGACCAGTTTCTTGTCCGTTTTCCCGCCTGCTCCAAATATCAGCAACCCTCGGCTCAAATCTTCCGTTCCGACTTCCTCGTCAAACCCAATCCCCGATCCAACTCGGTCCGCCCCTTCCGCACCTACAGCGGTCCCAACTACCAAGGCGGTTTCAGCGACCACCTCCCAATCTACATCGACCTCTCCACCAAATAATTACCACATAGAATTCCCAGTTTGAACCGTTTTTCCCCCCCCACACACTACCCCCATGATTTCTAAACCTTTATACCACTCCTGTTTATACGTAATACCGCTGACACTCAGATAAAAAAAAGAGAAAGTTTGGATTTCTCCAGAAATCTTCGTACTTTTGTCAGCGTATAACGTACACAACCATGACCCCAAAAAACGCCCACTGCGCCGAGCCGCAGTACATTTTTAGTACAACCTCCCAGAAAAACCACGCAGGTTATAACATGCAGGCGCACAGAGCCAGCATGTCTTCCGTTTCGCCATGCTGCAAACTCCCAATCAACTCCGAACAAACTCCCAATAGACTTCCGTTATCCCCTCAAAAAAGACTATTCACAATCCAAAATTGTCTTTACCTCATCGCAAACCAAACTGACAAATTCAATGCCTCGATGAAACAAGTCCACGTCCACACACGCGACCTGGTGCGACAATATCTATCGGGGATATTTAACTCGACAATTACCATCATTCGAACATTCGCAATAGCGGTTTTGTTGGCCATCACCGCGACAACCGTCCAAGGTCAAATGTCCCTTACAGTAAACGACGGAACCTCAACAAGTAGTTATATTCCAATGTATGGCGGGTGGTTTGATGACTTTACAAAAAGTGAATGTATCTATCCATACACATTGTTGGTTGATATGCCTGCCGGGAGCATAATTACTTCCATGACATTCTATCCAAGAAATTTCACCACAGGCAATGGCTGGGGGGGTACAAACCAGAAGGTTTTCCTGAAAGAAGTAGCATCAACCTCACTTGGCGGCAGCTATAGCGGGATGGACGGTGCAACCATTGTTTTCGACGGACAGTTGCCTTTGCCAAGCGGTAGCGATCCGTACACGATAGATTTCTCTACAAATTACACATATAATGGAGGAAACATTCTAATCGGAGTGTACAATGATGATGATGGTAATTATAATTTCGCTTATTGGTATGGTACAACAGGCAACACCACGGGTGCTTCTGCATACGGCTCCAATAGTTCATCCCTCGCAAGCGTTAGTTACACCCAAACCAACTTCCTGCCAAAGGTTACTTTCACTTATTTGATAAACGATTGTGAGGATTTCGAAAGTGGATCAATGCCTGCGGGGTGGACAACATCCGGACCGGGCACGTGGACTGTGGGTACTGGTGACTATACAACTGGAACAGGAGCTCATGGCGGCACATACAATGCCAAGATAACACATGGAACCACTAACAATGAAACATATTTGATAAGCCCGGTTATGGATTTCAGCAATGCAAGTTCACTCAACCTCTCGTTTTGGCTTGTAAATAGAAGTTGGGCTGGGGATATTGATGAACTTGGGGTTTACTATCGTGTGAACGGAGGTGCATGGACTGAAATATTTTACACGACCGCAACTCATGCCGTATGGTCGGAGCAGATTATTGAACTTCCAGGTCTTGCTGCCAACTATCAAATAGCGTTCAAAATGAAGGACAAATATGGCTATGGTGTTGGCATTGACGATGTATGTATATTTACCCCAGAGCCAGTTGAATCCAATGGGTGCGAGAGTTTCGAGGGAGGTTCAATACCCTCTGGATGGACCACGTCTGGCGCAGGATCATGGAATGTGGGTACGGGTGATTATTCAACTGCGACAGGGGCTCAGGATGGGTCATACAATGCCCGAATCACACATGGGACATCCGGAACTGAAACATATCTGATAAGCCCTGCCATGGACTTTAGCAGTGCGCGTTCTGCCACCCTCTCCTTCTGGTATGTCAACCGTAGTTGGGGTGGGGACATTGACGAACTTGGCGTTTATTATAGGGTGAATGGTGGAGCATGGACAGAGCTGTTTAGCACTTCTACCGCCCATTCTACATGGACAGAGCAGATTGTCGAATTAACCGGTCTTGACGCAAACTATCAGTTTGCATTCAAATTTACGGACCATTACGGCTATGGTGTGGGTATCGACTATGTTTGCATAACTTCTGAGGAGGCTTGTACGGGATTTGAAGATGGGGCAATGCCTTCGGGATGGACCACATCTGGGCCTGGCACTTGGACTGTGGGTACAGGTGACTATTACCCTTCAACCGGAGCGCATGACGGATCGTACAACGCTTTGATTACACACTCATCAACTGGCAATGAAACCTACTTGATAAGTCCTATGATGGATTTCAGTGCAGCATCTTCAGCCACTCTATCGTTTTGGTATATCAATAAAAGTTGGGGCGGCGATATTGACTATCTTACAATATATTACAGAATAGGTGCCAGCGGTACATGGGTTCAAATTGGGAATAATATCACGGCTGCGCACTCGTCTTGGACAGAAATGACTATCGACCTCCCCGCAGGAGCTCTTGCCGCAAACTGCCAGATTGGTTTCAAACATACAGACAAATATGGCTATGGTGTCGGTATTGACGATGTCTGCATCTTTGTAAGCGATGGCAACGTTACCCCGACCACCTGCGACGAGACTATTGTTCTCAACCAAGACTTGACTCAAATAATAGAGTGTGGTACCGCGTACTGCTTCTACGATAGCGGTGGAGAATCTGGTAGCTACTCTGATAATGAGTGCTATACCGCTACATTCATCGCTGCTGGTGATATTACCATTACATTTAGCGACTACAACACCGAGTCTTACTATGATTACCTGTATATTTATGATGGAACGATTGATGGCACACAGTTATTCAACGGCTACGGCGTAAGCAGTTTACCATCACCGATGACTGCCACAAGCGGTGTAATGACTGTTGTGTGGAATTCCGACGGTTCAAACACATACGGTGGCTGGAAAGCCAGGATTACTGGACCTGACTGCTGCACCCCGGCGCGCACACTGTCGATTACCGACTGCCCGACAGGTTCGGTGTATCACGGCAGCTCCTTCACCCTTCACGCGCAGGCATCCGCTGGCGGCGGCACGGTGACGTGGCAGAGCAGCAACGAGGCGGTTGCAACGGTTGACAACAGCGGCAACGTGACATGCGTTGGCGTCGGAACAGTCTCAATCATGGCTTTTATTTCGGCATCGAATCCTTATTGTCGAGCCGTTGCGACCTGCGACATCACCGTATCCTGCAGCGACGGCGCATGGAATATCGACGACATCCACAGGCAGACCAAGACCATCGAGTGCGGCAAAAGCTACTGTTTCTATGACAGCGGCGGTCCCGACAACATTTATGAAAACAACAACGAAAGTTTCAATTGCTCTTTCACATCCTCAGGCTATGTGCACATAAAATTCATGGATTTCTACACAGAAAACCCTGATGTATTGACCATTTCTGGGACAGACAACGACGGAGCATATTCATACAGCGATATAACCCCTGGCACAGAATTTGTCTGTAGCACCGAGGGCGGAACTATCGATATCAGTTGGTCGTCCGACGGCAGTGTTCAGTATGCTGGCTGGAAAGCGGTAATCACTGCCGAGGAATGCTGCACACACCGCGACGGGGCTGTACAAATCACCAACAGCTGTCCGATAGAGCTAACTTATGGAAATACCGTGCAACTTAACGGCAGTGTGACCGTAGGAGGTGGTGACATTTCATGGCAGTCTAGTAATCCGGACGTTGCCACAGTAAGTGCAAGTGGACTTGTAAGCGCTTTGAACATAGGGACGACAACCATCACCTATACTTGTGCCGAAGATGGCATCTATTGTGCGGAAAATACCACATGTGTAGTGGATATTGTGGTCCCGACACCTACAATTACACAAACAGATGATCCATTGCCAGCGTGCGGTGATGGCAGTGCAACGCTGGTCGCCAATGTGTCGGGCGTGCCAGCTGGATACGAGTTTCACTGGTACACAAACTCCTCCTGCACAACGGAGATAACCACAGGTGTGTCTGGGCCGAACAACAACACACTCTCGTATAATAATGCAACAAACGGGACACAGATATATTGTCGTTTGGAGAGCCATACTGCGAATAATGAGGTCGTTACCGACTTCCTCTATACAGGTGCTGTACAAACATATACCGTGCCCATTGGTGCAGTTGAAGTCAAGATGGAAGTGTGGGGAGCACAAGGTGGAAGTGGAGGCCCCAGTTATCCAGGTGCAAAAGGCGGGTATTCTGTTGGCACAATGACTCTGCATGGTGTCAGCACTCTTTATGTCTATGTGGGTGGAGAGGGGCGTGGAAACAAAACCAGCAATTCGGTTACAACTAATCAATCGTTGGAGGGCGGTTTCAATGGCGGTGGAGCGTCATACCAGACAACAGAGAGTTATATTAGGGGAAGCGGTGGTGGCGCCACAGATATTCGTGTTGGCGGTAATTCCTTGTATAATAGGGTGATTGTCGCAGGTGGTGGCGGTGGGTCTTTTGTTTATACTTCTTCTGGTATCATAGGAGGAGTTGGAGGAGGTGTAAATGGTGGAAATGGCATAGGAAATACGGGTACTCAAAATGGCGGCACACAAACCAGTGGCGGTACCAGTAGTAGTACGTCCAATCCAGGTCCAGGAACATTCGGACAAGGAGGTAGTTACAATCCCAACGGACTAGGTAGTGGAATACCTGCATGGCATTGTGGTGGTGGCGGCGGATGGTATGGAGGTTCCGCAGGCACTCCAGGTGGCGGTGGGTCGGGGTATATCTACACCACAGAGACTTCTGCAAACTATCCGAGCGGATGTTTATTGAACTCAGACAATTACCTTTCCGATGCACAAACAATTTCCGGGGATCTATCAATGCCAGACCCGTCAAACGGCACAATGGTAGGCAGGGAAGGCGATGGTTTTGCACGAATAACGGCCATTTCACATGATGGTACAAATGTTGGTAATGCTGGTTTTATAACTATCCAGTGCTGCGGTCTCGAAGCTACTATCGAGTTCGAAGACTAATCAATCAACATGACAATGTTGCAGCAGGCTTCATCCGAAGCCTGCTGCAGTTATTATTATTCTCAAACAAACGTGGCGAATCACTAACTAATATACGTCCTTGTTTCGCTTTGCGCGTACGATATATAATAAACAGCTAGTTTTGTCGTTTATTATTTCTGTATGGCCGAATTGAACCCCCTTTTTCGCGAACTTGCCCTCATCCTCGTTACCGCTGGTGTCATCACCGTCATATTCAAGTGGCTCAAGCAGCCTCTCGTGCTCGGCTACATCGTGGCAGGTTTCTTCATCGGCCCTCACTTCCCTTGGTTCCCCATCATCAAAGGCGACGAGAACCTCACTCTCTGGAGCGAGATAGGTATAGTGTTCCTTATGTTCGCCCTCGGCCTTGAGTTCAGTATCAAGAAACTGAAGAAAGTGGGCGGCACGGGTGCCATAACAGCCTTCACCGAGTTGGCGCTGATGTTCCTCATAGGCAACGTTGTGGGTCGCATCCTCGGATTTTCCACCATGGAGGGCGTCTTCCTCGGCTGTATGCTCTCCATCTCGTCAACAACTATCATCATCAAGTCTTTCGACGACCTCAAACTCAAACAGCAGAAGTTCACCTCGACGGTTACAGGCGTACTCGTCGTCGAAGACCTTATCGCCGTGCTGCTGCTTGTTATACTCGGCACACTCTCCGTCAGCAAGACCTTTGACGGCGGACAACTCGGCATGAAGATGCTCATGCTGGGCTTTTTCCTTATTGTCTGGTTCACCTTCGGCATCTTCCTCATCCCGACATTCCTCCGTTGGATGCGCCGTTTCATGACCGAAGAAATCCTCTGCATCGTAGCGGTAGGGTTGTGCTTCGGTATGGTTGTGCTGGCCGATGCCGCAGGTTTCTCCACGGCTCTCGGCGCGTTTGTGATGGGAGCTATCCTTGCTGAGACTATCGAGGCCGACGTCATCCATCGCGTCGTCACCCCTATAAAGAACCTCTTCGGCGCGGTGTTCTTCGTCAGTGTCGGCATGCTGGTTGACCCTGCGGTGCTGGCCAAGTACTGGCTTCCCGTGCTGGTTATAGCCCTCACAGTGGTGCTCTTCAAGTCACTTTCGGCTACTTTGGGTGTCGTCCTCTCGGGTCGTCCGCTCAGGACCGCCATGCAGAGTGGCTTCTGCTTCTGCCAAATCGGTGAGTTTTCCTTCATCATCGCTGGTCTCGGCCTCTCCTACGGTGTCATACGCGGCGAGCTCTACCCGATAATAGTTTCGGTCTCCATCATCACGACCTTCGTCACTCCCTATATGATAAAGGCAGGCCTGCCCGCCTATGAGTTTCTTTGGCCTCGACTTCCTCTCCGTTGGCGTGAGGGATTGGAGCGTTATGCGTCGCAGTCGAAGAGCTCCGAGCCGGGGCTTTCGGTGCGTCAGTTCATGAAAAAACAGTTCTCGTCCATAGTTATCTACGGTGTCATAAGCGTCGCTCTGCTGTTGCTCTCCATGCTGCTGCTGAAGCCGTTGCTCAACAAGATTTTTGTCACCTCCGAGGGCATGCCTTCTATCTGGGGCAACCTCGTAGGTTTGGCTGTCACCATCTCAGTCATGGCTCCGTTCCTTTGGGCGCTGGCGCTCAAGAACCTCAACCGACAGAAGGTCAAGGACCTCCTCGAGGAATACCGTTACAGCCAGGCTGTCGTCGTCCCGGTCATACTCTTGCGCTACTTCCTTGTCATCTTGCTTCTCGGTATCGCCATCGGACGCTACATCTCGCTAGCCTTCGGCATCATACTCGTCCTGGCCATCTTCATGTTCATCGTAGTACGATTCTCGGGCAAGGTCAACGGCTTTTACAAACATATCGAAACTCGTTTCCTGACTAACTTCAACTCTCGTCAGGCGCAGACTTCGTTCAAGATACCTCCTTCCATGGAGCACCAGTTCTCTATGGAGCGTGTCGGCGTTACACAGTTCTCCAAATATGTCGGCGTGACCCTTCTCGAATCGGGCTTCCGCCAGAACTACGGTGTCAACGTAGTCTCCATCGAGCGTGGCGAGCGTGTCATTGACCTCCCGCCCAAGGAGACCGTCGTCATGCCGCTCGACCGCCTCACCGTAATCGGCACAGAGGAGCAGATTTCTCGCTTCCGTTCCGACCTCGAGGTCGAACCCTCGATACTCATCCGCGACCACTCCGACAACGAGCTCAACATCTACCGCTATGTGGTGGTTGACACCGGCCCGCTTGTCGGCAAGACGCTCTCTCATTCCGACTTCCAGCAGCGTCACCACGGCATGATTATCGCCATTCAGCGCGACACCGACTACATCGTCAACCCTCCTGCCTCTACGGTGTTCCAAAACGGCGACATCGTCTGGTTTGTCTCGCCCGACGAGATATCGCTGCGAAAATTCATCGACGACGATTAATCCGAATATTCTCAACCTATGAAAAAGCTTGTATTCATACTCGCCCTTTCCCTTTGTACCTTCGGCTATGCGCAGGACAAAGGGTTCGAGATTTCCAAGAACCTCGAGATTTTCTCCAACGTCTATAAGAACGTCCACCTCAACTATGTTGACGACGTCGATCCCGGCAAACTTATGAAGACCGCCATCGACGCCATGCTGGCCTCGCTCGACCCCTACACCAACTTCTACGCCGAAAGCGACATGGAGGACGTGAAGCTCCAACTCCTCGGCGAATACGGCGGCGTGGGTGCGCTCATCCACCAGCAGGACGGACATATCTATGTGGCTGAGCCTTACGAGGGCCTTCCTGCCGACAAGGCTGGTCTCAAGGCTGGCGACCGCATACTCGAGGTTAACGGCACCTCAACCGATGGCAAGACCACTTCCGACGTCTCCAGCGCCATGCGTGGTCAGTCGGGTACCGACGTCAAACTAAAACTTATGCGTGACGGTCGCACCTTCGACTGCACTCTCACACGTCAGGAAATTAAGCTTCCCAACGTGCCATACAGCGGCATCCTCCCGTCGGGCATCGGCTACATCAAACTCAGCGAGTTTACCCAGGATGCCGGCAAGAACGTGCGTGAGGCGTTCAAACAGCTGAAGAAGCAGCGTCCAGATATGCCTGGCCTAATCATCGACCTCCGTGGCAACGGCGGCGGATTGATGAACGAGGCGGTCGAGATTGTCGGCATGTTCGTCAAACGCGGCGAATTGGTGGTCGAAACCAAAGGCAAACTCGCCACCAAGAATGTCAAGAGCTACACCCGCAACGCACCTGATGACCTCGACATACCGCTTGCCGTCCTTATCGACGGCTACAGCGCCTCCGCTTCCGAGATTGTCAGCGGCAGCCTCCAGGACTTCGACCGCGCCGTCATCATCGGCAGCCGCTCCTACGGCAAAGGTCTGGTGCAGAACATACTCCCGATGACCTATAACACCCAGATGAAGGTCACCGTTTCCAAGTACTACATCCCCTCGGGTCGTTGCATACAGGCGCTTGACTACTCCCACCGCGACGAGAACGGACGAGCTATGCGGGTGCCCGACTCGCTCAAGACAGCCTTCAAAACCCGCAACGGACGCACCGTCTATGACGGTTTCGGCATCGAACCTGATGTCGAGGTCGAACAGGAGTACATGTCCGCACTCTCTGTGGCTCTGGTCCAGAAATTCCTCATCTTCAACTATGCCACCCAGTTTGTCAAGCAGCATCCTACCATAGCACCTCCGTCTCAGTTCGAGATAACCGACGAAATCTACGACGACTTCCGCCGTTACCTGTCCGACAAGGAATACAACTATTCCACATCCACCGAGAAGTACCTCGACGACCTCAAGACCATTGCCAAGGAGGAAAAATACTACGATGAGGTAGAATCCGACATCGCTGCACTGGAGGCCAAGCTCAAGACCGACAAGAACCGCGACCTCACCAAATACCGCGAGGAAATAAGCGAGATGCTCAAGAGCGAAATCCTCTCGCGCTACTACTATCAGAAGGGTAGGGTAGAAGGTTCCCTCATCCACGACAAAGACGTCCTCAAAGCCGTCGAAATCCTCTCCGACAAAGCCCAATACACCAAAATCCTGAAGAAGTGACGAGTGATTAGTAGTCAGTGCGCAACCTATACGACTTATACGACTTATAAGACCTATAAGACTCATAAGACCTATAAGACCTATAAGACTCATAAGACCTATAAGACCTATAAGACTCATAAGACCTATAAGACCCATAAGACCTATAAGACCCATAAGACTCATAAGACCTATAAGTCTTATCAACAGAAAACCTATCAACATATCAACATTGGCCAGCAGTTAGCAATTAGTCGTCAGCAAATACATTTGTCAATTCACTATTCACTAATCACTATTCACACTAACCCACTAACGCAATAACGCACTAACGCAATAGCACACTAACGCATTAACGCAATAACGCATTAACCCACTACCGCACTAACACACTAACACAATAACGCAATAACTAAAGCCTTGTTCTTCCGCATCCTATACATCCTCTTCCTTACCCTCCTTGCGGGCAGTGCCGTCTGTTCCAATTTCATGATGAACCTCGCATGGACGCTCCTCCTCGTCAACTGGGTTTTCGAGCGTGGTTTCCATCGCAAGTTTGCCGACTTCAAGACCAACGGACTCCTCCATCTGGCCATACTCTACTTCCTCCTCTCGGCCGTGTCGCTTGCATGGACAAGCGATCTCCCGCGAGGCCTCGACGCCCTGCGTCAGGTGCTTCCAATACTTGTCGTGCCACTTGTGGTGCTTACCTCCAAGCCCCTCACTCCCATCCAGTGGCGAATCGTCGTCACAGGTTATGTTGGCACCCTTTTCGTCGTATCCGTCATCGGCTTTGTCCGCTGGCTCACCATCCCCGACCTCCCTTATCGGCAGATAGTGCCCTTCATCTCCCATATCCGCTTCTCCCTCAACCTCGTCTTCGCCATCTGCCTGCTCCTTTTCTTCCTCCTCAAAGCCTTCGACCGTCACACGATACTCTCCGCGCCTATCCTCTCCACCCTGTCGTTACTTCTTGCCCTGTGGTTTTTGTTCTATCTCTTCCTGTTGCAATCCTATACAGGTCTCTTTATATTGATTTTCACTGCACTCCTATCCATACTCTTCTTCTGGCGGCGTCTGCAAACTCGTCCGCTGCGGTGGTTCTTGCTCATAGCTGCGGTGGTTTCTGTGACCTCCTTTGCGGGCCTTGTGACCTATTATGTCAACGACTACTACACCCCCCGTCTAGACACCGTTGACCGCTCACGCCTTACCCGCAACGGCAATCCCTACACCTTTGCCCACGACGGTTTGGTTGAGTGTGGCCGTTATGTCAACGACTTCGTTTGCGAACCCGAGCTGCGAGCAGAATGGCCCAAGGTCAGCTCCGTGCCTGTCGATTCTATAACCCCAGTCGGCTACACCGTCCTTCCCGCTCTGGTGCGCTACCTCAACGCTATGGGGCTCACCAAGGACAGCGTTGGCGTAGCTTCCCTTGCGCCGTCCGACATAGTTGCCATCGAGCAAGGTATCGCTAACCCTGTCTATTCGCAGAAAGCCAGCCTCCGGCGTATGGTTTATGTCATGCTTTTCGAGTACGAGAACTACCGCTGTTACCGCACCGTCTGTGGCTTCACTATGCTCCAGCGGTTTGAACTCTGGCGGGCCTCGTGGAGCGTTGTATGCGACCACTGGCTCTACGGTGTGGGCATCGGCAGCGTTGAGTCCGCACTCGACCGTCAGCTAGCCGCCGACCATTCGCCCCTCGCCGGCACTCATAAGAACCCCCATAACCAGTATCTCGCACTCCTAATGACCTTCGGCGCCATAGCCTCAGCACTCATTCTGGCATGCCTGCTGTGGGCAATAATCCGTCGCCGCCTCTGGCGCAAGCCCCTCTTCGTCGCCTGCCTCACCATAGTCCTCCTGTCCTGCCTAACCGAAGACACTCTCCAAACCTGCGCCGGCGCCCTCTTCGCCGCCCTCTACCTCTCCCTGACAAGTCAGCAATCAGGTGCGTGCCCGCACACGGCGGATAAGAGCACAGCAGTCAGCAGTGAGTGATTGGTAGTCAATGAACTTGAAACCCTAAACTTAAAATGATAATTCACTAATAACCCAATAGAGTCTTTCGATGTAAAATAGTTTTCGCATCCTTTTCGCCTTTTCCGCAAAATTTCGCAATCAAAACCCCTTTCGTGTCTTTCGTGTCTTTCGATGTTAAAAAAAACATCGTAACAAAAGAAACAGCGAAGCGCCTTTCAGTTTTCGTAATTTTCGCCAAAGCAACAGCCAAAAATCTTTTAGTGTTTTTTAGTCCTTTTCGAGTTTTTCGATGTTAAAAAAACTAGAAAGCAATAACGCAATCCTCCAACCAATCCCCAAACCACTAACGCACTAACACAATAACACAATAACACATTAACGCATTAACGCACTAACGCAATAACACCCTCCATTTGTCAATTCACTATTCACTATTCACAATTCACTCAAAATATATCAACCTATCCACATATCAACACAACAACTCAAAATTCAAAATTCTAAATTATCGATGTACCTCTACCATACCCTCCCCAACGGTCTCCGTATCGTCTTCCGCCGAACCGACTCACCCGTAGCCTATTCAGGCGTCTATATCGGCGTCGGCTCGCGCCACGAGCAAGGACCCGAAGAGGGAGTTGCACACTTCATAGAACACTCCATCTTCAAAGGCACCACCCATCGCCGCGCCTACCATATCCTCAACCGCATCGATGGGGTAGGTGGCGAGCTCAACGCCTTCACCACCAAGGAGGAGACCTGCATCTATGCCTCTTCACTCGTTGAGCACTTGCCCCGTTGCATCGAGCTTTTCAGCGACGTCCTTTTCAATTCCCAGTTCCCCTTGCACGAGATAGAGAACGAGAAAGACGTCGTCATCGAAGAAATTAACAGCTACCGCGACCAGCCAGCCGACCTCATCTACGACGAGTTCGAAGAGTATTTCTTCGAAGGTCATCCGCTGGCGCATAACATACTAGGAACCAAGAAGAACGTCAAAGCCTTCACCCCCGAGTTCTTGCGTGATTTCCTTGTTCGCAACTACACCCCCGACCGCATGGTCCTCACCGTAGTCGCCAATATAGACTTCGAAAAACTAATCCGCCTAGCCGACCGCCATTTCTGTGACAAGGGATCTCTCCTCGATAATTCAAAATTACCCCAACAATCTTCTGACCACTTAAAACTTAAAACTTCCAGCTTAAAACTAAGAAAAACATATCCACCTATCAACATCTTCCATAAAACTCTTAATCGCCACACCCACCAGACCCACATGCTTTTAGGCTGTCTGGCACCCGACCTCTTCGACGAGCGCAAGGTCGCCTTCTCCCTCCTCAACAACCTCATAGGAGGCCCCGCCATGAACTCACGTCTTAATGTGGCTGTGCGCGAGAAATACGGCTTCTGCTACACCATTGAGTCACAGTACGTACCATTTACCGATACAGGCCTTTTCTACATCTATGCCGGCGTTGACCACGGCGCTGCCGACAGAGCACGCGACCTCATCTTTCGCGAGCTCCACCGCCTTGCCACCGAGCCCCTCACCCCCAACCAGTTACGAGCCGCACAGCGGCAGTACATAGGGCAGATGGCCATCAACAACGACTCCTCCCTCAACGAGATGCAATCCATCGGCAAAGCCTACCTCAACTACGACCGAGTCGATACCATCGACGAGATGGCCCGCGACATCCTTGCCCTCACCCCCGACGACCTCCTTGCCGCCGCCTCCCGCCTCACCCCCGACAACTTCAGCCAGCTGATTTACAAGTAGCAATCAGCAGTCAGCAGGAAGAAACAGCGAAGCGCCCTTTCAATTTTCGCAACCTTTTCGCCATTTCCGCAAAATTTCGCAATCAAAACCCCTTTCGTGTCTTTCGTGTCTTTCGATGTTAAAAAAAACATCGTAACAAAAGAACAAGCGAAGCGCCTTTCAGTTTTCGTAATTTTCGCCCAAGCAAGCTCCCAAACACCTTTTCGTCCTTTTCGTGTCTTTAGATGTAAAAACAAACCCAAGCAAGGTTTCGAGCGAAGCAAGAAACGATTTTCGCATCCCTTTCGCCATTTTCGCAAAATTTCGCAATCAAAACCCCCGTTCGAGTTTTTCGAGTTTTTCGATGTTTAATAAACAATCGCAACAAAAAGAAAGCAGCGAAGCGCCCTTTCAATTTTCGCCATTTTCGCCCAAGCAAGCCCCCAAACACCTTTTCGTCCTTTTCGTGTCTTTCGATGTTAAATCCCACCCCGACAAGGTTTCGAGCGAAGCAAGAAACAGTTTTCGCCCCTTTTCGCCCTTTTCGCAGATTTTCGCAATCAAAAACCCCGTTCGAGTTTTTCGAGTTTTTCGATGTTTAATAAACAATCGCAACAAAAAGAAAGCAGCGAAGCGCCCTTTCAAT